>NZ_JALKFZ020000039.1 GCF_023243075.1 Frankia sp. AiPa1 | reverse complement strand
GACGACAAGATCTGCCAGACCCAACACTCCCACCCAGACACGAAACACACCAGGACTAAACAGCGACAGTCTACTAGGGTCTTTCTCGCGGATCATGATGGTCCATCACAGCAGACCGGCCAGTTCCCGCCCGATCCCCGGTCGGGCCCGGACCACTCCGACGTCCTCGGCGCCACGCGCACCGTCCGACATACCGCGTGGCCGGTGGCCGGTGGTGCACGGTGCCCCCGCCGTCACCGTCAGCTCCGATCGTCACGACCAGCGAGCCCACTCCCCTCCCCCGACCCCCGCTACCGCCCCCTCCCCGCCGCAGCGCGTGACGACGGATCGGCCCCGGAAAAGCCCCGTGTCGCTTCTACCGGGTTGCGAAGGGACAAAACGGACAGATTACCCGGTAGAAGCGACACCCCCACGCACCAGCACCGCCACCACCCCCAAAGGCCATCACGGACAGCGAGGTTCACCGGGTGAACTCGGTCGCGAGCCGGAGATCCACGGGAAGCAACCTAGAGCCCAGCGCCCGCGGGGCCCACGGCCCCGGGCAGCCTGCCAGTCCACCTCAAACGAGCCGACCAGCTGACGGTTTGCACTGTAAGCATGTAAGCGACCTCCTGGGCCGAACATTCCCCGGACCGTACCGGCCAGCAGTTCAGCTTCCTCGGCCTGCGCCGACCGGCCGGCGGCATGGCTGACGGGCGGGTATGCGGGACCCGGGCCTGGTCGGCGCTGGCAGCACGACCCACTGGCAACACGGTCGGCCGATGGCACGGTCAGCCGGGGCGCCATGGTCAGCCGGCAGCACGGTCAGCCGGCAGCATGGTCAGCCGGCGGCATGGTCAGCCGGCGGCGTCCACGTCGACGTCGTGATGGCGGGCGAGCGTGCGCTCCCACGCCGAGAGCTCAGGATCGGTGCTCGACGTACGAACGGGGGTGCGCAGCAGCGCCTTGGTCTCGGCGGCGGTGTCACGCGGCACGGCAAGGAGCGCGGTCACGATCCCGGCAAGATCGGCATCAAGCCGCGACGAAGGCACCAGGCGCTCGGCGAGCCCCACTCGCACGGCTTCCGCCGCCGCGAGCGGTCGGCCGGTGAGGCCCAGGTCCAGGGCGGTGGATGCCCCGAGCAGCCTGGCCAGGTCGCTCAGACAGCCTGCGCCCGGGAGCACGCCGCGGCGCGCCCAGTCAAGGCGAAGGCCGGCGTCTGACGCGAAAAGGCGCAGGTCACAGGCCAGCGCGAGCCCCACTCCGATGTCATCGGCCCAGCCGGTGACCACGGCAACGCTGACGATGTCCATGGCGGCGCCGAGCCGGTCCAACGCCTGCCGCCAGCTGCGGATGCCGTCCGGTGTGGGAAGAAACCCGGCAGGTGATCCGCTGGCGTGGTCGGCGGACGTCGGAGGTGGTGACGCCGCAACAGTGGCAGGGGAACTCTCGATGCGCACGACGACGACCCGGACCTCGCCGGTCATCTGCCGCAGAGAGTCACCCAGGGTAGTACCGATGGGTCCCAGTGCTCCGGGATGGATCCGGCCACACAGCCGGACGGTCGCGACAGGGCCGACCACCTCCACCTGAAGCCCGGCCGCCGCCGATACGACGGCGGCGGCCGGCACCGCCATGATCAGGAACTTTTCTTCTTGGTGCCCCGGGTCGCACCGCCACGGCCGCGCAGGGTGGTACCGGACTCCGACAGGATCCGGTGGACAAACCCGTACGAACGGCCAGAGGATTCGGCGAGCAGACGGATGCTCTGCCCTCCCTCGTACTTCTTCCGAAGCTCGGCAGCCAGCTTGTCACGCTCGGCTCCGGTGATCCGGGTTCCTTTCCTAAGCTCGGCCAACGTGGCCCCCTCCGTGCTCGATGATCTGCGAACCGATCTTCACTCAGCTCGAGTAATCGCGCCACTCGAAGCAGATGTGATCCATCCCACGCGGCGCTCCGGTGCGTGACCGCTCCGTCGCGCCACTCCCGCCGCGACTTCCCGCCGGCTGCGGCTCCGGCCATACCCGCCCACGCACGAGCCGGCGCACCACCGACCATGCACGAGGACCAGTGTCTCCAATCCCCTGCGCACGGCCTAACAACGGCAACGGCGCGTCGTGACGAACATCGCCACGGGCCCGGGGCGATCTTCCTCCGACATGATGTCGCAGGTACGGCCAACAGTCGATCACTGTACCGAGCCGATCAGGAAACCGCGAACGCGGCAGATCAAACCGACTGATTCCTCACATCAGGTCCCAGACCACGCAACCATCTGTGCTTCCCGCGCCCTCTACCCCCTCCCGCGCACTCGCCGTACCCGCTCCCCCACCCACCGCCCAGCCGGCCCTGGCCGCCATCGTCATGACCTTGGCCGGAAACCTGCCCCGCCGGAGGAATCGTTACGGTGCAGGTGTGGCCTGTGAAGCGGTGGTGCGTCCTGCGGTGGCACGATCCATAGCGGCACCGCCAGTGGCAGCACTGGCAGCACTGGCAGCGGTCGCGCCGCTGCCGGGCAGATCAGCGGCGCCGCCGGGGAGATCTGCGTGAGTCTTACCGAGGACACGGCCGGGCCGCCCGGCTCCCCGCAGGCCGGCGAGCCTGCGAGCACATTGGCTGACGCGGCCGGGCCCGCCTCCCCACCGTCTCGGTCAGCGATACGCGCCGAGCTCGCCGAGGCCGGGATCTGGCTGGCGCTGGTTGTCTTCGGCCTGGCCGGCACCGCCATCCTCACGAGCTCCCACCTCGCGCTCGGGCTGCGTGAACCGCCCTGGCACGACGGCTGGCGAGGCCGGTTCGACCCGATGGTCGTGGTGCCGGTGGCCATCGCCGCGGCCGTCCTCACCCTGGCCGGGTGGTGGGCGTCCACGTTCCGCCCCGGTGGGCCCCGGACCGATGCTGGCGGCGGGCTCGACACCGGGGCCGCGGCCAAGGCCGATGCCAGGGCTGGGCACGGCGTCGGGTCCCGACCGGCAACGGCCATATTCCGGCTGCCCTGGGCGGTTCTGCTGGTGTTGGGCTACGTCGCCTCGCTGGCCTGGACCCTCGCGCTGGCGCTGGTCACCCCGGGTGGAGCCGGCGCCGGGCTGCGGGCGTCGCCGGACCTCGTCGCCGCGGCGCACGCGATCGGTGGCGATCCGCTCGCCACCCTGGGCTCGTACACCGACATTGTCCCGCCCGCCGTCGCCGGGTCGGTGGATGTCCTGCCCGCGCATCCGCCGGGCCCGCTGCTGGCCGCGTGGGTGCTCGGCCGGTTCGGCCTGTCCGGCGCGCAGTCGCTGGGCATGGCGTTCACCCTGATCGGAGCACTCACCGTCCCGGTGGTGTGCGTGGCGGTGCGTTCGTTGTGCCACGAGACCGCCGCCCGCCGGCTGATCCCCGTACTGGCGCTCGCCCCATGGGGCGGATGGATGGCCGGCTCGCCCGACGCCGTGACCGCGCTGCTGGCCGCCCTGGCGGTCGCCGTGGGCGTGGTCGGCTGCGAGCCGGGGCGTCGCTCTGTGTGGTGGGCTCTGGGGAGTGGACTGCTGCTGGGACTTGCCGCGCTGTTCGGCTATGTCTCGGTCTGGCTCGGTGTGGCGGTCGCCGCGGCCTATTTTGTGCGCCGCCGCCCGCTACTCAACGCGGTGACCGGGCTCGGTGCGCTCCTGCCGCTGTGGCTGTTCGCCGCCTGGGGATTCTCCTGGCCGGATGGTCTGGCTCTGGCCCGCGTCCGGCACCAGACGCCGGCGGTCACGCTCGCCTGGGTGTTCCTCGACCTCGTCGTCGCCCTGCTGGGCGCGGGTCCCGTGGCCGTGCGCGCGGCCCGGCGGCTGCGGCTGACGCCGGGCTGGCCGTTCCTGCTCGGCGCCGCGGCGACGGCCTTGTTCGCCGCGGTCGCCACGCTGGCTGAGGGAGGCACGCAGCGCACCTGGCTTCCCCTGTTCCCCTGGTTGCTGGTCCCCGCGGTGGCCCCGAACCCCCGCCCTCCCGGCCCCGGTGACCGATTGCGCGCCGGAACACTACCCGTCATCCTCATGGCACTGGGAGCAACCGCCGCCATCCTCCTCCACCTATCAATGGCCGGCCCCACCTAGCCCAGCCACCCAGCCACCCAGCCACCCAGCCACCCAGCGAATCCTGCCGAAGGTTTGGGAAGGATGTGGCCTCTCGATTCGTACATAACCTTCGGCACTTTCCCGTATCCGGCTCGGCGCCGCCGAACTCCAGTCAGGCTGGGGCGGGGCTGGCCTCAGGACCGGGTTCGGCGCTGGGTGCGGACGAGGCCGGCTGTGGGTCGCGGGGAATGTCGGGCTCGAGGAAGATGCGCAGCTGGGCGCCGACCGCGGCGCGCAGGGCCGCCTCGGCGCCGTCGATGGTCGTGGCAACCTCTCGCATCGTGACGGACGGCGCCATACCGATCTTGGCGGCAACCAGCAGCTCGTCGGGGCCGAGATGCAGGGTCCGCAGATGGATGACGGCGTTCACCCCGGGCGCGGCGGCCAGCGTGGCGCGGATGGTGGCGACGGTGGCCGGCGTGGCCGCCTCACCGACCAGCATCCCGTAGGCCTCGACGGCGACGAGGATCGCGACGACGAGCAGCAGGATGCCGATGGCCAGCGTCCCCGCGCCGTCCCAGATCGGATCGTCGAGCAGCAGGGTCAGGCCCACGCCGGTGAGCGCGAACAGCAGGCCGAGTTCGGCGGCGAGATCCTCGAGCAGGACGATCGGCAGCTCGGGCGCGCGGGCCTCCCGGACGAACCGCCACCAGGACCGGTCGCCGCGGGTGTGGTTCGACTCGCGGATGGCGGTGGTGAACGAGAACGTCTCCATCCCCACCGCGAGCGCCAGGACCACTATCGCGATCAGTCCGCTCTCCAGCTCGTGCGGGTGGCGGATCTTCTCGATGCCCTCGTAGACGGAGAACAGCCCACCGACGCTGAACAGCACGATCCCGACCAGGAACCCGGCGATGTACCGGGCCCGCCCGTAGCCGAAGGGATGCTCCTCGTCGGCCGGGCGGGCGGACTGGCGCTGGCCGAGCAGCAGCAGGCCCTGGTTGCCCGAGTCGGCGACGGAGTGGATGGACTCGGCGAGCATCGACGACGACTGGGTGAACAGGAACGCGACGAACTTGGTGACCGCGATGCCGAGGTTCGCGGCCAACGCCGCCAGAACCGCTTTGGTGCCGCCCTGCGTACTCACAAACCGCTCTCCCGTGTCGTCCCGACAAGTGCCCCGCCCCCGCCGGCACGCGCTGTCCCGGCGCGAGCCGTCCAACCTGGCCCGGCCCCCCGACCCGCGTCGGCCGGGCGCCGCCTGTCGGGCGCGGCGCGGATCGGCGCGGATCGGTGAGAACCGTTCCGGGGATCATGCCAGGGTGATGAGCTCCATCAGGTCCGGGGACCAGTTGTCCTCGACGCCGTCCGGCAGCATGAGCACCTTCTGCGGGTCGAGCGCCTCGACCGCGCCCGGGTCGTGGGTGACCAACACCACCGATCCCTTGTACGTCGCGAGCGCGGCGAGCACCTCATCCCGAGAGGCGGGGTCGAGGTTGTTGGTGGGCTCGTCGAGCAGCAGGACGTTCGCGGAGCTGCACACCAGGCCGGCGAGCGCCAGGCGGGTCTTCTCCCCGCCGGAGAGGGTCTTCACCCGCTGCTCCACCGTGTCCCCGCTGAACAGGAACGCGCCGAGGATGCGCCGCAGCTCCACATCCGATGTGCCGGGTGCCGCGGCCCGCATGTTGTCGAGCACGGAACGGTCGGTGTCGAGCGTCTCGTGTTCCTGGGCGTAGTAGCCCAGGCGCAGGCCGTGGCCGGGCTCGACCTGACCGGTGTCGGGCTGCTCCTGACCGGCCAGGATGCGCAGCAGCGTGGTCTTGCCGGCGCCGTTGAGGCCGAGGATGACGACCCGCGAGCCACGGTCGATCGCCAGGTCGACATCGGTGAACACCTCGAGCGACCCGTACGACTTCGACAGGCCCGAGGCCGTGATCGGGGTGCGCCCGCACGGCGCCGGGTCGGGAAAGCGCAGCTTGGCGACCCGGTCGGCGACCCGCACCTCGGCCAGGCCCGCGGCGAGCCGGTCGGCCCGGCGGTCCATCTGATGCGCGGCGCGCGCCTTGGTCGCCTTCGCCCGCATCTTGTCGGCCTGCGCCTTCAGCGCGTCGATCTTCTTCTCCGCGTTGGCCCGTTCGCGCTTGCGGCGCCGCTCGTCGGCCTCCCGCTGGGTGAGATAGGTCTTCCAGTTGACGTTGTAGACGTCGAGGGCGGCCCGGTTCGCGTCCAGGTGGAAGACCTTGTTCACGCACTTGTCGAGCAGGTCGACGTCGTGGCTGACGACGATGAGCCCGCCGGTGTGGGCGCGCAGGAAGTCGCGCAGCCAGACGATCGAGTCGGCGTCGAGGTGGTTCGTCGGCTCGTCGAGCAGCAGGGTGGCGTCCGCGTTGCCGGACCCGGCGAACAGGATGCGCGCGAGCTCCACCCGTCGGCGCTGCCCGCCGGACAGGGTGGCGAGCTGCTGGCCGAGCACCCGGTCGGCCAAGCCCAGCGAGGAGCAGATCCGGGCCGCCTGCGCCTCGGCGGAGTAGCCGCCGAGCGTGCCGAACCGGTCCTCCAGGTTGCCGTAGCGGCGGATGGCCGCGTCGCGCTGGCGCCCGTCGACCAGCTCGGCCATCTCGAGCTGGAGCTTCTCCATGTCGCGCAGGATGACGTCCAGGCCGCGGGCGGACAGGACCCGGTCGCGGGCGGAGTCGGTCGGGTCACCGGCGCGCGGGTCCTGCGGCAGGTAGCCGAGCTCGCCGCGGACGTCCACGGTGCCGGCGAACGGGATACCCTCCCGGGCGAGCACCTTGAGCAGGGTCGTCTTGCCGGCGCCGTTGCGCCCGACCAGACCGATCCGGTCCGCCGCCTGGACCCGGAAGGAGACGGGCTCGATCAGGGTGCGGGCTCCGGCACGCAGTTCGAGCTCGGACACGATGATCATCGAGGTGGGGCCTCTTTCGGGCTTGCGGGCTGGCGGGGGCGCCGACGCCGCGTAGATCAGGTACAGGTCGATCGGGTGCGGGTCGGACGGGTGTGGTCGAGGGTGCTCCCCCGGCCGGGCGGGACCACCGCGAGTTCACGATGCCTGGACGCGCGTGCCTTCCAGCCTACGGGGCACCGCCCTTCGGACCACCGCCTGCCGTCCCACCCACGGCCGCCGGTGACTGTGGGCCTGGCCACGGGCAGAGCGCGCCGGGGGCCGATCATGCCCAGACCGCTCGCGCGAGGGCGGATCCGAGGACCGCGGCGCCGAACGCGGCGAGCACGCTGCCCACGACGTTCGCCGCGGCGAGCAGCCCGCAATGCTCCTCGGCCAGCCGCAACGTCTCGTAGGAGAACGTGGAGTAGGTGCTCAACGTCCCACAGAACCCGGTCCCGACCAGCAGCGCGACCCGCGGCGACGCCGCCCCGGCCGTGACCGCCCCGGTGACCAGGCCCAGCACCAGACTGGACGCGATGTTGACCGTGAACGTGCCCCACGGAAAGACCGTGTCGTGACGGGCCTGGATGGCCCGGTCGGTCAGATACCGCAGCGGCGCACCCACCGCCGCCCCGACGATCACCAGCAGCCAGTTCACCGGCCCGTCCCCCGCCTGGCGTAGCGGACGAACACCGTCGGCGTCGGCGCCCAACCACTGGACCTCGTCCTGACAGCCCCCGGCCTCATCCCGACCAACCTCGCGTGATCCATCGGGTGACCAGTGCCGTCGCCCACACCGCGCCCAGCGCGCCGATCACCGTCAGCGTCAGATAGGCCAGCGCCAGTCCGGCCCGCCCGCCGTCCACCAGCCGCTGCGCGTCGACCGCGTACGTCGAGAAGGTGGTGAACCCGCCCAGCACCCCGGTTCCCAGGAACGGCCGGACCAGCGGATGCGCCGTGCGTCGCTCCACGATCAGGACCATCAGCACACTGATTGCCGCGCATCCGATCACGTTGATCGTCCAGATCGTCCACGGAAAGGCCCCGGGCGCCGTCGGCCACAGCAGCGTCGCGCCATAGCGCGCGCACGCTCCCAGCACCCCGCCAAGGGAAACCACCGACAGCAGCAGGACCGGCGCACGGCGCAGCTCCCGGCGCTGCGCCGGCACATGTAGATCAACATCGGGGTCGACCGCCGCGGGCGGGCCCTCCGCGACACCGTCCACCTCGATACCGTCCAACGCCCACTCCTACCTGCACGGGCACCCAGGGCAACCAGGGCGCGACTCGGTACAAGTAGGGACCGTTAGCGGTCATAACCGCGGTTCGGGTACGGCGGGCCCCACCGCCGCACGACGACCGTCGGCCGCCGTGGGCAGATGATACCGCTCACCCGCTCACCCGCTCACCCGGCCGCCCACAGCTGATCCAACATGCGCGCACCGCCATGGGGCAGAGTCCCGGTGAAAGGCAAGCCGAGCGGCTGCCTCCCCCGTCCTCCGGGGCAGCGACAGCGACTTGCGAGGGCTCGAGGATGACCGTGATGGCCATCGGTCATCGTTGTGTCGCAGCGGCGAGAATTCTCGTGGTAGTTCGATGGCGGCTATCCCTGGGAGGTGTGTCGGCGGTGACGGTGGTGCGGTGGTCGGGCCGGGAGACCCGCGCGTTGCGTGCGGCTCGGCGGATGAGTGTGCGTGCGTTCGCCGCGCATCTGGGGGTTGCGGTCGCGTCGGTGTCGAACTGGGAGCGGCGCGGCGCGGGGATTCGGCTGCGGGACGAGACGCAGGAAATCCTCGATCGCGACCTCGCCCTCGCCGACATGGATGTTCGGGCCCGGTTCGACGCGACGCTTGCCGCCTCGGCCATACCTGGGCCGAGGTCGAGAAGCGGCTCACTCGTGTCTGCTGACGGCCCCGGCTCCGCGCTGCGGGCCCCGGGTTGGGTCGCCCCTGGGTTACCCCCGGACGGACAGTCAGCCGGTGCGAGCCGCCTGGACGGGCCGCCAGCGGGACCACCATCGGTGGATGACGAGAGCACCGCAGACGTACTTCGCCGCGTTCGCCGCCGAGGCCAGAGCGTTGACGCGGACATCGTCCGCCGCCTGAAAGACGAGGTTCTCGGCGTCGTCACTCAGTATGAGGAGCTGGAACACGCCGATTTCGTGCCCCGTCTGCGCCGGCAGCGGGTCCAGCTGGAGGAGTTGATCGACGGTTGCGGGTGGCCGGAGCCGCGGCGGGAGTTGTTCAGGATCGCGTGCGCGGCGTCCGGCCTGCTCGGCTATGTTGCGGTGGGGCAGGGCCGCTTCGCACTGGCGCAGGCATACTGCGCGGAGGCGTTTCAGCTCGGGGAGTTCGCCGAGCGGTCGGAACTGATGGCATGGGCCCGTGGGTTGCAGAGTTTCTGCGCCTACTACCAGCAGGACTACCGCGCGGCGTTGGACTTCGCCGTCAACGGGATCCGGTCTGCCGACGCCGGGCCGCAGGGGGTCCGGCTTGCGGTCAATGGGGCGGCGCGGGCGATGGGCAGGCTCGGGGATGTCCAGGGGGTGCATCGTCTGGTCGGGGAGGCGCAGGAGATGCTGGCCGATCAGGACGTCCCATCGGGGATCGTCTCGAGCATCGGGTTCGGCTGTTACAGCGCCGCGCAGGTTGCCAGTAACGCGGCCACTGCCTACCTGGCGTTAGGCATGCCGGATCGGGTGCGACACCATCTCGACCGGGCGATGCCCGCTATCAGCGTGGCAGGGTCGCCGTGGAGCCGCGCGCTGGTCCTGATCGATCAGGCGACCGCAGTGGTCCAGTCCCGGCAGGCGGATCTCGAGCAGGCGTGCGGCCTGGTCGGTGAGGCGCTTGACCTTGCACAGGGACGTCCGGTCATCTCGGTGCAGCAGCGTGCCGACGAGTTCGTCCGCTATGCGGTGGGGCGGTGGGATCGGCCGCGTGAGCTTGCTCCCCTCCAAGCCGCCCTGGCCCCGATCGGGGGGACGGATGGGGTCTGACCCTGCCGCACGTGCCGACGCCGGCCGTGCTGCGGCATTTTGTACCGAGTCCAGTGCGGCGGAACGCTTCTGGCAGCTTGATCGGCTGCATAACCACTGGTCCCGGCCGGGGCTTCGACGTTCCTGGCAGTGGTATCTGACATTCGAGGACTGTCCCGAGCTGCGCGCGCTGGCGGCGCGCTGTCAGGCGGCGATCACGTCTGACTTCTACGATCTTGTTGTTCTCGACGGTCTGCATCTCACCCTTGGCGGGGTCGCAGCGGGCGACGCGATCACTTCGGCGCAGGTCGCCGCGGTCGCCGCGGCGGGACGACGGGTCTGTGCGGATCTGCGGCCGTTCGAGATCACCATCGGCGTTCTGGGCGGGACGGCGGGCGCGCTGGGTTTCGCGGTCGGGCCGGTCAGGCCGTTGCGCCAGCTGCGTGATGCCCTCCACGAGGCCACCCGCTCGATCCTCCCCACCGCAGCTCCCATGGGTGTGCGGTTCGAGCCGCACGTGTCGATCGCCTACTGCAACACCGACAACATCCCGGCGACTCAGGCCCACGCCACAGTGCGGGCCCTGGAACCGCTTCCCTCAGCGACCGCCACGGTCACTTCGACGGTGCTCGTGGATCTGGAACGGCGGGAGCGCGCATACGTTTGGCGCCCATTCGCGAGGATTCCGCTCCCCACCTGACCTCGCCACCAGCCTGGCATTCCGGTTGTCTGCGCCGCGCTGACCAGATTTCCGCCAGTCGCGCGGCCCTCTCTCAGAGCGGCTGGTGGTCTGGACTGCGCGGCAGACCAGGACAAGACCAGTACAGCGCCCGCTATCCATCTGATGTCACGCACGGAAAGATCTCCCTTACATCCGGCAGGTGCGTTGCGCACGCCGCGCGCGGGATGTCCGCCGGTGCGCCGGGCCTGCCCTGGTCGAAGGGAGTTCTTATGTCCGTTTCCATCGCGTCGTCGCCGCCGCCGGTGCTGGCTCCGCCGGTGCCGAGTGTGGCGGACGAGTTCCGTCTGGACATACGGATCGTCGAGCGTGGCCCGGCCGCAGCGGCGTTGCTGGGCGACACCGACGACGGCTGCGACACGGTGCGCGGCAGCGACTGCTGACCGGCCTCGGGGGGGGGCGCCCCGCCCCCCCCCCCCCCCCCCCCCCCCCCCCCCCCCCCCCCCCCAACACACACCTAATACAAACTAGAAACAATAATCACGCCCCCTTGGG
>NZ_JALKFZ020000038.1 GCF_023243075.1 Frankia sp. AiPa1 | reverse complement strand
CCCCCCCCCCCCCCCCCCCCCCCCCCCCCCCCCCCCCCCCCCCCCCCCCCGCGGCCCCGGCCCCCCCCCCCCCGCCCCCCCCCCCCCCCCCCCCCCCCCCCCCCCCCCCCCGGGGCGTGGTGATCGGTGTGGTCAATGACCTGCGATGTTCACGGCGATGGTCCTGAATGTAGGGGCGCAGTACCGGGGTCGCCTCCGGCGGGAAATCGCTGAGGGAACGATCGATTTCGCCGAGTTCTTCGTCGCACATGGTGATGGTCTCGATCAGGCTCGGGTCCGCGCGCTGCGCCTGGCCGACCTGGGCCATCCAAACCCGGCAGGGATTGAGGAGGTCATGGCGGTCGAGCACGGTCAACAGCGGGGCGATGATGGTGCGGACCTCCTGTTCGGACAGGTCCTCGGTACGGCCGCGCTTGGCCGCCCAGAGCTGGGCCCGGACGTCGTCACTCCACCGTCGCACCGCGCCCCGCATACCCGCGAAATCAGTGTCGGCGTGCCGGTAGGGACAGTCCTTTGCTCCCGGGTAGGCCCGTAGGTAAATCTCGGCGCAGTGGCGGACACGGTCTTCCTGGGAATCCAGCGGAAATCCGATTCTGATTTCCGCCACAAGATACGACCAGCGCTCGCCGCGGCCGCCCACGCCCTCATGGAAGAAACGGCCGATCTTTCGTTCCAGGGTGCGCCTCTTCAACAGCGGTATACCCGGTACCACGCGGCGAGCGACGTCACTCAGGGAGACCGGATGGGCCAGATACGTGTCGTAGCGAAAACGTAGCAGTGCCGTCACGTGCGGGTCTACATGCTCGACCGGGGGGCTCTGCCGCTTCTCGGGCATCCATCCGTCACTCTCTGCGAGGGTAGTCCTGTGCGTGATCACCATGGCCGAACGGGCGCGGGGTACGGGAACTCCTTCACCGCACACCGTACAAGGCCGCCGGGACCCGGCCGGTGCGACATTAGCTGTCGCATTCCCCGGATCGCCGTCCCGGCCGTCCGGAGAGTTGAGACAGTTTGCCGCGCATCCCGACCGTCGGTAGAAGACTTCGCACGGGGTCATTCATCCCGCCGCCTGGCTCGTCCGGCCGCCGCGCGTTCGGCGTTCGGTCGGGTTCGGCACCAGCTCAACAATGTGACAGCTGTGACAACAAACCCCTTCTCGTTTTCTGGGAGTGCCCGTTGACCCGACGCCGCCGCCGTCCGCCGCCCCGCGACCGGATGGCACCGCCCTGGCCCGGTCCCACGCCAGGCCCGGCCGAGCACGCCTGCGACCAGCGCTGCCGGCACCGCGTCCCCATCCCCGGCACGCCCACGGTGGGGCGGCTGCGCAGTCGTGTCGCACCGCGTCCGCACCCGGGTCAGGCAGGCACACCGGAACCGGCCGACCCGCCCGCGCACAGCAGAGATAGCGGGCGTGGTGGACTGTCGTCGGGTGTGCCGGCGGCGCGGGGTCCCGGCCGCCCCAGGGAGGCGACGCGGCGCGCATCCGGCCAGGTCAGGCCAGATCGGCACACTCCCGCGGCCACGCCGCCGGGACCCGCCGGACCGGGGTGGACACGGCCAGGGCGCCCTGTTCTCGCCCGGTCCGCCGGCTGCGCGCTGTCCGGCGAACGCGGCGAACGCGGCGCGCGCGCAGGAGCGGGAGCTGGTGGGCGGGGCGGGACGGGCGGCGGCCGGACCGGTGGTTTCGAGGATCCCGCCGGCGGTGGCCGGCCCGGCCGCCGCCGGCGGCGTGCCGGGTGGCCGCCGCGGGCCCGCTCTGACGGGCCCTGCTACCGGGCCGCGAGGCTTGGCTGGCAGCTGTGCGCGGTGGGTGCCGTCGGGTGCGTGCTCGCAGGCGCCGGGATCACCGATGTGTCCTCGATGCTCAGCCAGGTGTGGGGGGCGTCCGTCGGCGTGCTGCTCGGCCGGGCCGGCGGGGCGGCCACCGTCCTGCGGCGGGACCGGCGGACGCGTCCTGTCAGGCCAGCGGCCACCGCCCGGCCCCGTCCGCCGGTCCGGCCGCGCACCCAGCGCTGCCGCGATCTACGGACCAGGCTGTGCCCTCGAGACCGGCGCCCACAGGACCAGCGCGGTGCGCGGGGCCGGCCCGTCTCGTCGGACCGGCCGCGGGTTCGGTCGCGGCGCTAGCCTGGCCATCCGCCCCGGTGGGCACGTCCCAGGCATGGCCCGTCGCCGTGCGGTGCCATGCCGTGCCATGCCATGCCGTCGCGGCCGGGGGCGGTGCGGTCACAGGCCGACGCGGCCGGAGGGGTTGTCACGGTCGAACAGGCGGCCGGGGCGGACGTAGGAGTCCAGGCTCGCGGCCGAGCGCCAGCGTCCCTGGCGCATGATGGCCCGGTCGTGCACGCCGGCGCGGGCGGCGGCGGTGGCGAACCCGGAGCGCAGCGAGTGGCCGGCGAAGTCCGCGGGGTCCAGGCCCGCGGCGGCCACCCGGCGCTGCACGATGCGGGCCACCGAACCCGGGTGCAGCCGGGTGGCGGCGATCTGGCCGTGCCGGTTGATGCCGCGAAACGCCGGGCCTTCGCTGAGCCGCGCGCGCCGGACCCACGCCGTCCAGGCCCGCACGGGGCAGGTCGCCCGGTGCGAGCCGTAGGTGATGCCGACGAGCGCGCCGGCGCCTTCCTGGTCGGTCTTGGAGCTGCGGACATGGACGACGAGTCCGTCGGGCGTCTCGTCGAGGTCGGCGACGTCCAGGCCGACGAGTTCGGCGCGACGCAGGCAGCCGGCGAACCCGACGAGCAGCAGCGCCCGGTCACGTAGGTCGGCGGCCGGGGGCTCGGGCTCGGGCGGGGCGTCGAAGGCGGCCATGACGCGGGCGAGCAGCTCGGTGTCCAGCGCCCTCTTGCGGTCCGGGCGGATCCCAAGGGTGCGGCGCACCCCGTCCCACACCGCGCTGACCTGTGGGGCGCGGGTGGGGCTTGGATACCCGGCGAGCTGATGGGCGACCGAGATCGCCGCGATCCGCCGGCGGATCGTCGTGGGCCGGTAGCCCGCGTCGGCGAGCGCCGCCAGGTAGCCGGCGACGGTGGACGGGGCGGCCGGGATCGCCTGCGGGCCCCCCGGCTGCTGCGCGCACCAGGCCCGGAACTGGCGCAGGTCACTGTCGTAGGCGCGCCACGTCGCACTCGCCCGCGACGCCCGCGCGTAGTCCCCGGCCCGCTCGGCGAGCTGCGGCACCAGCGTGAACGCCGTCGCCTGCGTCGTGGCCGGCGCGGGCGGCGTTGCGACCTCCCCCGCCGCGCCCATACCCGGCGCCGCGATCCGCACATCGCCGCCCGCGCCCGGGTGCGCCGCCGACGGCATGTCCGGGGACAGGGGCCAGGGGGACATGGGCCAGGTCGGACGCGACGCGTCGGGCTCGTCACCTGCTGGCCTGATGCTCACCGTCGTCATTATCCGCCGGCGGCGCGCCGCGGCGGTACGCGGCGGCGGTACGCGGGTGCCGTGCCCGGCCGGCCTCGCGCCGCGGGCGGGTCCGTCCTACCGCGACCAGCGGTGCGGCCAGCCGGCGTGCCCGCCGCGGTCCCAGGGGCCGCGCGGCGGCGGATCGCGCACGACGCAGTACGTCGGGTGAATACCGGGGCCGTGCACGCAGGACACACAGCCGTCCCGGCCGCAGACAGGTCCATGGACGGGGCCGTCTGCTGGGCGGGGCAGGTCCACGGCCGCCGTGGCGCTGGCGGCGCCCACCACCACGGCCATCGAGGCGCCGGCGAGCAGGACGGCGGCGCGACCCATCGGTCTCGATTTCACGAGCGACACTCCTCACATCGATGTGGGAGCTCAGCATCGAGGGCAGCGGACGACCGGGCGACGGCGCCGCACATGGCGCGATTCGCCGGCAGACAGGGACATGCCGGGCCCGCGATCCCCATGGCCACGCCTTGATCGCGGTCAACGTCGGCTACACGACACCACGCCCATCCGACACGATCATCCATGGTCAGGTGCGATCGAGTTGACGCCGCTGATCACCTCGGCCCGCCGGGGGGCAGGTCAGCCGTCGTGGATGGTCATGCGGTGGCGGGCGGCGAGCGCCGGCAGGTCCGGCACGCCGAACTCGGCGCCGAGCGCGTCGAACAGGTCGACCTTGTCCGCGCCGAAGCGGCGCAGCGACGCCCGGTAGGCCGCCGCGGTGAGGAAACTGCCCGGCCGGCTCTTCGAATGGAACTTGTCGGCGTACATCACCAGGCGTTCCTCGACTGTTTCGGCGAGGTAGTCGGCGGGTGGGATGGGCAGTCCGCCGGCCTCGATCTCCGCGCGGGTCAGCCCGACACCCGTGTGACACGACGCGAACCGGCAGATCCGCGCCGGCAGCCCCTCGCCGGCCAGCAGGTCGTGGCCGAGGATCCCGTGGCGTAGGTACTGGGCGTGGTCGAGCTGTCCGCAGGCGTCGTAAAGCCGGTAGACGCCGATGTCATGCAGCAGTGCGCCGGTACGCACGAGCGTGACGTCGGCGCCGGGCGCGGCTCCCGCCGAGAGCAGGCTCGCGGCGAGGTCCCACACGATCCGGCAGTGGGTGTGCACCTCGGTGAACGCCGCCGCCGTCGGCGCGTGCCGGCGATGCAGCCGCTCGGCCTGCCCGTCCGGGTCGAGCCCGCCGGGTTGCGCCGCCGCGATCCGCGTGGGCGCCTCACCGATCTTCGCGGTGCCGCCGGTTGCCCTGGCTCTGGTGCTCATGCCAGGACCGTAGCGGGGATTCGCCCGTTCAGGCGGAGGGGGTGGATCCGTTCTGGGTGACCGTGGCCGGCTGCGCCGGGGTGGACGGGACTGCCGTGACGGGCACGGCTGGGGCGGGGGCCGCCACGGCTATGGGGGCCGCCACGGCTGCCGGGGCCGGCGCGGGAGTCTGGGCCGGTGACACGGGCTCGGCCGCGGGCTTGTCGTCCTCGTGCAGGCCCTTCACCTCGGACTTGAAGATCCGCAGCGAGCGGCCGAAGGAACGGGCCGCGTCGGGCAGCCGCTTCGCGCCGAAGAGCACCATGATCACCACAAGGATGATGAGCAGTTCGGGTGCGCCGATGTCTCCCACGACAACCATCCTTTGGGCCGGGCCGCGATGCACATGTCGGAACAGGCCGGACGCCGGGCGTGCAGGACATCCCTTCCGGACGTGGCCCTGCCAAGCATGGTACGACCACGACCGCGCAGACCGGCATGCGTTCGGCCACAGGATGGCCCCGCGCATGATCGTCAGATCTCCGTGGCCGACCGGCCGCCCAACGTCCGCCGCCCGTCCACTGTCCGTCCACTGCCCGCGCACCGCCTGCCCACTGTCCGTTCATCTCCGGCGGGGCGGGCGGAGCGGCGGGCCCGGTGCGCGGCCTCGGTCGACACCGTGCGGGCGAGCGCCCCGTACCTTGCTGGGCTGGGCGTCGGTGGTGGTGGCGGTGGCGGTGGTGGTGGTGGTGGCGGCAAGGTAGCCGCCTCGCGGCGCCGTCACCGCGTCGTCCCACCCGCTGGCGCCTCGACGCGGGCGCGGGGCGCCGCCTACGCTTGGCCGGTGCGCGCATCGGCGGTGGACGGCGGGCTTGCCGGGGTGCATATCGCCGCGCGGGTGCGTAGCGGGCAACGGTCGGCGCACGATGAGGTGCGCGCCGCGTTCGCGCGCATCGCGGCCCGCGATGGTGAGCTGCGGGCGTTCCAGCAGCTGTGGCCCGAGCATGCCTTCGCCTGCGCCGCCGAGGTGGACCGCCGGGTCCGCGCCGGGCAGTGGCTGCCGCTTGCGGGGGTGCCGCTGGGGGTCAAGGCCAGCGAAGGGCTGTGCGCGGAGCAGACGGTGCGCCTGGTCGCGGCGGGCTGCGTGCCGGTCGGCGCCACCGCGGTGCCCGGCCCGGGCACCGCCTGGCAGACCTGGGGGCACACCGATCGCGGCCCGACCCGCAACCCGCACGATCCCGCCTGGAGCCCGGGTGGCTCGTCAGCGGGGTCGGCCGCCGCGGTGGCCGCCGGGTTCGTCCCGCTGGCCACCGGCAGTGATGGTGCCGGTTCGATCCGCATTCCGGCGGCGTGGTGCGCGGTGCTCGGCCTGAAGCTGACCACCGGCCGTCTGCCCGCCCGCGACCGCGCCGGACTGACCGCCCCCGGCGTGCTGGCCCGCCATGCCCTCGACGCCGCCGCCTACCTCGACGCGGTGACCCACCCGGGCGGTGCGGCGAACGCGGGCGGTGCGCCGCGCGTGACCTGGTCGGCCACGCTGGGATTCGCCGCCACGGCCGCACCGATCGCCGCCGTCGCGCGCGCCCAGCTGCGACGTCTGGCCGCCGCCGGTGCGCTCACCCTCACCGACGCCACCGTGCGCCTGCCGGACCCGGCTGTCTGTTGGATGTCGCTGCGCGCCCCGGCACCGGGGACGGGGAACACAGGTGAGGCGCGGCGGACCCGGGCCGCGCTGCACGAGGCACTCGAGGTTGTGTTCGCCGGCCATGAGCTGCTGGCCACCCCGAGCACACCGAACCCTCCGCACGGCCACGACGGCCCGGGGGAGACGATGAGTGTCGCCCTGACCTGGGCTTTCAACATCACCGGGCATCCCGGGGTGAGCATCCCCGCTGGCTGGACGGACGCCGGGCAACCCGTCGGCCTGCAGCTGGTCGCCCGTCCCGGCCACGAGACCGACCTGCTCGCCATCGCCCTGGCCGCCGAGCACCTGGCACCACTGCCCCGGTCATGGCGGCCTGCCTCCCGCCGATTCGCGATCCGCTGAGTTCTCCTTTCCCCCTGCTGCCCCTTTTTTCCTTCTTCCTTCCTCTTCTTCCGGCGGAGATGGCCCGGTGCCGAGTTTCGACGTGACGTGGGACCGGCCGGTCCCGGCCGCGCGTCCGGCTGCCGGCGAGGCGGCGGCCTTCCCGCGCATCCCACCAGGGGAAGCGCCCAGGTCCCCGGGATCGTCACCTTCCGCACTGGGCGGCAGGGCAAGATCCGGCTATCCAGGTCGCCGTGGGGGGCATTTCGGACATGAACGTCCCCACAACGACCTGTTTGGATCTCGGTCCGGTCTGGCTGCGGGAGTTTCGTCGCGGAGCGTGACGATGGCCGCGTGGCGGCGGCCTGCGACCCCGCATCGGAGAACGCTGACCCCGCATCGGAGGACAGGGTCGGTCGGGTGTCGGCCCCGTCCGCCGACGGGTCGGGGCGTGGAGTCCGGGTCTGGGGTCTGGGGTGAGCTGTCGGCTGGCTGACGATGGATGCCGGGTTTGTGTCAGGCAGGCCGGTGGGTACATCCGGATCCATCCAGTCGTCGATCATCAGCCGTCGCCCCGATGCTGATGATCAGCTTGTCGGAGGTCCCTGTCATGCTCTGGACCCTCATCAGTTGGATCATCCTCGGTCTGCTGGCGGGCGCGCTTGCCCGTCTGCTCGTGCCGGGGCGTGACCCGATGAGCATTTCCGCGACGATCCTGCTCGGTGTGGTCGGCTCGTTCGTCGGTGGCTTCCTCGGCTACGTCCTGTTCGACAAGGATCTCGGTGACGGTGCGCTGCAGCCCTCCGGCATCGTCGGGTCGATCCTGGGCGGCATTGTGGTGCTGCTCGTCTGGCGCGCCGTCGGCGGCCGCGACCGGGCCCTGCGCCGCTGATCCGGACCGTGGACGGGCGGGCGCGAGCAGGCGGTCGGGAAACCGGGAGGCCGGCGGCATACGGGCCTCACCACATGGCCATCCGGCCTACCGGCGCGGGCCGTCCTACTCTTGGAACCCGTGCGGACACTCACGGCAGGGTGGGCCCCGGCGCGGGCGGCGAGGGCAAGCGGCTTCGCGGCCGTGCTGGTGGTGGTAGTCGTGCTGGTGGGGGCGGTCCTGGCGGGCTGTGATGCGCAGGGGGACGACTCCGACGGCGCCGGGGTCACCGTCACCGAGGTCAACCCCACCGTGACCAGTGCCGCCGCGTCGTCGTCGTCGGGCGGCTCGGCGTCGCGGCCGGCCTCGCCGTCGCACCCCACCTCCTCCGCCGGCACGGGAGGTCAGCCGGCTGGCGGTGCGACCCCGCCGTACTGCGGGGCGGGACGCGACGTCGAGGAGATCGTCGTCGAACAGTGGTCGACGGGGGTGTTCCGGATCTCGCTGCGGCCCTCGGCCGATTCCCGCAAGGCCCCGCGTGACGCGACGACCCGGACGCTGTGGAGCGCGATCCAGGGCTGCGTCGGCGACCTCGGCGGCGCGCGCAGGGCCGACAGCCTGCACGAGCAGCTCGCCTGCCACCAGGCGCTGGCCCAGGTCCGTTCCCGCGGTGGGGGTTACGCCACCGGGGACACCTACGACCTGGAGAGCTGGCGGCCCCCGATGGACCCGAACACCTTCGCCACCTGGATCACCACCCGGTGCGGCAACACGTTGGGGACCGACCCGTCCGGCCCGCCCACACGGGTCTACCGGCCCGACGGCGTCGCGCCCCAGCACGCGGTCAGAGGCGAGCACAACTAGCACCAGGACGGGGCCCGCCGGCATGTGCGGTTCGTGTCATCGGGGGCTGTGTGGCGTGGGCGTGTCCCTGTGGTGGCGCTTCATCGAGGGTGTCGTGGACGGGTGTGGGCCCGGGGGTGCCACCCCGACTCCCCCGCCAGCCCGGAGATCAACAAACCGCTATGCTGCGCCGCCATGAGCACGACACCTGACGACGCGGTGGGCAAGGACGAACCGGTGGATCAGCCGGGCCACGCGCACGACGGCGCCCCCGACCCGCAGCGCCCACACCCGCGTGACGCCGATCAGGCCGCCGCCAATCTGGCCGCCGCCAATCTGGCCGCCGCCAATCTGGCCGCCGCGGACGTGACCACGAACGGTTTCGCCGCGGGCGAGACGGCCATCGGGAGCACGGCCCTCGGCGATCCGGCTCCTGGCGATCCGGCCCTCGGCGATCCGACCCCTGGGGATCCACGGCAGGACGGGCCAGGGTGGGAGGAGGCGATGCTGGGCCGTACCCGCGACGCCTACGACGCGGTCGCCGACCTCTACGCCGACATGTTCTCCGGGTCGCTGGCGCACCGGCCGCTGGAGCGGGCGATGTTCGGCGCGTTCGCCGAGCTCGTCGCCGAGCACAGCGCGGCGACCGGCAGTCCCGGCGTGGTCGCCGACGTCGGCTGCGGCCCCGGGCACATCACCGCCCATCTGCACAGCCTCGATGTGGCCGCGGTCGGCGTCGACCTGTCCACGGCGATGATTGACCGGGCGCGCAGGGACTATCCGGGTCTCACGTTCGAGGTCGGGCTGATGCACCGCCTCGAGTTCGGCGCGCAGACGCTGTCGGGCATCGTCGCCTGGTACTCGATGATTCATCTGCCGCCGGGGACGGTCCCGCGGCTGTTCGCCGAGTTCCGCCGGGTGCTGGCGCCCGGCGGGCAGCTGCTGCTGGCCTTCCAGACCACCGAGGTCGCCGACACCGGGCCCCAGCCGCACGCCCACCGGGTCGCCCCCTCGCATCGCTGGCCACCCGACCGGGTCGCGCTGCTGCTGCGCCGCGCCGGGTTCGTCGAGACCGCCCGGCTGCTGCGCGACGCCGACGAGGTTGACACGCTGCCCAGCGCCGTCCTGCTCGCTCGGGCCCGCCCCTGACCGTCCGCCCGCGCCCGGCCCGCACCGTCCACGCCCGGTCGGGACCGGGCGTGGACGCGGGTCAGTGGCCGATGACGCGCACGTCGGGATAGGTGCGGCTCGGGCCGTCGAGAAGCGGCTCGGGGCGCCCGGTCAGCGCGCGGGTGACGAAGGCGTCCACGTAGGCGCGGGTGATCTGCAGAGCCCGGCTGCCGGACAGCGCCGGCACGGAGGCTGAGCCGGCCGAGGCCGGCGTGGCCGGGGAGGCCGGGGCGGGTGGGGCAGGTGGGGCGGGGAACTGGTCGGCGATCACCGGGTCGTCGGTGAAACTGAAGTGGTCGGCGCCGTCGACGTCCAACCACAGTCGAGGGGCCCGCAGTCGCGCCCACGCGGCCACCCACGTCGGGTCGTCGGCGTCCGGGTCATCGGCCGCCCCCGCGGGACTGTCACCGGCACCTGCTGGCGTGATGGTCCGGTGGGCGCCGCCGGTGCCCGAACCCGCGCGTCCCGAGGCCGGGCCGGGATGGTCGGCGGTGGCGCCCAGCAGCAGCACGGCCCGCCCGGGCAGCCCGCCGGCGGCGATCGGTTCACCGAGGGTGCCGTCCAGGTTGACCGCGGCCCGCACCCGCCGGTCGTGGGCGAGCAGCGCGACCGCGGCCGCCCCGCCGAGGCTGTGCCCGACGGCGGCGATCCGCGTCGGGTCGATCGTCGCCGACCCGCGCCACGCCGGATGCGGGCCGATCAGCCGGTCCAGGACGAACGACAGGTCCGCGACGCGCGTGCGGACCGCCGCGGCATGGTCGACGGAGGTGCGGATGCGGTCGCAGGCAACACAGGTGAGCATCCGCGCGCCGGACGCCGAACCCGCGGATCTCCGCCCGGAGGGCTCCGGTCCCGCGAAGGCCTGCGCGCCGGGTCGCCCGGCGCCTGGCGACGGACCGGCCGCCGCGGCGCCGCCGGGCTGGCCGCCGGTGAAAAGGGTGCCGACGGACTCGTAGGCGTGGTCGACGGTGGCCGCGACCAGACCGTCGCTGGCGAGCTGCTCGGCCAGACCCGTCAGGGACCGCCGGCCCACCCCGAGCCCCGGCGAGAGCAGCACCAGCGGATGGTGCCCGCCCGCCGCCGGCGCCCCGGTGCGGCTGCTGATCGTCATCGCGGCGATGTCGTCGGCGGACAGCGCTCCCGCCAGGCCGAGCGCGGCCAGGTACAGATGGATCTCGTCCGGGTTGGCGTAGTGGGCCGGGGTTCCGTCGGCGGCGGAGGCCGGATAGTAGACGTCGACCATCACCTCCCGGGGTGCCGCCGGCACCCACGGGTCGTGACGGGTGGAGTCGATCAGGCGCAGGGTGTCCCGGCCGACGGCGTACGTCCCGGTGGGCCGGGGCAGCACGAGGCGCGCCGCCGCTCGCGCCACCCCCGGCCGGGCCGTCGCCGCCGCGGGTCCCACCCCGGCCGTGGCCATCCCGGCCGTGGCTATCCCGGCCGTGGCGGTCAGCGTCATCACCGCCACCGCGCCCCGTAGCATTGCCCTAAATCCGGTCACTGATCGACCTCGCACCGTCACTGTTGTTACTCTAGGTGCATTTCCGGTTGCCGATCGGCGCGGCGTGTAGTCCGTCATCCGACACCACGACGGCGCCCCCGGCGGGCCGCGCGGGCCGAACCCCTCCCCGCAACACACACCCACCGCCACCACACGGCGTGACGTCTCCCGTGCCGGCGGTCGGTTGTCGGCCTCTCCCGGTCCGTTCAGTTAGCAGATGCGCACAGCTCGTCATAGGGTTGCGCACTGAGGAGATGCGGATTGCGCCAGTCTGATCCCGTATGGC
>NZ_JALKFZ020000175.1 GCF_023243075.1 Frankia sp. AiPa1 | reverse complement strand
TGGAGACCCGGGGCGGGCGCGGGGCCCCCCCCCCCCCCCGCCCCCCCCCCCCCCCCCCCCCGGCCGCCCCCCCCCCCCCCCCCCCCCCCCCCCCCCCCCCCGAGGCCACGCAGGGTCGCGAGCTGCTCGAGACTGCGGCGGGCGGAGAGCCCCGGGTGGAACGTCGGGCCCTCGATCATCGCGCCGACCCGGTGCAGATAGCGGTCGGGCCGGCCGATCGGCCGGCCGAGCACGTATCCACGTCCGGCCGACGGACGGATCAGTCCGAGCAGCATCCGCAGCGTGCTGGACTTGCCGGCTCCGTTCGGCCCGACGAATCCGGACAGCGCTCCGCGTGGCACCTGGAGGTCAAGGTGGTCGACCGCGCGGCGCGTTCCGTAGCTCTTCGTCAGGCCGCGGGTCCAGATCGCCGCGTCGGACCGGGCCGAGCTTGTGGCTCGGCGTGTCCTGGCGGGCGAGACAAAGGTCATCGTTGCGTGCTCCCCGGGAATTCGACACCGCGCCGCACAGTTCAGGCCCCGTAGCCCGGGGCCGCACAGTTCAGGAATGACCGTGTCAGGGCGCGCGTCCACGTATGGCAACGAGCGGCTGACAGCCCAGGTTCCTGCCTGTGACCTACCCTGTCCGCGCTCGGCAATTCAGATCGAGCGAAGGGTGTATCCCGCAGGGGGTTATCGGCTGTTGATATAGCGCATTATCGGGCTACCCCTCCGGAAAAAGGGAATGTGACACATAGTCGTATTTCCTGCGGAATCGTGATAACGCGGACAGTCTCGTTTCGGGGCAAAGGGACCGTGGCTGGCGGCGATGCGGCCTCGGTGCTCGGGCTGGCATCGGCCGGCGGCTGGCGGCGCGGTGACCGGGCTGGTCGGGTGAAGTGTCCGGGATCGGTCAGGTCGTGGCCCCGCCAGGTCGGCGCCACGACGGGTGGACGACAATTCTCGGGTGAGCGAGACCGCTGGCCTGCGGCGTGGCCTTCGGGTGCTGACGTTGGTCGCCAGCGTCGCCATCGTCGTGATGCTCGTGCTCGCCGTGATCTCCGGCTGGAGGTCGCGGCAGGCCGCGACCGATCGCGGTCGGCACCTGGACCCCGCCGCGACGACCACCGCGCTGCTGCTCGCGGGCTACGTCGACCAGGAAAGTGCGCTGCGTGGCTACATCGTGACCCGCGATCGGGGCTTCCTCGCGCCGTTCGATGTCTCCGACCGGGTGATTCCGACGCTCACGGCCCGCCTGGACGAGCTGCTCACCGACTTCCCGGAGCTGCGCGCCCAGCGGGCGCGGATCGGCACGGCCTACGCCACCTGGCGGCGCGAGGTGGTGCGTCCGGAGCTGGCCGCGATGTCTCGGGGGGACGTCGCCGGCGCCGCGGACATTGTTCGCGAGAGCGCCCGGCGCGACTTCGACAGGCTGCGCTCCGCGGTGGCCAAGCTCGCGACTGGGATCGACCGCGAGCAGGTCCAGGCCTCCCAGCAGCTCGAGACCGCCGCCGTGCTGCTGCTCAGCTCGCTCGCCAGCGCCATGGTGATCATCCTGGTCGTCCTCGCGACGGTGCTGACCGCCTCCCGGCGGTGGTTGCTGCGTCCGATCGGCGCCCTGCAGCGATCGGTCAACGCGGTGGCGGCCGGACGCTACGACACCCGGATCCCCTCGGTGGGTCCGGCGGAGATCGTCGCGCTGGCCGCCGACGTCGAGACGATGCGTGCCCAGCTCGTCCGCCTGGTCCGGCAGAACGAGCGGTCCTTCGAGGCGTTGGCCCAGCAGGGCCCCGCCGTCATCGCGCTGCGTGACGCGCTCACTCCATCGGTGCTGCGGGCCCGCGACGTGGTCCTGCACGGCCGGGTCGACCCGGCCCAGGGCGAGCTCGCGGGTGACTGGTATGACGCCCTCGACCTTCCGGACGGCCGGGTCGCGGTGATCGTGGGCGACGTCTCCGGTCATGGCGCCGCCGCCGGTGTCTTCGCTCTGCGCCTCAAACAGCTGCTGGACGCGGCGCTGACCAACGGTGGGCCGCTCGCGACCGTGCCCGAGTGGGTGGTGGACAACCTCGGCGACACCGACGAGATGTTCGCCACCGCGATCATTCTCGTGATCGATCCACGCACCGGGGAGCTGCACTACGTTAACGCCGGGCACCCCGACACCCTGCTCCTGCGCCGCCCGGGCCCCGCCCTGACGCCCACGTATCCATCGCGAGCCCCGCAGCAGACACCCGCCCTCCATCCGGCGCCTGCCTCTCGTCCGGAGCCCGTACGAGATCCGTCGTCCACCGCCGTGACGGTGCCGGCCGCCCCGGGATCGTCGCAGCCGCCGTCGCCGGCTCGCCAGGGGGAACCCGAGGCGTCGGTGGGCCGTACGGCGCGTCCGATCGTCGATGTCGAGAGAGCCGAGGCTGCCGGGGTCGAGGCTGCTGGAGTCGAGGCCGGGAGAGTCGAGGCCGAGGGGGGCGGGGGGCAGGTCCACCGTCAGGCGAAGGGGACCGTGTTCGGGGCGGTCTCCCGCGCCGCGCAGATCGTTCGGTTGCCGCCGACCGGTCCGCTGATGTCGAGCCTGGTGGCGGTGCCGGGGGCTTGGCAGAGGGGGACGATCCACCTGGAGCCGGGCGATGTGCTCATCGCCTACACCGACGGGCTGGTGGAGGCCCGGGATGCCGGCGGTCGTCAGTTTGGCGTGCACCGGCTGATCGCCGAGGTCCTGCGGGATCCCACCCGTGATCCGGTGGCGTTGCTCGACGGGGCCTTCGACGCGGTGCGCCGGCACGCCCCGGGGCAGCAGGACGACGACCGGACCGCGATCATCCTGGCCTGGTCGAACCAGCGAGTGACCGGCGCCGCCGTCAAGGCCGACACCGGGGCCTGACCGCGGTGTCGTGACGCCGACGATGCACCTGGTCGGGGCGTGACCGGGAGGATTTTCGGGTACATCAACAACTATGAACGACGAGTCCGGTACGGACCGGCCCCAGACCGCCACGCGGCCCCAGCCCACCCCCACGCCGCCGACCGCCCGGCGGTCCATGCGGCTGCCCAGGCTTGGTTTCAGCCCGCTGCGGCTGATCTCCGTCCTGCTGCTCGCCGTGCTCGTCGTCGGCCTGATCGCCGTGGTGGCCGGCTGGCGGCCCAGTCTCAACCCGTTCAAGGAACGGACGATCGACCGAAGCTCACCGGCGGTGCTGCGCTCGCTGGAGGACCTCAGCGAATACCACGCGGCCGGCGCTCACTTCGAGGTCGTCGTCGATCTGGAGGACGACACCAAGTGGATCCCGTCCGCGCTCAAGGGCGAGCGCACCCTGTTCGTGGGGGTCGGCACGGTCGACTCGATGGTCGACTTCGGTCACCTCGACAAAGGCGCCGTCACCGTCTCGCCCGACCGGCGCTCGGTGACGATCAACCTGCCGACCCCGACGCTGTCGACGCCGCAGCTTGATCTCAACCACAGCTACGTGGTCGCCCGTCAACGCGGCGCGCTGGACCGGGTCGGCGGGCTGCTCGGCGGGGTGGGCAGCGACAAGAAGCTCTACCAGACGGCCTCGACGAAGATGACGGAGGCGGCGAAAACCGACAACCAGGTCACCGAGTTGGGCAAGAAGAACACGACGGCGATGCTGCGCGGTCTACTCGGTGCGCTTGGTTTCACCGACGTCCAGGTCAGTTACACCGTCGACAAGAGGTGACATCTCGGCCTCAGCCCCGCCTGGCCTGCTCGGCGACGACGCGGTCGATCTCCTCCCGGAAGTGCTCGGAAATCCTGATCACGTGTGGCTCGCGGAGGAGATAGAAGTGCTCACAGGGGACATAATGGGTGTCGTGGCTCCCAGTCAGGTATGTCGACCAGGCGCTTTCCGGATCCGGGTTCTCGGCCGAGCGGTAGACCAGTGTTCTACCGGCCCACGGCCGGGGCCGGTAGAAACGCTCCAGCAGCCGGCCGTGATTGAAGAACACGTCGAACTGCTCGAGCCCGTCGAACTGCACGACACCGGTCAGCGGAATCTGCACCATCTTTTTCAAAGTGGCCAGGTTGGTGAAGTTCGCCCGCTGTTCCGGCAGTAGACGCTGGGTGAAACGGGCCAGCCGGCGACGGTAGTTGCTGGCGTGCTCCTGGTCGTCCCTGGCAGCGGCGGGCGTGGGCATGGGCGTGGCTTCCGCGGCCGCGTCCATGCGCAGTGAGGCCGGCAGGTAGGTGTCCATGATGGACAGAAAACCGACCTCCTCGCCGGCCGCCGCCAGCTGCTGGGCGATCTCCATCGCGATGAGGCCGCCCAGCGAGTGCCCGGCGAGCAGGTACGGACCACGCGGTGCCAGCAGCCGGATCACCTCCAGATGGCGCCGCGCGGTTTTCTCGACGCTCCAGTCCGGGAAGCCGCGCCGCTCCAGACCATGTGCCTGGATGGCGTAGACGGGCTGGTCGTCGCCGAGCCGGCGAGCCAGCGAGTGGAAACCGAGGGCCAGGGCGCCGGCCCCGGCAAAGCAGAACAGTGGCGGGCGCGATCCCGTGGTCCGCAGCGGCACGACGGTCGGGTGACGCGGGCCGGCCTGCTGGGCGAGGGAGACCGCGTGGGCGAAGGCACCCAGTGTGGGCGAGTCGACCAGCGTGGACGATGGCAGGGACAGACCGAGCTTCTCCTGGACGAGAGTGAGCAGCTCGTTGGCGGCGAGCGAGTCACCGCCGAGCTCCATGAAGTCGTCACCGACGCCGACCTCCTCGAGGTCGAGCACCCGGGTCCAGATGTCGGCGACGACGATCTCCCACTGGGTGCGGGGCCGCTTGGAGATCGCGGGCGCCGCGGGCGGCGGCGGCAGCGCGCCGCGGTCCACCTTGCCGCGCTCGTTGCGGGGCATCCCCGCGATCGGCACGATCGTCGCCGGCACCATCCAGATGGGCAGCCGTTCGCGCAGCGCCCGGCGGACCCGTGCGGGTGAGAGCGTGTTGCCGTGCACGGCCGGCACGACGTAAGCAATCAGCCGGGCCGGGCCGCCGGGGTCGGTCACGGCGGTGACGACCGCCTCGGCGATCTCCGGGGAGCGCAGCAGGGCCGCCTCCACCTCGCTCGGCTCGACCAGGTAGCCGCGGATCTTCACAGCCGCGTCCCGCCGCCCGAGTAGCACCAGGGTGCCGTCCGGTTCGAACCGGCCGAGGTCGCCGGTGCGGCAGGTGGTTCGGCCATCCGGGCGCGGAGTGAACTTCTCGGCGGTCAGCTCTGGGTTCTGCCAGTACCCGGCCGACAGGTGCGCCGAGGTCACCTCGACCTCGCCCACCTCGCCGAGCGCGGCGACCGACCCATCCTCGCGGCGCAGAACGACTTCCTTGCCGGGCGCGGGCCGCCCGCCGGGGATCGTCCCCTCCGGCACCGGTGCCGAGGCGGGGATCACATGAAAGCCCAGCGAGGCGATCTCCGAGGCGCCGGTCCAGTTCGTGTAGAGGCAGATCGCGGACAGATGCGGCCGCAACGCGACGATGTCGCGCCCGTAGGTGGCCTCCCCGCAGGTGGTGACGACCCGCAGGTCCGGCAGGGCCTCGTCCGCCTCGAGCACGCCCAGCAGGGCCCGCAGCAAGGACGGCGTGGTCGGCAGGGCGGTCAGGTTCTGGGTGATGATCCAGTCAGCCAGGCCTCGCAGTCCTGCCGAGCGAGGATCGTAGGCGTACAGCCCGGCCCCGTTGAGCAGGCCGAAGACCACCACGGTGATGCCGGCGGCAAAGGAGTAGGGCAACACCAGCGCCACGCGGTCACCCGGGGCGAACCCGAGCCGGGCGGCACCCGCATACGCCTCGCTCAGGAACGTGCCGTGTGTCCACACGACGCCCTTGGGTGTGCCGGTGGAGCCGGAGGTGAACACGACACACGCAGGCTCGTCGATGCCCGGCTCGGGCCACCAGACGGCGTCCGTGCCATTCGCCGTGATCCATTCCGATCCGTCGCTGGCCGCGGCGGCCAGATCCAGGACCAGCCGCGGGCTGGAATCGGCCAGCAGGTCCAGCAGCGGACGTGCGTCGATGTGCGGTGCGGTCGGCGGGTCCGTCCAGCCGGCGTCCACCGGGCCGAGCCCCACCGCCGACCGGTCGACCGTGGCGTCGCCGAGGTCGGTCATCAGGGCGACGCAGCCGGCCTGCCGGATGATCTGCGCCATCCGCTCCGGCGGGACCATCGGGTCGAGCGGGACGACCGGCCGCCCCGTCTTCATCGCGGCGAGCACGCCGAGCAGCCCGGCGACGCCGTGGGGCAGCAGGGTGGCGACCGGTCCGACCTCGCTCGCGTCCAGCCGGCCCAGGATCGCGACCGCGATGTCGTCGGTGCGCCGGTCGGCCTCGGCGAACGTCAGGGACACCCCAGGGGAGACCAGCGCGGGAGTCTGCGGGAGGCGGGCCGCGACCTCGCGGAAACGGCTGACCACCGAGTCGGGCAGCGTGTCGAGGTCCACCATCGAGAAGGAGTCGCCCCCTGGCGACGCGACCGCCAGAGCTGCGCGCCGATCACCTTCGTTCACTGCCACTCCCTCGTCCTGTCCGCTGCCGGCGTCCTCAGCGTCGCCGACGCTATTCGCGCGTCACGGGTGACATACGGCCACATGGCCACACAGCCACACCCCCAGCTCGACCGATGACGGGCGGCACGTCTCGGAGGTGGCCGTCCGGACGGCATCAGGGAAACCGCGCAGTGCCCGGCCCCTCCACCGGACCTACGTGAACGGCTCACCCCGCGGTCGTGCCCCCCGCGTGGCGTGCGCCTTTATATCACGATCGTCTGTCTAAGATATTGCCACCCCTCGTAACCTTACGGAAGTGTCGGTTAGCCGATCTCTTATTCGAGATCCAAAGAACTTCTGATGCCAGCGATTCCGGGTGACTGTCCGGTATTCCGCCCCCGGCGTGTCCGGGTCATCCGGCGGCGGGTCGCCCAGCGTTGCGAGAGGGCCTCCCGCGGTATTCCTGACCCTGCTGCGGTCACCCGCTCGGGGGCCGGGCTGCGGTGAGTGGGTTGCGGTGAGTGGGTTGCGGTGCGTCGCCCCCGCGGGCCGTCCCGTCACGCGGTTCCGCGGAGCATTCTGATCCGTTTCGCTGTGGCGGGGCTGTGTGCCGTATGCCGAGGCGGCCTGCGGCCGGTTCCGCGGAACACCTTGATCGACTCCCGATTGCCCTGTGAGGCAGACCTCATGCGGACCCTTGCCTCGCGAAGGTTGAGTGGTCTAGACTCATGAACTGTGAACGGCGTGCGAGTCAGGTTGACGAGCGAGCGGGTCGACGAGCGAAGTCGAAGACCGGGCGCGTCCGGACCGTTCCTGACGAACTGATCAATGAGGGAGAGTTCAGTGAGCACCTACCTGTGGGACCCGTTTGCTGCGCTCGGCCGGATGGACCGGGAGTTCGACGAGATCGTCCGCAGTGCCTGGGGTGCCCGGCGTCCGGCGCTGGCCGGCCGCGCGGCGCCCGCGGAGGTGGCGGTGCCGTCCGCCGATGTCGCTGCCGACGGAGATGATGTTCTGATCAGCCTCGAGCTGCCGGGTGTCGACGTCGAGAACGACGTCGTCGTGGAGATCGACCGTGGCCGCCTGGTGGTCCGCGGCACGCGCGGCGGGGAGCGTGAGCAGGACCGTGCTGGCCGGGTGCACCGTGAGCGCTGGTCCGGCAGCTTCCGTCGCGAGTTCCGCCTCCCTGAGCGGGCGGACGCGTCCCGGATCTCGGCCGGCTACGAGCGTGGCGTGCTGACCGTTCGGATCGCGGGCGCGGCGGTCGAGCCGAAAGCGACCCGGATCGCCATCACCGCGGCTGCGGCGGAGTCCACGTCGAGCGAGTGACGAGCCTGTCGGGGTGCGTCCGCCCGCGCACCCCGACATTCGGTCAGCGGCGTTTGGACGAGGCGCGTGCCGACGGGGGAGGAACCATCGGGCCCACATCGCCGTTCGGGGCCTCGTCCAGGTCGACGATGACCGGGGCATGGTCGCTGGTGCCGGTGCCCTTGCGCGCGGCCCGATCGACCCAGACGGCGCGGACCCGGTCGGTCACGTCGGCGGTCGCCAAGGTGAGGTCGATGCGCATGCCGTAGTTCTTTGGGAAGGCGAGCTGGCGGTAATCCCAGTAGGTGTAGACGACGTCGTCGGGCCAGCGGGTGCGCAGGACGTCGACCAGGCCGACGTCGGTGATCTCCGTCAGGGCGGCGCGCTCCGCGGGAGTGACGTGTGTGGCGCCCTCGAACTGGGCCATGTCCCAGACATCGGCGTCGGTGGGCGCGATGTTGAAGTCGCCCAGTGCCATCAACGGGCCCTGGGGCGCCTCCGCGGCGACGACGTCGCGCAGCACCGCGAGCCAGGCCAGCTTGTAGGCGTAGTGCGGGTCCTCGACGGTCCGCCCGTTCGGGATGTACAGCGACCACACCCGGACACCGCCGCAGGTGGCCGCGACGGCGCGCGGCTCGGGGTCGGGGAAGCCCGGGCCGCCCGGCAGGCCGCGCACCACGTCGTCGAGACCGCTGCGGGACAGGATCGCAACGCCGTTCCAGCGACCGTCCCCGTGGTGGGCCGCCCGGTAGCCACGGCGGAACAGGTCCTCGTCGAAGAGCTCGAGGAACGCCTCGTCCGACAGCTTGGTCTCCTGCAGGCACACCACGTCCGGCTCGGCGCGGTCCAGCCACTCGATCAGGCGCGACTGCCGGGCCTTAGCAGAGTTGATGTTCCACGTCGCGATGCGCACAGCTGATGACCGTAGTACCGCCCCCCATGCGATGCTGCGCCGCATGGGCAACCGGCCGTACGTCATCTGCAGCTGCGCGATGTCGGTCGACGGCCGGATCGACGACTGCTCCGACCAGCGGCTGATCCTTTCGGGTCCTGCCGACCTCGACCGCGTCGACGAGGTGCGGGCCGGATGCGACGCGATCCTCATCGGTGCGGCGACGGTGCGCCGGGACGACCCGCGGCTCGCGGTGCGGGCCGAGCACCGGCGGGCGGCGCGGGTCGCTGCCGGCCAGGCGTCGACGCCGCGCAAGGTGGTGCTGTCCGGGTCCGGCACCCTCGACCCGGCCGCCCGGTTGTTCGCCACCGATCCGGTGGAGGTCCTCGTCTACCGCGCCGCCGGGGCGGCTCGCGTGACCTTCCCGGGGCGGACGGCGGTGGTGGAGTTGCCGGGAGTGGATCGGGTCGAGGTGGCGGCGGTGCTGGCGGATCTTGCTGGCCGGGGGGTGCGGCGGTTGCTGGTGGAGGGAGGCACCTCGGTGCACACCGCGTTTCTCACCGCAGGGCTCGTCGACGAGCTGCATCTGGCCGTCGCGCCGCTGTTCGTCGGGGAGGCGGACGCACCGGCCTTCGTCGGGCCGGGCCGGTTCCCGCGTGACGCCCAGGCGCGGATGCGCCTCGCGGAGGTCCGCCAACTCGACGATGTGCTCTTTGCCCGATACCTGATTGAGTGATCTGGCCCGGTTTTTCCGGCGGCGTTCCTGGCTGACTGACGGGCGTGCCGGAGGATCTAGTTTCGGACATGTCTTCCAAGGGGCCGGGAACTGCCCGGCGAACCAGGCACACTATGGTGCGTCTGGCGATCGAGGGAGACGAGTTCGTGCCTGGGACGACCCCGCTTCGAGTCAACACTCCCGCTGGGGAGGTGACTCTCACCGGCGACGGCCCTGCCGTGGTCGGCCGAGCTCGCGTGGCCGACATTGTGATCAATGATGGGCGGGTCTCCCGCCGGCACTTCGTGCTGCATCCCTCGGCGAGCGGTTGGCGCGTCGAGGATGTCAGCGCCAACGGCCTGTGGCAGGACGGCCGCCGGGTCGGCGATGTGGGGATCTCGGATGAGCTGCGGCTGCGCCTGGGCGCGGCCGACGGTCCGGAGGTCGTGCTGGCGCCGATTCGCCCGGCGATCCCGCCGACCGCGCCGACCCGAGGCCCGAGCACCGCCACGCCGGCGAACCAGGCCGGCTCGGGCATCATCCCGACGCAGGTGCCTTCGACGCTGGTGCCCCCGGCGCCGGTCACCGAGCTCGATGCCGGGTCCGCAGGCGCGAGCGGTTCGGGTGGCCCGGGTGTACCGGCGGGCGCCGAGGCGCCCGCCGGGGCTTGGCCGGTGGACCCGGCGACCGCGCAGAGCGCGGTGGTCCACGCCCGGCGGCGGGTACATCCGCTCAAGCCCGGCCGGATGCGGATGGGGCGCTCTCGGGACAACGAGATCATGGTCGGCGATCTGCTCGCCTCCCGGCACCACGCGGAGCTGCGCATCTCGCTCGGCAGCGTGGAGGTCATCGACCTCGCCTCGGCGAACGGCACGTTCGTCAACGGCCTGCGGGTCGGGCGCGCGGCGGTGCTGCAGCGCGACGTGCTGGCGATCGGCCACCACCTGTTCCAGCTCGAGGGCGACTCGCTGATCGAATATGTCGACTCCGGCGACGTCGCCTTCGAGGTGCAGGAGCTGTCGGTGTTCGCCGGGCCCAAGCAGCTCATGCACGAGCTGACCTTCCGGCTGCCCGGCCGCTCGCTGCTCGGCGTCGTCGGGCCCAGCGGGGCGGGCAAGTCAACCCTGCTCAACGCGCTCACTGGCTTCCGTCCGGCCGACCGCGGCGCGGTCCGCTACGCCGGGCGTGACCTCTATTCCGAATACGACGAACTTCGCCGACGCATCGGCTACGTTCCCCAGGCCGACCCGCTGCACGACCAGCTCACCGTGCGCGAGGCCCTGCTGTACGGCTCGGAGCTGCGTTTCCCCGCCGACACCACCGCCGACGAGCGGCGCGCCCGCGTCGAGGAGGTCATCGGCCAGCTCGGGCTCTCCGCCCACGCCGGCACCCGGGTCGACCGGCTCTCCGGCGGCCAGAAGAAACGGACCAGCGTCGCACTCGAGCTGCTCACCCGGCCGTCCTTGCTGTTCCTGGACGAGCCGACCTCCGGGCTTGACCCGGCGAACGACCAGTCGGTGATGGAGACGCTGCGCGGGCTCGCGAAGGGCGGCGGCGAGGGCTCGGCCGACGAGAGCGGTCGCACTGTCATCGTCGTCACACACAGTGTGCTCTTCCTGGATCTGTGCGACTTCATCCTCGTGCTCGCGCCCGGCGGCCATGTCGCCTATTTCGGGCCGGCCGACGGGGCGCTGCGGTTCTTCGGCAAGAAGGACTTCCGCGAGTTCGCCGCCGTTTTCCGGGAGCTGGAGGCGACCCCGGGCTCGGAGATGGCCCGCCGCTTCCGCGGCTCGGAGTTCTTCGTGCCGTCGGCCGTGGTGGCGCCCGCCGTTCGCCGCGCACCACCCGAACTGCCCAGCATCCGCCAACAACCCGTGTTCGCCCAGCTCAGCACGTTGACCCGGCGCTATTGGCGGGTGGTCCTCGCTGACCGCTCCTATCTACGGCTGATCATTGCGTACCCGTTCATCCTCGGCATCGTCCCGCGTGTGCTCAAGGCGCCGGACGGACTCGGGCCGCTGCCGCAGGCACCGAACCCCGACGCGACGAAGGTGCTCGTGGTGCTGGTGCTGTGCGCCTGTTTCATGGGCATGGCGAACGCCGTGCGTGAGATCGTCAAGGAACGGCCGATCTACCGGCGAGAACGCACGATCGGCCTGTCCCGCACCGCCTACCTCGGCTCGAAGATCATCCTTCTGACATTGATCACCACTGCGCAGTGCGTGGTGTTCACGCTGATCGCGGTGACCGGCCGGACGCCGCCGGAAGCCGTCGCGCTCGGCTCGCCGCTGGTCGAATGCCTGGTCGCCGTCATCATCGCGGCACTCGCCTCGATGATGATCGGTCTGTTCGTGTCCAGTCTGATCGACAACGCTGACAAGGCGATGCCGATCCTCGTCCTGGTCACCATGGGCCAGCTGGTGTTCTGCGGCGGCCTGACCTCGATGAGCGGCCGGCTCGGCTTCGAGCAGATCAGCTTCCTCGCCCCGGCGCGCTGGGGATTCGCGGCACTGGCCAGCACTGACGACCTGAACGCCGTGGCCAAACTCGGCAACCCGACGCTGCGCAGCGACCCGCCCGACCAACTCTGGGAGCACAGCACCGGGCAATGGGCGGTGAATGTCGCGCTCGGCGTGGTGATCGGGGTCGTGGCACTGGCGCTCACCGCCCTGATGCTGCGCCGCATCGAGCCGCGGGTCAGCCGCATCGGCGCCGCTCCCCAACCGCTCGGCGCGGGTGGCGTTGGCGGCCCGGAGACCTCGCGGTCGCGCAGTCACCCGCAGCCTCCCACCGGCCGCCTCACCCGCCGCTGAGCCCGCGGCCGGCGAGCAGGTCGGCGAGTTCCTCGCACCAGAAGGCGAGCCCGCACAGCTGGTAGGTGATCGGGCCGCGGGTGAGCGCCGGGCGGTTGTGCTCGAACAGGACATGCCCGGCGACCTGAAGCGCCCAGCTCGCGGCGAAGATCGGTACCCCGACCCGTGGTCGGGTGAACACGAGCGGCAGGGAGAACGCGACCCCGGGGATCCCGACGAGATGGGTCAGCCGAATGCCCCGGCCTCGGTGCTCGGCCCGGTAGAACGCCATCTTCGCCTCGAACGGCGCATCCCGCGCGGGCGGTTCAGGCGGCGCGGGCGGTAGCGGTGGTGTGCTCGGCGCGATCTCGCTGGTCATGGGGCTTGCCTCCTGGGTGTCCGGAACATCCAGATTGCCAGGCGCCTGGATGCAGGATAGGACCGATTCGTGAACTGCGCGGGGGTTGCGGAACAGGCGGGGCCGCCGGGCGCCGGGAGGCTGGCGGGATCGTCAGGACCACAGTCGGGGACCGAGGCGCCGGGACGGCTGCTGTGCGTGCTGGCCGGCTCGACGCTGCTGCAGTGGCTCGGCGCCTTTGCCATCGCCCCGATCCTGCCGCTCTACCTGGCTGATCACAACGTCTCCGCCGTCGGCGTCGGGGTGGTGATGTCGGCGTTCTTCCTCGGCGCGTTGCTGTCGCAGTACGCGGCCGGGTGGATGGCCGGGCGCCATGGTCATCGGCCGGTGCTGCTCGTCGGGCTCGCCGCCTACGCCGCCGGCTGCGGAGGTCTGTTCGTCGCCGAGGGTGTCGTCGCCTCGTCGGCGCTGCGGGTGCTGCAGGGCGCGGGGGCTGGGGCGTTCGAGGTCGCCACTCTGACGGCGGTCGCGGCCACCGTCGTCCCCTCGGCGCGGGGGCGGGCGTTCAGCGCGGTCTTCACCGGACAACTGCTGGGCGTGACGATCGGGCCGCTGCTGGGTGGCGTCGCCGGTGAGCAGCACATGCGCGCACTGTTCCTCATAGGCGGTGCGGCGGCGATCCTGGCCTCACTGCCGGTGCTGTGGGCACTGCCGGCCGTGGCCGGCGCGGCACGTGAGCCTGTGTCATCTGGGACGGCAGTGTCATCTGGGACGGCAGTGTTACCTGGGGCGGCAGTGCCAGTGAGCGACGGCTCCTTCCATCCAAGGGGCGTGCAGGAGGTGGCGCGAGCGTCCGGAGCTCGCTTTTCGGGGTGGAGGTGTGGGGGCGGGCTGTGGTCGCCCGGGATCGTCGGACTGCTGCTCGTCGGCGCGAGCGACGGGTTCGCGGTCGGCGTCTACGAGACCTGCTGGAGCCTGCTGATGCGCCGCGACGGAGTGTCGGTGGAGCTCATCGGCCTCACCTTCACCCTGTTCGGGTTGCCCTACCTGCTGTTTGCCTGGCCGGCGGGACGGATGGCGGACCGCCTCGATCGGCGCCGACTGATCATGGTTTCCCGCGTCCTGCGCGCAGGTGCGTTGGCGAGCTATCCGGTGCTGCCCTCACTGTCGATCATTCTCGCCGTCGGCTGCCTGGAGGGCATCGCCCTGGCGGTGATCAATCCGGCCGTGCAGTCCCTGCTGGCCCAGGAAAGCGCGGCCGCCGGTGCGCTCGGCCGTGGGCAGGGCCTGTTCGCGACAGTCGCGACCGCGACGACGGTCCTGGCCTCGCTGGCGTCGGGTGCGTTGTTCGCCGCTGATCACCGGCTCCCGTTCATGCTGGCCGCGGTCATGGTCGTCGCCGTGACGGTCACGCTTCCGGTGCTGTGGCGGCACGTGCTCGGCCCCGTTTCCCGCGCGGACGACCGGACTCTGGCTCTCGCGCGGATCTAGCTGAGGCGGCGGGCGATCATCGTGTCTGGGCGGTCTGGCTGGTCTGGATCGACTGGACAGGGGACTCGTGGAGGGCCTGGGCGAGCAGGGCGACCGCGGTCGGGATGTCCTCGGCGCGGATGCCGGCGTAGGACAGGCGCAGATGGGCGGCCTCCTGCTCGCCGATGGTGAAGTACTGGCCGGGAGCGACCGTGACCCCGAGGCGAGCTGCGGCCGCGACGACGGCCAGCTCGTCCGCCCCGGCGGATAGCCGGAGAAACAGGCTGATCCCGCCGCTCGGCCGGGCGAAGGAACACTCGGGTAGCTCGCGGGTCACCGCTGCGACCAGAGCGGTCGACCGCGCGCGCAGGGCCACACTCACCGTACGCAGCTGCGCGGCCCACCCGGGACCGCTGACCAGCTCGATGACGGTGTGCTGCAGGGGGCGGGAGACGAAGAAGTCATCGACGATCCGCATGGCCGCGATGCGTCCCAACACCGGGCCGCGGGCGATCACCGCGCTCACCCGCAGGCTTGGCGCGAGGATCTTGGTCAGCGACACGATGGTGATGACCTGGCCGCGGTCGTCGTCGACGAACAGCGGGGGCGGGGGCTGCTCGCCCGCGAAGCCGAGCCAGCGGGCGTAGTCGTCCTCGACCACGAAGGCCCCGGCGACCCGGCAGATGTCGAGCACCTCGCCGCGGCGGTCGGCGGCGAGCACGGTGCCGGTGGGGTTCGTGTAGGTCGGCTGGATCACGAGGAGCCGCGCGGACGTGCGGGTGAAGGCGTCGCGCAACAGGTCGGGCCGGATGCCGTCAGCGTCGCAGGGAACCGGGATCGGGGTGAGCCCGGCGCTGCGGGCGGCCCCGAGCGCCCCGGGATAGCAGGGTGCAGCGAACAGCACCGGGTGGCCGGCGGGCAGGATCGCCCGCATGGTCGCGGACAGTGCGCTCTGGCTGCCCGAAGCGATCAGGACGTGATCCGGGTCGGCGCCGAGCTGACGGCCGAACCAGCTGCGTAGTTCCGGCAGTCCACCGGCGGGTGGGCTGGCCCAGGCATCCGGGCGGCGGGCGGCGCGGCTGATCGCGGTGGCCAGCTTGGTGTCGGCGCGCAGGCCGGCGTCGAGGTACCCGGCGCCGAGCTGGTAACCGGGCGCTGCGGCGAGATGCACGACCCGGTCGATGCCGGAAGGGTGCACGGGGCTGGGGCCGAGCGCGACCTGCTGCCAGTCGGTGTCGCCGGCACGCGGGGCGCGGCGCGCCGCGATGAACGTGCCCGACCCGGGCCTGGTTACCAACCGTCCCTCGGAGACCAGACGGCCGAGCGCACGTTGCACGGTGACCGGGCCGACCCCGAACCGCGCCTGCAGGGCCCGCGTGCTTGGCAGCTGCTGCCCGACGGCGCCGGCATCGGCGAGCTGACGAAGCTCTGCCGCGACACGGTCGGTACTGCTATCGTTGGACATGAAATTTGATGATAGCGCTACCGATCGAGGCCTCACACCGCTTTTCATGGCACCCGTTGTCGTCCTGGGACTGCTTCTGACCGCAGTGTCTTCTGCGGTACCGCTGCTCGTACCGGTGCGGAGCCGGTCGGCGCGGTACCTGGTCAGGCGGCCCCGGGCGGTGGTGCGCCATGGCTGAGTTCCTGCTGCTGGCCGTGTTCGCGGTGGTGGTCGGCGTCGCCGCCCTGTGTGGGCCGGACACGCGTGATTCGCGTTACTCGCTTTCCGGGCTGTGGCGCAGTTCCCGCCGGCGCGCGCGACCAGTGCCTTCGGTGCGGCAGTAGACCTGCGCGTCGCGGCGGACGGTCGTGCGGCAGACCGATGAGCTGCTGCGCGGGGGCGGGCCCGCGCCACGATGGGCGCGGTGCTCGATAAGACTGTTACGTCCGAATGGGCATGCCCTGCCGGGGTGAACCCGTTGGGGTGTGGACTGATGTGACGGCGCGGGCCCGGCGGGGGATGGGGATACGCGGCGCGGGGGGCGAGGATGCACCGTTTTTCTTGGCATTATCATGCGCAGTACCACAAGTGTGATCGATCGCGGCCGGCGCCACGAGAATGCCACATTGGTTGGCCGCCGGAGTGGTAGGTGTCGCCCAGTTGTCCCTGACAGTCCGAGACAATCGACCAAGCGTGTGCGGTAGGCGCTGGCGGCATCACACGGTTCCTGAGGGAAACCGTGGAGCGACGCCCGTCGTAGCAGGTCGGCGCGACATCCGGGCGATGACCGGATGTCGCCGGAAGCGGTGTGTCGGATTCGCGGCAACGCAAACCCCGTGCCCGGCCGCGATCGGCTGGGGCTATGGTGAACCGGCCGGAGTTCGCTGCCGTGGGGATGGGTATGGAGATCGTCTTCTTGTGCGAGCAGTACCCGCCGATTATCTGGGACGGGGCGGGTGTGTACACGCACGACATCGCGCACGCGCTGGTCGCGCTCGGCCATCGGGTGCACATCGTGTGCGCGCAGGGTCGCCGCCGCACTGATGAAGACCATGACGGTGTCCTCGTCCATCGGCGACCGCTACTGCGCCTGCCGGTCGGCCGCTACCTGGGCCGCGTGGCCCGCCCGGTGCAGGGTGCGAACCACCCCCGGGACTCGCTGTCCCTGCGCTTCTTCCTGGCCGTGTCCTATGCGTTCTGGCTGCGTCGGCTGGGGCTGCGTCCGGATGTCATCGAGACCCAGGACGGCGAGACCCGCGGGCTGCGCACCGCCCTGCGCCGTGACGTCCCGCTGGTGATCCACCTGCACACGCCGACGATGATGGATGTCCGCCTGCGGGAGGGCAAGCTGCACGGTCGGGGTGCCCTCGCGGACCGGCTCGACCGGTTCTCCGCGCTGCGAGCCGACGCGCGTACCGCGCCGTCCGAGCTGATCGTCACGACGCTGCGCGACTTCGGCTGGCTGAAGAAGAAGACCGACGCCGACGTCATCCCCTACCCGTTCGACCGCTCCCCGTATGCCGAGGTCGTCCCGCCGCAGGGCACCGACCCGGTGCTGTTCGTCGTCGGCCGGCTGGAATGGCGCAAGGGCCTCGACGTGCTGATCGACGCGGCAGCGCGGTTGCAGGAACGAGGCGTCTCACCGACGGTGGTCTTCGCCGGACAGTCCTCGGGCGTCATCGACGGGGTGCCGACCGGCACCTGGCTGGAGCGCCGGGCGGCCGAGCTCGGCGTCTCCTGCCGGTTCGCCGGGCATCTGAGCCGTCCCGAGCTCGTCAAGGCGTACGAGGAGGCACGGGTCGTCGTCGTCCCGAGCCGGTTCGAGAGCTTCTCCATCGCCGGGCTGGAAGGAATGGCCTCCGGGCGTCCGGTCGTCGCGACGAAGACCACCGGAGTCGCGACCTGGGTGGCGAAGTGGGAGGGCGGGACGATCGTCCCGCCGGAGGACCCGCAGGCGCTCGCGGACGCGCTCGAGCCGTTCCTGACCGACCCGGAGCTCGCTGCCACTGTCGGGGCGCGCGGGCGGGTGGGCACCGCGGAGCTGGAGCCGCGCCGCATCGCCGAGCTGCGGGTAAAGGTGTACCAGAAGGCGGTCGACCGCCACAGGTCCCGGCGCCGGCTCGGCCGGGCACGCCCCCGGCCGGCACAGGCCTGAGCCGGACATGCCCGGTTCCGGATCCCGGCGGTGAAGGCGTTGGCCGGTGGTAGCCCGGCTGGTGGCAGTCTGGCTGGTGGCAGTCTGGCTGGTGTTGCGCTGGAACATCCGGTGATGAACGCGGCGGGGACCTGCAAGTCGCTGCGGGATGTCGAGATGTTCGCCCGCAGCGCCGTCGCCGCGGTCGTCGTCGGGTCGATTACCCTCGCGCCGCGGGCCGGCAACGCGGGCACCGTCTACTGGCCCGCCGCGGGTTTCGCGCTCAACGCCCTCGGGCTGCCCAACCGCGGGCTTGACTACTACGCCGAGCACCTGCCACGGATGGTGGAGCTCGCGCACGGCGCCGGCAAGCCGCTCATCGTCAGCATCGCCGGATTCGACGTCGCCGAGTACCGGCAGATGGCCGAGGTCGTCGCCGTGGCCGGAGCCGATCTGATCGAGGTGAATCTGGCCTGCCCGAACGTCTGGGACGGCGGGACGCAGAAGCGGATCGCCTGTTTTGATCCCGGGCAGACGGCGGCGGTCTGTACCGCGGTCGGTGCGGCGCTGGAGACACTGGCCGGGCCGGGCTCGCCCGACGGCACCAGCACCGGCGCGGGCCGTCGAGTCCCGTTCGGGGTGAAGATCTCGCCGTTCTCCGATCCGGCGGCGCTCGCGGGGCTCGTCGCCGCGCTCGGCCAGGTGGTGCGCCCAGCCGGCCACGGACCGGCGGGTCCGCGGTTCGTCACCGCGGTGAACACCTTCCCGAACGCGCTCGCCGTCGACGCGGCGCACCGACCCGTTCTGGACGTGGGGCTGGCCGGGATGAGCGGGCCGGCGCTCAAGCCGATCGCGCTTGGCCAGGTCCGTCAGCTGCGCCGGCTGCTGCCCGACGACATCGCACTCGTCGCCGCGGGCGGGGTGTCCGGCGGGCGGGATGTCGCCGAGTACCTGCACGCCGGCGCGGTGGCGGTACAGGCGGCGACGGTGTTCTGGAACCGGGGCGAGGACCCGTCGGTGTTCGGCGAGATCCTCTCCGGCTGGGTAGACCAGGAAGATCTCGGATAGCCGGGTCTCAGCGGGCGGCCTCCGCGGCGGCCACCGGCGGCGGGTAGGCCAGGCGCAGCGTGAACGCGGTGGCCGTCGGCCCATGGGCGTGCAGGTGCCGGACCCGTTCCTCCGCTTCCGCCGGGTCAGGTCGATGCCCGGCGGGTACCCACCACAGGGCGTTCGTCGACCGTTCGGTGGGGTGAAACCAATCCCGGCGGCTGCGCAGAAAAGCGCTTCCGCCACTGCACAGCACCGCGGCGCCCAGCGCCTCCACCGACTCCCAGACGGCGAGGTTCACCACGACGGCAACCTGCTCGGCCGGGCCCAGCCTGAACGTGTGGATGGTGGCTGGGGGCTTCGCCGCAGCCAGGGACCAGACGAAACCGGGCTGTTCACCGCCTGGCTCGGTGAGTGCCGGAAGGCCGGCGACGAGGTCACCCGGAGTGAGGGCCGCAAGCGGTGCCCTGACGCGGGCGATGTTCACCTGGGCCAGATGATAACCCGTCATGAAAGCAGCGTAGGGATATCCTCGCGCACGCGCCACGAATGGCGCGAGTTTATCCGGTGATGACGATCGGGGTACCGACCGGCACCATTCCCGCCAGTTCTGCGATGTCGGCGTTGCGGAGCCGGATGCAGCCCAGACTCGCGTCCGTACCGACCAGATCGGGACGGTTCGTCCCATGCAGGCCAATGATACCGCCGCCGCCGTTGAAGGTGGTGATCACGTCGGAGAAGCCGGAGAGCCCGAAGGCATAGGGTCCCCACGGCCCGCCTGGGTCGGCCGGGCGCAACAGCTCGGTCAGATAGAACCTGCCGGACGGCGTCGGTGTGTTGCCGGTGCCGATACCCACCGGCAGCCGGGTGATGGTCCGACCGTCACGGGTGACCGTCAGGCGGTGCGCCGTGCGGTCGACGGCGAGCGCGAAGGCGGTTCGGGACAGCCACACGTCGTCGGTGCGCAGCCAGCCCTGCGACCCGTTCGGCCGCACCGGCAACATCACCTGGAGCCAGCCGTCGTCGCGCCGTCGTCGCACGGCGAACACCAGCGGGGCGCCCTGCTGGTTCGGGTTCGTGAGCTGCCCGCGCGCGCTCGTTTCGGACGGCGCCGCATACCAGGTGATCACTGAGCCCGCGGCGTGGGCGACGAGGTGCCCGGCTGCATCGGTACCCGCTGTCGGGGTTCCGTGCGTGGGCCCGGCGGACGCCGTTACCGGCGGAGGACCGGACGGCGGTGACTCTCGCGGTCCGTCACCGGAGCATCCCGTCAGAGCTGCCGTCATGACTGTTATGCCCGCCATGCCCGCCATGCCCGCTCGGGCTCTGGTCCGGGTGAGCCAGCCGCGGGAACTGGCAGGCCGGGCGGGAGCCGGTCCGGTCGTGCCGCGCACGTTCACTCGCTCTCCCTCCGACAGTGACAGGTTACGGCGAGTGAAGCTGCGCCGTGAGTCGTGGAGCGGGCTCGCCATCGGGCCGAGCTGTTCGCCGCGCGCGTCGGGGCAGTCGGCTCGACGCGCCGACCTGGGAGAAATGACGGATTGGCATGTGGTGGGCGAAGCGGGCTGCCCTCTGGATGTGGGCAAGGTCCGCCTGGGGGCGGTCAGGGGCAGTCAGGTGCGTGCGGCGGTGGCGAAGCGGGTGGCTGGAGCGGGTGATCGTGGCCAGAGCGTCGCGCCGCATTGTCCGGGCCCGGCGGGCCCGCCGGTGCGTGCGTTGAGGTCGAGCCCGACCCCGGTGGAAGGACGGTGACGAGGACGGGCGGGATCAGTCGCATGGCATCGCCCTGGCTGGGAGTGCCGTCGCTACCAGTATCTCTTGGCTGAGGGCCACGAACTGGTCGCGTTCTGACGTTGGAGAGTGGGGTGCCGGCCGGCACCCACGCGCCGACAGGCGTGGAACCGTCGACCGAGGTCCGCAGGCCCGCGGGGAGCCCGCGCTTGGCCCTGAACGCGGGTCGGGACGCTCACTTCTGACCGTCGGGACGCTCACTTCTGACCGAAGCGCGGACCTTGGCCGGGAGGGGCCGCGGTGGGGTGGATGACTGGAGCGGGTGACCGGGATCGAACCGGCATGGCCAGCTTGGAAGGCTGGGGCTCTGCCATTGAGCTACACCCGCGAGGTGATCGATGCGAGCTTACCCCGTAGGATGAGCAGGCAACGCCTCGGGGCGTAGCGTAGTGGCTAGCGCGCCTGCTTTGGGTGCAGGAGATCGGGAGTTCGAGTCTCCCCGCCCCGACTGATAGCCCGATAGCCTCGGCGTGTCACCCCGTCCGACGTCGTACCAGGAGACAGCCGCGCCGTGAAGGCCACCAAGGAGACCCTCAGCCCGACCCGGGTCAAGCTCACCGTCGAGGTGCCCTTCGACGAGCTCAAGCCCTCGCTCGATGCCACCTATCGCAAGCTCGCCCGTCAGGTTCGGGTCTCGGGCTTCCGGCCGGGCAAGGTTCCGCCGCGCATCCTCGACCAGCGGCTCGGCCGCGGCGTCATCCTCGACGAGGCCGTTCAGGAGGCTCTGCCGCAGCTCTACTCCGAGGCCGTGCAGGCCGAAGAGGTCGACGTGCTCTCCCGCCCCGAGGTTGACATCACCGAGTTCGCCGACGGCGGCCAGTTGGTGTTCACCGCCGAGGTGGACGTGCGGCCCGAACTGGCACTGCCCGAGTTCTCCGACCTGTCGATCACCGTGGATGCCACCGAGGTCACCGACGAGCAGGTCGAGGAACAGCTCTCGGCGCTTCGTGACCGGTTCGCGCAGCTCACGCCGGTGGAGCGGGTGGTGCGGGACGGCGACTTCATCTCGCTCGACCTGTCCGCCGAAGTGGACGGCAAGCCGGTCGAGGGCGCCGAGGCGACCGGGCTGTCCTACGAGGTCGGCAGTGGCAACCTCGTCGCCGGCATCGACGAGGCGATCATCGGTGCCGCCGACGGCGAGTCCCGGACCTTCACCACGGAGCTGCTCGGCGGTGACCAGGCCGGTGAGGCCGCCGAGGTCACCGCGACGGTCCGCGGGGTCAAGGAGAAGGAACTCCCCGCCCTGGACGACGAGTTCGCCACGATCGCCAGCGAGTTCGACACGCTCGACGAGCTGCGGGGCGACGTGCGCCGCCGCCTGGGTGAGACCCGCAGTGCCGAGCAGGTCGGGCAGGCCCGCGAGAAGCTGCTGGAGGCGCTGCTCGAGCGGGTCGATGTGCCCGTCCCCGACTCGCTGCTCACCAGCGAGGTCGAGGCGCGTGAGCACCGGCTGTCCCACGAGCTGGAGAGTCTCGGCACCGATCGCGCGGGCTACCTGGCCACCCTGGAGAAGTCCGAGGAGGAGTTCGACGCCGAGGTCCGGGAGAACGCCGAGAAGGCCATCCGCTCCCAGTTCATCCTCGACGCGGTCATCGACGCCGAGTCGATCGGCATCGACCAGGGCGAGCTGATGGAGCAGGTGCTCCTGCGCGCCCAGCGCTCCGGTGTGCAGCCGGACGTGTTCGCTCAGCAGCTCGCGCAGGGCGAGGGCCTGCAGGCGCTGATGGCCGACGTGCTGCGGACCAAGGCGCTTTTCCTGCTGCTCGAGAACGTCAAGGTCGTCGACGGTGAGGGCGGCCCGGTGGAGCTCGCGCTGCCGAGCCGTTCCACCTCTGACCTCGACGACTCCGACCCCGAGGTCGCCGCGGCCGAGGACGCCGCACCGGAGGACTCTGTGGTCGAAAGCCCTGCGAGCAGTGAGGTGACGCCCGTTGATGCCGACGCGTCGACCGAGCAGACGCCTGCGCCCTCGGCGGCGGCCGACGCCGGCGACCGCGACATCTGAACCGTCCTCGCGAGACAAACGTCGCAGGCGGGGAACCCCTCTGGACATGCCTGAGGTGTACCCGCGCGTGCGACGACGGCCCCTGGATCCGCTCCGGGGGCCGTCGTCATCTGCGGCTCGTCGTCCGCGGTCGTCATCGGGGCCGCCGCTGTCGGGGCCTGCGCTGGCAGGGTTGCCGTCGTGGTGGCCCCGCCGCCGAGCTCGACCGTGGGTCGTTGTGGGTCGCAGGGTGCCGTCAGATGGCCGTCCGCAGTGGCCGGTCCTCACGCCCAGCGCGAACATCGAGCCTGAAGGGCCGGAACTCGCGCGTGTCACAGATAGTGTCGAGCCGGTCAATCAGCCGCCCCATGTGAGGAAGCCGAGGAGCTGACCGTGAGTAACCTCGCAGTTCCGCGCCTGCCCGTTCCGAGTCCGGAGCTCCGTGCGCCCGGCCAGGGTGGACCCGCCTTCGACGACCAGGTCTTCAACCGTCTCCTGGCCAACCGGATCGTCTTCCTCGGATCGGTGGTCGAGGACACGATCGCCAACACGATCTGCGCGCAGCTGCTGCTGCTCAACGCGGAGGACCCGACCCGGGACATCTTCCTCTACATCAACTCGCCGGGCGGCTCGGTCAGCGCCGGGATGGCCATCTACGACACGATGCAGTTCGTCGAGAACGACGTGGCGACCGTGTCGCTCGGCCTCGCGGCGTCGATGGGCCAGTTCCTGCTGTGCGCGGGCGCCGCGGGCAAGCGCTACTCCCTGCCGCACGCGCGGATCATGATGCACCAGCCGTCCGGTGGGATCGGTGGCACGGCCTCTGACATCGCCATCCAGGCGGAGCAGATGCTCTACACCAAGCGGATGATGCAGGAGCGCATCGCGTTCCACACCGGTCAGCCGATCGAGCAGATCGAGCGCGACTCCGACCGCGACCGGTGGTTCACCGCCGAGGAGGCCAAGGACTACGGCTTCGTCGATCACGTCGTCCAGCAGGCCCGCCAGGTCCCCAGCGAGGGCCCGGTGAGCTGAGCGGCGCCCCCGCGCCCCCGCGGCGGCTGCTGCGGACTCGCACCCGCGGTAGCCGGCCGACCGCCGATCGCCCGGACCGCCACCCACCCCGGACTGCATGTCGTCATCCGTTCCCGGAGGCAGCCACCATGTATCACGAGACGCTCTACCAGCAGATGCGGTCCGAGCAGGCCCACCGGGCTGCCGCCGCGGCGCCGCAGGGCCGCTACGTCCTGCCGAACATCATCGAGAAGACCTCTCGCGGCGAGTACGGCATGGACCCGTACTCGAAGCTGCTCAAGGAGCGGATCGTCTTCCTCGGCGTGCAGATCGACGACGTGTCGGCGAACGACGTGATGGCGCAGCTGCTGTTCCTCGAGTCCGAGGATCCCGACCGCGACATCTCGATCTACATCAACTCGCCGGGTGGGTCGTTCACGTCGCTGACGGCGATCTACGACACGATGCAGTTCGTCCGTCCGGACATCTCGACGATCTGCATGGGGCAGGCGGCGTCCGCGGCGGCGGTCCTGCTCGCGGCGGGTACGCCCGGCAAGCGATTCGCGCTCGAGAACAGCCGGATCCTCATCCACCAGCCGTCCGCGCAGGGCGAGGGACAGTCCAGCGACATCGAGATCCAGGCCCGGGAGATTCTGCGGATGCGCTCGCTGCTGGAGCGGATGCTGGCCGTGCACACCGGCCGCAAGGAAGAGGACATTCGCAAGGACATCGAGCGAGACAAGATCTTCAGTGCCGATGAGGCCAAGGAGTACGGCCTCATCGACGAGGTGATCAAGACCCGTAAGTCCTCCCGCCTCGCCACGACGAGCTGAGGCGTGCCAAGCCCGCGTACCCGGCGATTGGGACCTACCACGCCGGGTACGCAGGCGGACGCACATGTGGTCAGCGGGTCCAGTCCGTGACGCCTTGGCCTAACGGGACGGTGTGGACGCGCGAGGTCGGCCGAGGTGACCGTAGGCTGACCGGTATGAGCCGAGCGATAGGGCACTCACCGGGTCGCTCGGCGGGGTACCGTCCCCACGGGGATGGTTACAGGCAGACATGCGACGACCGGGCGGTGTCAACCGCCCCTGACACGCAGGCGACACCATCGTCTGGACGAAGGGACTGAGTCCTCGGTGGCACGCATCGGTGATGGCGGTGACCTGCTCAAGTGTTCGTTCTGCGGCAAATCGCAGAAGCAGGTGAAAAAGCTCATCGCCGGCCCTGGCGTCTATATCTGCGACGAATGCATCGATCTGTGTAACGAGATCATCGAGGAAGAGCTCTCGGAGTCCTCCGAGCTCAAGTGGGACGAGCTTCCCAAGCCGCGGGAGATCTACGAGTTCCTCGACGGCTACGTCGTGGGCCAGGAGACGGCGAAGAAGACCCTCTCCGTCGCGGTCTACAACCACTACAAGCGGGTGCAGGCCAGCGGATCCGGGGCCGGCGACGGGGTCAAGGGCGAGGTCGAGCTGGCCAAGAGCAACATTCTGCTGCTCGGCCCGACCGGCTGCGGCAAGACGCTGCTGGCCCAGACCCTGGCGCGGATGCTCAACGTCCCGTTCGCCATCGCCGATGCCACGGCGCTCACCGAGGCCGGCTACGTCGGCGAGGATGTCGAGAACATCCTGCTGAAGCTCATCCAGGCGGCTGACTATGACGTCAAGAAGGCCGAAACCGGGATTATCTATATCGATGAGGTCGACAAGATAGCCCGTAAGTCCGAAAATCCCAGTATTACCCGGGATGTGTCGGGCGAGGGAGTGCAGCAGGCACTGCTCAAGATTCTCGAGGGCACCACGGCGAGCGTCCCGCCGCAGGGCGGTCGCAAGCACCCGCATCAGGAGTTCATCCAGATCGACACGACGAACGTGCTGTTCATCGTGGGTGGTGCCTTCGCAGGTCTGGACCGCATCATCGAGTCCCGGATTGGCAAGAAGTCCCTGGGCTTCCGCGCGGTGTTGCACGGCAAGGACGACCCCGACTCCTCCGACGTCTTCGGCGACATCATGCCCGAGGACCTGCTCAAGTACGGCATGATCCCCGAGTTCATCGGCCGGCTGCCGGTCATCACCAGCGTGTCGAACCTCGACCGCGAGGCTCTGATCCGCATCCTCACCGAGCCCAAGAATGCGCTGGTGCGTCAGTACAAGCGGCTGTTCGAGCTGGACAGCGTCGACCTCGATTTCACCTCCGACGCGCTGGAGGCGATCGCCGATCAGGCGATCCTGCGTGGCACCGGCGCCCGTGGCCTGCGGGCGATCATGGAAGAGGTGCTGCTGTCGGTGATGTATGACATTCCGAGCCGCAAGGACGTGGCCCGGGTGGTTGTCACCCGGGAGGTCGTCCTCGAGCACGTCAACCCGACCCTGGTGCCCCGGGACGTCGCGTCCAAGCGCGCCCCTCGCCAGGAGAAGTCCGCCTGACGTCGCGGACGTCGCCTCTGACCCCACCCGAGGCCGCCGGACGCACCGCTCACCACGGCTGTGGCGTCGCGGAGAGGATCCGGCGGGCCTCGGTCAGGTGGTAGAAGGAGCCGGTCACCAGGATCGCCCCGCGGGGGCCTTCCTCGCGCAGGGCAAGCCGGACGGCCGTGGCTACATCGGCGGCTCCCCGCGCCGGCAGCCCGAGCCGCCCGGCGGCGGCGGCGACCTGCTCGACCGGGATGGCCCGTGGCGACGCCGGCTCGCAGCACAGCAGCGACTCCACTCGGGAGCCGGCCAGTTCGGCGAGGGTTCCCTCGAAGTCGTGCCCGCGTAGCGCCCCGTAGACGACAGTCCAGCGCCGGCCCGGGAACTCCTCGGCGAGTGACCGGGTGAGCGCGCCGGCCGCCGCCGGGTTGTGCGCGCCGTCGAGGACCCGCAGCGGACCGGTGCCGACGATCTCCAGCCGGCCCGGGGCCCGCACCGCGGCTAGCCCGGCCCGGACCACGTTGCCCGGCAGCCGGTGGCCGACGAACGCCTCCACCGCGGCGAGCGCGCAGGCCGCGTTGGCCTCCTGGTAGGCGCCGTGCAACGCGAGCAGCACATCGTCGTAGCGGGCGAGCGGCGTGCGCAGGTCGCCCCGGCGACCCGCGGGGTCCGGGCGACCGCGCTCCAGGGCGAACTGGACGCCCAGACGCGCCACGCCCGCTGTGGGCAGGCGGGTGAACACCGGGTCGAAGCGGGCCTCGACCTCGCCGAGGACGAGCTGTGACCCTGGCTTGACGATGCCCGCCTTCTCCTGCGCTACCCCGTCCAGGCTGCCGGCATAGTCCAGGTGGTCGGCGCCGACAGTGGTGATGACCGCGACCCGGCCGTCGACGATGTTGGTAGCGTCCCACCGGCCGAGCAGCCCCACCTCGATGACCGCCACCTCCACCGCGCATGCGGCGAACCAGTCGAAGGCGGCGGCGGTGAGCAGCTCGAAGAACGTCGGCCGTTCGGCCATCGGCGCGGCGGCGTCGACCGCCGCGCCCACATAGCGGGCGAAGGCGTCGTCGTCGATCGGCGCGCCGTCGACCACCAGCCGCTCGTTGACCCGCTCCAGATGCGGGCTGGTGTAAAGGCCGACGCGCAACCCGGCCGCGCCGAGCAGCGCCGCGGTGATCCGGGCGGTCGAGGTCTTGCCGTTCGTCCCGGTCAGGTGGATGACGGGGAAACGGTGCTGCGGATCGCCGAGACGCCGCGCGAGCTCCCGCATGCGGGACAGGCTCGGCACCGGCGGCTGTGAGGTGATCGCCTGCTTCTCCAGGTCGACCGATCGGTCAAGGGCGGCGCGTGCCGCCTCGTATGTCCACGTCACCGGATGACTCCGCCCTTCTGCCCGGCCTGCCGACGCTCGTCTCGTCTGCCTGGACGGCCTCGACAGTAACCACTAGTGCAAGACGGACGAATCCGTGCGCACCGGCGCCGACGCAAACGTGCCGCAACACACTTGGCCGGATAGGTACCCGTAGGATCGGGCCCGTGACAGGCGCTGCTGCCAATGCCGGCCCGACGCCCGGCCCCTCGCCGGGCCAACAGTCGGGTTCCAGGTCATCCGCTGGCGGGGCATCCACGTCGAGACCATCCGCCGCCGGCGCCGCCGGCCCGCTCGGGTCGGCCGATGGGGCGTGGACGGGTCCGGCAGGGTTCACCGCCGCCTACGCGCAGCGGGCCGCGGTCGTGCCGAAATCGGGGCTCACGCGCCTGCGTCGCCTGCTCGACCTCCTCGGCCAGCCCCAGCGGGCGTTTCCGAGCATCGTCGTCACGGGTTCGGTGGGCAAGAGTTCCACCGTCGCCGCGATCATCGCGCTGCTCGATGGGTTCGGTATCCGTGCCGGTAGCCTGCGCGCGCCCACCTGGCTGGGGCCAGCCGCGCAGATTTCGGTCGCTGGCGGGGAGATCCCGGCCGATGCGCTCGGTCGGGCCTACGACGACATCGCGCCGTATCTGCCCCTGGTCGAGGACGACGGGCCGCTGGGAGCCACCGAGCTGCTGGTCGCGGTCGCCGTCGCGGCGTTCGCCGACGCGCCAGTAGATCTTGTCGTGGTGGAGTCCGGTGGGAACGCTCTGGGCGGGTTCGGCGATCTGGCCGACCTGCTCGACGCGCCGGTGACCGCGGTGACCCCGGTGGCCACCTCGTGGTCGGGCCAGGACTGGCCCGAGGACCTCGACGGGTTGCCCGCCACAGCGGACGCGCCGGTGGACACCGCGGCGGACGTGACCTCGGTGGGTACCGCGATCCGGGCGGACACGCTGATCGTGCTGGCGCAGCAGTCCCTGCCGGCCGCGCGGGCCCTGCTTGGGCAGGCGGCCCTGGCCGGGGCCACGGTGGCCCGAGAGGGCATGGAGTTCGGTGTGCTGAGCCGCCGCGTCGCCGTCGGTGGTCAGATGATCACGCTGAAGGGGCTTGGTGGGACCTATGAGGAACTCTTCCTGCCCCTGCACGGCGCGCATCAGGCCCATGACGCGGCGGTCGCGCTCGCGGCCGTCGAGGCGTTTCTCGGCGGCGGGCAGAACCAGCTCGACCTCGACGTGGTGCGCGTCGGGCTCGCCGCGGTCGACGGCCGGGGACGGCTCGAGGTGGTGCGGCGCAGCCCGACCATCATCCTCGACGTCGCGGACAGTCCACTCGCCGTGACCGCCGTGGTGCAGGCCCTGCGGGAGGCGTTCACTTTCGACTCGCTGGTCGGCGTGGTCGCCGTCGACGGGGACGAGGCGCTCGCCGCCCGCATCCTCGCCGTGCTGGAACCGGCGCTTGCGGCGGTCGTGGTCACCAGCGCGGCGACCCCGGCGGCGCTGCCCGTGGACGACCTGGCCGCCGTCGCCGCCGGTGTGTTCGGCGCCGAGCGCGTGGAGGTCACCCCTCGCCTCGACGACGCTCTCGACGACGCGGTCCGGCTTGCCGAGCAGGAATCCGAGCTCGGTGGAGCCGGTGTGCTGGTGACGGGTTCGGCGCCTGTTGTGGGCCGGGCGCGGGCGTTGCTGCGGTCCTGAGGTGGCCCGGTTCGGGCGGTGTGGTGAACCGGGCACCCTGTAAGTTGACGAGGGGCCCGCGGGTTCCCGAGGACGACGACGTCAATGATCGAGAAGGAGTACCGTGTCCGCCGAGCGCACCCTCATCCTGGTCAAGCCGGACGGCGTCAGCCGTGGTCTCGTCGGTGAGGTGGTCGGCCGGCTCGAACGTAAGGGGCTCACCCTGGTGGCTCTCGAGCTGCGCACGCTGGACCGCTCGGTCGCCGAGACGCATTACGGCGAGCATGCGAGCAAGCCCTTCTTCGGGGAGCTCGTCGACTTCATCATCTCCGGTCCGCTGGTGGCTCTCGTGGCCGAGGGGCCGCGGGCCGTCGAGGCCTCCCGCGGCCTGATCGGTGCCACGGACCCGGTGAAGGCGGCGCCCGGCTCCCTGCGGGGTGACTACGCGCTGGAGATCGGCCAGAACCTCGTGCACGGGTCGGACTCGCCCGAGTCCGCCAAGCGGGAGATCGACCTGTTCTTCCCGGGCCTGAGCTGACGCTGGCCCTCGGCCGACGCTGGCGGTGAGCGCACGTCGGCGCCGCGCTGACGGCTCTGCCGCACCGGGGCCGGTCGGTCCCCCCAGGACCACCGGCCACTGGTCGCCGCAAGGGTCGAGAACCCGGCCCGGACAACTGCGCTGTGTAGTGTCTATGTGACCCATGGGTATCCAGCGGGTCGATCCGGTGGAAGCGTGACACGAGCGGCTCCACCGTCGGCCAGGGCAGCGGCGCGCTGCGTGGCGGTCTACGCTTCACGTACTCGCCCGGAGCGTGTTCGGTGGGTCGCGCGAGGCCGGCAGTGTCAGCCGGCCGCGTGCGTCCTGGCGGGAGCTCCGGCCAGCCCTGCCCGAGCAACGAACCCTGTACGTGTTCCACGCGGTTGTCCGGTTCGTGGCCACCGGCGTCGCCGCGCCGGAGGCGGCCAGGACCGCATCCCCCCGGGAAGGTCGGTACCCGTCGATGTCCAGTTCGCTGTCGTTCCTCGGTCGTGACATGGCCGTCGATCTCGGTACCGCCAACACCCTCGTGTATGTGCGGGGGCGCGGCATCGTGCTGAACGAGCCCAGCGTGGTCGCCATCAACACCACGACCTCCGGGATCCTCGCGGTCGGCACGGACGCCAAGCGGATGATCGGCCGCACCCCGGGCAACGTCGTGGCCGTCCGGCCGCTCAAGGACGGCGTCATCGCCGACTTCGAGACGACCGAGCGGATGCTGCGCTACTTCATTCAGAAGGTGCACCGCCGCCGCCACTTCGCCAAGCCGCGGCTGGTTGTGTGCGTGCCGTCGGGGATCACCGGGGTGGAGCAGCGGGCAGTGAAGGACGCCGGGTACGAGGCGGGTGCGCGGCGCGTGTTCATCATCGAGGAGCCGATGGCCGCCGCGATCGGGGCGGGCCTGCCGGTGCACGAGCCGACCGGCAACATGGTCGTGGACATCGGCGGCGGCACCACCGAGGTCGCCGTGATCTCGCTGGGCGGCATCGTCACCAGCCAGTCGATCCGTACGGCCGGGGACGAGCTGGACGTCGCGATCATCTCCTACGTGAAGAAGGAGTACTCGCTGATGCTCGGCGAGCGCACCGCGGAGGAGATCAAGATGGCGATCGGCTCGGCTTACAAGGTGCCCGAGGAGCCCAGCGCCGAGATCCGCGGGCGTGACCTGGTCACCGGGCTGCCCAAGACAATCGTGGTGACGGCGGAGGAGATCCGCAAGGCGATCGAGGAGCCGGTCAACGCGGTGATCGACGCGGTGAAGGTGACCCTCGACCGCTGCCCCCCGGAGCTGTCCGGCGACATCATGGACCGTGGCATCGTGCTCACCGGTGGTGGGGCGCTGCTGCGCGGCCTCGACGAGCGGCTGCGCCATGAGACCGGCATGCCGATCCACATCGCCGAGAACCCGCTGCACTCGGTGGCGATGGGCTCCGGCAAGTGCGTCGAGGAATTCGAGGCACTGCAGCAGGTGCTGATCTCCGAGCCGCGGCGCTAGCACCGGGTACCGGTCGATCGGCATCGCGTGCCGCTCACGGGTCCGCCGGGTGCGGGCCGCCCGGAGTGAGGCACCCGCGCCGAGCAGGTGCGGCTCGTCCGTGTGGCACCGGGTTGCGGGCCGGCCGGGGCTCCGCAGGGGACCACTTCCGGGTGGACTCCTGGCTGGGTCGGCCGGACGTGTTCGTCCCGTCGAGAAGTGCGGGGTGGATCCGGGAACGCCGCGGCGGCATGAATCGTCCGATGGGGGCGACGGGAGGGTTGTCCGGCGCCCGACGCACGCCCGATCGCTGTACGTGACTGGAAGAGTTGGTTCGGAGGCCGTTGTGGGGCGTGGCACAGGGCGATCCCGCCTGGTGATCGTCGCTCTGCTCATCCTGGCGTTCACCCTGATCACGCTCGACTACCGGACGGGTAGGTCGGCGACCGGCGCCCGCGGCGTAGTGCACAGCGCGCTCGGCGGCGTCGAGGACGGGCTGACCGCGGTGGTGCGGCCGGTCGGCCGCGCCCTTTCGTCCCTGGCGCACCCGAACCGCTACCACGACCGCGCCGACCGGCTCGCCGAGGAAAACGCCAAGCTACGCCGCCAGCTCGCCGACGACGGCGAGATCACCCGCACCGGCAAGGAACTGGCCGACCTGCGGCTGCTCGCGGACAAGGGGCAGTACTCCCTCGTGCCCGCGAAGGTGATCGCGATCGGCGACGTCTCCGGAACCGACTGGACTGTCACCATCAACGCGGGCAAGGCCGACGGCGTGGCTGCCGACAAGACCGTCGTCAACTCCGACGGGCTGGTCGGGACGGTCGCCACGGTCACCGCGCACACCGCCGTCGTGCGGCTGGCCTGCGATCCGAACAGCCGCATCGGTGCCCGCCTCGAACGCACGCAGCTGCTCGGCGCCGTGGCTGGCGGCCAGGGGCCGTCCAGCCTGGTGTTCACCTTGTACGACGCGTCATACCGGGTGCAGAAAGGCGACCGGCTGACGACCTTCGGCAGCCTGGACTATGTCGCCGGTGTGCCGATCGGCGAGGTCACCAAGGTCACCGACGTCGGGGGGCTGTCGCGGACCGCGGAGGTGAAACCGTACGTCTCGGTCGGCTCACTCGATCTTGTCGGTGTGGTTGTCGCCCGTCCGTCGACCGATCCCGGCGACCGCCTGCTGCCTCCACGGCCCGCTCCTGCCGCGTCCGCCGCGCCCACGACCCCGCCGCCCACGACCCCGCCGTCCTCGGCGCCCTCCCCTGCGGTGTCAGCGGGTGGCACGGCTTCCCCGGGAGGCACCGTCTCCCCAGGAGGCGCGGCCTTGCCGGGCGGCGGTGCGTCCACGGGGGCGATCGGATCCCCGCGGGCGGCTGTGTCGCCGAACGCTCCGGTGGCGGCTGGCGCGGTCGGGGCTGGCTGAGCCGGCATGTGGGAGATCCTCGATACCGACGAGTCCGTGCGGGTGCGCACGGTGGCCGTCGCCGTCGTGCTGCTCGTGATCGCGAGCGTCGTGCAGGTCTCGGTCGTGGCCCGTCTTGACCTGCCCGGCGGCCGGTTCGACCTCGTTCTCGTGCTGCTGGCGTCGGTCGCGCTGATCGAAGGGCCGCTGGTGGGGGCGATCAGCGGCTTTGTGGCCGGGCTCGTGGCCGATCTGGCGTCGACGCACGTTCTCGGGCAGTCTGCTCTCGTAATGTGCCTGATCGGTTACGCTGTGGGTCTGGTGATGGATGCGGCGGAGCAGTCGGTGGCGGTGCCCCTCGTGGTGATCGGTGGGGCCGGTGCGCTGGGCACTCTGGGCTATGGGGCAATCACGTCCCTGCTCGGCGAGGCGGCGATGACCGGAGGGGAGGCGGTGGGCCGAGCCCTGGCAGCCGGTCTGTACGCGATGCTGGCCACGCCGTTCGTCTTCCCGTTGTTGTCGCGCGGCGCGCGCCGGCTGGCCGGTGACCGCCGGCTGGCCGGTGACCGCCGTCGGGGCGGCCGATGAACGACCGGATGCGGATTCGCGTCACGCTGCTCCGGGTGGTGGTGCTCTCGCTGCTGGTCACGCTGGGCGCACGCCTGTGGGTGCTACAGATCCTCGACGGTGATCACTACCGGCAGGTCGCCGAAACCAACCGGGTGCGCGAGGTGGTCACCCCGGCCACCCGGGGCATGATCCTCGACGACCACGGCCAGCCACTCGTGCGCAACCGCACGTCGCTGGTCATCTCGGTGAACCGGTCGACAACCGACCGGCAGGCCGACCACGGCAAGGCCGTCCTCACCCGACTGGCCAGCGTCATCGGCACGCCAGCGAGCGAGCTGGAACAGCGCGTCCGGTTCTGCACCGCGACGGTGCGGCCGCCCTGTTGGAACGGTTCGCCCTACCAGCCGGTTCCCGTCGCCAAGGATGTCTCCCCGCAGCAGGCCCTGGCGGTGATCGAGCACCCCGACCGGTTCCCCGGGGTGTCCGCCGACCTGCAGGCCGTCCGGGAGTACCCGCACGGGTCACTCGCCGCCCACGAGCTCGGCTACCTCGCCCCGGTCACCCAGGATCAGCTCGACAAGCAGGGCGACGAGAAGGGCTACCACCTCAACAGCCTGATCGGCGTCGCGGGCCTGGAGAGCACCTACGACGACGAGCTGCGCGGCGTCGACGGCGTCCAGCGCCTCGAGGTCGACCGGTTCGGCCGGGTCGCCGGCACCGCCTCCACCGCCGCGCCGGTCAGCGGCGACCATCTGGTGCTCAATCTCGATCTTGGTGTGCAGGAGGCCGCCGAGCAGGCCCTGCAGGACACCATCAACAAGCTGGGCGGGGGTTCGCGCACCGCGTCGGCGGTCGTGCTGAACGCCCGCGGCGGCGGAGTGGTCGCGATGGCGAGCCTGCCCTCGTACGACCCGTCGGTGTTCGTCGGCGGCGTGTCGGAGGAGGACTATCAGGCGCTGTCCGACCCGGCCAACGGCATCCCGTTGCTGTCCCGGGCCTACCAGGGATCGGGTGCGGCCGGTTCCACCTTCAAGCCGGTCTCAACCGCCGTGGCCATGCAGAACCTCGGCGCCACCGGTGACCAGGACTTCTCCTGCTCGCCGACGCTGCAGATCGGCGACCAGATCTTCCACAACTTCGACGGTGAGTCCGCGGGGCCCATCACGCTGCACCAGGCCCTGGTCATCTCCTGCGACGTCATCTTCGACCAGTTCGCCTACGACGCCTGGCTCGCCGACGGCGGCCTGCGCAACGGCCGCGGCCCCTACACCCAGCCCAAGGAGTACTTCGTCCGGATGGCCGAGGCCATGGGCTTTGGTAAGGCCACCGGCATCGACCTGCCCGGGGAGTCGAAAGGCTCCGTGGTGGACCGAGCCGACGCCAAGGCCGTCTGGGAAGAGCTGAAGGACTCCTACTGCCGGCGGGCGAAGAACGGCTACCCGGAGGAGAAGGATCCGGCGACAGCGGAGCGTTACCGCAAGTACGCCGCTGAGGCCTGCGTCGACGGCTATCTCTACAACGCCGGTGCCGCCACCCAGTTCGCCATCGGGCAGGGCCAGTACCTCTCGGTGAGCCCGCTGCAACTGGCCAGCGCGTACGCGGCGATCGCCGACGGCGGGACGCTGTACAAGCCGATGCTGGCCAAGGCCGCGATCTCACCAGAGGGCAAGATCGTGCGGACCTACCAGCCGAGCAAGGCCGGCATCCTGCCGGTCGACCCGAAGATCCTCGCCTACATCCGCGACAGCCTCAAGGGCGTGACCACCGAGCCCGGTGGCACCGCGAGCGGAGTGTTCGCCGACTGGCCGAGCGCGCAGATCCCGATCGCCGGCAAGACCGGTACCGCCGAGGTCGAGGGCAAGGGTGACACGTCCTGGTTCGCCTCGTTCGCCCCGGCCGACAATCCCCAGTACGTCGTCGTGGTCACAATTCCGGAATCGGGGCAGGGCGCCCAGTACGCCGCCCCTGTCGCCAAGCGGATCTACCAGGCCATCTACGGCGTCGGCCAGCAGGCCGCGCAGCCCGGTGGCAAGCCGCCGGCCAGCCTGCCGAAGATCAACCGCGACGGCACGATCGCCGCGGCCACGATCAGCGACCCGTTCACCGCGGTGGGTGCCGCCAGCGGGGCGACCCCGACCCCGGCGGCGAACACGGCCACCCCGCCGAACCCCGCCGGCGCGCTGCTGCCCGCGCTGACGGCCACGCCCACGAAGGCCCCTGACCCGCCGACGCCTGCCACCAGCACGCCGGTGTCCCACGCTCCCGCCATCGGTGACCTACCGGTGAGGGGAGCGGCGTCCGGTGGTGTGGATGGCGGATCCACCACCGGGCGGGCGCCACCCGGCAGCGGTGCGCCCAGCGGCGCCGCCGCTGGGATGACGCCGGCGTCCGCGCCGAGCCGCGCCCCGCCTTAGCCAGCCGCGCCGAGCCGCGCCCCGCCTTAGCCAGCCGCGCCCCGCCTTGGCTGCGCGCCGAGCCGTGCCTGCCCTACCGGCGCGCCAGCCGTGCCCCGCTCGGCTGGCGCGCCGAGGCGCGCCCTCTGGCGGCGGTGGGGCCAGCCCATCGCTCGTGCGCGGCGCTGTCCCCACCCGGCCCGCCTTCCAACCGGCGCCGAGAGTCACGATGTGTGATCGAAACCTGCGGCATCTGTGGAATCATGATCCAAACAGGTTCTTGTGGGGGTGTTTGTGTCCGATGTGCCCCCCACGGCGACCTGGATAGCCGGATCTTGCTCGATGGTGGAATGCGGAGCGTGTCTGGTGGCTCTGCCGGGAGAGCGTTCCGGTCAGGGGCGGGGGCGGTGTAGGTGCCAGGGGGTTGTGGAGAGTCACAAGCTCTCGTAGGAGTCGAACAGGGCGGAGGGAATCGGGCATGGCGCAGGAGGCCGGACCGACCGCGTTGCGGTCGTCCCCGGTGCCGATCCGGGGGCGGATCGGGCAGCTGCGGGACCGCGCTTCCGGGCGGCACTCGCCGATGCGGCGGCTGGACTGGACGCTGCAGCTGTGCGTCATCGCCCTGTCCGTCGTCGGCGCCCTGCTGGTGTGGTCCGCCACCCGCCAGCGGCTGGGGGAGGCCCACGCGGACCCGCAGACGTTCCTCAAGCGGCACCTGCTGAACCTGGTGATCGGGCTGCTGCTCGGCGCGGTGGCGACGGTGGTCGACTACCGGGTGATCCGCGCCTACGTCCCGTTCGTCTACCTGGGCTCACTGCTCGGTCTGGTCGCGGTCCTGGTCCTCGGCTCGACGATCAACGGTGCGCACTCGTGGATCGTGCTGCCGGCCGGCTTCCAGCTGCAGCCGTCGGAGTTCGCCAAGGTGGCCCTGGTCGTCGGCGCGGCGATGATCCTCGGTGAGAAACACGAGGACCGGCATACCGGCATCCAGCGCAGTGCCCCCGGTCACGGCGACGTGCTGCTCGTTCTCGGCCTGACCGTCGTGCCGATCGGCCTGATCATGATGCAGCCGGACTTCGGCACGGTGATGGTGCTGGTGTTCACGGTACTGGGCATGCTGGCCGTCAGCGGGGCGCCGCGTCGCTGGGTGCTGGGGCTCATCCTGTGCGGGGTGCTGTTCGGCGGGGCGATCCTGCAGTTCCACCTGCTACAGCCCTATCAGGAGGCCCGGCTCACCTCCTTCGTCTCGGAGAACAAGGCGGCGTCAGGCACCGGCTACAACGTCTCCCAGGCGATGATCGCGATCGCCAACGGCGGGATCTTCGGGCGCGGGCTGCTGCATGGCCAGCAGACCCAGGGGCAGTTCGTCCCGGAGCAGCAGACCGACTTCGTGTTCAGCGTGGCGGGGGAGGAGCTTGGCTACCTCGGCGCGGCCGGCGTGATCGTGCTGCTCGGGGTGGTGCTGTGGCGGGCCCTGTCGATCGGGTTCGCCTCGCAGGACTCCTTCGGCGCGTTGATCGCCACGGGAGTGGTCTGCTGGTTCACGTTCCAGTCGTTTGTCAACATCGGGATGTGTCTGGGCATCATGCCCGTCACCGGGCTGCCGCTGCCGTTCCTCTCCTACGGCGGTTCGTCCATGTTCGCGAACATGATCGCGGTGGGTTTGTTGCAGAACGTACGTCTCCGATCACGTTCGGATCCGTATGCCCTGTAGAGGGTCTCCCGCCGGCATCCGGCTCGGCGCGATCGTCAGATGCTGGTGCGGCGTGCCGTAGGCTCGCGTGCATGTCCGGACAGTCGCTGTTCGCTCGCCTGGAGCCGCTGCTCCCGCGGGTGCGTCGGCCCGTGCAGTACGTCGGTGGCGAGGGCAACTCCGTCGTCAAGCCCTGGGAGTCCGCCGCCGTCCGCTGGTGCCTGATGTATCCGGACGCCTACGAGGTGGGCCTGCCCAACCAGGGCCTGCAGATTCTCTACGAGATCCTCAACGAGCGGCCCGACGTGCTGGCCGAGCGCACCTACTCGGTGTGGCCGGACCTCGAGGCACTGCTGCGCGAGCACGACCTGCCGCAGTTCACCGTGGACGCGCACCGCGCCGTGGGCGACTTCGACCTGTTCGGTGTGAGCTTCTCGACCGAGCTCGGCTACACCAACCTGCTCACCGCGCTGGACCTCGCGGGCATCGGCCTGCACGCCGACCAGCGCGGCGAGGACGCCCCGCTGGTCGTGGCTGGTGGACACGCCGCGTTCAACCCCGAGCCGATCGCCGACTTCGTCGACGCCGTCGTCCTCGGCGACGGTGAGGAGGCGGTGCTCGGTATCACCGACGTCGTGCGGGACTGGAAGGCCACCGGGCGCCCTGGCGGGCGGCGGGAACTGCTGGTCCGCCTTGCCCGGCGCCGGCTGGTGTACGTCCCGGCGTTCTTCGACGTCACCTACCGGGCCGACGGCAGGATCGAGCAGGTCCGGGCGAACCGCACGGACATCCCCGCCCGGCCGAGCAAGCACACGCTGTCCGACCTGGACTCCTGGCCGTATCCGAAGGCGCCGCTGGTCCCGCTGGCGGAGACCGTGCACGAGCGGATGAGCGTGGAGATCTTCCGCGGCTGCACCCGTGGTTGCCGGTTCTGCCAGGCCGGAATGATCACCCGTCCAGTGCGGGAGCGCAACATCGAGACGGTGGGCGCGATGGTGGATGCGGGGCTGCGGGCCACCGGCTTCAACGAGGTCGGCCTGCTCTCCCTGTCCAGCGCCGACCACACCGAGATCGGCCGGATCGCGACCGGTCTCGCCGATCGCTACGCCGACAGCCGGGTCTCGCTGAGCCTGCCCTCGACCCGGGTGGACGCCTTCAACGTCACGCTGGCGAACGAGTTCTCCCGCAACGGTCGGCGCAGCGGGCTCACGTTCGCCCCGGAGGGCGGCTCCGAGCGGCTGCGCAAGGTCATCAACAAGATGGTCAGCGCCGAGGACCTGGTCCGCACGGTGAGCACCGCCTACGCGCACGGCTGGCGCCAGGTCAAGCTCTACTTCATGTGCGGGCTGCCGACCGAGACCGACGAGGACGTGCTCGAGATCGCGGAGCTCGCCCGGCAGGTCATCCGGGCGGGCCGGGTCGCCAGCGGGCACCGGGACATCCGGTGCACCGTGTCGATCGGCGGTTTCGTACCCAAGCCGCACACCCCGTTCCAGTGGGTGGGGCAAGCGTCGCACGAGCTCACCGACGCGCGGCTGAAACTCCTGCGCGACACGGTGCGAGCCGACCGGGAGATCGCCCGCGCGGTCGGGTTCCGGTACCACGACGGGCGCCCAGGCATCATCGAGGGACTGCTCGCCCGCGGGGACCGGCGGGTCGGCGCGGTGATCGAGCGAGTCTGGCGCGACGGCGGCCGGTTCGATGGCTGGAGCGAGCACTTCTCCTTCGACCGCTGGTCGAATGCCTGCGCCGCCGAGCTCGAGCCGCTGGGCATCTCGTTGGGCTGGTTCACCACCCGGGAGCGGGAGGAACGCGAGGTGCTCCCCTGGGACCACCTCGACGCCGGGCTCGACCGGGACTGGCTCTGGGCGGATTGGCAGGAGGCGTTGCGCGGAACCGAGCTCGACGACTGTCGCTGGACGCCTTGCTACGACTGCGGGGTCTGCCCGACCATGGGCACCGACACGCAGATCGGCCCGACCGGCCGTACCCTGCTGCCGATCGTGGGAGTGGGTAGTGGCGCGCCGGCCTGAGGGACCGCCGCCCCCGCCCGTCGTCGCGCGGATCCGGGTGCGGTTTGCCAAGCGGGGCCGGTTGAGGTTTCTCTCCCACCGTGACATCGCGCGTGCGATCGAGCGCGGCCTGCGGCGGGCGGGCGTGCCGATGGCCTATTCGGCCGGGTTCAGCCCTCATCCGCGGATCTCCTGGGTGGGGGCGGCGCCCACCGGAGCCGCGAGCGAGGCCGAGTACGTCGAGTTCGGGCTCGCCGCCGCTGTCGACCCCGAGTGGCTGCGGTCGGCGTTGGACGCGGCGCTGCCACCCGGCCTGGATGTGCTCGACGCCGTCCTTGTGCCCGGCTCGTCCACAGTGGGCTCGTCCGGCTCCGGCCCGGGTTCGGATGGGGCGGGCCCGGCCGGTACGCGCATGTCCGGGTCGGGGAGTCTGGCCGAGCGGATCGACGCCTCGCGCTGGTGGATCCGGTTGCCGGGGGTTGGCGAGCCCGCGCTGTCCGCCGCGGTGGCCGAGCTGCTGGGCCGGGACGAGGTGGTGGTGGAGCGGGCGACCAAGGATGGTCGTCGGCGTTTCGACGTCCGGCCGGCCGTTGTCTTGGCCGTTTGTCGTGCAGAGAACGGCACATGTGCGATACTGGAGTTGGTCGCGCGGCACACGACGCCCGCCGTGCGGCCAGACGACGTGCTGACCGCCCTGTACGTGGTAGCTGGTCTGCGCCTGTCGGCTCCTCCCGAGCCCATCCGGCTTGACCAGGGCCGGCTGCTCGACGATGGAACGCTGGCTGATCCACTGGCGCCGGACCGCAACGACGCTGGCCGGCTGGTGGGTCGCTCCTCAGCGTGATGCAGGGCGTCGCAGGATTTCCCGGCGCTGCTCGCGCCGGACCGAGACAACGGCTTCTGCGCGGTCGCGACTGCACCTGCAGCGCGCCCGGGAGCCCGAGAGGCTTCTTAACCCGTGCCCGACGATGACCTGACCACTCAGCCCGATCTGGAATCCACCCGCCCCGCGCCGCGTCGGCGCCGAGCGGCGGGACGCGCCGCTGGCGCGCCTACCGACTCGCCGGCAGTCGTGGATCCAGCCTCCCCGATCAGTGCCGCGCCGGCTGGCGACGGCGCGACCGCGACCTCCCCGGCCGATGCGGCTCCCGCCGACACGCCTGCCGCGGCAGCCGCCGACGCGGCTCCGTCACCGGCCAAGCGGCGTACCCGAAGCGCCGGCAGCACAACGGCGCGTACTCGATCCGGCCGCGCTACCCCGGCGAAGGCCGCCGAGACCGACACCCCATCCGCCGGCACCCCACCGTCCGACGTGCCGCCTCCCGATGCGTCCGCGTCGGTGACGCAGCCGTCGGTGGCTGAGCCGCCTGCGGCGCAGGAATCCGGTACGGCCTCGCCGGCCGCGCCCCCGCGGCGCTCCCGCGGCCGCCGTGCGGTTCGCGAGACGGCCCCGGCCGACGCCCCGCCCGTGGTGGAGGGCGGGACCGGCATCGATGCCGCGGAGGGACAGGTGAGTGTTGAGCTGGCGCCGGTCGCTGCTGTCCTCGTGGCCGCGGCCGGGGCGCCGCCCGCTGACGCCCCGTCGGCCGCGGCCCCAGCGCAGGAGGCTCCCAGGACCCGCCGCACCCGTGCGCGCCGGGCGACCTCCGGCCCGATCAGCCCGCCGCCGGCAGCCGATGCCCCAGCCGGCCCGGCCGCTGCGGCATCCGTTGCCGCAGAGGACATACCCGGAGGAAAAGACGCCGTCGCTGTGCCGGACGCAGCCTCGGACGCGGCATCCGCCGCCATGACACTCGGGGACGAACCCACCGCCGAGTCCGTGGCCGCTCCGCGCGCTCGCAGCCGCGCCCGGAGCACCCGGCGTCGCGCCACGTCCGAGAACGTCTCCGCCGAGAGCGCCGTCCCTGCCGAGAGCGCCGTCCCTGCCGAGAGCGCGGTCCTCGCGCAGAGCAGTGCCGCCTCGGAAGGCACTGCCCCCGGGCATAGCACTGCCTCAGTGCGAGACGCCGTCTCCACAGATAGCGCCGTCTCCTCGCAGAGCGCTGCTTCCTCGGATGGCACTGCCTCCGCCGAGAGCGCCGTCCCCGCCAAGGGCGCCCGGCGTTCCACGCGTGCCAGCCGGGCCGCCAGAGCGGCCTCGTCGCCTGCGCCGGCCGGGACCGCGTCGACCGACACCGCCGCTGCGCCGACCCTGACCACCCCGCAGACCACACCTGCGGCGTCCGAGGTCGCCTCCACCGGACCGAAGGCTGCCGAGACGGAAGCTGCCGGCACAGAGGAAGCCGTCGAGGCCGCGATCCTCAGTGTCGAGGCTCCGGTCGCGCAGCCCACGGCGCCCACGGCGGCGTCCGAGTCCGCCTCCGAGGCGGCTGCGGCCCAGCCGGCGCCGGTCGACCCCGTGGCGAGCACGGACGCCGGCACCATCGGTGCACCGATTGGTGGGGCCGGGTCCCGTGGCCGGACGCGGTCCCGGCGAGTAGCCGCACCGACCTGGACGGATGCCGTCGAGGAGCCGTCACAGCCGCCCGCGTCGCGGCCCTCTGTGCGCCGACCCGTGGCGATGGTGACCTTCCAGGCACCGGAGCCGGCGGCGGAGCCCCGGTGGCCCCGGGAGAATGCTGTCGGGCGGCTCCCAGCAGAAGACCTGGCGCCGCCGCCCCCCGAGGCAGGACCGGATTCCGCCCTGGTCGAACCGGAGAGCACCGCGCCGGTCGTCGACGAGGAGGACGAGGAGATCACCGCCGGCGAGTTCGCCATGGCCGACGACGGCGAGTTCGACGACGACGAGCAGGGCTCCGGCTCGGGCTCGACCCGCCGCCGGCGGCGTGGCCGCCGGGGACGCGGCCGGGCGCGCGGCGACGAGGACGAGTCGGACCTGCATGCCGACGAGTCCACCGAGGCGGGCACGACCGACGATGCGCCGACCGCCGCCGCCGTGGTGGACCCGCAGGCGGCTGGCGCCGAGCTCGCGGATGGTGTCGCCGCAGGCTGGGAGAGCGATGCGGCCGACACGTCCGACGACACCGAGGACACGGCCGACCGCGATGGCGAGGACGCCGACGGTGACGACGAGTCGTCAGGTGGCTCCCGTCGGCGCCGTCGTCGGCGTCGCCGCACCGGCGGCGAGGAATCGCCCACCGTGGACGATCCGCCGAACACCGTCGTGCATGTCCGCGAGACGCGGCGTGATGATGATCTTGTCCGTGGCCTGAGTGGGTCGACGCGGCTCGAGGCCAAGCGCCAGCGTCGGCGCGAGGGCCGGGACAGCGGGCGGCGCCGCCCGCCGATCGTCACCGAGGCCGAGTTCCTCGCCCGCCGTGAGGCCGTCGAGCGTCGCATGATCGTGCGTCACGCCGGTGACCGCACCCAGATCGCCGTGCTCGAGGATGGCGTGCTCGTCGAGCACTTCGTCACCAGGGCCAGCTCCGCGTCCTATGCGGGCAACGTCTACCTCGGCCGAGTGCAGAACGTGCTGGCCAGCATGGAGGCAGCGTTCGTCGACATCGGCAAGGGGCGCAACGCCGTGCTGTACGCCGGCGAGGTCAACTACGACGCGTCCGGGCTCGATGGCCGTCCCCGCAAGATCGAGCAGGTGCTCAAGTCCGGGCAGTCGGTGCTGGTCCAGGTGTCCAAGGACCCGCTCGGGCACAAGGGCGCCCGGCTCACCAGTCAGATCAGTCTGCCCGGCCGGTACCTCGTGTACGTACCGGACGGCCAGAACGCCGGCATCAGCCGCAAGCTGCCCGACACCGAGCGGGCTCGACTCAAGGGCATCCTGAAGAAGATCACGCCTGAGGACGGCGGGGTCATCGTGCGCACCGCGGCCGAAGGCGCGAGCGAGGCCGAGCTTGCCCGCGACGTGGAGCGGCTCGCCGCCCAGTGGGACGACATCCAGCGCCGGTCGAAGAAGGCGTCCGCGCCGGCGCTGCTCTCCGGCGAGCCCGACCTCGTCGTGCGGGTCATTCGCGACATCTTCAACGAGGACTTCACCGAGCTCGTCGTCCAGGGCTCCGGCGAGGCACGCACGATCGAGGAGTACATCGACACAGTCGCGTCCGACCTGCGTCCGCGCATCCGTCGCTACACCGGGACGGGTGACGTCTTCGCCGACTACCGCGTCGACGAGCAACTCGCCAAGGCGCTCGACCGTAAGGTCTGGCTGCCCTCGGGCGGCTCGCTGGTCATCGACCGCACCGAGGCGATGACGGTGATCGACGTCAACACCGGCAAGTTCACCGGCAAGGGCGGCAACCTCGAGGAGACGGTCACCAAGAACAACCTGGAGGCCGCGGAGGAGATCGTCCGCCAGCTCCGGCTGCGCGACATCGGCGGGATCATCGTCATCGACTTCATCGACATGGTGCTGGAGAGCAACCGGGAGCTGGTCCTACGCCGGCTCACCGAATGCCTCGGCCGCGACCGCACCCGTCACCAGGTCGCCGAGGTGACGAGCCTCGGCTTGGTCCAGATGACCCGCAAGCGGGTGGGTCAGGGCTTGCTCGAGGCATACAGCGAGCCCTGCGTGCACTGCAACGGCCGCGGCGTCACCATCCACCTGAACGGCGGCGGTCATAGCGGCAACTCGCAGAGCGGCAACGGCCAGAGCGCGAACGGTCATAACGGCCATGCGCAGAACAGCCAGGGGGCGCAGGCCGCGCCCGAGCCGGCGTCGGGCGTCGGCGGGTCTGGCGATGGGACTGACTCTGCCAGCGGGAACGGCTCTACTGGCGGGAACGGCTCTGGAGGCGGCACCGGGTCCGGCGGCGGGGGGCGACGGTCCCGGGGAGCCGCGACGCGGGCCGCGGGCGGCCCGGCGTTGGTCGCGGCACTGAGCCAGGCTGTTTCCTCCTCGGCCATCGCGTCTGCCTCGGGGTCCGCGGCCGCTGTCGGCTCCTCCGGCGGTGCGTTGGCAGCCGACGCGACGGGGCCTGACCCGGTGCCCTCCGGGGCTGTCGCACCGTCTGAGGCTGCACCGTCTGGGGCTGCACTGTCTGGGGCTGCACCGTCTGGGTCGTTGGCGGCGGCAGGGTCGGTGCGGGTGGTGGGGGAGAATGCCGCCTCCTCGGGCGGGCCGGACGGCGTCGGGGCGCTGGCGGTCAACGGCAACGGACACGGCCCGACCGCGAGCGTTCCTCCCGCGGCTTCGGAGAGCGACCCGACGCCACCCGTCTACGCCAATTCCGACGATCCCGACAGCCTGGCCGGCGGGACTGGCGGCGCGGGCTCGGACAAGCCGGCCCGTCGACGGCGCCGGGCCTCCCGGCCCGCATCCCAGCCGGCCGCCGAGACGCTCGTGCCCGTCCCGTCGACAGCGGAGAGCACCACCGACTGACGCCCGACCGACGATCGCCCGACCGACGATCGCCCGACCGACGATCGCCCGCATGCCGGACAGCCGGTGGCCGGCACCTCAGCGGCTGTCCGGCCTGGACGCTTGCCACCCGCGCGGAACCATGGTTGTCACACAGTGCAGCGGTCCACCAAACAAGATCCGCCCAAACAGGTCGCCGTGGGGGGCAAAGGGGCCAGGGGCCGAGCATGGGGTCGGGGACGGGTACGGCGGCCGTCGGCCGTGAGCCGTCGGGGGATCAGGCCGCGGTGGGTCCGGCCGAGCTCTGAGTGGCTGGTGCGGACCGGGTGAAGCGACGGCCCGGGTCCTCGCGCAACAGCAGGTCCAACGTGGCCCGGGAACGGCTCAGCGCGGCTTCGACCGCCTGATGGGCGCGCGGCGCGTCACCCATCTGCAGCGCATAGGAAGCGATCGTCAGTGACTGTACGAGATCGTCCTGATCGGCCAGATCCGGGTGCATCAGGCGGCGGGGAGCGGCTTCGGCGTCCGGCAGGGGCGTCGGCTTCGATTCTGGCGCGGCGACGAGCCCCCAGGCGGCCGGGTCCCGACGGCGCACCGCGATCCAGCCGGCCGCGAGAGCGGTGGCCAGCAGCCAGCAGGCGCCAGCCCAGGCCGGGACTCTGGCGAGCGCCGTCAGAACCAGTCCAGTGACGCCCAGCACGACCAGGGCGCCGGTCGCCGCGGGCACGGTGCCGGGGATCGAGCCATGCCGGCGCGCGGCCAACGCGGCCGGCCGGCAGGCGACGGCGAGCGCCCCCGCCGTTCCCGTGGCGGCGCCCCAGACCAGCACCTGCCAGACCATCCCCATCACCCCCGGCGCGACCATCTGGCGCCGGAGCCGCACGATCCTTCGCGGACTGCGCGCCATGTGGACGATCCATGCTTCTCTCTGGCGCGGGCGGTTAACCATGGCCCGTATGGGTCATCCGCGGAATGACCCGTGGCGGGGATCGAGGGGCCCCGATCTTCGTCTGGCCGGCTCCCGACCGTCACCCTGGGGCGAAGGACCTGTAAGGTGGAGGCCGCGTGTCCACCGGATCGGGGCCAACCCACCGGGGAATCGGGACCCGGCATGATGCGAGCCGGGATTCTGTGTGGTCCGACACGTGGTGGTTTCGCATCGGAGCTCCGCGCGGAGCCGTCGTCCACACGCGGGCGTGGTTTCACGTGATCACAGCGGGTGTCAGCAGCAGGGCACAACAACAGCAGGGAGATCTGGTGTACGCGGTCGTTGCCAGCGGCGGCAAGCAGCACAGGGTCGCCGTCGGCGATGTCGTCGACGTCGAACTCCTTTCCGGAAAGCCGGGCGCGGCCGTGAATCTTCCGGCGCTCCTGCTTGTCGACGGCGACTCGGTCACCCACGCCGCGGACGCGCTCGCGTCCGTCGCGGTGACCGCCGAGGTGGTCGGCGTCGTCAAGGGTCCGAAGATCCGGATCCACAAGTTCAAGAACAAGACCGGCTACCACAAGCGTCAGGGCCACCGCCAGAAGCTGACGCGGCTCAAGGTGACCGGCATCGAGACCGGGAAGGCCTGACACCGATGGCGCACAAGAAGGGCGCGAGCTCCTCGCGCAACGGTCGGGATTCCAACGCCCAGCGCCTTGGGGTGAAGCGGTTCGGCGGCCAGGTCGTCAAGGCTGGCGAGATCCTGGTCCGCCAGCGCGGCACCCACTTCCACCCCGGCGAGCTGGTCGGGCGGGGCAAGGACGACACGCTGTTCGCCCTGTCTGCGGGGCACGTCCAGTTCGGGTACCGCCGTGGCCGGCGAGTCGTGAACGTGGTGGCCGCCGAGGCGGCGGCACGCGCGGCCTGAGCCGGCTGCGGCCGGTGGCGCGGCCCCGGTCCGGCTGGTGCCGGGTCGGGTGAGTGCTCGGTCGTGAGCGAGTGAGCCGCGCGCGTCGTCCTGCTGGGATTTCGATCCGCCGCAGGAAGACGCGCGCGGTTTGCCATGTAAAGAGCCCGACGTGGCAGGCGGCCCCGGTGCGCTCGGCGCCGGGCGTTCAGGCATAGGCGGGGCGGGAGTCGGCGGGAGAGGAGGCGGCGGTGTCAAACTTTGTTGACCGGGTGGTGCTGCATGCGGCGGCTGGGGACGGTGGGCACGGCTGCGCGTCCATCCACCGGGAGAAGTTCAAGCCGCTGGGCGGGCCGGACGGGGGAGACGGCGGTCGCGGCGGCGATGTCCGGCTCGTCGTCGACGCCAGCGTGACGACGCTGCTCGACTTCCACTTCCATCCGCACCAGCGGGCCACTCGTGGCCGTCCCGGGCAGGGGTCCAACCGCCACGGCGCGGACGGGGAGGACCTCGTCCTGCCCGTCCCCGATGGCACGGTCGTGCTGAGCGACGACGGGCAGCAGCTCGTCGATCTGGTCGGTGTGGGCAGCGCGTACGTGCTGGCCCGGGGCGGGCGGGGCGGGCGAGGTAACGCGTCGCTGGCGTCGGCCCGCCGCAAGGCACCCGGGTTCGCCGAGCTCGGTGAACCCGGCGAGCTGCTCGACGCCGTCCTCGAGCTCAAGACGGTGGCGGACGTGGCGCTCGTGGGCTTCCCCAGCGCCGGCAAGTCATCGCTGGTCTCGGTGCTCAGCGCCGCCCGGCCGAAGATCGCGGACTATCCGTTCACCACACTCGTGCCGAACCTCGGCGTCGCCCAGGCTGGTGACCACCCTCCGTACACGGTGGCGGACGTCCCGGGGCTCATCCCCGGGGCAAGCGAAGGTCGTGGCCTGGGCCTTGAGTTCCTGCGGCACATCGAGCGGTGCTCACTGATCGTGCATGTGCTGGACTGCGCCACTCTCGAGCCCGGCCGCGACCCGTTGACCGATCTGGACGTGATCGAGTCCGAGCTCGCCGCCTACTCCTCGGATCTGTCGACCCGGCCTCGGCTGGTGGTGCTCAACAAGATTGACGTCCCGGACGCGGCCGACCTCGCCGAGCTGGTGACCCCGGACCTGCTAGCCCGCGGGCTCGACGTGTTCGCGCTCAGTACCGCGACCCACCAGGGGGTGCACGCACTGTCGCTGGCCCTGGCCGCCAAGGTGGCCGAGCATCGGGCGAGCGCGCCGAGCCAGAGCGCGACCCGCATCGTCCTGCGTCCGCGGGCGGTGAACGAGCCCGACTTCGCGGTGACGGCCAGCGGTGACGGCTTCCTGATCAGCGGGCCGAAGCCGCACCGCTGGGTACGTCAGACCGACTTCACCAACGACGAGGCCATCGGCTTCCTGGCTGACCGGCTGGCCCGGCTCGGAGTGGAGAAGGAACTCGCCCGTCTCGGGGCCACCTCGGGCGTCGAGGTCACGATCGGTGAGGTGACCTTCGAGTGGGAGCCGACGCTCAGCGGCGGCGGCCTGCTCACCGAGGAGGCGGCGCCCACTGCCCGGCCCGCCCCGGCTGGCGGTAGGTCTGCTCCAGACGGCGACGAGCTCAGGCTCGGACCGCGCGGCAGCGACGACCGGCTGCGCGCCTCGGTCCGCCTGACCCGGGCCGAGCGCATGGCTCGGGCCGAGCGCACCCGCACCTTCGACCCGGTCGGCCACCTCGAGGACGACGACCTGGAACGCCGCAACGGCGCGCAGAGCCCGGTCGATCGCGACGGCCCGCGCGCCGCCGCTGATCATGTCCCGCCGGGTGCTGCTGGTCCCGCGGAATCGGACGGCCGGGCGTCGGCCTAGCGCGGTCCCGGCGAGAAGGTGCTTCTGGCCGGCAGAGTTCCTGGCCGGCAGAGTTCCTGATCAGCAGACGTTCCCGACCGGCTGCCGGGCAGGACGTCGCACAGGCGGCAAGCGGTGGAGGGTGGGACGTGCGCGGGTTCGTGGCCGAAGCGCAGCGGGTCGTGGTCAAGGTCGGCTCCTCCTCGCTGACGACGGCCGCAGGGGGCCTCGATGTCGGACGGCTGGAGGATCTCGTCGCCGCCCTGCTGCCCCGGGTCGGTCAGGGCGGGCAGCTGGTACTGGTGTCCTCCGGCGCGATCGCCGCCGGGCTCGCGCCGCTGGGGCTGGCCCGCCGCCCGCGTGACCTCGCCACCCAGCAGGCAGCGGCGAGCGTCGGGCAGAGCTCGCTCGTCCACAGCTACGCCGAGGCGTTCGGCCGGGCGGGGGTGCGCGTTGGGCAGGTGCTGCTCACCGCCACCGACGTCATCCGACGCACCCACTACCGCAACGCGCGGACCACGCTCGACCGGCTGCTCGAGCTCGGGGTCGTCCCGATCATCAACGAGAACGACGCGGTGGCCACTCAGGAGATCCGCTTCGGCGACAACGACCGGCTGGCCGCGATCGTCGCCCACCTCGTGTCCGCCGACCTGCTCGTGCTGCTGTCCGACGTCGATGGCCTCTACGACGCCAATCCGCGCCTGGGCCCGGCGAGTCTGGTCCGGGAGATCCGGTCCGACGACGACCTCGTCGGCCTGACCGCACGCGGTACCGGCAGTGCAGGTGTCGGCAGTGGGGGCATGGCAACCAAGATCGACGCAGCTCGGATGGCGACGTCCGGCGGCGTGCACGCGATCATCACCTCGGCGGAGAACGCTGCGTCCGCCCTGCGCGGGGACAAGGTCGGCACGGTCTTTCACCCCACCGGCCCGCGCCGGGCGTCGCGCCTGCTGTGGCTCGCCCACGCCACCGCCCCGGAAGGACGGCTACGCCTTGATGCGGGTGCGGTCGCCGCGGTGGTGCGCCGCCGGGCGTCCCTGCTGCCCGCCGGCATTCTCGCCGTGGACGGCGATTTCGTGGCCGGCGATCCGGTGGACCTGGTCGACCCGCAGGGCCAGCCCGTCGCCCGGGGCCTGGTCGCCTTCGACGCCACCGAGCTCCCCCAGATGCTCGGCCGCTCCACCGCCGAACTCGCCGCCGAGCTCGGCCCCACCTATGAACGCGAGATCATCCACCGCGACGACCTCGTCCTGCTCCTCCCGGCCCGCTGACGGGTCCACCCGGCCGGCTGGCGGTGACCGTCACGGTGTGGTTTCGACCCGGCTGCCGCTGGTCTCCTTGATGACGCGGACCTGGTTGGGGATGCGCGTGCGAAGTTCGGCGACGTGGCTGACCAGGCCGACGAGGCGGCCGCCGGAGCGCAGTTCGTCCAGGACGGCCATGACCTCGTCGAGGCTGTTGGCGTCGAGGGTGCCAAAACCCTCGTCGATGAACAGGGCGTCGAGGCGGCGGCCGCCGGCCTCGGCGGTGACGACGTCGGCGAGTCCGAGGGCAAGAGAGAGAGCCGCCTGAAACGTCTCGCCGCCGGACAGGGTGCGGGTGTGGCGGGGGCGACCCGTCCAGGCGTCGTCGACGAGCAGGCCGAGACCGGCCCGTCGGCGACGGTCGCGGCGGCCCTCGGTGTCATGGACGAGAGTGAACCGGCCGGAGCTCATCGCGGCGAGGCGGCGGCTGGCGGCGGCGGCGACCTCCTCCAGACGAGCGGCGAGAACGAAACTTGACAGCGGCATGCCCTCGGTGTTGCCGCCGCGGCCGGCAGTGACCTCGGCCAGGTGGTGCAGCTCGTCGACCTCGGTGCGCAGGGGGCGCAGCGCCGTGAGGCCGCCCGTGTAGACGATATGCAGTTCGGCGAGTTCGGCCGCGCGCTGTGCGGCCTGGGCCTGGGCGCCGACGGCCGCCTCGTGGCTGGTCCGGGCCTGGGCCGCCGCGGCTTCGTGCTCGGCCAGCGGGAGGTTGGCCTCAGGGTCGACGGCAAGGTCGGGGGAGGCGAGGGCGCGGGCGATGCCGGCAAGCTCGTCGCGGTGGTCGCGGACCTCGGTCTCGGTGGCGCGTAGCCACGGATCGTCGCGCAGGGCGGCGACGGCGTCGTCGAGATCAGTGAAGCCGGCCTGGCGGACCAGCTCGAGGGTGGTGAGACCGGCCCGGACATGGGCGGCGCGCGCCTGCTCGGCGGTCTGTTCGGCGTAGCGGGCGGTTTCGGCATCGTCGGCCAGGGCGCGCACCGTCTCGAGCCGACGTGTGAGGGCGCCGTCCGTCCGCAGGCTGTCGGGGATCTCGGCGAGCCCGCGGGCCGCCCGATCCCGAGCCTGGTCGGCGCGCAGTCCGGCGGAGGACCCGGCCTCGCGCAGTGCTGCCAGCCGGGCCGTCGCGTCGGTCAGGGCTGTCTGGGCCTGGCGCTGCGCCTCCTGCGCCGCGGGCAGGTCGTCGCTTGCGTGCCGATGCTCGTCAACGGCGAGATCCAACCTGTCGGCGATCGTTGGAAGCGCCACCTCCACCGCCGCATCCTGGGCCGTTGCGGTGCCGGTGGCATCCGAGTCGCCGGTGGCATCGGCGGGGACCGCGGCGTGTCCGGTGCCCGTGGCACCCGTTGCCTCGCTGACGTCTCCCACGAGCAGCTCGACGGGGGGAATGAGGGCGGTTTCGGCTGCCGCCGAGGCGACAGCGGGCGCTTGGCCGACCTCGGCCCGGAGCGGGTCGGCCGGCGGGAGCTGGGACGGAGCGCGGGTCAGCTCCGCGTGCAGGGTGCGGATACGTTCGTCGAGGGCGCGCACGGTGCCGAAGGCATCGGCGGCGACGATCGCCGCGCGATCTGCCTTCCTGGCGGCGTCGGTTTCTTCCTTTTTGCTGATCGGACGGGCGCGGACTTCGGCGGGGTCGGGGTGCTCCAGAGCGCCGCAGACCGGGCATGGGGTGTCGTCGACGAGAGCGGCGGCGAGCTCGGCGGTCATCGCGTCGACCCGTTCTCGGCGCAGATCGTCGGCATGGGTGCGCGTGTGGTCGGCCGCCGCGCGGGCGTCGCGGGCGGTGGCGACGGCGGTGCGGTGCTGGTCGACCGCCACGGTGAGTTCCCGGGCCCAGCGAGCGCGTTCGGTCAGGCCGGGAAGGGCTGCACTGGCGTCGCGGGCTGCGCCGACCCGGGCATCGGCGTCAGCGAGCCGGGTGGGCAGTTCGTCGCACAGACGAACCTCCAGGCCGACGGCCTCGTCGCGGTGGGCGGCGGCCTGTGCGTCGGCCTCGACGGCGTCGCGGGTGTCCCGATGGGCGGCGGCGAGGGTATGGGCGAGGCCGGTCAGCCGGCCGATCTCGACATGGGCGACGCGAACGGTCGCGGTGAGCCGATCGATCACCAAGGCGTCGTCCGCCGCGAGATCCTTGTCGGCCATGTAGGCATCGTTGGCCTCGACGGCGCCGCCTCCGGCCGAAACATCATTTCCGGCCACGGAACCACCGTCAGGGGCCGGCGTGCGGCCGGTGGCCGTAAGCAGGTCGGCCGGATACCGGGCAAGTGACCGGTGGGCGTCGTCGGCCGCGGTGCGGGTCTGCGCGGCAGCGGCAGTCAACTGGCGCAGTTCGGTCAGCGCGGGGGCGACGACCGTGGCGCGGCGGGCAGCGTCGGCGGTGGCCGCGAGTGCCTCGATCCGGTCCTGGTCGCCGGTGAGCTCGTCGTGGCGCAGGTCCAGCTCGCGCCGACGGCGGATCCGGTCCGCGAGGTCGCGGGTGGCGGCCAGGGAGGTCTCGGCGGCGTCGAGGGCCTGGCGGGCGAGATGCAGATCCGCCGTAGCCGCCGTCGCTGTCTCGGCGGCTGTGTCGGTGAGGACAGCAGACCAGGACGGCTCGTCGGGCAGGCTCTCCGGTTCGATGACGCCAGCGGCCTGGGCGATGCGGGCGGCGACCCGGCCCAGCGCGGTCCTCGCCTCGTCGAGGTCGGTGCGGCGGGTCTTGGCGCGGTCGTGCAGCCACTGCTCGGTGAACTCGAAGCGGCTGACCCGGAACAGCCGTTTGAGCAGCTTTTCCCGATCGTCGTGGTCGGCTTGGAGGAAGTCGGCGAACCGGCCTTGCGGCAGCATGACGACCTGGAAGAACTGGTCGGCGGTCATGCCGAGCAGCAGGCCGATCTCGTGGCCCACGTCCTGCGGGCGGCTGGCGATCGTCTCCCACCCGTCGGCCGAGACGCTGGTGGCTGAGGCGCTGGTGGCCGAGGCGTCGCCGGCCGAGATGCTGTCGGCCGGGAGCCCGCGGGCGTGGGCGCCCGCCGTCGCTGAGCGGCGGGGCGCACCGGTGGTGGCGAGCCGGTGCTCCAGAGTGGCGGTGGGATGCGCCCGGGTGGTGCCGCTGGCGCGTCGTGGGCGGTCCCAGGCGGGGGAGCGGGTGGTCCGGTACCGGTCGCCGGCCACGGTGAACTCCAGGCTCACCCATGGCCGGGCCGCCGCCGGCGCGTGGTGCGACCGCAGGTCGGGACCGCCGGCGAGCTTGCCGCGCAGACCCGGGACCTCGCCGAACAGGGCGAAGCCGATCGCGTCGAGCAGAGTGGTCTTGCCCCCGCCGGTCTCCCCGCACAGCAGCAGCAGGCCACCCCCACCGACCTCGTCGAGATCGAGGTCGACCCGCCCAGGGAACGCGCCGAACGCCTCCAGACTCAGCCGGTGCGGGCGCATCAGGCGGCGTCCTCGGCGGCGCGGGCGGCGTCCAGCGCCTCGCTGAGCAGACCCCGCTCGCCCGGCGACGGGGCGGTACGAACGTGCGTGACGAAGGCCAACGCGATCTCCAGGTCAGTGCGGCCGCGGGTGCGCGCGGCGAAACTGCGCTCGTCGGAGTCCGCGGCGGGCGGCTCATGGGTGAGGCGTACCGCGAACGGGAAGCGGCGTTGCAGCGTCACCATCGCATCGAGCGGGCGGACCGGATCGGTGACCACCGCCGCGACGATGTCGCGCTCGTACGGGGAGTGGGCGGGCGAGGCGAGCAGGTCGGCGAGGGCGCCGCGTAGCACGGTGAGCCGGCGTTCCACCGGGACGGGCACGGCGTGCACCGCCCCCAGCCCGCCAGGGCCAAGCTCGACGAGCAGGGACGCCTTGCGGTCGGACGCCTCGGAGAACGAGAACGCCATCGGTGATCCGCTGTACCGGATGGCGTGGGTGATCGCCTGCGGACGGTGCAGATGGCCGAGCGCCGTGTAGGTGATGCCGTCGAACAGGCCCGCCGGTACGTTGCCGAGCCCGCCGACGGAGATGTCCCGCTCACTGTCACTGGTCGAGCCACCGGTCACCCAGACGTGTCCGAGCACCACACTTCGGGCACCCGGATGCCCGTGAAGATCGGCCCGAACCGCACCCATCGCCCTGCGCATCAGGGCTGCCGGCCTGACGGTCCTCCTGTCTGCACCCCCGTCCTCGCGCTGCTCGCCGGTGGCCAGGTCGCCGTCAGCGTTCGGCTCACCGGTCGAGACGCTCCGGTCGGCAGTGCGCTGGTCGACATCAGGGCCGCCAACGTCAGGGTCGCCGGTGTCGGGAAGGAGAGCGGGAGCGCTGGTGGGCTCCAGGTAGGGAATCGGGTAGACGCGTACGGAGCCGTGGGAGTCGGCGATGACGACAGGCCGGGCGACGGCGGTGGGACTGGTGCGGATGCTGATCCGCGGGTCGAGCAGGCCGGCTTTGTCGCCGAGACGCCGCGCGGCGTCATGATTGCCGCTGATCACCACGACCCGGGCGCCCGCGTCGCGCAGCCGTGACAGCGCGTCGTTGAACAGTTCCAGTGCGCGCACCGGCGGGATTGCCCGGTCGTGCACGTCGCCGGCGACGAGAACGAGGTCGACCCGCTCGGTGCGGACGACCTCCACGAAATGGTCGACCAGGGCGACCTGGGCCGGGAGCAGATCGTGCCCGTGCAGCGCGCGGCCGAGGTGCCAGTCGGAGGTGTGCAGGGCCAGCATGCGGATCACGGTAGGCGGGCCGTCACGTCGTTCGGGCATGGGGGGTCGGCCTGCGCGGATGTGTGACTGTGCCGCGTCGACTGCCTTGGCGCGATGGCCGTGGATCTGGTGCGCGCGGCGTCCCGAACCGCAGATCGGACGTGCTGCGCCGTAACGCCGGTGACGACCGGCCGTGACCGCTGTTCGCCGGTCGCCAGCTCCGCGGCGATCGCTGTCCACAGGACACGTCTGCACGGGTGGCTGTCCACAGGCTGGCGTGAAGCCGGCGAGGGATGCCGGTTGGCCGGTAGCCTCGAAGGGCGCGTGGTGCGCGGCGGCACCCGCAGCACTGGAGGATCTCAACAGATGAATACCTCAGCGGAAGCTGTCCGCGAAACGGCCGAGCGGGCCAGGATCGCGGCGGCGGCGCTGGCCACGGTGAGCCGGGAGGCCAAGGACCGGGCACTGCTCGCCATGGCCGAGGCGCTGGCCGCCCGGTCGGCCGAACTGATCGACGCGAACGGACAGGATGTCGAGGCCGCGCGGGCCGCGGGTACGCCCGAGGCCATGGTCGACCGGCTGACCCTCACCCCGGCCCGGCTCGCGGCCATGGCTGATGGCCTGCGCCAGGTCGCCGGCCTCGACGATCCGGTCGGTGAGGTCGTCCGTGGGCGGGTGCTGCCGAACGGCCTGGAGCTGCGTCAGGTCCGCGTCCCGCTGGGCGTCGTCGGGATCATCTACGAGGCCCGGCCGAACGTCACCGTCGACGCCGCCGGGCTGTGCCTGAAAAGCGGCAACGCGGCACTGCTGCGGGGCAGCGCGTCGGCCGTGCGCTCGAACACCGCGCTGGTCGGCGTCCTGTGTGACGCCGCCGAGGCCGCGGGCCTGCCAGCCGACGCGGTCCAGCTTGTCCCCGGGGTCGACCACGAGTCGGTCAAGCACCTGATGCGGCTGCGCGGGCTGGTCGACGTGCTCATCCCGCGTGGCGGCGCCGGCCTTATCCGCGCGGTCGTCGAGGAGTCGACGGTGCCCGTCATCGAGACCGGTACCGGCAACTGCCACGTGTACGTGGACGCCGACGCCGACCTCGACCAGGCGCTCGCGATCGCCCTCAACTCGAAGACCCATCGGGTCTCGGTCTGCAACTCCGCCGAGACGCTGCTGATCCACCGCGGTGTCGCGGACCCCTTCCTGCCGTCCGTGCTCGCGGCGCTCGCCGAGGCCGGGGTCACCGTGCACGGCGACGAGAGCGTGTGCACCGCGGCCCGGAGCATCGAGGGGGTGCGGGCCGTGCCGGCGACCGACGAGGACTGGGCGGCGGAGTACCTCTCGCTGGATCTCGCGGTGCGGGTCGTCGACTCGCTGGACGACGCCGTGGCGCACATCCGCCGGTGGGGCACCGGGCACACCGAGGCGATCGTCACCCGCTCGTTGGGCGCCTCCCGCCGGTTCATCGCCACCTGTGACAGCGCGGCCGTGCTGGTCAACGCCTCGACCCGGTTCACCGACGGCGAGCGGTTCGGGATGGGCGCCGAGATCGGAATCTCCACCCAGAAGTTGCACGCCCGCGGCCCGATGGGGCTGACGGAGCTGACGTCGACCACCTGGGTCGGTATCGGGGACGGACATCTCGTCTCCTGAGCGGTGTCCCCAGACCGACGCCTCTGGACCGCCGCGGGGCACCGTCGCCCCGCGGGGATGACGTCCGCGGCGTCACGTAACCAGCGTTCATACTGGCACCTGCGCCGTGAACCCGCTCACGACGCGGCCCGCCGAAGCGTGACTGATGTGCGGCCGACGGGCCCAGGTCCGACACTGGCAGAGGCGACGGACAGCGACGGTGAGCCGCGCAGGATGGGCGTGCCGCGCAGAAGGTGAGGGACGGGCATGGGCGATCTGGTCGGTGTGAGCACACAGGGTGTCTCGGTGGTACGCGACGTTGCGGGTCTGACGTCGGCGCAGGTCGATGCGGTGCTTTCGGACGAGGCGATCGCGTTTGTCGCGGGTCTGCACCGCACGTTCGCCGCCCGTCGCAACGAGCTGCTCGCGGCTCGGGCCACGCGCCGCGCCGCGATCGCCGCCGGCGCGAGCGTGGACTTCCTTCCCGAGACTGCCGACATCCGCGCCGGCGACTGGCAGGTCGCGCCCCCGGCGCCCGGCCTCGTCGACCGGCGCGCCGAGATCACAGGTCCCACCGACGCGAAGATGCTCATCAACGCCCTGAACAGCGGTGCGAAGGTGTTCATGGCGGACTTCGAGGATGCCAACGTCCCGACCTGGTCGAACATGGTCGTCGGGCAGCACAACCTGAGCGAGGCCATCGCCGGCACGCTCGTCCACGCCAACCCGGACGGCCGCCGCTACACGTTGAACGAGACCATCGCGACTCTCGTCGTGCGCCCCCGCGGATGGCATCTGCCCGAGCGGCATCTTCTCGTCGACGGCACACCGATCGTGGGTGCGCTGTTCGACGCCGGGCTCTACCTGTTCCGCAACGCCCGCGCGCTTCGGGCGATCGGGCGCGGACCGTACTTCTACCTGCCCAAGATGGAGAGCCATCTCGAGGCACGGCTGTGGAACGACGTCTTCACCGCCGCGCAGGCCGAACTCGGCCTGCCGGTGGGCACGATCCGGGCGACAGTGCTCATCGAGACCCTGCCCGCCGCGTTCGAGATGGCCGAGATCCTCTATGAACTGCGCGAGCACTCCGCCGGGCTCAACGCCGGACGCTGGGACTACATGTTCTCCACCATCAAGACGTTCGCGTCCCGGCCAGCCGAGTTCCTGCTGCCTGACCGCAACAGCGTGACGATGACCGTGCCCTTCCTGCGCGCCTATACCGAGCTGCTGGTCTCGACGTGCCACCGGCACGGCGCGCACGCGATCGGCGGGATGGCAGCGTTCATCCCGTCCCGGCGCGACCCGCAGGTCAACGCGGCGGCGCTGGCGAAGGTTCGCGCCGACAAGGAGCGTGAGTCCGGCGACGGGTTCGACGGCAGCTGGGTGGCGCATCCCGATCTCGTTCCGGTGTGCACGGAGGTGTTCGACGGCGTGCTGGGCTCGGCGCCGAACCAGCTCGGCCGGCAACGCGACGACGTCCAGGTGAGTGCCGCCGACCTGCTCGCGGTGCGGGACACTCCCGGCGCGATCACCGCCGCCGGCCTGCGCGGCAACATCAGCGTCGGCGTGCGTTACCTCGAGAGCTGGCTGCGCGGGACCGGCGCGGTCGGCATCGACAACCTGATGGAGGACGCGGCGACCGCGGAGATCTCCCGCAGCCAGATCTTCCAGTGGATCGCGGCCGGCGTCACGCTCGACGACGATGGCCGGCCGGTCACCGCCGAACTGGTGCGCGCGATGCTCACCGAGGTGCTCGACGAGCTGCGCGCCACCGTGGGTGAGGCGGCGTTCGACGGCGGGCGATGGAAGGACGCGGCCGCGGTGTTCGAGGAGACGGCGCTCGGCGAGCAGTTCGCCGAGTTCCTCACGCTGCCGGCCTACGAGCGGATCGACTGATCCGGCGGCGGCCCGCGATCCGGCGGTGGCCAGGGGATCCGGTGGTGGGCCGGTGATCCGGGCGACGATTCGTCCGGTCGCTGCCGGCCTCGTCCGTGCTCGTCCAACCTGGGTGCATCGGTCCATAAACAGACCGTGAAGTACACGTGTGACACGTGTGCCTGGCACTATGGATGGTGCGGTGCTTGAGTCGGGGACGGAAGGTGGCCATGTCGCTACAGGAACACGCCTTCGCTGATGTGGCGGACGTGCGGGAACGCCTTGGCACGACCGGCTACCTCGCGGACGAGGCGATCGCGACCACCGTTTTCCTCGCCGACCGGCTGCGCAAGCCGCTTTTGGTCGAGGGGCCGGCAGGCGTGGGCAAGACCGAGCTTGCCAAGGCCCTCGCCACCTGCGTCGGTGCCGAGCTGATCCGTCTGCAGTGCTACGAGGGTCTGGACGAGGCCCGTGCGCTCTACGAGTGGAACTACAAGAAGCAGCTCCTGCGTATCCAGGCGGGTTCCGGCTCGGGTGACGAGGGGGGCTGGCAGCAGGCCCACGATGACATCTTCAGCGAGGAGTTCCTGCTCTCCCGGCCGCTGCTGACCGCGATCCGCCGCGAGTCGCCGACGGTGCTGCTCATCGACGAGACCGACAAGGCCGACGTCGAGGTGGAGGGCCTGCTGCTCGAAGTGCTCTCCGACTTCCAGGTGACGATCCCCGAACTTGGCACGATCACCGCGTCCCGTCGACCGTTTGTCGTTCTCACGTCGAACGCCACCCGGGAGCTGTCCGAGGCGCTCAAGCGACGCTGCCTGTATCTCAACCTCGACTATCCGTCGGCCGAGCGGGAGAAGGAGATCGTGCTCTCCCGGGTCCCCGACCTGTCGGAGAAGCTGGCCGAGTCGCTCGTGCGAATCGTGCGGGCGCTGCGGGCGATGGAGCTCAAGAAGGCGCCGTCGATCGCCGAGACGATCGACTGGGCGCAGACCGTGCTTGCCCTTGGCTTCGACACCTTCGACGAGAAGGCGGTTGCCTCCACGCTCGGCGTCGTGCTCAAACACGCCAGCGACCAGGCACGTGCCATCGGCCACCTGAAGCTCACCGCGAACTGACCGTTTCCTGGTCTCCGACCAGCCGACCAGCCGACCAGGCCAACACCGACGGACGACTCAGGGGAGCGCCGGCATGAACCTGCTGGACCGCACCGTCGATTTCGTCGCTGCGCTGCGTCGCGCCGGGATACCGGTGAGCAGCGCCGAGACAGTGGACGCGGCCACCGCCGTCGGCGCCATGGGCTGGGCCGATCGGGATGCCGTGCGTGCCGCGTTCGCGGCGACGCTGATCAAACGGCCGCTCTATCGGTCAGCTTTCGACACCCTCTTCGACCTGTATTTCCCGCCCCGCATCGGCGACGGCGTATCGCTCGACCCGTCTCCGGAACCGCATGCGGCGTCCGGGTCCGGAGACGGCGAGCCTGTCGACAAGGCGCCCGCGCCCGAGGACCTCAGTCCCGAGGAACTCGAGGAGCTGCGCCGTGCGCTGCGCGACCAGCTGCTCGACGCGTTGCGCGACGGCAACGACGAGGCACTGCGCGACCTCGCCCGCCGAGCGGTGACGTCCTTCGGCGGCGGCGCGGGCGTCGGTGGCAGCACCGGCCGTTCCTGGTACCTGTACCGGGCCCTGCGCGCGATGTCCGCCGAGACCCTGATCGCCCAGCTGCTGAACGATCGCCTGGGCGAGGCGGAGCGTGGCGGCCTCGCCGAGCGGGTCGCCCGGCAGACGATCAGTGACCGGATCCGTGCGTTCGAGGAGATGGTCGCCGCCGAGGTGCGCCGTCGGATGGCGGAGGAACGTGGCATCGAGGCGGTGGAGCGCAGTGCGGTCGGGCCACTCGACGACCAGGTCGAGTTCCTGCGTGCCTCCCAGCGTGACCTGATCGAACTGCGCCGGCAGGTGTATCCGCTGGCCCGGCGCCTGGCCACCCAGCTCACCGCACGGCGCCACCTCGGCCGCACCGGCCGGCTTGACTTTCGCCGCACGGTCCGTGCCTCCCTGGCCACCGGCGGCGTGCCGGTCGACACCAAGTTCCGGCCCCGCAAGCCGCACAAGCCCGAGCTCGTCGTGCTCTGTGACGTATCCGGGTCGGTGGCGTCGTTCGCGCATTTCACGTTGCTGCTTACCCATGCCCTGCGCGAGCAGTTCTCCAAGGTCCGTGCGTTCGCGTTCATCGACACCACCGACGAGGTCACTCGCTTCCTGCGCGGACTTGACCTCGGCGACATGATGGCCCGCATCTCCAGCGAGGCCGAGCTCGTCTGGTACGACGGGCACAGCGACTACGGCCATGCCATTGACGTGTTCGCCGAGCGGTACGGCGAGTCCGTTGGCCCGCGCACCTCGTTGCTTATTCTCGGTGACGCCCGCAACAACTACCGGCCGACGTCGGCGCAGCTGTTTCGCCGGCTGTGCGGGCAGGCCCGGCACGCCTACTGGCTCAACCCCGAGCCGCGCGGCTACTGGGGTTCGGGCGACTCCGCGACCGACGTCTACGCCGACGTCGTCGACGAGATGGTCGAGTGCCGCAACGTCGCGCAGCTCGAGGAGTTCATCGAGCGCATCCTGCCCTCCTGACCGCCCGACCTCGACGCGACCTCAGGGCAGCGACCGGAGATCAGCGGGTAACCGACAGGGCTGCATCCACGATCGTCTGGGCCTCGGCGAGGACGGTGTCGAGGTGCTCAGGGCCGCGGAAGCTCTCGGCGTAGATCTTGTAGACGTCCTCGGTACCGGATGGGCGGGCGGCGAACCAGGCGTCGGCGGTGAGGACCTTCACTCCGCCGATCGCCGCGCCGTTGCCGGGCGCGTGCGACAGCGCGGCGGTCACCGGCGCCCCGGCGAGCCGCGTCGCGCCGAGGCTTTCCGGGGTGAGCGCGGCAAGGATCTTCTTCTGCGCCGGGGTGGCGGGGGCGTCCACCCGCCGGTAGGCGGGCGCCCCGTAGCGTGCGGTCAGCTCCTCGTAGGCACGGCCGGGGTCCCGCCCGGTGACGGCGGTGATCTCGGCTGCCAACAGGCAGGCGATGAGCCCGTCCTTGTCGGTGGTCCACACCCCGCCGCCGCGGCGCAGGAACGACGCGCCGGCGCTCTCCTCTCCGCCGAAGCCCAGAGCGCCGCCGAGGAGCCCGTCGACGAACCACTTGAACCCAACCGGCACCTCGACGACGCCGCGCCCAAGGCCTGCGCCCACCCGGTCGATCATGCTGGAGCTCACGAGCGTCTTGCCGATCGCGGTCCCCGCTGGCCAGTCAGCGCGATGGCCGAACAGGTAGTCGATCGCGACGGACAGGAAGTGGTTCGGATTCAGCAGACCCGCGCCCGGGGTGACGACGCCGTGCCGGTCGGCGTCAGCGTCGTTCGCGAGTGCGACATCGAACGAGCCGGCGAGACGCAGCAGTGAGGCCATCGCGTAGGGGGAGGACGGATCCATCCGGATCTTGCCATCCCAGTCGGTCGTCATGAAGCCGAAGGTCGGATCGACCGTGGTGTTCACCACATCCAGGTCGAGCTTGTAGCGTTCGGCGATCGCCTGCCAGTAGACGAGGCTCGCCCCGCCGAGTGGATCGACCCCGATGCGCACGCCGGCGCCGCGGATCGCCTCGAGGTCGATGACGTCGGCCAGGTCCTCGACGTAGGCGCCGATGTAGTCGTGCACCGTGGCCGCGGCCCGGGCCCGCGGGTAGGGAACCTGGATGACCCCGGCGAGACCGGCGTCCAGCAGCGCGTTCGCCCGGTCCTGGATGACCTTCGTGACCGCGGTGTCGGCCGGGCCGCCATGAGCGGGGTTGTACTTGAACCCGCCGTCGGCCGGCGGGTTGTGCGACGGTGTGATCACAATCCCGTCGGCAAGACCCCGCCTCGCCCCGCCCGCCATGCGGCCGCCGGCTACACCGACACCGCCGTGTTCGCGGTTGTGGCGCAGGATCGCATGCGAGATGACCGGGGTCGGTGTGGCCTCGCCGTCCGGCGCGATGCGCACCTCCACACCCTGGGCGACGAGCACCTGCAGCGCGGTGGCGAGCGCTGGAGCGGACAGCGCATGCGTGTCGATCCCGACGAACAGCGGCCCGTCGACCCCAGCGGACGCGCGGTAGTCACAGATCGCCTGGGTCGTTGCAAGAATGTGGTCGACGTTGAACGAGCCACGCAGCGCCGACCCACGATGCCCGGACGTGCCGAACGCCACCCGCTGTGCCGGGTCCCCCAGGTCGGGATGACGCTCGTGGTAGGCGACGAGCAGGGCGTCGACGTCGACGAGGTCCTCGGCGGCGGCGGGCTGGCCCGCGCGCGGGCTGGTCGGCATGAGCGGCGGCTCCTCGCAAGGGGGCGGGCTGGCCGGCGGAATGACATCAGCCTAGCCGGATCGCCGGTCGGGAGGCGGACCGCCCGGCTCCCTGTGGATGACCTGACGGTGAAGCCGAGTCCTGTGGACAACCGGCGCTGCGCCTCGGGGCGTCCCATCCCGGCGAGCCAGAGCCGCGCCGCGAACCCTACCCGCACGGCGCCCGGGGCGGGGGGTGGTGTGGGACATCTCTAGTCCGGAGGGGCACCGCGGGCGCGTGCGGCACCTGGGGCGTTAGGGTCCCCACGTGCGACTGGGCGTGATGGGCGGAACCTTCGATCCCGTCCATAACGGTCACCTTGTCGCCGCGAGCGAGGCCGCCGCGCTGTTCGATCTGGACGAGGTGGCCTTCGTTCCGGTCGGCCGGCCCTGGCAGAAGGTCCACCGTGCGGTGTCCGCAGCCGAGGACCGTTATCTGATGACCTTCCTCGCCACGGCGGAGAACCCGCAGTTCACTGTCAGCCGGATCGAGATCGACCGGGACGGTGCCACCTACACCATCGACACGCTGCGCGACCTGCGTCGAACCCGGCCGGGCGACGAGCTGTTCTTCATCACCGGTGCCGATGCCCTCGCCCAGATCCTCAGCTGGCGAGACCACCACGAGCTGTTCGACCTCGCCCAGTTCGTCGGCGTCAGTCGGCCGGGCTACCACCTCGCGCTGGACGCCACACTGCCGCCCGAGCGGGTGAGCCTGCTGGAGGTGCCCGCGCTGGCGATCTCGTCGTCCGACATCCGGGCGCGGGTCGGGCGGGGCGCTCCCATCTGGTACCTGACGCCGGACGGCGTTGTGCGCTACATCGCCAAGCGCGGCCTCTACCGTGGGGCCGATACGGATTCTGGGGAATCCGAGACCTGTTGAGTGCCCTGTCCGGGCAGGAATGTGTCAGGCTGGACGTAGCCGCCCGACCGTGGGCGGTGCCGTGCGGCGGAGATGTCCGGCCGCGTCACGGCCGTGACCACCCTGGAGACCTCGAGCGTGACCGCTTCCTCCCGAGCCGTCGAGCTCGCCCTCGCCGCCGCGCAGGCCGCCGCCGACAAGCTCGGCCATGACCTGCTCGTCCTCGACGTGAGTGAGCGCCTCGCCATCACCGACTGCTTCGTCCTCGCCTCCGCGGGCAACGAGCGGCAGGTCAAGGGCATCGTCGACGAGATCGAGGAAAGGCTGCGCCAGCATGGCGCCAAGCCCGTGCGCCGCGAGGGTGAGCGGGAGGGCCGCTGGGTTTTGCTCGACTTCGTCGACGTCGTCGTGCACGTGCAGCGAGATGAGGAGCGAGTGTTCTACAGCCTCGAACGGCTGTGGAAGGACTGCCCGACCATCCCGTTCATCGATGCGACGGTCGGCGCCGGCGCCGGTGTCGGTGTAGCCGCGTCGGTCGGGTCTGTGGCGTCGTCCTCGTCGGCGGTGGCCTCGGAGGCTGGCGAGGCGGCTGCGGGCGGGCCGGCGGGCGCTCTGTGAAGCTGCTGCTGTGGCGGCATGGCCGCACCACCTGGAACGACGCCGGCCGCTTCCAGGGCCACGCCGACCCGCCGCTGGACTCCACCGGCGAGGCCCAGGTCGCCGCCGTCGCACCGCTCATCCGGGCGATGAACCCCGACCTTGTCGTCTCCTCGGACCTGCGGCGCTGTCGGGCCACCGCCGCCGGGCTCGACCTGCCGTTCCGCACCGATGCCCGGCTGCGTGAGATCGACCTCGGTGGCTGGTCCGGTCTCACCGGCGCGGAGGCGGCCGTCCGCTTTCCCGAGGAGGACCAGGCCTGGCGCGCCGGACAGGACGTGCGTCGAGGCGGCGGCGAGACCTACCGCGAGGTCGCCGAGCGAGCCGGTGAGCTGCTCGACGAGATCCGGGCCGAAGGCCTGGCCGGCCGGCCTGACGGGCTCGTGGTCTTCGTGCTCCACGGTGGGACCGCCCGTTCACTGATCGGCCACGTCCTCGGCTTCCCCTCGGAGCTCTGGTGGCACTTCGGCCCGCTGTCGAACTGTCGCTGGTCCCTGCTGCGCCTCGCTGAGGGCGGCTACCGGCTCACCGAGCACAACGCCGGCCCGCTGCTGGCCGGTAAGGTCGGCCTCGCCGGATCAGGCCTGTCCGAGCCCCTCCTGCCCAGCCAGGGGGCACCCGTCGGGTCCGACACGGAGCCTGTACACTTGCCGAGGTAGCTCAGCGGGCCGCGTGATCGGTCCGGCCGAGTCGCCGAGGCAGGGTGGACTGGGGGCCAACACACATGGTCTTCCCGGTCTGATATAAATGAATGGCAGTTGGGGCTGTGGCGCAGTCTGGTAGCGCATCACACTGGCAGTGTGAGGGTCAGGGGTTCGAATCCCCTCAGCTCCACGTAACTCACTCTGGATTCCTATTGCCTTCTCCCCTTTGGGGAGGGGGCCTTTTTCGTTTCGTCATGCTGGCCGGGGGGGCCGAGCCCCCCCCGAACCCCCCACGTGTGCCCGGGTGGTATTAGGGCAGGGTGGTGGGGTGGGGGGCGGGGTTTTCGCTTTCTCTGGTTGGGGGTGGGGGCGTTCCTGGATGCTGAGAGGCGCGGTCGTTGGTGTGCCCGGCTTCTCGGTGGGTTTCCCTGGCCCGGATCGGTGCTCCAGGCTTCGCGGATTCTGCTCGCCGACTGCGTCTGGATGTCTGCGTGACCAATTCTCGGAGCCGGAGTCCTGTCTCGGCTATGCCGGTTCTGCGGCAGTGAATCCCATAGCCTGGGCGTCCTCGGCGGCGAGGGCCTGGGCGAGGCTTGGAAGCTGGCCGAAAGCGCGGGCGAAGGCGAGGGAGTCTGCGTAGTCGCGGGACTCGATGATGCGGCCGGCGCGAACGCGCACGACGAAGATGCACGGGACGGTGAACGCGCCGCGGTCGGTGGTGATGGCGTAGGCGAACTCCGCGATGACGACTTCGGGGTCGGTCGTCTGGTGCACGACCATCCCGACGGGCGCGAACGTGTGGACACCGGATGTGCGGCCGGGGCCCCCGGCGAAATGGGCGCGGAGCTCGGCGCGGGTGTGCATCGGATGGTCGCCAAGCGGTGCGAGTGGGTGCCGTACCGCGGTCTGCTCGGAGTACAGGTCGGCGAGCTCGTCGAGGGTGTGTTCCCGCTCCTCGGGGGTGAGATCGCCGACGATGAGCCGGGTCACCCCGGCGACCACCGCGCGGACGACATCAGCCGGATCGTTCGCAGCCGGATCGTTCGCGGTGGGTGCGGGCCCGGGTGGTGGCGGCTTCGGTAGCATTGGAACCTCCTAAGCGAAGTCGTGACTTCGTTACCGTAGCGAAGTCACGACTTCGTTAGCAAGGGTGGGTGCCGCAGCGGATGGGGCCGACCACCACTGACGGGATCGATCGGCGGAGGGGAGGTGCGCGGGCCGGTGCGCAGGAACGCGGTCGCCAACCGGGAGCGCATCCTGGCTGCGGCGCAGGAGGTGTTCGGGGAGCAGGGGGCGACCGGTTCGACCGAGGAGGTCGCCCGGCGGGCCGGCGTCGGGATCGCCACCGTCTTCCGGCACTTCTCGACGAAGGACGCGCTGATCGAGGCGGCTCTGGTCTGTCACTTCGAGCGCCTCAACGAGCAGGCGGTGCGGCTTGCGGGCCGTGCGGAGCCGGATGTGGCGCTGCGGGAGCTGCTCCGCACGATGATCGAGACGGGAGCGACCAAGCTGACCCTCGCGGCGAAGATGCCGGCCGGCCTGGTCGCGCCGGAGGTCGGTGCGGCGGCGGGCCGGCTGCGGGCGACGGTGGCGGAGCTGCTCGACCGGGCCGTGGCGGCAGGGGTGGTCCGCCCAGATGTGACCGTCGATGAGGTGTATCTGCTCATCCGCGGGCTCGCCCAGGCATCCGCCACCGCACCGACACCGCCGGACACACTGCGTCGCGCCACCGAGATCGTGCTCGCCGGGCTTGGCGTCTGATCGCTGCGCCGCAGCCGAACCTGACCGCGGCTCGGTGAGAATGAGCGTGAGCCCGGGATCCGGAGCCCGGACCGATCAGGATCTCGGGCCCACGCCGCTCAGGCGAACGTGTCCGCGAGCTCGGTGCGCAGCACGCGGCGCAGCAGCTTGCCGCTCTCGTTGAACGGCAGCTCCTCGCGAAACTGGATGCGGTCGGGCGTGCGGCTCGAACGCAGCCGGGAACGCACATGCGCCTTCAGCTCGTCCTCGGTCACCGCGCCGGAGACGACGACGGCGGCAGCGACTCCCTCGCCCCACTCCTTGCTCGGGATGCCGACTACGGCGGCCTCGAGCACGGCCGGATGCTCGAGCAGCACGGCCTCGATCTCCCCGGGGGAGAGGTTCTCCCCGCCGCGCACGATCACGTCGTCGAGCCGGCCATGGACGAACAGGTAGCCGCCGTCGTCCAGATGGCCCTCGTCCCGGGTGGGGAACCAGCCGTCGCTGTCGAGGCTCGTGCCGCGGCCGAGGTACTCGCCGGAGACCTGCCCGCCGCGCACGTAGATCTCGCCGCGCTCGCCGACGGGCAGCTGTTCGCCGGCCGCGTCGCGGATCGACACCTCCAGCGCGGGCAGCGGCCGGCCGACGGAGGCCAGCCGGGCCCGCACCTGCGGGTCGTCGCTGGCGAACGCCGCGGCGTGGTCGTCCGGACCGAGGACCGCGATGGTGCTGGAGGTCTCGGTCAGGCCGTAGGCATTGACGAAGCCGACGTCGGGCAGCAGGCTCACGGCGCGCTCGATGACGGGCAGCGGCATCGGCCCGCCGCCGTAGGACAGCGATCGCATCGACGGCAGGCCCAGCCCGTCGGCCTCAACGATGTCGAGGATGCGTCCGAGCATCGTGGGCACGACCATCGCATGCGTGATCGACTCGGCCCGGACGATGTCGACCCACGCCTGCGGCTCGAACGCCTCGAGCTGCACGACCCGGCGCCCCGAGTAGGTCGACGAGAGCACCGCTGAGATGCCGGCGATGTGGTACGGCGGGACGCTGACGATCGCGGCCTCGTCCTCGCCGGAGCCGGCGAACTCGACCGTGGTGATGATGTACTCGGTCAGGTTGCTGTGCCGCAGGACGGCGGCCTTGGGCTCGCCGGTCGTGCCGCTGGTGAACAGCAGCACGGCGATGTCGTCGGCGTCACCGCCCCAGCCGTCGGCCTGTTTGGCCTCGGGATCCGCGGCGAGGGCGAGGGCGTCCGCCCGGTGCAGGTAGGTGATGCCCTCGACCGGGCCGACCCGCTCCGCCACCCCCTCACCGACGATGATCGTGGCCGGGGCGGTGCGGGTGACGATGGCGCGCAGTTGGGGATCCGCGAGCCGGTAGTTGATCGGCACGAACGGCTTGCCGGCGAGTGCCGAGCCGAGCAGCGTCAGGGGTACGGCGGGTGAGTTCAGGTCGATCAGCCCGACCCGCTCTCCCGGCGAGGTCGCGAGCGCAGCCCCCAGGCGGCGTGCCCGGTTGGCAAGCTCCGCGAAGGTGATGCCGGACGCCTTTGGACCGAGGGCGACCCGGTCCGCCATCCCGTCGGCGGCCATTTCGAGCAGCATCCCGAGGTGCATGCGATGACTCCGTCAGTTGGAGGGCAGGGCCAGTTGTGGAGGGCTGGGCCAGTTCGAGGGCTGGGCCAGGTAGGGGACGGCGAGCGCGGTGCCGACGGCGTGGCGTTCAGTCGGAGGAGGGCAGCGGCTTGGCGTCCTTGAGGGGCAGCGGGGTCGCCCCGATCGACAGCGAACCCTCACCGGCCTTCGTGCACAACAGTTCCAGGCCGGAGTCGGTGTCGGCGAACCGCTTTCCCAGCGGGGTGCCGTCGGCGAACGACGGGTCCAGGGCAAGTCCGGCGGGCACCTCGTCGCCGACCGCCACCACCGGGTGGCCACCGCAGCGCAGGTCGATCGGGCTTGTCGCGGCCTTCACGACGATGATCTCGGTTGCATCCACGGTCGAGCGATACCGACCACCCGGCTTGGTGACAAGACTCACGTTCTCCAACCTTCCTGGTTGCACGGGCAACCGCAGGCGCGGAAGCACGCATCACCTGTTTCTACTGCCAGGGGTGGAGTGCGTGCCACCGGCTGCGGCGTCGACTACATTCCAGCCACGTAGCGCATGCGGTCGGAGCGGCTAGGTGTTTTCTATTTGACAACTTCTGGCCAAATGCCGTTTTTGTTAAGAATTGACTACTCTCCGGCTTCTCGGGTCGCGTCGGCGCGGGGTCCGTCCGCAACGGCGCTCGCCGTGGCGTCCGATCCGCGGATCGGCATCGCGTACAGGTCGACGAATCCGTCCGCCGCCTCGACCACGTCGTGCATCGGCTCACCGGCCAGCGCCGTGCGCAGCAGGTTCATGGCATCGGGCAGGTCCGCGAACAGGGCGGACACCGGTGTTCCGTCGGGATGCTTCGGCGGGCGGCGGCGTGGGCGCATCGCGTCGATCAGGCCACCGCTGACGTGCACGAGCCCGGCCCGGTACCCGTGAGGCCGACATTGCATGCGGCCCGACGGGCCACGGGAAGCTGTGATGTGGTGGTTGCGCGGCGGAACGGTACCGGCGCGGGGCCGGTCGGTACGAGGCCGGTCGGTACCGGGGACGGCCGATACGGGGACGGCCGGCGCCAGGACGGCCAGGACGGCCAGGACGGTGGGAGCGGAATGGACCTACAGCTGGTGGGGCGCGTGGTGCTGGTGACCGGTGGTTCGGACGGTCTGGGCGCGGCACTCGTGCGCACCCTGGCCGCCGAGGGCGCCCGGGTGGCGTTGTGCGGGCGGGACATCTCGCGGCTGCACGCCGTCGCCGAGCAGGCCGCAGCCGGCCCGGGGGAGACGTTGCCGGTGGTGGCCGACGTGCGCGACCCCGCGGCGCTCGCCCGGTTCGTCGAGGCCGCGGTCGAGCGGTGGGGGGCGGTGCACGCGTTGGTCAACAACGCCGGAGCGAGCAGCGCCGGGCCGTTCGAGACGCACACCGATGAGATCTGGCAGGCGGACCTCGACCTCAAGCTCCATACGGCGGTGCGGGCCGTCCGGCTGGTGCTGCCGCACCTGCGCCGTGCCGGTGGCGGAGCGATCGTGAACTCGCTGGCGATCGGAGCGCGGGCCCCCGGCGCCGGCTCCACGCCGTCATCGGTGAGCCGGGCGGCGGGACTCGCACTGACCAAGGCGCTGTCGAAGGAGCTCGGGCCGGTCGGCGTGCGGGTCAACGCCGTGCTGGTCGGACTGGTGCGCAGCGGGCAGTGGGAGCGGACGGCCGCCCGGGAGAATGTCGAGGTGGAGGAGTTGTACGAGCGGATGGGCCGCAACTCGGGCATCCCGCTCGGCCGGGTCGGGCGCGCCGAGGATTTCGCCGACCTGGTCGCTTTCCTGATCTCCGATCGCGCCGCCTACCTCACCGGCACGGCGATCAACCTGGACGGAGGACTGAGCCCGGTGGCCTGAGCGCAACCGTCGGCCCGTCAGCCGTCGGCAGGTGTACCGTCCGGCGCCGGAGGTCCGACGGCGAACGGCAGGTGGACCTGAAACCGGGTGTCGCCGGGAACGGACTCGACGGTGATGTTCCCGTGATGCTTGTTCACCACGATCCGCCACGAGATGTCCAGCCCGAGCCCGGTGCCCTCGCCGACCGGCTTGGTGGTGAAGAACGGCTCGAAGATCCTCCCCTGGATCGACGGATCGATGCCGGGGCCGGTGTCACCGATCTCGACGGCGAGGCAGTCGTGGTCGGCGAAGGTGCGCACGGTGAGCACGCCGCGGTGGTCCATCGCCGCCGCCGCGTTGTCGAGGAGGTTGGTCCAGACCTGGTTGAGCTCGGCGGCGTAGGCGGGCACCGGCGGCAGGGAGCGGTCGTAGTCGCGGTGGATCTCCACGTCCGGACCGATCTTGCGGCTGAGCATGATCAGTGTGCTGTCGAGCAGCTCGTGGATGTCGACGGTCTGGAACGGCGCCCGGTCCATCTGCGAGTACTGCTTGGCCGCGGTGATCAGGGACGAGATCCGGGTGGTCGAGTCCTCGATCTCCCGCATGAGCATCTCGCTCTCGACGGTGTACGTCAGCCAGCGCACCGCGCCGGCGACCGCGTGCGCCGGCACCGTGGCGACCAGATGGTCGAGCCAACCGGTGTCCAGCCCGGCCTGCACGAAGACCGGCGCGATGTCCCAGGCGTCATCGACGCCGTGCTCGTCCAACCAGTCCCCGAGGGTGTCCTCCCGGTCGGCGGCCTCCATCGGGGTCAGTGCCGGGGCCTTGGCGACCCGCTCCACGGCCTCCTCCTGCAGGCGGATGAGCGATTCGAGCTCCGGGCGATCCCATGGCCCCGCCGCGATCTTCCCGAGCTTGTGCCGCATGCCCGCGACCCGCTCCCGCAGGGCCGAGGTCGCCCGCACCGCCGCGGCCGCCGGATTGTTCAGCTCGTGAGTCAGGCCCGCCGACAGGGAGCCGAGCGCCAGCAGCCGTTCCCGCTGCCCGACGATCTGCCGGGCGTTCTGCATCCCGAAGAACAGGCCCTCGAGCAGGTGCAGGGCCATCGGGAACCACTCGCGCATCATCTCGGCCACATCGGCGGCGTCGAGGAGGAACAGACGGCTCGGTGCGGTCGCCCGCATCGAGTTCTGGTACTGCTGCGGCATCCGATCGCCGAGGTAGGCGTGCCAGGCGCCGGCGTACACCCCGGGCTGATCGGTGCGCACCACCTCCACCTCGTCCCCGCTGACCCGGGAGGACAGCACCACCGCGCCCTCGATGAGCACGTAGAAACAGGTCGCGGGCTCGCCCTCCGCGTAGATCGGGCCCGGTTCGAGCCGCTCGACCCGGCCGTGCTCGCACAGCCAGGCCAGCTGGCCGTCGTCGAGCTTCTCGAACAGGAACAGGGTGCGCAGCTCGTCGGCGTCGCAGGGAGTCCCTGCCATGACCGTCCTCCCGTCTCCGGTGATGCAGTGGCCTGCTGGTTCAGCGGACATCGTGGTGCAGCCGTGGGTACCGCGGATCAGTGCTTTGCCAGGTAGCGGTGCACCAGGGCGATGGCCATCGCCCCCTCGCCGACGGCCGAGGCGACCCGTTTCACCGACTCCGCCCGGGCATCGCCGGCGACGAACACGCCCGGCGCCGACGTCTCCAGGTGGTACGGATCGCGCGGCAGCGGCCAGCCGGCCGGGCGCTGACCGTCGACCATCAGGTCGGGGCCGGTGAGCAGGAAGCCGTTCGCGTCGCGGGCGAGCACTCTGTCGAGCCAGTCCGTGCGGGGCGCGGCTCCGATGAACACGAACAGCCACTGCGTGTCGACCGGCTCGGTCTGCCCGGTGGTGTTGTCCCGGACCAGGAGCCGTTCCAGGTGGCCGTCCCCCTCGGCCCCGACGACCTCGGCGCAGGTACGCACGGTGATCGCGTCGACGGCGGCGATCTGCTGGATGAGATAGTGCGACATCGACGCCTCCAGCGACGACCCGCGCACCAGCAGGGTGACCCGGCGGGCATGCCGGGCGAAGTGCATCGCGGCCTGCCCGGCGGAGTTCGCCCCGCCGATGATGTAGACCTCCTGCCCGGCGCAGGCGGGCGCCTCGGTCAGCGCCGAGCCGTAGAAGACCCCCCGGCCGGTGAACTCGGCGAGCCCGGGCGCGGACAGCTGCCGGTAGGAGACGCCGGTGGCGAGGACGACGGCGTGCGCGGAGATCTCCTGGCCGTCGTCGAAGCGGACCGTGCGCGCCGGCCCCTCGACGTCCAGGGCGACGGCATCGCGGGTGGTGAGCACCTCCGCGCCGAACTTGATCGCCTGGCGGCGGGCCCGGTCGGTGAGCTGGGCGCCGGACACACCGTCGGGAAAACCCAGGTAGTTCTCGATCCGCGAGCTCTGCCCGGCCTGCCCGCCGGTGGCCATCCGCTCGACGAGGACGGTGCGCAGGCCCTCGGAGGCGGCGTACACCGCCGAGCCGAGCCCGGCGGGGCCGCCGCCGATCACCACGACGTCGTAGAAGTCCTCGGCCGGCGTGGTGGTCAGCCCCACGCGGCCCGCGAGCTCACTGTCGGACGGGTCGGTCAGCGCCGTTCCATCCGGGGTGATGACGACGGGCAACGTGTCCGGCGACGCCTGCGCCGCGGCCAGCAGCCGGGCGGCCTCCGGTTCCTCGGACAGGTACCAGCTATACGGCACCTGGTTGCGGGCCAGGAAGTCGCGCACCTCGTACGACCTCGCCGACCAGCGATGCCCGACCACCCGGGTCTCGGCCACCGGGGTGTGGTCGGCGGCCGCCCAGGACTCCAGCAGGGCGTCGACGACCGGATAGAGCTTCTCCTGGGGCGGGTCCCACGGCTTGAGCAGGTAGTGGTCGAGGTCGACGATGTTGATGGCGTCGATCGCCGCGTTCGTGTCCGCGTAGGCGGTGAGCAGCACACGCCGCGCCGTCGGGTAGAGATCCATCCCCTGCTCGAGGAACTCCAGGCCGTTCATCCCGGGCATCCGAAAGTCGGCGAGCATGACCGCGACCCGATCGCCGCGCAACTTCATCTCCCGCAGCGCGTCCAGTGCCTGCTCACCCGACTCGGCGCGCACGATCCGGTACCGCTCGCCGTACTGGCGGCGCAGGTCGCGGGCGACGGCCCGGGAGACGCTCGCGTCGTCGTCGACGGTGAGGATGGCCGGACGGCCGCGGGTCCGAGAGCCGGCCGGTGTCACAGCATCCGTTGAGGTCGTGGCATCCGTCGAGGTCGTGGCCTGCGGTGCGCCAGGCGTGGTCGTGGCCGGTGCGGTCGTCATGGTGCCCCTCGATGGATCGGGCGCGAGCGCGGTTCGGACGCTTGCGCGCGGGATGCGGACTGCGGGCCCGCGGGCTGGTCATCGACGTGTCGGCGGGCTCGACGGCGTGGCACGGCGGGCTGGTCGGCGGCGTGGCTGGTCGGCGGGCTCGCCAGCATGACGGGTCGGCGTGACGTGGTCGGCATCTCGACCCGTCGGCGTCCCGGCCGGGTGCCCGGTTCGGGGGACATCCGTGAGCTGGCGGGAGATCGGATGGGGGCCGGACAGTCCGGGTACCTCCGCAGGGAAAGTCTAGGACGCCGCGCCGGGCTTCGCGGGTGTCCGCCACCGAAGAACTCCGACATGTCCGGAGCATCACCGTGAAGCGGGCGTCGTCCGGGCCATGAACGTCGCGTCCTCCGGCCCTGTGGTCGAGCCTCGCGGGGGCGTCGGCGGCGAGTCTCCTCCGAGGCCGTCGCATGTCGTCCCGCCGCGCGCCGTTTCGACCGTCGGCCGCCACCCACGAGTTGCGGTAAGGTCGCCCGTCGCCTTCACGGGTCGCTCTGGTAGGGCACAACGGACTCGAAACCGGCCGGTGTCGTCCACGCGTCCATCGGCGGCCCGTTTTTACGCCGCGCCAGCTTCTATCATCAACTCGTGCGTCATCTACGGGGTGTTCTCGCTGCGCGGCGGGGCATCGCCGGCCGGGCTGTGGCCATGGTGGCCGGCGCGGTTGTTCTCGTGCTGGTGGCCGTTTTCGTGTCGCATGGTCTTCCGGGTACCGCACGGGCATCCCGGGATCGCGATGTCTCGCCTGTGGCCAGCTCGGCACGCTCCGGTCCCACTGATGGCACAGCCTGTTCGGTGGCCTTCGACGGTGTGCCGGTCGGCGGGCAGCATATCTTTGTCTATCGAGGATCCACGCGCAAATACCATCTTTCGATACCGGATTCCTACGGAGCCCACCGGCCTTCTCCCGTGGTGTTCGACTTCCACGGCTTCAAGGCCAACGGAATCCTCGAGGACCAACGATCGAGAATGGCTGCCACGGGCTCCGGTCGGGGATATATGGTGGTCACACCGGATGCCCTGGGGACCCCCTCGCGCTGGAACACCCCGGGCGACCCGGCGGCGGCCGACGACTTCGGCTTCGTCGATGCGCTGCTGACCGACCTCGCTGGCCGATACTGTCTGGATGCCACGCGGATCTACGCCACCGGGCATTCCAACGGCGCCGAGTTCGCCGCGGCTCTGGTCTGCCGTTCGGGGCGGTTCGCCGCCGTGGCGATGGTGTCGTCGACCTCCGCGGTGACCTGCCCTGACGGTCGGACCCCGGCGACGATGGCGGTGCACGGCACCGCGGATCCCTCGGTGCCCTACGCCGGTGGTCGGGTGGTGGGCGCGCCCGCGCCGGTGCCGGCGGCGCAGGTCGTCATCCGCGGATACGCCAACCGGTACGGCTGCGACCCGCTGCCCGTCTCGTCGACACCCGTGCCCGGCGTGGTTACGCTGCGCTATGGCGGCTGCGTCGGCGGCGGCGAGGTCGTGCTCGACACGGTGGTCGGCGGTACCCATCTCTGGCCGGCCAGCCCCGAGGCTCGCCGGGACCCGACGACGTCGGCGGCGGGAAAGACCTTTGACGCCACCGCCGCGATCCTCGATTTCTTCGCCGCCCACCGGCTCGTCCCCGCTGGCTCGTCTCCGCCAGCGTGAGGAGTCCGATCCGGTGACGGAAGTGGGCCGCCGACGTGGCCGCGTGCCCCCGGGGTCCCTGCCTTCGTAGGCTGACCGAATGACCGAGCGTCTGTATTTTCGCCAGCTGCTGTCCGGCCGGGATTTCGCCGTGGGTGATCCGGTTGGTACCCAGATGGTCAACTTCGTCTACCTGGTGGGTGACCGGGAGACCGGGGAGGCCGTGATCGTCGACCCGGCGTACCGGGTGAGCGATCTGCTTGATCTACTGGCCGCGGACGGGATGCGGCTGACCGGAGCGCTCGCCACGCACTATCACGCCGACCACGTCGGCGGTTCCGCCTTCGGCCTGGAGATCGAGGGTATCCGCGCGCTGCTGGCCCGGGAGAACGTGCCGATCCACGTCAACCGGGCCGAGGCCGAGTGGATCCGGCGCGCCACCGAGGTCTCCGCGTCCGAGCTGGTCGAGCACGATGACTCCGACGTGCTCATGGTCGGACAGATCCCGATCACCCTGCTGCACACCCCCGGGCACACCCCGGGCAGCCAGTGTTTCCTGGTCGACGACCGGCTCGTTGCCGGCGACACCCTGTTCCTCGAGGGCTGCGGCCGGATGGATCTGCCCGGCGGCGACGCGGGGCTGATGTACGACAGTCTGCGGCGGCTTGCCGCCCTGCCCGACACCACCACGCTGTTCCCCGGTCACCAGTATTCGCCGAAATCCTCCGAGGACCTTTCCGTGGTGAAGCGGATGAACCACGTGTTCCGGCCGTCCAGCGCCCAGCAGTGGAAGGCCATGCTCGGTGTCGGCTGACCGCACGGGAACGGCTGACCCGGCCGACCTCCTTGGCCAGCCCGACCAGGCTGGTCAAGGAGGTCGGCGGACGGCGCGAATCGTGTGCCTGCAGCTCGAGTGCCCGGACGACGAGAGCGCGCCGGACCGGATGCGCCGGGTCCTGGCCGCGCTGCGCCGGGTCGAGGCCGACCTTGTGGTGCTGCCCGAGCTCTGGGTTACCGGCTTCTTCCATTTCGATGACTACGCCGCGCAGGCCGAGCCGCTCACCGGGCCGACGCTGAGCGCCCTGCGCGAGGTCGCCCGCGAGCGCCGTCTACACCTGGCCGCGGGCAGCCTGATCGAACGGGCCGACGACGGGGCCCTGCACAACACCGCGGTGCTCATCGGCCCCGACGGGGAGATCCTGCACGCCCACCGTAAGATCCACCTGTTCGGCCACGACGGTGCGGAGTCCCGGCTGCTGACGCCGGGCACGACCGTGCGCGCCGTGCCGACCGCGCTCGGCCGCATCGGCCTGGCCACCTGTTACGACCTGCGCTTCCCCGAACTGTTCCGGCTGCTGGCACAGGATGGTGCGGAACTTGTCGTCGTGGTGTCCGCCTGGCCCGCGGCCCGCGTCGAGCACTGGCGGGTGCTCACCCGGGCGCGCGCGATCGAGAACCAGGCGTATCTCGTCGCCTGCAACCTGGCGGGCCGGCACGCCGGCCGGCTCCTGGCCGGGGCAAGCGTCGTCGTCGACCCGTGGGGACGGGTGCTGGCCGAGGGTGACGCCCGCCCCGGTGAGGTGACGGCCGTGGTGGACCGGGACGCCCCGGCCGCGGTGCGGGCGGAGTTCCCGGTGCTCGCCGACCGCCGCCTCGGCCTGCCTGCCCCCGGCGGTCTGCGGTGACGGCCGGGCCGGAGATGGCACGCGCGCTGGCGGACCGGGGCGAGTCGTTCGCCGCGTTCTGGCGGGAGCGGCACCTGTGCAGCCTGACGACCGTGCGCCCGGGCGGTGGAGTGCATGTGGTCGCGGTCGGAGCCACCCTGGACGTTGCCACCGGGACGGCGCGAGTGATCACTTCGGGTCGGTCCCGGAAGGCACGGATCGTCGCGGGCGGGCCCGCCGCCGGAACCGCCGTGGCCCTCTGCCAGGTCGATGGCGGCCGGTGGTCGACGCTGGAGGGTCTGGCCGTCGTCCGGGACGACCCGGGCAGCGTCGCCGACGCCGTACGCCGTTATGCGCAGCGTTACCGCGAACCGCGGGTGAATCCGCTGCGGGTCGTGCTGGAGATCCGGGTCACGCGCATCCTGGGCAGCGTCTGAGCCGGCCCGGTCAGGCCGGCTTTGCGCCAAGACTCGTCGAGACGCCCGCGAGCAGCCAGTCCAGCCCGTCATCGAAGCTCTGCTGCGCCACGGAGCTGGGCGCGAGAAGGTCGAGGCGAGGTATCTGGGCGAGATGCGGGTACTCGCCGCTGTCGATCACCGTGTCCAGATAGGAGCTGAGATCGAACAGGTCGTGGCCGGAGGCCCGCTCCAGTAGTTCGATCGCGACCTGACCGAGCGTGTAGGTGTCGACCGCTCGCAGCAGAGACACGCGGCGGGCCGGCGGTAGTGGCAGATCGGCGATGCAGGCGGCGGACTGCTCGGCGTGGCGCAGCGAGTTCGGGCCGAGGCGGGTGGTCCTGGTGTTCGTCTCCAGCAGCCAGGGATGGCGCAGGCAGCACTCACGGGTGCGGCGAGCGATCATCCGCAGCGCCTCGCGCCAGTCCGCTGGCAGGGGCTCGGGCACCAGGACCTCGGCGGACACCTGATCGTGCATGAGCGCGAGCAGGTCGTCCTTGCGGTCGAAGTACGAGTACAGGCTCATCGGCCTTGCGGCGAGGACGGCAGCGACCCGGCGGATCGAGACCGCGGACAGGCCCTCGGCGTCGGCGATACCGACGGCGGCGTCGACGATCTCCTCGCGGGTCAGGCGAGGGCGGCGCCGGGCGTGCGGGCGCACCCACGGCAGCGCAGCGGGCCCGGGGCCGGACGTCGTCGCTGCCGGGTCGTGGTCGCCCATGCTCCGAGACTACGGGCACAGGCGGCGAGTCGGCGCTGTGGTCTGGCTCATTACCTCGAGTCTGACCTGGCGCCTCTGCGTTCGGTCACGGTTCGCCCGCGTGAAACGAGACGATGTACCAGTAGCCGATACGGTGTATCGTCGGTACCCGATCTCGAGCTCGACTCTCGGCCACCTCGACTCTCGGCCACCTCGACTCTCAGCCACCCAGCCGTATGCATCCACGCGGAGTTCGCATGGCGACGCAGGAATCCACGCCGCAGGTCGTATCCTCGGCCGACCCGGACAAGATCGACGGAGCGCTTGTCCGGCTGGCCCTGGTGCTGCTTGCCGGAGTCGTCGTGGTGCAGCTCGACGCGACGATCGTGTCCGTCGCGCTGGACCGGCTGGGCCGGGCGTTCGACGTCGACATCCCCACCGTGCAGTGGGTGACGACGGCATATCTGCTCGCGCTCGCCATGGTCATCCCTGTGAGTGGCTGGGCGGTCAGCCGCTTCGGTGGCCGTCGGATGTGGCTGCTGGCGCTCGCGCTGTTCCTGGTCGGATCGGCGTTGTGCGGGGTGGCCTGGTCCGTTGACAGCCTGATCGCGTTCCGGGTCGTCCAGGGGCTCGGTGGAGGCCTCCTGCTGCCCGTGATGCAGACCATCCTGGCGCAGGCGGCCGGGCCGCGGCGGCTTGGGCGGCTCATGGCGGTGGTCTCCGTGCCGGCGCTGCTGACCCCTGTGCTCGGCCCGGTCCTCGGCGGACTGATCATCGGCAGCCTGAACTGGCGGTGGATCTTCCTGATCAACGTGCCGGTCTGTGTCGTCGCGTTCGTGTTGGCCTGGTGCACGATGCCCGAGGCGGCAACGACCACGCGCCAGCGGTTCGACAGTGTCGGCTTCGCCCTGCTCTCCCCGGGGCTCGCCGCCGTCGTTTACGGTTTTGCCGAGGCGGGCCGCCACGGTGGTTTCTCCTCGGTCACAGTGATCGTGCCGCTGATCATCGGCGTCGCGCTGCTGCTCGCGTTCGGCGGATACGCGCTGCGTACCCGGATCGTGCCGTTGATCGACCTGCGCATGTTCCGCTCCGCGTCGTTCAGCGGCTCCGCGGGGTTGATGTTCCTGTTCGGTATCTCGCTGTTCGGTGGGCTGTTTCTCCTGCCGCTCTACGAGCAGCAGGCACGTGGCCGCAGTCCCATCGAGGCGGGACTGCTTCTCGCGCCGCAGGGCCTGGGCATGATGATCGGAATGATCACGCTCGGCCGGATCGTCGACCGTACCGGCCCGCGGCGGATCGTTCTCATCGGGGTGGCGCTGAGTGTGCTCGGCTCGGTGGCCTACACACAGGTCACTCCGCACACCAGCGAGATCCTGCTCGGCGCGTCCCTGGTCGTGCGGGGTCTGGGGCTTGCGGCGGCGATGGTTCCGGTGATGAGCACGGCCTACGTCGGTCTCTCCACCGCGGAGATCCCCCGGGCGACGTCCGCGGTGCGGATCTTCCAACAGGTCGGTGCGTCGCTGGGGACCGCCATGCTCTCCGTCGTGCTCGCCACCGTGCTGCGCAACGCCGCGCACGGCGGCCACCCCGTGGACGCCGCGGCGACCGCCCATGCCTACGCGGTCTCCTTCTGGTGGACGCTCGGGTTCAGCATCGTCGCCGTTCCGCTCGCCTTCCTGCTGCCCAGGGACTCGGCTGCGGCGCAGCTGTCGGCCGAGCCGGCCGAGCCCGTCAGGTCCGATGCTCCTGTCGCACCGGCCGTTGCCGTCCCGGCCGAGCTTGCGGGCGAGACGGACGGGTAGGAGCCGGCGCCGTCCGGCCTGCCTGCCTGCCGAGGCCCGGTATAGTCCCGGCCGTCGGCCGTCAGTCGCCGGGATGTGGGTCATCCCGCCAGGGAAAGCGGACCGTGACCGTCGTGGGCCCCCCGGGCGGGCTGCCCACGGTCATCGTCCCGTCTATCGCATCGATGCGTTCCGCGAGGCCGGCGAGGCCGCTGCCGCCGCGGGGGTTCGCTCCGCCGACGCCGTTGTCGCGGACCTGCAACAGCAGCGATCCATCCTCGGCGCGATGCAGGTCGACGGTGGCTTCGCTGGCCTGGCTGTGCTTGCTGATGTTGGTCAGTAGTTCGGCCGTGGTGAAATAGACGATGCCCTCCAGCGCGGGGGCCGGTCTGGTCGCCAGTCCTGCCGTCACCAGCGCCGGCACCGTGCAGCGGTCCGCGAGGGCGGCCAGGGCCGCGGGCAGGCCGCGATCGGTGAGGATGGCCGGGTTGATCCCACGGGCCAGGTCACGCAGCTCGCTCAGGGCGAGCTTCACCTCGCCATGGGCCTCGGCGACCATCCGCGCCGCGCCCCGCGGGTCATCGACGAGGATCTCCTTCGCCATACCCAGGCCCATCGCCAGGGCGACCAGCCGTGCCTGTGCCCCGTCATGCAGGTTGCGTTCGATCCGGCGCAGGTCGGCCGTGGCGTCCTGCGCCGCCCGCTGCCGCGCCGCGGCGTCCCGTACCCGCTGCTCCACCCGAGTGGACGGGGCGAGTAGCCCCCTGATCATCGCCCGGTCGACGGCCAGCAGCGCCCGGGTGACCCCCGGAAGCACCACCCAAGCGAGGAGCAGGAGCACCAACGCCGCCACGAAGCTCACGATGCCCCACGGCAGCCGGACGAACAGGTACAGCGCCGCTCGCCAGGCCACCGGATCGCCGAGGGTGGCAAGGCCCGGGCCCGCTCTGCCGGCACGCCGCGGCGGCGGATGGGAGGGGCTGGGCAGGCGTAGGCCGAGCAGCCACCGGGCCCGGCTGCGCTCCAGTGTGGCGAGCCCCCGGCAGATCCGCAGGCCGGCGACCAGCACCGGAATGCCGACCACGGTGATGGCCAGGCCCGCACCGAGCGAGATCACGACCGTGACGACGACGAAGCCGAGCAGCGCTATCGGAAGGTTGAAAAGCAGAAACAGCACGCCCCGCCAGGTCGCGCCGTCCGCGGCGAGCCACGCCGGCCGTCCCGTCCCGGCCGTCGGCGCGTTGGACGGCACACTCACCGGTTGTCACCCTCCTGCCACGTCCGCCGGACCGGGCTATTATCCGCCCTCCTCGAGGAGGGCCGCTTGTGAGGTGGCTCGGGAGTACCGCGATCACGGGTAGTTCGAGACTTTGTCGGTGGGGGATGATTGTCTTCTCGTGGATCCGGAGGGCATCCGCTTCCCACCCGGAAGCGGCAGGCGACCACGAGGAGCTTGAGGTCATGAAACTTCTCACGGCCACGGCGTACGCGCAGGGACTGCGCGTCGACGATTTCCACTGGGCGGTGGAAGGCGAGTTGGTCACCCTGCGTGCATTCTGCGACATGCACCTGGACCGGCCGCACGCGCGGTGCGAGTGCGGCCGGGTCTTCGTCGGGCTGGGCTCCTACTACGGCACCACGACGGCAATGGTGCGGCACGTGCCCGGAATCACGGAGGAGGATTATCGGGCCGCGCTGCGTCATAGCCTCGATGCCCAGGGATGGAAGGCCGCTGACGCGGATGCCGAGGCCACGCGCCTGATTGCAGAAGTGGAACGGTGGCCCGTGGGCGCGATCATCGAAAGGTTCGTCGACCGGCTCGCCATTCGCGCGCTCTCGGACGCCGACATCGGCCGGGTGCCCGACCGGCACTGATGCTGGGTCGGCTCTGACGCTGGGCCGGCTCTGATGCGGTCGCCGCACCTGCCCGCCGCCCCGGTGCGGCGGCGATGTCCGGCTGGAGTCGGCGGGGCGGCGGGGTCGTGGTGGGCCTGCCGCAGCCCGGGCCGCGGCTTATCCCTGTCCGGGGTGCCGTCGTCTGTCCAGGGCGTCGGCGGCCTGAAACGCTTCTGGTACGTCACGACCGGGCGAATGACGCGTGCGGTGGGCAGGGTTACCCGGCCGTGGCCACCGCCGACCCTTCCGGATCCGTCCGCGGTGCCGCAACCGCGGACCGCTCCGGACCCATCGTCGCCAGCGTCTGCGCGAGAGCCTCGCGACGGCCGCGCGGCGTCCGCCCCCACGGCTTGGCGATCGACAGTATGGTAGCGGTGATGAACAGCAGGTTCATCAAGGTTCCGCACACGATAAGCGCCACCGCCTGGGCCGGGTAGCCGGTCGAGGACGTGGCGCTGGCGTGCGATGCGGAAACGATGAGCGTGCGGATCACCGCACCCCCGCTGATCACTGCCACCACGGTAATCGTCAGCTTCGCCGCGACCCACCAGTGCCGCAGCAGGCCCCAGCGGGTCTTCGTGGACAGCACGACTCCGCTGATCAGAGTGAGCAGGGCCAGCGGGATGTCCAGAGTTCGGTCGATGACGTGCATAAGCTCGTACGCCGCGGGCCGCAGTCCTGGATCGGCCGCCGCGGTGGAGGCAAGGACGAGCTGGGCGAACGCGACGCCGTTCCACCCGACGCTCACGATCACGTGGGCGGTGACCAGCGCCGTCCGTAGAGGTTTCCGGAGATGGCGGTGGCGGGTCCGAACACTCTCGGTCGCCTTGCGTGGCTGGGGGACCACAGGGCGCGGCTCGTCAACATGGCCCGGCTCGTCGGCGGAGAGGGCCGCTTTGACCGCATCGGACGGTGCGGCGTCCGGCTGGGCATCGTCAGTCGTGATGTCCGGCCTGGTCTCCGTCAGGGCTACGCCCTGCGGGCCTGCCGGACTGGGTCCTGCGGTCACCGGACCGGTGCCATCCGCGGCGATATTGGAACTAGCCTCGCTCGGGCCGCCAGCCTCGCTCGGGCTGGCTTCACTCGAGGGGGAACCGGGTGAACTGACGCCAGCTGAAGGGGCGATGGCTGATGTGGTGTCGGCCGGGGACGACGCGTCCGCAGCGATGCTCTCCGCAGCAGCGGCATTTTCCGGTGCGGATAATGAGCCGGCCTTTTCGAGGGTCGTGACAGCCGAATCCGGTTCGGTGGATTCCAGGTCGGCAGCAGGTCTCGCTTTGGGAATATCGGTGGCCGTGACGTCGGACACGAGAGCTGCTTTCCGGCGGGGCGCGTGTGGGCGACGCCCCTTGGACGTGGTCATTTCGGTTCTCTCGGTAAGTCGCCACCGGGATGGGGCGGTCAGGTGCCGCTGGCGGAGTGGCAGCCCGCCGTGGCGAAGCGTGAGCCTACGCGAGCTTCGAATGCACGCACATGGCAACTTCCGGAACGCGCCAACGCAGGCGGGCTGAAGAGAACCAGGACTTTCGCCCGTGGGATGTGGTAGGGCCACACCAGGTATCCGGTGCGCATTCGGATTCGCGCAGCCGGCGGACCGGGGGATTCTTGCGGATCAGCCCATCGGATTCGTCGGGCCGCCCGGCTCGGACTGCTCGGCGAGGAAACGCTCGAGGGCCTCGCCGAGTTCGTCCGCGGTTGGCAGCTTCTGCTCACCGTCGACGGTGGGGAGGCTGGGCCCGCGCCGCCCCCGCTGGTAGGCGTCGTACTGCTCCTCCAGCGCACGCACGAGTGCTGAGGCCTCGCCGCCCTCGGCGATCTGGCTGTTGACCTCGTCGTTCACCGCGACCGCCGCCGAACGCAGCCCATCCAGGGGCAGCATCAGACCGGTAGCCTTCGACACGGACGTGAGCAATACCTCGGTGGCCGCCGGATAGGTCGACTGCGCCAGATAGTGCGGAACGTGGACGGCGAACCCCATCGCATCCCGCCCATCCCGGCCGAGCTCGTATTCGAGCAGGTGGCCCGCGCTACCTGGAATCTGCAACCGACGCAGCCAGGGCTCATTACCGGCGATGAGCTCGGTACGGCTCGCGTGTGCCGTCACGGAGGCCGGGCGGGTGTGCGGCACGGCCATCGGCACCGCGTTCAGCCCGACGCTCAGCCGGACCCCGAGCTGCTCGATGATCTGACGGACGGCGGCGATGAAACGCTTCCACTGCAGGTCCGGTTCGGGCCCGGTGAGCAGGAGGAACGGCACGTCTGACTCGTCGCGCAGCTGGTAGATCGCCAGCACGGGGTCGGCATAGCTCTCCCAGTGATCCTCGGAGAAGATCATGGAGGGGCGCCGCGAGCGGTAGTCGAGGAGCTGGTCGATGTCGAAGGTGGCGACAATCCTGTGCTCCAGCGCCGTCAGCAGGTGTTCCCCGGCCAGACTGACCGCGTTCCCGGCGTCGACAACGCCGGTCATCGCCTCGAGCAGGATCGGCCGGTGCGGTTCGCCGGCCTGCTCCTCGGACCCGTCCTCGGTGAGACTGTAGAGCTCTCGCGGATCAAGCACGATCGACGTCCTCCTCTACACCACCGCTCGCTTCCGTCACCTGGAAAGAAGCGCGACCGGCCCCGGTGGCATTCCGCCGGCCCGGATCTGCCCGGACCGAGCGGCGCCCGCCATGGCCGCGGATCGGCAGGCGCCCTTCGCCTCCCGTCCGATTTTACCGGCTTGCAAGCGTCAGGCGTGGCTGCGTGCCGTGGTGAGCGCGCCGCGTGGCCCGTTCTCGTCGCCTTCCAGGGCCGGTGTGTGCTGTTTCTCGTTGGCTCCAGTGCATCCGGGATCGCGCAATCCCCTCGATCCCGGCAACTCGCCAGTTCAGGCCGGCGTGATCGCGCGCGAAGAGGTCGGCTGGGAGCCGACCTCGCTCGAGAGGGGCTTCGGTGCACCCTCGCGGCGCCTTCCAGCGCCGGATTCGGTTCCTGATCTGTTCTCCAGGACGAGCCTGGTATCGGTACTCCAGCTGGCTTGGTCCCGTGCTCCGTCCGGAGCCGCGCACCGAGCCAAATGATCGATTGGGAAATTCCCAACCGGCGGGTATGATGGCCTCATGCGCAGCATCGGTGAGCGTGTGCTGGAGCAGATCAGGCAGGCTCGCCCGGCCGAGCATCGGCAGGACATCGCGCGCGAGATCGGGATGACACCCGACGCGTTCTCGCGGGCGCTGAACGGCCGGCGGGCCTTCTCCTCGATCGAGCTGGCCCACCTCGCCGACCTCCTCGACGCCGACCTGCACTGGATGATCACTGGTCGCCCCGATCCCTACCGGCTGGTGGTGGCGGCCCGTCACACGTTCGACCACGCGACCGGTCGTCGCGAGGTGCCGGCGCGGGATGCCGACCAGGCGGTTCTCGAGGACATCGCGCTCGCCTACCGGCAGGCCTTCCCCGAGCGGCGGCGTCTGGGCACGGCCGCGTCCGCCTCGTCGCCGCTGCCGTCGAATCCCGGGGAGGTCCGTGCGGCCCTGGGGGCCGATTTCGTTCGGCCCTTTGCGGAGCGGCTCGAGGCCCGGCTTGGCGTGGGCGTCGTTCGTTTCCCGGGTCTGTCCACCGCGTACTCGCTCGCCATCGGCGGGCATCGCGTGATCGTGCTTCCCGGCACCGGTAACTGGTTCCGGGAGAACTGGTCGCTGGCGCACGAGCTCGGCCACCTTGCCCTGCGTCATCATGAGGACGGCGTCACCGAGGCCGAGCGGAATCGGCGTGAGGCCGCCGCGAATGCCTTCGCGGCCGATCTGCTACTGCCGCACGACGAGCTTGCCGCGGTCGAGTGGGCCAGCGTGGATGCCGCCGGGCTTGCCGCTCTGGTCTGGCGGTGGGGGGTGTCCACCGACGCCCTGGCCCGTCGGCTGAGCGCGATCCACGAGGGACCTCCGCCACCGCTGGTGGTCGAATGGGCCGGTCAGAAAACGCAGCGCCTGTTGCGGCGGCACTGGCGATCCCGCACGGGCGAGGACGAGATCACGCCGCGGATGCAGGCAGCCGCCCGACGCCGCTTCCCCCTCGAACTGACCGAGGCACATCTGGCGGGAATCGCCTCCGGTGCGCTCGGCAAGGAGACACTTGCCTGGATGCTGGGCGTCAACCCGGACGCGGTGGAAGTCGACATGCCCTCGGTGCCCGACGTGAGCATCGACGATCTGGCCGGGGTGCTGGGTATCTGAACCGTGACCGTCCTGCTGTTTCCCGACAACACGGTGCTCGTCAACTTCGCGATCATCGATCGAATGGACCTGCTTGAACGGCTGGTGAACGGAAACGGCTGCTGGTGCGCGTCCGTGGAGGCGGAGTGTCGACGCTCCGCGCGGCAACCCGGTCTCGAGGTGCTCTCCGCCGCCTGGCGCATCTTCGGCTCGGCCTGGCTACCCGACCCCGCCGAGCTGCAGGATGCGATGATTCTCCGAGATGGGCTCACCGGTCCCGGCGACCGACGTCATCAGCACCTCGGCGAAGCCGAGACTCTCGCGATCATGATCCGGCGCGGCGTGAAAGGCCTCTTCGTGACCGACGACCGGGGCGCTATCCGGCTCGCTGCCCGAAGTGGGATCACCGCCATCACGACCTGGCATCTACTCAAGGCTGCCGTACGCGCCAGCATGATCAAGGCCGATGTCCTCTGGGGCCACACCCAGGCCCTGCGCGACTATCCGCGGGCGATCCCTCCCGGCGTGGCCGACGACCGGTCCTCGTTCGACACCTGGCTGTCCGCCTGAGCGCTTCCCGATCGGTCGGGTACGGCGCAGGGTGGGGGAGGGCTGTCGGTCCGGACTGGGTGGGTGCCGTCCAGTGGTCACGGCACTTCTGTGAGTGCGCATTTCCCCAGGTCATCGCGGTCGTTGTCACAAAGTGCGGGCTGGCTCCGCGTCTCGCCGATGATTCTGCCTATCGTGGTAGACCTATCGGGCTAATCGGCGTCATCGGGTGGAAGAGGCGACAGGTGAACCAGATCGTCCCGCCTCGCCGGCCTCGCCGTGCCGTTTTTAGGTCGATATGTCCGATCCCTAGGCCTGGGCGGTGAGTCCGGAACATCCGGGCGCGCCGGGGGGGCCGCGCGGGTCGGCCACCGGCCGTGAGCCGGCGGCCCGCCCGAAGCCGACTGCCCCGCACGAGTCGGCCACACCGGGCGCCGAGGACCGGCAGGTACCACCAGGCCCGGCCACGGCGGTCAGCCCGGAACCCGGGAGCGGACGGGATGCCACGGACTCGGCGGGCATCGCGGGCCCTACGGCGTCACCTGATGCCACAGGTTCTGCGCAGGGCGCGAGCACCGCTCGTGCCGTGGACGCCGCTGGCAGCGATGAGGCTGGTAGCGATGCGGCTGGTACTCGCGCCGCCGGCACCGACACCACGCTCATCCGTCGGCGGACGGCCCAGAGGGCAGCGCACGCAGGATCCGGGAGCGCACCGACCTCGACGAGCTCCGTGGCCGCGAGGACGCCGGGGACCTCGGCGGTCCCAACGACCACGGGCTCAGAGCCGACCAGGCAGTCCTCGTCACCGTCCGCGGCGAGGACCGAGCTGCCAACGATGGAGTTGCCGACGCGGTCGACGGTGCCGCAGGCGCCAGGGGCGTTGCCCGCGGACGCGCTGCCCGCGGGCGGTCTGTCCGTCGTGGCGATGACGAAGGCCGGTCAGGCGGCGGCCGCCCAGTCCGGATCTGTCCACCCGGGATCCGGTCCGGTGGCCTGCGTGCGGACGTCGGCTGGTACCTCGGGGGTCGCGACGGCGGAGGCTGGCAGGACGGCGGTGAGCCCGGTGGGTGCGCCGCCGGACGTGGCTGATCCCGATGTGCCGGATCCGGACGTTCCTCCGCCGCCGCGCCGTCGCGGACTGCGCGCGCGGTTCCTGCTGGGCCTGGCCGGGCTGCTGAGCTTCGCGGTCCTCGTCACCTCGGTGGGTGGCTGGGTGGTCCTCACGGCCTATGACCACCGGATCGACCGGGCCGACATCGCGTTGCCGCACGCGGACGTCACCCGCCCGCCGGCTGTTCCCGTGGGCACGGAGAACTGGCTGCTCGTCGGGTCGGACGTGCGGACGGGCAGCGACGCCGCGAAAGTGGGCGGCGCCCGTTCGGACACGATGATGATCGCGCACCTGGACTCGGACGGCACCACCTCGATCGTGTCCATCCCCCGGGACCTGTACGTGCCTATCCCGTCGTACACCGACGCCGAGGGCAAGCGGCACCGCGCCCGCCACGACCGGGTGAACAGCGCGTTCAACAGTGGTGGTCCGGCACTGTTGGTCGCCACGCTCGAGCAGCTCACCGGCATCCGCATCGACCACTATGCCGAGATCGACTTCGGCGGCTTCCAGAAGATGACGACCGCGATCGGCGGCGTGGACGTCTGCCTGGTCGCCTCGACCTACGTCGAGCCCTTGACGCTCGACAACGGCCGGCGTGTCCACGCGACGAACCTGAACGACCCGAGCTCCGGCTTCGTCGGCCACCCCGGGACCAACCATATCGAGGGCGCGCAGGCGCTCGCCTTCGTCCGCCAGCGCCACGGCTTCCAGGATGGCGACCTTTCCCGTATTCACCGCCAGCAGGCATTCCTCGCGGCTGTCTTCCGCACGGTGTCCTCGTCCGGTGTGCTGCTGAACCCAGGAAAGCTGGCCTCCTTCCTGGGCGCACTCACCGACTCGACCCTCCTCGACGACGGCACCAACTTCTCCGACCTGCGCCTGCTCGCCGAGCGGATGCGGGGCATGACCACCGGATCGGTCACCTTCGCCACGGTCCCGACCACCGGCCAGGTCGCCTCCCCCGCCTTCTACTTCTATTACGACCCGACCGCGGTCCGCGCGTTCTTCGCCGAGAAGATGGGCAGCGGCGACCAGGCCACCGCCACCCCGAACCCGACGCTCGAGCCCGATCCCACGGCCACCTCGAGCCCGGACGCATCCGGGACGACCGGCCCCACGTCCGCGTCGTCCTTGTCCGTCAACGGTTCGAGGTCGGCCTCGGACCCCTCGGGCGCGGCGACCGCATCCGACACCGCCCCGGTCGTCGCCCCGGTCGTCGCCGCAGGCACCGCCCTCCCCGGCGCCGCCCAGTCCAGCCAGTTCACCTCCGTGACTCCCGCGGCCGCCGGTTCGGTTGGGCGGCCCACTGGCGTCACTGGTTCGGAACCGGCCACCTCGGCCGCGGTCCCGGCTGCCACCGCGGCCGCCTCCTGCATCAACTGAGGTTTTTCCCGCGGATCATGATGGTCCATCACAGCAGACCGGCCGATTCCCGCCCGATCCCCGGTCGGGCTCGGACCACCTCCGACGTCCTCGGCGGCACGCGCACCGTCCGGCGTACCGCGCGGCCGATGGCCGATGGCCGATGGCCGATGGTGCACGGTGCCCCTGCCGTCACGGTCAGCTCCGGTCGTCACCGTCAGCGAGCCCTCTCCCCACCGCCGACCCGCCACCGCCCTGCTCGCCGCTGCGCGTGACGACGGATCGGCCCCGGAAAACCTTCCGTGTCGCTTCTACCGGGCTACAAAGGTACAAATCGAACAAGTTACCCGGTAGACGTGACACCCCCGCCCATCAGCACCGCCACCGCCCTCATCACGGACAGTGAGATTCGCCAGGTGAACCTGGCCGCGAGCCGGAGATCCACGAGAGGCAACCTGGGCGAGTGGACCGGCCGAGGACCAGCCGGGCAGCAGACGGCGAATCCCCTGGGGAGCCGTCAGAACCCGGTGGTTGGTGGATACGGGGTGTCCTCGTCGGGATTCACCACCGTCGGCCAGAAAGAGCAACCGTCAGCCGCGCAGGAGCTGGCGAGACATGACGACGCGCTGGATCTGGTTGGTGCCCTCGTAGATCTGGGTGATCTTGGCGTCGCGCATCATGCGCTCGACCGGGAAGTCGCGGGTGTAGCCGGCGCCGCCGAACAGCTGGACGGCGTCGGTGGTGACCGCCATCGCGACGTCGGAGGCGAAGCACTTGGCAGCGGCGGAGACGAAACCGAGACCCTGCTCGCCACGCTCGGCGCGCGCCGCCGAGACGTACACCAGATGCCGGGCGGCCTCGATCTTCATGCCCATGTCGGCAAGCATGAACTGCACGCCCTGGTTGTCGGCGATGACCCGGCCGAACTGGCGGCGTTCGCGCACGTAGGCGAGTGCGGCGTCGAGCGCACCCTGGGCGATGCCGACGGCCTGGGCGCCGATCGTCGGGCGGGTGTGGTCAAGGGTGGCGAGTGCCGTGCGCAGGCCGGTCCCGGGCTCGCCGATGATCCGATTCGCCGGGATCGTGCAGCTGTTGAAGTGGATCTCGGCGGTGGGGGAGCCCTTGATGCCGAGCTTGCGCTCCTTGGTTCCCACCTCGAATCCCGGATCGTCCCGGTGCACGACGAACGCCGAGATGCCGTCGACCCGGCGCGTGGCGTTCGGATCCGTCACGGCCATGACCGTGTACCAGGTCGACTCACCGGCGCCGGTGATCCATGCCTTGGTCCCGTCGAGGATCCATTCGTCGCCGCTGAGGCGGGCCCGGGCACGCATCGAGGCGGTGTCCGAACCGGCCTCCCGCTCGGACAGCGCGTAGGAGATCATCGCCTCGCCGCTGGCCACGGACGGCAGCACCAGCTGCTTGAGCTCCTCGGACCCGGAGAGGATGACCGGCATGCTGCCGAGCTTGTTCACCGCCGGGATCAGCGAGCTCGCCGCGCAGGCCCGGGCGACCTCCTCGATGACGATGCAGGTGGCCACCGAGTCCGCGCCCTGCCCGCCGTACTGCTCGGGGATGTGCACGGCGGCGAAGCCGGAGCGGGTGAGTGCCTCACGCGCCTCGACGGTGAAACGCTCGCGCTCGTCGGCGTCCGCGGCGTGGGGAGCGATTTCCTTCTCGGCGAGCGCCCGTACCGCCTCCCGCAGTGCGTGGTGTTCCTCGGGTAGCTGGTAAAGATCGAAGCCTGGATTCACGGCGCGCCTCCGTTCAGCCCTGGACTATGCCGCGCAGTGGGTTACTTCGCGTAGTCGTGGAAGCCGCGACCGCTCTTACGGCCGAGCAGGCCGGCATCGACCATCCGCAGCAGCAGCGGCGGTGCGGCGTACGTCGGCTCCTTGAACTCGGCGTACATCGAGTCGGCCACGCCCTTGATCGTATCCAGCCCGATCAGGTCGCACAGCCGCAATGGGCCCATCGGATGCGCGCAGCCCAGCACCAGGCCGTTGTCGATGTCGTCCGCGGAGGCGAAGCCCGACTCGAACATCCGGATCGCGGCGAGCAGAAACGGCACGAGCAGCGCGTTGACGACGAAGCCCGCGCGGTCGGTCGCGCGGATCGTCTGCTTGCCGAGCGCCCGCGCGGCGAATCCCTCGGCGACGGTGATCGTCTGCTCCGACGTCAACAGGGACGGGACGATCTCGACGAGCTTCTGGACCGGCACCGGGTTGAAGAAGTGAATGCCGACGACCTGCTCGGGCCGGGCCGTCGCCACGCCCAGCCTGATGATCGGAATCGACGAGGTGTTGGACGCGAAGATCGCGTCCGGCCGGGTGACGACCTTGTCCAGGGTGGCGAAGATCTCGCTCTTGAGCTGCTCGTTCTCCGCGATGGCCTCGACGACGACGTCCCGGTCGGCCAACGCCTCCAGCTCGGTGGTGAACGTCAGGCGACCGAGCGCCGCGTCCCGGTCCGCCTCGCTGAGCTTGCCGCGGCGCACGGCGTGGTCGAACGAGGAGGTCAGCCGCTTGCGGCCCGCATCGAGCGCACCATCGTTGATCTCGCGGACGGCCACGTCCAGACCGGCGCGGGCCGCCACCTCGGCGATTCCCGACCCCATCAGGCCGCATCCGATGACGCCCAGGCGGGCATAGCTCGCCGCATCGGTCGTCGTGGCCGCGGTCGCACCGTCCGCCAGCGCCACTGTCTGCACCGCACTCACCGCACACTCCACTTCGCTCGGACGTCGGCTATCGGACGTCGGCTATCGGACGTCGGCTATCGGATGTCGGCGCCCAGGAACCGGGTACGCCGACGACGCCGACATCAGGCGTTCGCCGACGATCGTCCTGTCATCCACCCTAGACGGTGGACCTGTCCGGCTCATCAGATTCGTCCGGCCACGATCATCAGAGGATGAGGGTCCACAACGGGAGGGTGAGCAGGCTCAGCGGGACTCCCACCCCTACCAGCAGGCTGGGCAGCGGGGTGGCCAGATCGTGCCGGGCGGCGAGGAGAGCGCCGGTGACCATCGGTGGCATCGCGGTCTCGAACAGCGCAATCGTCACGCTGTGATCGCCGAGCCCACCGGCGAGCGCGTACAGGCCGACGACCAGCGCCGGGGCGACCACGAGCTTCACGGCAAGGCCCAGGCCGAGCTCCCGCCAGTACCGCCGGGCCGCCGGAACCTCCAGTTGCATGCCGATCGAGAACAGCGCCAGTGGTGTGAGCGTGCCACCGAGCGAGACGAGCGCGTCGTCCAACCACTGCGGAAAGGTCACCGGCCGCAGCACGAGTGCACTCACGAGGGCCAGCAGCGCCGGTGCGGTCAGGACCCGGCGGGCGAGCTCGGCCCGCGGCAGGGCCGCCCCGGCGACGACGGTCACCATCATGAGCACCACCGTGTTCACCAGCAGGAATGACCCGAGCTGGTCGACGAGAACGGCGGTGGGTACGTCGTCAGCGCCATAGAAGGCGGTGACCATCGGAAAGCCGACGAAGCTGGTGTTCGCCACGGCGGTCGCGGCGATCAGCGCCCCGACCGTCTGCCGGGGCAGGTGCATCACCCGCGCCGCGAGTAGATAGAGCGCACTGGAGACCGCGAACAGCAGGTAGGGCGCGGCCACGACGAGGGCGAGATGATCCGGAAAGTGGATCCCGTGCACCGCGTGCAGCACCAGAGCGGGCAGCGCGATGTCCAGCAGCCAGGTGTTCACCACCGCCGTGGCCGCGGGTGGCGGGTGGATCCGGCGACGCACCACGATGCCGGCGGCCAGGCCCACCAGCAGGACGACCAGCGCGGACATCCGGCCATCGTGGCAGGTCGTCCCGTCGGAGTGGCCCCACCGTGGCATGTCCCACTACGGCGGACTTCCCGTGCCTGCGGGCGCTTGCCGGCGACGGCGCGGCGCGGCTCAGCGGGGACGAGCGGCCCGGCGGCGCAGCGCTCGGCGGATGCGGCGGACGCGGCGCAGCAGGCGGGGCAGCAGGATGTTCAGGGCGAACAGTGCCCCGGCGAGCACATAGTTGCCGTCGCCGAGGCGTTCCTGGCCAGGCAGCGGCACCAGCGTGTAGGTGATCAGGGTCAGCATGGGCAGGAACAGGGTGGCGGCCATCACCGCGCCGATCCATGGCGGCGAATCGGTCATGGACCGCGAACGGCGCCGCGTGGCCGGCCCGCCGCCGCCTCCTTCGAGTGACACCCGGGTGCCATGTGGGGGAGCTCCTGTTGTCGTCACCCGGGCCGGGCTGGCAGATTGACCGATCGGTTCCGGCGTCGTGTCGGAAGCCAGTTCCCGCGGCCGAATCGGCGCGATCGGCGTCTCGCCGCCCTGCCCGGTGAGCTCGCCTGTGCGCCCGGTGAATCGGAGGTCCCGATGGCCGCCCCCGTGATCGTCGTCCCCGGCCATCCCGCCTGGCGCGACGGCAAGCGTTACATGTGGCTCACCGCCACTGTCGTCCCCCTGACGGCCATCGTCGGGTACGGGCTGTGGCACCGCACCGGTGTCGGACTGCACTGGTGGATCACCCCGCTCTTCGTCTTCGTCCTTGTTCCGCTGCTCGATCTCACCTCGCCGCCAGACCCGGTCAACCCGCCGGAGCAGGCCCGGGCTGCCCTCGAGGCGGACCGGTACTACCGCCACTGCACCTATCTCTACCTGCCGCTGGCCGGCATCGCCCTGGTGCTTGGCACCATCGCCTGGGCCGGCGGGAACCTGTCGGTCCTCGCCCGCCTCGGTGCGGTGATCTCCGTGGGGACTGCCACCGGCGTGGGCATCACCACCGCCCACGAGCTCGGCCACCGGCGGGGACGGCTCGAACGCGGCCTGGCCCGGCTGATGCTGGCCGCCAGCGGCTACGGTCACTTTCTCGTCGAGCACAACCGTGGCCATCATGTCCGAGTCGCGACCCCCGAGGATCCGGCCAGCGCCCGGCTCGGGGAAGGCTTCTGGCGATTCTGGCCGCGGACGGTGTTCGGCGGCCTGCGCTCGGCCTGGGCCCTGGAGGCGGGACGGCTGCGCCGGCACGGTCGGCGGGTCGTCTCGGCGCGCAACGAGGTGCTGCGGGGCTGGCTGCTCACCGCCGCGCTGTTCGGGACGCTCGCCGGGGTGCTCGGCGTCGGTGTGCTGGTCTTTCTGGCCGCCCAGGCCCTGGTGGGCGTGACCCTGCTCGAGGGCGTCAACTACATCGAGCACTACGGGCTCGCCCGCGCCCGCACCCCGACCGGACGTTACGAGCCGGTCACCCCGGCGCACAGCTGGAACAGCGACGCGGTGATCAGCAATCTGGCGCTCTACCAGTTGCAGCGGCACAGCGACCATCACGCCCATCCCACTCGGCGCTATCAGACGCTGCGCTCGTTCGCCGAGTCGCCGCAGCTTCCCGGCGGCTACGCCACCCTGCTGATCGTCGCGTTCCTGCCGCCGTGGTGGTTCCGCCTGATGGACGGCCGGGTGCTCGCCCACTACGGCGGCGACCTCGCGCGGGCACATGGCGATCCGGCACGGACGCGGAAGCTGACCGACCGCTACCGAGCCTGACCGGCCCGGTGGCCCTCGCCGGTGATTCCCCGCGAGGCAGGGCCCGCGAGGCGGTCGAACAGCTCGCGGAAGTGGACGAACGCCCGGCGCAGGTCCTCGGTGTCGACTCGCTCATTCCCGCCGGTGCCGCCATTCCTGCCGCCGGGACCGCTCTTGCCGTCGGCGTTGCCGGGGCCGGTGGCGGACCGGGCGCTGATATGCGCCTGGCGATAGGCCACGGCAAGCTCCGGATGGTCCACCGACAGCAGTTCGGCACGCTGGCGGACGTCGCCGTCTGGATAGCCACGGGCGGACATCACCTCGCCTACCAGCGTGCCCGCCTTACGGGTCGCGTCGAGCGGGTCGTCCACGAACCGGCTCTGCACGGCCTGCCAGCGTCGGGCGAAGGCCGTGCGGTCCGCCTCGGTGAGCGGCGCGAGCGTGAGCGCGTCGCGCCGTTCGGCGACGGCCAGCAGATGCCGATGCGCCGCGCCACGACTGCCGAACTCGGCGACGGCGCGGTCGTACTCCGGACCGAACCTACGGCGAAGCGCAGGCCCCCCACCTCCCCGGCGGTCGACGAGCGCGGCGGTGACGATCAGCACCGCGGCGGCGATCGCCAGCAGAGTCCAGCCCGCGACGGACACCCCCGACCACCTCCACCAGTCCACCGTGTAAGGCGATCAACGTGGCGGACGATACTCCCGCGGACCGCCGTCGCACGGACCGTCCGGCACCAGTGGGGGAGCTGATGAGGGGAGCCGAGCGAAGGCCTTCAGCGGGCGTCGTCGTCGGCCGGCCCGCTCGGCGCGGGCGGGGCCGACCCGCCGAGGTGGGCGGGCTGCCACCAGTCGGGCGCATCGGGGGCAGGCCGCGGGTAGCGTCGCTGGGCGGTGTCGAGCAGATCGACCATGACCTTGTGGAGTACGTCCGTCCCGGCCTGCCAGTCGGCAAGATCCGCGGGTGGCACCGGTGCACCCACGGTGATCGTGATGGGGGTGCCGATCGCTTCCCGCAGGCGTAGCGGGTGCCCCTTGGTCAGGACCCGCTGGCTACCCCAGATGATCAGCGGAATCACCGGCACCTTCGTGCCCGTCGCCATCCGCGCCGCGCCGGATTTGAACGGGGCGAGGCAGTAGCTCGGACTGATCGTCGCTTCCGGGAAGATGCCTACCAGTTCCCCGGCGCGCAGTGCCGTCAACGCCTCCCGCAGCGAGGCGGCACCCGCCTTGCGGTCCACCGGGATGTGGTGCATCCCGCGCATCAGGGGGCCGCCGACGCGGTGGCTGAACACCTCCTTCTTCGCCAGGAAGCGCACCGGCCGGCGCCCGGCCTGCCAGAACGGCAATCCGGCAAGCGCGAAGTCGAGGTAGGACACGTGATTGATCAGGACGATCGCGCCGCCGGATCTCGGCACGTGCTCGATCCCCTGGATGTCGATGCGCAGCCGCAGGCCCGCGAAAAGTCCCTTTGCCACGCCGACAACCGGCTGGTAGACGTAGTCCGCCACGGACAGGTCACTCCTCGGATAGTCCCTGTCAGGTATCGCCCCCCGGGCGTCGATGGCCCAGCTGTGACCCTACCGCCGGGTCCGGCCACGGCCGCTCGGTCGCGTCCACGTCGCGACCCGGTCGCCGTACTGCCGCCGAGTCACCGTCGCGTTTGGTCCGGGTCGGGTCTTGACGCATGCGTGTCGCCTCCTTCGAGGCGGTGGCCGCGTCGCCTGCGGCAGGGCCCCCGGCACACACCGGTCGATCCACCAGCGATGATGGCCAGGTCGGGGTCGATCGGGCGCAACGGTGTCGGGCCGGACCGCGCCTCGTCACACGTGGTTCCGAGAAACGAGCTCCCGGCGAACATCATTTCATTGTGTGAGTCGGAGGGGGCGGGCCAGATGGACATCCTGCGGCGCAGCCTGGAAGCGCAGCCCGATCCACCGAGCTGGGTGCTGATTCTTGCCGCCGTGCTCGCGGCCGTGACGGTGCTCAGCGACCAGGTGTGGCCGGTGGCGCGGCATGTGATCACCATTGCGCACGAGGGCGGACATGCGCTGATCGCGGTACTCAGCGGACGGCGTCTCGCCGGCGTCCGGCTGCATTCCGACACTTCAGGGGTGACGGTCTCCTCGGGCCGGCCGACCGGGCCCGGCGTGGTCGCCACGGTTGCTGCCGGCTATCCCGCGCCGTCCCTGCTGGGTCTGGGCGCGACCGGGCTGCTGGCGACCGGACGCTCCAGCCTGCTGCTCCAGCTGTGCGTGGCGCTGTTGCTGGCGATGCTCGTGGTGATCCGGAACGGATTCGGCGTGCTGTCGCTGGCTGTCAGCATGGGCGTGATTCTGGTGATCTCGTGGTTCGCGCCCCCGACCGCGCGGGCCGGCTTCGCCGCCTATATCGCCTGCTTCCTGCTGCTCGGCGCGTTGCGTCCGGTCGTCGAGGTGCAACGCCAGCGCAGGCGTCGGCGGGCACGCGACTCCGACCCCGACCAACTGGCCCGGTTGACCAGGGTGCCTGGGGCCTTCTGGGTGGGGGCGTTCGGCCTGTGCGGGCTGGGATGCGTCGCCGGCGGAGCGGACCTGCTGTTCGGCTGGCCCTCCTGAGGGGTGCGTCGGCCGGGTTGGCCGGGTTGGCCGTTGGAATGGGTGCCGGCTGTGATGCGGGAACTGTCGGATCCGGGTGGGAGACTCGGATGGCATGTGCGGTCGTTACACGCAGAAGCTGAAGTCCGATGACCTGGTCGCGGCGATGTCCGCGCGGGACGACACCGGCGGCGCGGTCCGGGAGAACTACAACGTCGCCCCCACCTCGACCATGCCGATCGTGGTAGCCGAGCCGCCGGCAGGCGGTTCGGCCGGCGGCCCCGACGGAGCCAGCACCACAGACGGAGCCGGCGGGCGGGGCGGGGTCGCCTCGCCTGGTGGCAGGGTGTTGCGACTGGCTACCTGGGGGCTGGTTCCGTCCTGGGCCAAGGACCGTGCCATCGGTTCTCGGATGATTAACGCCCGCTCGGAGACGGTCGCCTCGAAACCGGCATTTCGCTCGGCCTATGCGTCGCGGCGCTGCCTCGTGCCCGCCACCGGGTTCTACGAGTGGTTCCGCCCCGGGGCAGGTGCGCGCCGCGGCCAGCCGTTCTACCTGTATCCGGCCGGGCATCCGGCGACCGGTGGCATTCTTGCGTTCGCCGGGCTGTACGAGTTCTGGCGCAAGGGCGATGCCCCCCTGGTCACGTTCACGATCCTCACCACCACCGCCGCAGACGGGCTGGCGTTCCTGCACGACCGCTCCCCGGTGATCCTTCCGGTCGCGGCCTGGGACCGCTGGATCGATCCCGCCACCAACCCGGCCGATCTCACCGCGCTGCTGCGCCCCGCGCCCGCCGGGGTGCTCGCGGCCCATCCAGTGGACGCCGCCGTCGGGAACGTCCGCAACAAGGGATCGGAGCTCACGGACCCGGTCGATCTGGACGCCGGGGTGGCCGAGGTGATCGAGCAGACTGGCGGCCCGGCCGCCACGGCCTTGGCGGCCGCAGCCGGCCACTGAGATCGCTGACGCTCCCGGAGCGCCGGCCCACACTCTCACTGATGCTGTTACGTGGGAGACCGTGTGGCATCTGTGCGGCCCACGGCCTGAGGGCCGTATCCGCCGGGCTCATCCGGACGGATACGGCTCCGCGTCATGCCGCAGGCGTACCAACCTGCCGAGGATCAGCTCTCACTGATGCTGATGGCCTCGGTCGGGCAGCATTCGACCGCCTCCTGAAGGTCATCCAGCCGGGACTCGTCTGGCTCCTCGTTCAGCAGGTAGAGGTAGCCGTCGTCGCGGATCTCGAAGATGTCGGGAACGAGCCGGACACACGTGCCACTGCTCGCACAGCGGTCGAAATCGACGTTCACCTTCATCGGCGAACCTCCCGGTATTGCTTCCAGAATGTCGTGGTCGTGTGGACCTTACCGCCGAGGTTCGCCAGGCAACAGCGACGTCCCGAGTCAGGCCACACCAGCCTGGCGGCGGGACCGTCGCTCGGGTCAGGAAGTCTTGATCGCGGAGATGTCCAGTTCGATCTTGATCTTGTCGCCGAGCAGCACGCCGCCGGTCTCCAACGCGGCGTTGAAGGAGATGCCGAACTCCTTGCGGCTGATCGCCGTGGTTGCGGTGAAGCCAGCGCGGGTGTTGCCGTACGGGTCCTTCGAGCTGCCCTCGAACGTGACCTCAAGGTCAACCGTCTTGCTGACTCCGTGCACCGTGAGCTCGCCGGTCAGGACGTACTCGTCCTCGCCCTTGCCGGCCGCCGCGCCGGTGCTGAGGAAGGTGATGGTCGGGTACGTGGCCACGTCCAGGAAGTCCGCGGACTTCACGTGACCGTCCCGGTCCGCAACGCCAGTGTCGAACGAGTCGGTCTGGATCGTGACGGACGCGCTCGAGGCCACCGGGTCGGCGCCGTCAAGCTGCAGGGTGCCCTCGACGTCCTTGAACTGCCCGCGCACGGTGGTGACCATCGCGTGGCGCGCGGAGAACCCGATGCGCGAGTGGACCGGATCGATCGTCCAGGTGCCCGTCAGGTCGGTCAGGGCGGGGGCTGGGGCTGTCATCGTGTCCTCCTGGGTGCGTCGGGCCGTCCACATTGGGGGTGTAAGGACGGTTATCTGATGGTTGCACGGTGTGAAAGATGGTTGTGCGTGCAACCTACAGGCTGGGACAACGCCTGCCCTCGGCGCATATTCCATCGGCAAGGTGAACACTTCAACGCGATCGAGTACCCCTGTGGACAACGTCGGTCCGTCCACAGATCAAGATCAGATGGCTTCGTGCGGATCGTGGGCGACCTACCGTTTGACCATGGTCATCTCCACCCCCGGACCCGGGTACCCGTCCTCGCGGCGTCTGCCGGCGCGATCCCGGCGTCCCCCCGACCCCCATCCCGTGCTCGGGCAGCCCGGCGTGCCGGCCGGCACGGCACTGCCTGCGCCGCCCCCACCGCCCGGGTCGCCCGCGCCTGATACCTCACTGCCACCGTCGCCGGCCACGTTGGCCGCGCCGCCGGTCGCCACCCCGCCCGGAACGTGGGCGCCATCGCCATCGCGGCGCAGCCGTGTGCGGGCAGGGGAGTTCAACACCGAACCACACCCCGGAGCGAGCCGGACCGCTCAGCCTGGTCACCCCGGCGGGATGCCATCCCGGCCGAGCGATGCATCGGACCCCGGCGAGGGCGCATGGGCCGGCGACGACGTGCTCATTGACTGGCTGGCTCCGCAGGACGGTCGTGCGGCCAAGGGCGATGGCGGCTATGGCGCCTGGGGCGAGGTGGGCGACGGTGAACCCCCCGGCATCGACGACGGCGAGTGGGGCTCCGGTGACATAACCGCCGATGACCGCGCCGATCGTGACGCTGCCGATGGTGACTTCGCCGATGAAGATGCTGCCGATCCAGACGCCGGCTTCGCGGATGAGGGCCGCGCCGGCACGCGACTTCGCGGGGGCCGGGGCGGGAGGGCGCAGGCTGAGGGCAGCAGATGGCGGCTGCTGCGGGGGCGGCTCGCTGACCGGCTGCCGATCACCCTGCGATCGGCGCTGGTGGCACCGGCGGCGAGCGCCGCACTGGTGCTTGCCCTGGTCGCGCTCGGGGCCGCGGTTCTGTCGGCCTGGTTTGCCTGGCGGCACCGCCCGGTGCCGCTGAGTTCTGCTCCCGGTGTCACCTCGACGATCGTCGCGGGGCCCTCGGCCGGCGTGGGTGCCGCGGGACCCGCGGACTCGGGTGGCGCGTCCGCCGCGTCGTCCAGTGCTGGGGCGCGTTCCGGCGGGCCCGCGGCGGAAGTGGTGGTCGACGTTGCGGGCCGGGTGAGCCATCCGGGGGTGGTCCGGCTGCCGGCCGGGGCGAGGGTCGTCGACGCGCTGGACCGGGCCGGCGGAGTGCTGCCAGGCACGGACACCACCGCCGTCGCCCTCGCTCGGGTGCTGGTCGACGGCGAACAGATCCTTGTGGACGGCCGGCCCGGCGCGCCTACGGCCGCATCGGCGGCAGTCGGTGCATCGGCGGGCGGTACCGTGGCGGCAGGGGGCAGTGGGGCAGCCGCCAGTGGGGCAGGCGGCGGCGCGGCTGGCGTGGGGAACCCGCTGGATCTCAACAGCGCCACCGCGGAGCAACTGGACGCGCTGCCCGGGGTCGGTCCGGTGCTCGCCCAGCGCATCGTGCAGTGGCGCACCGAACATGGGCCCTTCCGCTCGCCCCAGCAGCTGGGTGAGGTCACCGGGGTCGGCGACAAGCGCCTCACCGACCTGCTGCCGCTGATCCGGATCTGACCCGATGGTCGCCGTCGGCCTGGAAACCGGGCTCGCCCTGGCCGAGCGTCCAGCGACCGAGCCGGAGCCGCTGGACGCCCGACTCGTCCTGCCGGCCGCGACCGCCTGGGGCGGCGCCGCGACCTCGGTGACCTGGACCATGCCGGACGGGGCGCTCGCGCTCGCCGGGGCCGTCCTGCTCGCCGTGCCGATCATGCTCGGCGTGCCGTATCTGAGCCGTCGTGGCCGCCGCCGGATGGCCCCGGCCGGCTCCGTGGCCTCGGTGACGCGGTCCGCGCGCTCGGGCTTGGGCGCCGTGGGTGTGGCGTTCCTGGCCGCCGGGCTCCTCGCCGGTGCTCTCACGACCCGAGCTGGCCACCGCGGACCGTTTGCCGACCTGGTGGGCCAAGGTTCGCCGGTCACCGCCCGGGCCGTCGTCCTCGACGACCCGCGGATCATCGCCACCGCGGCGGCCCCGGGCGTGGGCGGCCGGGGCGGGCCCTCGTTCGCCGTGCCGGCCCGCCTCGAGCGGGTCAGCGCCAGGACCATCACCCTGCGCACGCGCGTCCGCGTCGTTCTGCTCGTCCATGGTGAAGCCTGGCGTGGCCTCCTGCCGAGCCAGCATCTGGAGGTGGCCGGCCGACTCGCCCGGCCGCAGCATGATCCCACCGTTGCCGGGTCGATGCTGGTGCGGGACGCCTCCCCGCGTCCGCGGGGTCGGCCCAGTTTGGTCCAGCGGTTCGCCGGTCGGCTGCGGACGGGTCTTCGAATCGCCGCCGACGGCCTGCCCGAGCCGCGTCGAGGCCTGCTGCCCGCTCTGGTCGACGGGGACGTCTCGAATCTGGACGACTCTCTGCGCGAGGATTTCCGCGCGGCCGGCATGACGCATCTGACCGCCGTTTCCGGCGGCAACGTCGCGATCGTGACCGCCTGTGTGTTGCTGGTGGCCGCGTGGACCCGGCGAGGGCTTCGCGGGCGGGCGGTGCTCGGCGTCTGTGCGCTACTCGCCTTCGTGGTGCTGGCCCGACCGTCGCCGAGCGTGCTCCGTGCCGGGGTGATGGGGGTGATCGGGCTTACCGCGTTCGCCACCGGACGGCCGCGGGCCGTGCTGGCGGCGCTGGCGGCGAGCGTGACCCTGCTCGTGCTCGCGCAGCCGACTCTGTCCGTCTCCGTCGGGTTCACGCTGTCCGTCCAGGCGACCGTTGGAATGATCATCCTTGCGCCCGGATGGCACCTCCGATTCGCCCGGTACCTGCCCGATCGCCTCGCCGAGCCGCTCGCTGTGGCCGCCGCCGCGCAGGTCGCGTGCATGCCCGTACTCGCCTGGATCGGCAGCGGAGTCAGCCTGATCGCCATACCGGCGAATCTCGCGGCCGCTCCGGCCGTGCCTGCGGCGACCGTCCTCGGTGTGCTCACGCTGCTCGTCGCGGCGGTGGCCCCGGCGTGGGCGCACTGGTGCGCGCACGCCGCGGACCTGCCCTGCTGGTGGCTCGTGACAGTGGCACACACCGCCGCGGGACTGCCGTCGGCCACCGTCGGCTGGCCGCAAGGCCTCTTCGGCGCGATCGCCGTCATCGTCGCCGTCGTGGCCGGGCCGGCTCTGCTGCGCCGACGGGTCACCCGCCGGATCGCCGCAGCGGCGCTGGCGGGAGCGCTGGCTGCCCGGTGCGCGGTGGTCAGCCAGGTTGTCGTCTGGCCGCCGCGTGGCTGGCGGATCGTGGCCTGCGACGTCGGGCAGGGCGACGCGCTGGTACTTCGCGCCGGCCCCGGACAGGCGGTGCTGGTCGATGCGGGCCCCGACCCCGCGCTGCTCGTCCGATGCCTCGACGATCTTGATGTGCGGGAGATTCCTGCGATCATTCTCAGTCATCTGCACGCCGATCATGTGAACGGTCTGCCGGGTGTGCTCGGTCGGCGTCGGGTGGGGCAGGTGCTGGTCGGACCCCTGCACGAGCCCGCCGGCCAGTGGCGGCTGGTCCAGCGGTGGGCAGTGCGGGCAGGGGTGCCCCTACGCGCCCTCACGGCCGGCAGCAGCGGGCGGGTCGGCGCGGTCGGCTGGACGGTGCTGGCCCCGCGGGTGCTGCTGCACGGCACCGACAGCGACCCGAACAACGACAGCCTTCTCGTCACCGCGCAGGTGGACGGAGTCCGGGCACTGCTCACCGGAGACGTCGAGGCCCTTGCCCAGCAGGCTTTCCTTGCCGAGCCGGGTGCCGAGACGGCGCTGCGGGCAGACGTGCTCAAGGTTCCGCACCATGGCTCGGCAAACCAGGATCCGGCCTTCCTGCGGGCGGTCCAGGCACGATACGCCCTGGTCAGCGTCGGCGCCGGCAACGACTATGGGCATCCCGCGCCGGCCACCCTGCGCATCCTGCGGCAGGCCGGGGTCGCCGTGGGCCGTACCGACATCGACGGCGCCCTCGCCGTCACGGCGCCCTCGACGCCGGGTTCCGCGGGTGCCTCCGTACGCCGCGACGCGATCGCGGTGGTGCGCCGTGGCCGGCGGGACGGATCGTGACATGCTCACCGAGTGCCCCGATCCGCATCCGCCGCACCCGCCGGATCCGTGCTGAGCCCGGCACCGCTCGTTCTGGTCAGCGGAGACGAGGACCTGCTCGTCGGTCGCGCTGTCCACGAGGTGATCGATGCCGCCAGAGTGCGTGATCCGGAGGTGGAGATCGTCGACCGGAGCAGCGGCGAGCTCACCGAGGCCGACCTGGTCGACCTGGGCGCCACGTCGATGTTCGGCGGCGGGCGGGTGGTGGTTGTCCGGGGGGCGCAGGACCTGAGCGAGGAGCTGCGCGACGGCCTGCTCACCTACATCGACCGCCCGTTGCCTGACCTCGTGCTCGTTCTGGTGCATTCGGGTGCGGTGAAAAACCGCAAGCTCGCCGACGCGATGAAGGCCGCAGGCGCCCGGGTGATGCCGGCGGCGAAGATCACGCGGCCGCGGGACCGGCACGACTTCGTCGTCGCGGAGGTACGCCGGCTCGGCGGGCGGATCAGCGACGGTGCGGGGCGGGCCCTGCTCGACGCGGTCGGCGGCGACCTGCGTGAGCTCGCCGCGGTGTGCGACCAGCTCGTGGCCGACACCGACGGCGGTCTGCTCGACGAGGCGGCGGTCGCCCGCTTCCACCGGGGCCGGGCCGAGGCCAGCGGTTTCGCGGTAGCGGACGCGATCATCGGCGGAGATCTGCCGCAGGCGTTGACGCTGCTGCGCCAGGCGATCGAGGGAGGAACAGCGCCCGTGCTGATCTCCAGCGCGATCGCCGGCGGCCTGCGGGAGCTGGCGCGGGTCTCCGCGGCCGGGGCCGGGAACTCCACGGCAGGCGGCAGGGCTGAGCTGGCCAGGGTCCTGAGGATGCCGGACTGGAAGGTGGAGAAGGCCCAGCGGGCGGCGCGAGCCTGGTCGGATCCCGGGCTCGGGCAGGCGCTGCGGGCGGCGGCGGTAGCCGATGCTGGAGTCAAGGGTGCATCCGTCGACGCGGGATACGCGCTCGAGAAGCTGCTGCGCGAGGTGGCCCAGGCCCGCGCCTTCCCGCGCGACCGGGCGCACCGCGGCGTCCGGAGATGACGGGCGGCCTTCGGGTTCTCCCCGCCGGCTGGGTCCGGGGAACGCTGATCACCGTCACCGGGCTGGTCACCGTGGTCGTCGCGCTCGGGGATCTGGCGAGCGCGTGGGTCGTGCTGGCGCTGCCCCTGACCGTCGCTGTCATCGTCGGATACCACGAGATGCTCGAACGGCTGGCCCAGCCGCGGGACCCGGCGAACCCGCCGCGGCCGGCTCACGTCGACCCGGACTCCGACGCCCACCCGGACCCGGCGGGCCGATCAGACCCCTCCCTCTGACGGAGGCGGGCCTAGGAGGCGCCGAGCCACCAAGCTGCCGAGCCCACGCAGAAAAGCCGGGGGGCCGATGGGCACCCCGGCTTCGCGCGCGACGGGTCAGCTGGTAGTCAGCTTGGCGTGGGCCTGAGCCAGCGCCGACTTGCGGTTCGCGGCCTGGTTGATGTGGATGACACCCTTGCTTGCCGCCTTGTCAAGCTTGCGGTTCGCCACGCGAAGCGTCTCGCCAGCGCGCTCGACATCGCCCGCCTCGACGGCGTCCCGGAACCGGCGGACGTGCGTCTTGAGCTCGGACTTGACCGCCTTGTTGCGCAGCCGCCGCTTCTCGTTGGTGAGGTTGCGCTTGATCTGCGACTTGATGTTGGCCACGCGGAGGAACCTCTAATGTCGAGTCGGGATGGTGCAGACAGGTCATCGTACGGCGACCGGCCGCGCGGAGCGGCCTGGGGTACCGATGCCCGGGACGGCGCCGCCAACCGCATGCCCGGCCGGCGCCGAACGGACCGCGCGCAGCGGACCGACGGACGGCGGGGGCGCAGGGCGGCGAGGCCCACCAGAGCGTAGCCAGATTATCAAACGTGGCGCCCGCCGGTGCGCCGCCGTCGGGCGGCGGCGGCTCCTGGCGCGATGCAGGCCGTCGGCTCCTGGCACGATGAAGGGTGGCGCCGACCAGATCCCCGGTATGGGAGGCGCTCCCGTGACCGCCGCGAGCGAAACGAGAACCCTCCGCGTGTCCGCAGCCCCGCACCTGGCGCCCGGCGCCGACCCGGCGATGATCCGTAACTTCTGCATCATCGCCCATATCGACCACGGCAAGTCGACCCTCGCCGACCGGATGCTCGGCGTGACGGGCGTCGTGGAGGCGCGCAACATGCGTGCCCAGTACCTCGACCGGATGGACATCGAGCGCGAGCGCGGCATCACGATCAAGGCGCAGAACGTTCGCCTGCCCTGGCAGGCCGACGATGGCCGCGACTACATCCTGCACCTCATCGACACGCCCGGGCACGTGGACTTCAGCTACGAGGTGAGCCGCTCGCTCGCCGCCTGCGAGGGCGCGGTGCTGCTGGTCGACGCCGCGCAGGGCATCGAGGCGCAGACCCTGGCCAACCTGTACCTGGCGATCGAGAACGACCTGACGATCATCCCCGTCCTGAACAAGATTGACCTGCCGGCGGCGCAACCGGAGAAGTACGCGGAGGAGATCGCGTCGATCATCGGCTGCGACCCGGCGGAGGTGCTGCGGGTCTCCGGCAAGACCGGCCAGGGCGTGACGGAGCTGCTCAACGAGATCGTTCGTCAGGTTCCGGCTCCCGTCGGCAACCCGGATGGCCCCGCCCGCGCCATGATCTTCGACAGCGTGTACGACATCTACCGTGGCGTGATCACTTACGTCCGGGTCGTCGACGGCACGCTGACCACGCGCGATCGCTGCCTGATGATGTCGACCGGGACGAGCCACGAGACGCTCGAGGTCGGCGTGATCTCCCCGGATCCGCACGCCACCGGCTCCCTCTCGGTCGGCGAGGTGGGCTATGTCATCCCCGGTGTGAAGGACGTCCGCCAGGCCCGGGTCGGCGACACCATCACGACCAGCCGTCGGCCGGCGACCGAGATGCTCGGGGGATACCGGGACCCGCTTCCCATGGTGTACTCCGGCCTGTACCCGATCGATGGCAGTGAGTATCCGGCGCTGCGGGAGGCTCTCGACAAACTGCAGCTCAACGACGCCGCTCTTACCTATGAGCCCGAGACGTCGGCGGCTCTCGGCTTCGGTTTCCGCTGCGGCTTCCTCGGCCTGCTGCACCTGGAGATCGTTCGGGAGCGCCTGGAGCGGGAGTTCAATCTCACCCTCATCTCGACCGCGCCCAACGTCGTCTACCGCGTCGTCATGGAGGACCTCTCGGAGGTCACGGTGACCAATCCGAGCGACTGGCCGGGCGGCAAGATCGCGGAGGTCCACGAGCCGATCGTGCAGGCGATGCTGCTGCTACCCACCGACTTCGTCGGCGCCGTCATGGAACTGTGCCAGAACCGGCGCGGGGTGCTGCAGGGTATGGACTACCTGTCCACCGACCGGGTGGAACTCAAGTACACCCTCCCGCTCGGAGAGATCATCTTTGACTTCTTTGACTCGTTGAAGTCCCGCACCCGTGGGTATGCGAGCCTCGACTACGAACCGGCCGGAGAGCAACTCGCAGATCTGGTCAAGGTGGACATTCTGCTGCAGGGCGAGACCGTCGACGCCTTCTCCGCGATCGTGCACCGGGAGAAGGCCTACGCCTACGGCGTGTCCATGACCTCGCGGCTGCGCGAGCTGATCCCCCGCCAGCAGTTCGAGGTCCCGATCCAGGCGGCGATCGGCAGCCGGATCATCGCCCGGGAGAACATCCGGGCGATCCGCAAGGACGTGTTGGCCAAGTGCTACGGCGGCGACATCACCCGCAAACGCAAACTGCTGGAGAAGCAGAAGGAGGGCAAGAAGCGGATGAAGACCATCGGGCGGGTCGAGGTGCCGCAGGAGGCCTTCATCGCCGCGCTCTCGACCGATGTGGGGAAGACCTCACAGACCGCGAAGTGACCGGCGTGCCGGCGCGCCGGGTTGCGCGCCCGGCGCGGGTCAGCTGGACGGCAACGCGGTGGCGGGCAGTGCCGGAGTCGGCAGTGTGAGTGGCTCGGTGGTCGGCTCGACGAAGGGAGTGAGTGAGGTGAGCGGCGCGAGGGGCTGGCCTGCGGCGTTCGCGGCCGCGCTGGACCGATACACGGTGGTGCGGGGTGGAAGCAGTGCTGAGATCTCTGACAGCAGGGACCTGGCGTCGTCGTCCATGACTCGATCTTTTCGTATCGGGCGCCACCGATCCACGACGCATCGCCCATAATCCTCCGTTCTGCTCACAACAACGGCAAAACCGACTGCATGGCGTGAGCGTGTGTGGGTACGCGTTCTCGGTCATCCACACGTGGTCCCCCTGTAGCTCTCCCGGGCTGGCCCACGCGCCAGGCGAACATTGCGTTGCCGTAAACCCATCTGTTGGGGGCACACTGGGGGCATGCCACAAAAGCCTCCCGACGGGGCAGCTCCCCCCGACGACGGCATGCTGCCCGCGTCTGCGCTGGCCGAGCTGGCCGAGCGCCCGTTCGGGGTCTACCTGCATGTGCCGTACTGCGCGGCCCGCTGCGGCTATTGTGACTTCAACACCTACACGGCGGCTGATCTCGGCGGCGCCCTGGTTTCCTCGGTCGGGCTGACGACCTTCGCCGACATCGCGGGCTCCGAGATCCGGCTGGCCCGCCAGGTGCTCGCCGCGCTGGACCGGCCGGTGTCCACGGTTTTCGTGGGCGGTGGTACGCCGACCCTGCTGCCGCCCAGCGATCTTGGGCGCCTGCTGCGGCTGGTGGCCGACGAGTTCGGGCTGGCGCCGGACGTGGAGGTCACGACCGAGGCCAACCCGGAGTCGGTGGACCCCGCCCAGCTCGAGCAGCTGCGGGCCGCCGGCTACACCCGGATCTCCTTCGGCATGCAGAGCGACCGCCCGCACGTGCTGGCCGCGCTCGACCGCCGGCACACGCCAGGGCGGGTGTCCGAGGTGATGCGCTGGGCCCGCAAGGCCGGTTTCGATCAGGTCAGTCTTGATCTGATCTACGGTGCGCCGGGCGAGTCGGACGCCGACTGGCTGGCGAGTCTGCGGGCTGCCGTCGAACTCGGCCCGGATCACGTCAGCGCCTATGCGCTCACTGTCGAGGAGGGCACAAAGCTCTCCCGGCGGGTGCGCCGTGGTGAGCTGCTCGAGCCCGACGACGATCTGCTGGCTGATCGTTATCTGACGGCGGATGACCTGCTCGCTGCGGCCGGTCTGGTCAACTACGAGATCAGCAACTGGGCGCGGGGCCCGGCCGCTCGCTGTCGGCACAACCTCGGCTACTGGCGCGGCGACAACTGGTGGGGCATCGGCCCCGGTGCGCACAGTCACATCGGCGGCGTGCGCTGGTGGAATGTGCGTCATCCCGCGGAATACGCGGCGCGGCTGGGTGCGGGGCGCAGTCCGGCGGCCGCCCGCGAGGAGCTCGACGCCGCCACGCGCCGGGTGGAACGGGTCATGCTTGGTGTGCGCCTGGCCGACGGGCTCGCCGTGGACGATCTGGACGATGCCGGGCGGGTCGCTATGGGGGAGCTTGCCCGCTCCGGTCTCGTCGAGCCCGGCGGACTGGAGTCCGGTGTCGTGCGACTGACTCTTCGCGGTCGCCTGCTCACCGACACGGTGGTGCGGGCCCTGCTGCCGGACTGACCCGGCATCGGACGGCGGCCGCGGAGTCCGCGACGCGACGCTGCGCGGGAACCCAAAGCGGGTCGTGGTCGTTCAGTGGGAAGATCGTGTCTGTCGGGTGGGAAGGATGTCGCCGGAACCTCACCGGCTCGTGGCGTGACGGCTTATGTTGTGTGCCTCGGGTCGGGGCGGCGGGCTACACTTGGCACTCGCAGCAGCCGAGTGCCAAGCCCGGTGTCGATCGGTGCACGCACCGTCATCCGGCCACGTCCCGCCTGCCGAAGGGGGTGCGACCGCGTGCTGGAGGATCGGCGCCTGGAAGTGCTTCGCGCCATCGTGGAGGACTTCGTCCTGAGTAATGAGCCGGTCGGCTCCAAGGCGCTGGCGGAGCGGCACAACCTCGGCGTCTCGCCGGCAACCGTGCGTAATGACATGTCGGCGCTGGAGGAGGAGGGCTACATCACGCAGCCCCACACCAGCGCCGGGCGGATCCCCACCGACAAGGGTTACCGCCTGTTCGTCGACCGGTTGTCCGGCGTCAAGCCGTTGTCACGGGCGGAGCGGCGTGCGATCCAGAGCTTCCTCGAGGGGGCAGTCGATCTTGATGATGTGGTGAACCGCTCGGTGCGGCTGCTCGCCCAGCTCACCCGGCAGGTCGCCGTGGTGCAGTATCCGACCATGTCGGCCAGTAGCGTGCGCCACATCGAGGTGGTGCTACTGAGCCCGCGCCGGCTCCTCATGGTGATCATCACTGACACCGGACGGGTCGAGCAGCGGATCATCGAGAGCCTCGCCCCGGTGGACGAGGAGACCGTCGGTGAGCTGCGTGCGACGCTCAACTGCGCGCTGACCGGGCAGCGGCTGGCCGACGCGCCCGGGACGGTCGCCGCACTGCCGGCCCAGATCCGTCCGGAACTGCGGCCGTGCGTGGCGACGATGGCCGGTGCGGTGCTGGAGACCATGGTGGAGCCCCAGGAGGAGCGGATCGCCATGGCCGGTACGGCCAACCTCACCCGGGCCACGGTCGACTTCGCCGACTCGCTGCGCTTGATTCTCGAGGCGCTCGAGGAACAGGTCGTGCTGATGAAGCTCATCGGCTCGGCGCGGGAGACCGGTACTGTAACCGTACGCATCGGCCGAGAAACGGACGTGGATGCCCTGCGGTCGACTGCGGTCGTGGCCACCGGCTACGGTCGCGGGCCCTTCGCCCTGGGCGGCATGGGCGTGGTCGGGCCGATGCGGATGGACTATCCCTGGACGATGGCGGCCGTGCGGGCCGTCGCCAAATACGTGGGTGAACTCTTGGGTGCCGACTGATGGCCGTGGACTACTACGCCGTTCTCGGCGTGCGTCGAGACGCGTCGAACGACGAGATCAAGCGTGCATATCGCAAACTGGCCAGGGAGCTGCATCCCGACGTCAACCCCGATCCGGAGGCGCAGCAACGCTTCCGGAGCGTGACGGCCGCGTACGAGGTGCTCTCCGATCCGGAGAAGCGCCAGATCGTCGACCTCGGCGGTGACCCACTTGCGCCGGGCGGAGGCGGTGGGGGCGGCTCGCCGTTCGGCGCCGGCTTCGGCGGTCTCGGCGACATCATGGATGCCTTCTTCGGGGGCGGTGCCAACCGCGGCCCGCGTTCGCGGGTCCGCCGCGGCAACGACGCACTGCTGCGCATCGAGCTCGACCTGGCCGAGACGGCCTTCGGTGCCACCCGCGAGATCACCGTGGACACCGCGGCGGTGTGCTCGACGTGCGCCGGGGCCGGCGCGGCACCTGGCACCCATTCGTCGACCTGTGGCACCTGCGCCGGTCGGGGCGAGGTCCAACAGGTCACCCGGTCGTTCCTCGGCCAGATGGTCACCTCTCGCCCGTGCCCGCGCTGCTCGGGTACCGGCACGGTGATCGAGCATCCCTGCCGCGACTGCGGCGGGGACGGGCGGGTTCGTAAGCGCCGCACCCTCACCGTCAAGATTCCCTCGGGAGTCGAGGACGGCATGCGGATCCGGCTGTCCGGCGAGGGCGAAGTCGGCCCGGGCGGTGGGCCGGCCGGTGACCTGTACGTCGAGGTGTCCGAGCGCCAGCACCCGGTGTTCACGCGGGAGGGCGACGACCTCCACTGCGAACTTCCGCTGCCGATGACCTCGGCCGCGCTGGGTACCTCCGCCACCCTCGAGACCCTCGACGGCACCGAGACGATCGCCGTCAAACCCGGCACCCAGCCCGGTGAGGTCATCCGGCTCGCGGGGCGGGGGGTGCCTCACCTGCGCGCGGCCGGGCGTGGCCACCTGCACATCCACGTCAACGTCGAGACGCCGACCAAACTCGACGCCGAGCAGGAACGGGTGCTGCGGGAGCTGGCCAAGCTGCGCGATGAGGAAGCGCCGGCAGTCGTCGGCGGTGCCACCGGTGGCGGTGCCAGCGGCCTGTTCCGCCGCCGCGGTTCGCGGCGAGGGCGCTAGCCGGCGCACGCCAGCGGGTCCCCCGGTTCCAGCGCCATGCGGGCACGGTGGTGGTGCCACGGGCTCACCACCTCCGAGCGGCTATGCCGGGGCCTGCGGCACGACCGGCGCACAGGCCGCTGCCAGGTCGGCCAGGCGGTCCGTAGGCCCCCAGGTAGCGGGAGGATTCGTCCTGACCAGCGCGTTGTTTCATCTCTCGCCGCTCCCATCGGCGGATGAGGGAGAGGTGGTCACTCTGGCCGGCCCCGAGGGCCGGCACGCGGCGACGGTGCGTCGGTTGCGGCCCGGCGAGCCGGTGGATCTCACCGACGGCGGCGGGCGGGCGCTGGCGTGCGAGGTCGTCGCCGTTCGGCGAGACGAGATCGACTGCGTGGTGCGGCGCCGGGTCGAGGCGGCCACGGCCCGGCCTCGCCTGATCGTCGCCCAGGCGCTGGCCAAGGGCGATCGCGGCGAACGCGCGGTTGAGATGCTGACCGAGGTCGGCGTCGACGAGATCGTGCCCTGGTCGGCGGCCCGTTCGGTGGTGCGCTGGGAGGGCGAGCGCGGCGCCCGGGCGCGGGAACGCTGGACGCGGACCGCGGCCGAGGCGGCCAAACAGTCCCACCGCTGGCACTGGCCAGTCCTCGGCGCACTGGTCGGCGTGGGCGAGCTGGCCCGACGGGTCGCCACGCCGTCCACGCTGGCTGTTGCCCTGCATGAACAGGCCGCCGGTCCGATGGTCGGCCTGGCACGCGCGCGGCTTGCTGCCGGTTCGGGCCGGGCGACGGAACCGACGAGACAGGGACAGAGCGGTGGAGGGCTGGCGGAGATTCTGCTCGTCGTCGGGCCCGAAGGCGGGTTGACCGACTCCGAGGTGGACACACTGCGCGCAGCCGGCGCCGAGGTGGCCCGGCTCGGGTCGACCGTGCTGCGCACGTCCACCGCGGGCGTGGTCGCCGCGTCGATCGTGCTGGCTGAGATCGGTCGCTGGGACGGCCCGGCCTGAGGATGGCTAGACTGGATATCCGTCACGGTCATCAGGTCCGACGGTCATCAGGTCCGACGGTCAATCAAGTCCGAGAGGTGCCGCGGCCGTAGCAGGCCGCTCTTTATGCCCGAATCCGCCACACCTTCCGTCGCGTCGCCCGCTGCGGTCACGACGCGCATCGTCGTTCCCGGCCCGCACAACATGGTGAGCCTGCTCGGCCATCAGGACGAGTTGCTGCGCACCATCGAGCGGGCCTTCGCCGCCGACATCCATGTCCGGGGCAACGAGATCACCATCACCGGCTCGCCGGCCGAGAACGAGCTCGCCGGAAAGCTGTTCGCCGAGCTCATCGCGCTGCTCGACGCCGGAGCGGAACTCAGCCCACAGCATGTCGATCACTCGCTGGCGATGCTGCGCAGCGGTGCGCAGGAGCGCCCTGCCGAGGTGCTCACGCTCAACATCCTGTCGAACCGTGGTCGCACCATCCGGCCCAAGACGCTCAACCAGAAGCGTTACGTCGACGCGATCGACGTGCACACCATCGTGTTCGGGATCGGCCCTGCGGGCACCGGCAAGACCTACCTGGCGATGGCGAAGGCCGTGCAGGCCCTGCAGGCGAAGAAGGTCAACCGGATCATCCTGACCCGGCCGGCGGTCGAGGCGGGGGAGCGGCTGGGCTTCCTGCCCGGCACCCTGTACGAGAAGATCGACCCGTATCTGCGGCCGTTGTACGACGCGCTGCACGACATGATCGATCCCGATTCGATCCCGCGGTTGATGCAGGCGGGCACGATCGAGGTCGCGCCGCTGGCCTACATGCGCGGCCGTACGCTCAACGATGCCTTCATCATTCTGGACGAGGCGCAGAACACCTCGCCCGAGCAGATGAAGATGTTCCTGACCCGGCTCGGCTTCGGCTCCAAGATCGTCGTCACCGGCGACGTCACCCAGGTCGATCTGCCCAGCGGCACCCGTAGTGGCCTGCGGGTGGTGCGCGAGATCCTCGACGGTGTGGACGACGTGCACTTCACCACCCTTACCAGCTCCGACGTGGTTCGCCACCGGCTGGTCAGCGACATTGTCGACGCCTACGCCCGTTGGGACGCCGCCGAGGACGGCAGCGGCGCCGCGGCGGCACCGCCGCCATCCAGGCCGAGTCGTCGGGACCGACGGTGACCGTCCTGGCGGTCGGAGAGGACCGCTGATGGCTGTGTTCGTTGCCAACGAGTCGAGTGCCAGCGACGTTGATGAGGTGCGGTTGACCGCACTGGCCCGGTTCGTCCTGGACGCGATGAAGGTGAGCCCGCTCGCCGAGCTGTCGGTGCTACTCGTCGAGGAAAAGGCCATGACCGATCTGCACGTGCGGTACATGGGCGAGGAAGGCCCCACCGACGTGCTCTCCTTCGCGCAGGACGAGGCGTTCGACGCGTCCTGGTCGGAATCCGGCGACGACGACCCGACGCTGCTACTCGGCGACGTGGTGCTCTGCCCGTCGGTGGCGCGTCGCCAGGCCGAGCAGGCCGGGCATGCGTTCGAGCGCGAACTGCACCTGCTGTGCGCCCACGGCATCCTGCACCTGCTCGGGTTCGATCACGCCGAGCCGGACGAGGAACGTGAGATGTGGAAGATCCAGAACCGGCTGCTCTCGTCCTGGGACACGGCCGCGCGGGCCGGCTCGGGGACGCGTTCCGCAGCGGGGGGCGTGGCTGTCGCCGGCGGTGGTGGCTCGACGGCCGAGGACGGTGCGGGCAACGCGGAGTCTGCTGGTGGGGCTGGGCCTGCCGGTGGAGCGGCGTCCGCCGGTGAGGTGGCCGCCGACGGCGGCGCGGACGGCGCCGGTCTGTCAGATGGTGCTGGTCTGTCGGGTGGTGCGGACGACGCCGGCGAGGCCGGGCCGGCCGTCGCACGCTGACCGGAGACCGCGGGCGACGATGAGTTCCGGCGATCTTCTGCTGCTCTTCCTCACGGCGGTCGGAGCCTTGGCCGCCGCGGGCTTCGGCTGCGTGGACGCGGCGCTCACCCGGGTCTCGCGCGTCGCCGTCGACGCGTTCGTGCGGGCGGGCCGCGGTGGTTCGGCGAGTCTCGCGGCGGTCGTCGCGGACCCGGGCCGCTATCTCGCGCCGCTGCTGCTGCTGCGCATCGGCGCCGAGATGCTCGCCGCCGCCTGTCTCACGGTGCTGTTCGTCCACGCCTACGGCGCCGGCTTTGCCGCGGTCGGGCTGGGGGCACTCGCGGCGACCCTGATCGCCTATGTCCTCGTCGGCGTGATGTTCCGGACCCTGGGCCGCCAGCACGCCCCGGGTGTGGCACTCGCGACTGCCGGGCTCACCCTGCGACTGGCGCGCGTCCTCGGGCCGCTGCCGCGGCTGCTCATCGCGTTCGGTAACGCGGTCACCCCCGGCCCCGGCTACCGCGACGGGCCGTTCGCCTCCGAGGCGGAACTGCGCGACCTCGTCGATCTCGCGGAGGAGAACGAGGTCATCGAACCCGAGGAACGCGACATGATCGCGTCCGTGTTCGAACTCGGCGACACCGTCGTGCGCGAGGTGATGGTGCCCCGGCCCGACATGCTGTTCATCGAGTCGACGAAGACCGTCGGCCAGGCCCTCTCCCTCGCGCTGCGCAGTGGATTCTCCCGGATTCCGGTCATCGGTGACAGCGTCGATGACGTGGTCGGCATCGCCTTCCTCAAGGACATGGTCCGCCACGAACGAGTCGGAGAACCGAGCGATCCCGCTCCGAGCGATCCCGCTCCGAGCGATCCCGCTCCGAGCGGTGCCGCCCCGAACGACGCGGACGCTCCCATCGTCGAGATCATGCGGGCGCCGGCTCTGGTGCCCGAAAGCAAGCCCGCCGGTGATCTGCTGCGCGAGATGCAGGCGTCCCGCACGCACATGGCCATCGTCATCGACGAGTACGGTGGTACGGCCGGGCTGGTGACCATCGAGGACATCCTCGAGGAGATCGTCGGCGAGATCACCGACGAGTATGACAACGAGGTACCCCCGGTGGAATGGCTCGACGCCGACACCGCCCGGGTCACCGCGCGCCTGGACGTCGACGACCTTGGCGAGTTGTTCGCACTGGACGTCGATGACCTGCCCGGCGCGGACGACTCAGTGACGGTCGGCGGCCTTCTGGCCACCGCGCTTGGCCGAGTGCCGATCCCGGGCGCGACCGCCACCGTCGCCGGCCTGCGCCTGACCGCAGAGCGGGCGGCTGGCCGGCGCAACCAGATTGGCACCATCGTCGTCGCCCGCCGGTCGGCTCGAGCGTCCGGCGCCGGGCCGCCCGGTGCCGGGTCGTCCGAGCGGGGTTCGTCCAGACGGGATGTGACCGGGCCGGATATGACTGGGCCAGGGTGGCCCGACCCAGACCGAGCTTGGTCGGCCTCAACGAGGCATGCCTCGTCCGAGGACGGCGTGGCATCGGGGCAGGCGGCGCCCTCGCGGCAGACGGCCGCGGCGGGTGGCCCGACGGCAGGCAGCGGTGCGCAGGCGAAGCACCGTGGGAAAGGGCACCGTGGGGCAGGGCACGGCGCGGCAGGGCACGGCGCGGCAGAGCGTGGTGGGGCAGAGCGTGGTGGGACAGAGCGTGGTGGGCCCGAATATGGTGCGGCAGAGCAGAAAAGGTGACCTCGTGACGACTGATCCGTCCGCCTCCACGTCGGCGTCGGCCGCTTCCGGTCCGGCCCCGGAGCTCGCGGCCGAGGACTCGAAGCTGCTCGTTCTGGCCCGCTCCGCCCGACTGCGCGCCTACGTGCCCGACGGCCGGCCGGCCCAGGGCGCGGCCCTGCGCGACACCACCGGCCGTACCTACGCCGCGGCCACCGTCGGCCACACCCGCGGCGACCTCGCCCTGTCCGCGCTGCGTGCGGCGGTGGCCGCGGCGGTGTCCAGCGGCGCGCGCAGCTTCGAGGCGGCGGCAGTCGTCACCGGGGATCCCCAGCAGTCGGCGCTCAGCATCGCCGCGGACGACCCCACGGTGGCGGACCCCACCGTGGGCGCGGGCGGCGTCGCCGGGATTACCGCCGACGATCTGGCGATGTTGGCCGAGTTCGGTACGGGGGTCCCCGTCTTCGTCGCCGGACCTGACGGAGCCCTTCGTGCCCGGACGACCAGCTGACGTGGCGACCAGGAACCGCTCCGCCGCCCCGTCCGGCGCATCTCCCGATGCGGGCTCGGTCACCTATCGGTCGGGATTCGCCTGCCTGGTCGGCCGGCCCAACGCTGGGAAGTCCACCCTGACCAACGCGCTCGTCGGAACCAAGGTGGCCATCACCAGTGGTCGTCCGCAGACCACCCGGCACGCGATCCGGGGCATTGTGCACCGTGCCGATGCCCAGCTCGTTCTCGTCGACACTCCCGGCCTGCACCGGCCGCGCACGCTGCTCGGCCAGCGGCTCAACGACGTTGTGCGCGCCACCCTCTCCGAGGTGGACGTGGTCGGGTTCTGTATGCCGGCCGACGAGCCGCTTGGCCGCGGAGACCGGTTCATCGCCGAGGAACTGTCGCGTCTGCCGAAACGGACGCCGGTCGTCGCGATCCTCACCAAGACCGACAAGGTCGCCGACCCCGACCGCATCGGTGCCCGCCTGCTCGAGGTCTCCCAGCTCGGGGAGTTCACCGACATCGTCCCGGTGAGCGCCGTACGTGCCTTCCAGGTCGACGTCGTCGCCGATGTGCTGGTGACCCGTCTGCCCACCGGCCCCGCGCTTTACCCGGACGGGGAGCTCACCGACGAGCCGGAGCAGGTCATGGTCGCCGAGCTCGTCCGGGAGGCGGCGCTGGAGGGCGTCCGGGACGAGCTGCCTCACTCGCTGGCCGTCGTCGTCGAGGAGATGGTGCCCCGCGAGGACCGACCCGAGGACCGCCCGCTGCTCGATGTCCGGGTCAACGTCTTCGTCGAGCGCCCGAGCCAGAAGGCGATCGTCATCGGCGCCGGCGGTGCTCGGCTCAAGGACGTCGGCTCCCGCGCCCGCACACAGATCGAGGCCCTGCTCGGTACCCCCGTCTACCTGGATCTTCACGTCAAGGTCGCGAAGGACTGGCAGCGCGACCCGCGCCAGCTGCGCCGCCTCGGCTTCTGAACCCGCTTCGGGCCGGCCACGGAAACGTGCCGAAGGTTATGTGCGGATCGAGGGACCGAATCCTTCACCAACCTTCGGCAAGATTTGATCATTAGGCGTTTTTGGGCTGGGTGGCTGGGTGGACGGGCGGGGCGGGGGGATCTGTGGTCATGTGCGGTCAGAGCCGCGGCGCCACCACCGTCGCCGGGCCGTCGCTGCCGTGCGTGGGGTGCCCTCGCCGACCGGTGCGGTTCCGTGCTTGACGGTCTCGCCGTCGACGATCTCCAGCATGGGTGCCGGCACCGCTCGGCGCCGCGGGGAGGGCTCGGAGCCGGGAGCGGAGGCGGCACGGGATCCGGGAGCGGCAGATGTCGGAGCGGCAGGTTTGGGAGCGGCAGTGGGTCCGGCGGATCCGGGACCTGTACTGACACCGACGCCTGGCGGCGTTGCTGGGGCGGGGGCGGGCGCTCTCGGGACGCGCGGCCGGTCGGACGGCGCGGTGCGATGTCCGGTGGGCTCGGATGGTGGCGTGCGGGGCGAGGTCCGCTCGGATGGCGGTGCCTGGGATGTGCCCGGTGTGTGGCAAGCACCGGAACTTTTGGCGTCGCCGCTGACGGTGCCGGGTCCGGCGGTGGCCGACTTGGCGGTGGGTGGTTCAGCGAGGGCTGGTTCGGTGGTGGCCGGTTCGGCGGTGGCCGGTTCGGTGGTGGTGGTGGTGAGATCGAGCGGGGACGTGGGGTGATCGTCGGCGGGTTGCCCCGCGTCGGTCGGGGCCTCGGCAGAGGTGACGGTCGAGGGGAACGCCGGGGTGTCGTCCGCCGCGGCGATGGTGATCAGGGGCGGGGCGGCGTCGTCGAGCGCGGCGAGCAGGAGCGCCTGGCGGTTGGCCAGGATGAACGTCTTGATCTCGGCTGGCTGGAGGTCATATCGGCTCAGCCGCTTGCCGCGCAGGTCGATGCGCTCGACGTCGTAGCGGCCCTTGGCCGGGTTGCTGAACTCCTCCCCGGTGCGCTGGGAGAGGTTCATCGAGACGAGCCGGCAGACGAAGAAGTGGGACACGGCGATGCCGGCGCCGCGGGGCGGGCTGGTGAGGAACACCGGCTGGACCCGGTCCACAACCGCCCCGAGCTCCTCGGCGAGCTCGCGATGCAGGGCGGCCTCCACCGAGGCGTCCTCGTCGTCGACGCCTCCGCCGGGAGTCGACCAGTACGGTTTGCGTTTCGGCAGTGTCCGCCGGAAGAGGATCAGCCGGCCGTTGCCGTCGATGAGGATCGCCCGCGCCGCCCGTCGCACCACCTGCACCGGGCTATCATCCGCAATGGATGCCGCTGGCGCGGGCGTGCCCCGTTCGCGCGCAGGCATCGGCACGATGCGTGCTGTCCTCTGCACCAGCGGTTTCTGGCTGCGCCGGGCCGTGTGCGCAGGGCACCGGACCACCTCCCTTTACCCCGTCGAGGGGGGCTCGTGCAACCATGGGCGGGTGCCGGTGTATCGCGACGAAGGGGTGGTCCTGCGAACGACGCCTCTCGCCGAGGCCGATCGCATCATCACAGTGCTCACTCGGCGCACTGGGCGGGTGCGGGCTGTCGCCAAAGGTGTGCGCCGGACGTCTTCTCGGTTCGGCTCCCGGCTGGAGCCGGGGACGTACGTCGACCTGCTGCTGCATGAGGGTCGGGCGCTGGACACAGTCACCCAGGCCGACATCATCGCACCCTACGGGACGACGATTGCGACCGATTATGCCCGGCACACCGCGGCCGCGGTGATGCTGGAGACCGCCGAGCGGCTCACCGGCGAGGAGCGTCAGCCTGCGTTGCGCCTGTTCCTGCTGCTCGTCGGCGGCCTGCGGACCCTGGCTGCGGGGGAGCGGCCCCCGACCCTGGTGCTGGATGCCTTTCTGCTGCGCGCTCTGGCGGTCTCCGGGTACGGGATGGCTCTCGACGACTGCGCACGGTGCGGGGAGCCAGGCCAGCACCTGTCGCTGTCGGTCGCGGGTGGCGGCATAGTGTGCGCCCGGTGCCGTCCGCATGGTGCGGCGTCGGTATCCGCGGGCGCGGTGGCGCTGCTGACCGATCTGCTTCGCGGCGAGTGGGACGAGGCGCTGCGCAGTGATGTCCGGGCGCGGCGGGAGGCCGGCGGCATCGTCGCGGCCTACCTGCAGTGGCATCTCGAGCGGGGACTGCGTGCGCTGCCGCATCTGGAACGGGCGTGAACCGTGGCCGGCGGGCGGCGGCCACGAGGACGACCACCTGTACGCGGTCCCCGGCCGTGCCGGCCCCGCACCGGCGATTGCTGCCGGCTTCACGTCGTCTGTCCGTGGGGGGTCTGTCGGACCGCGTCCGGTTGGTCTGGGGTGGAGACGGTGACGTGCGAGATCCGCGGTGGGCGGTCGGCACCGGTTGCGTGGGCGGCCGGACAATCGTGAGGTCGGGGGACTTGAGGTGGCGGGCGCTGGCGGCTGCCGGCCGTCGTGGGGGATGCGCTGCAAGGGGGCGAGGACGGACATGGTGAGGTGGACGGCGACGGCGATCGTGGGAATGACGGTCGCGGGAGTCGGCGGGACGCGTGTCGGCGGGGGCATGTGTCGGTGGGGGCAGGCGTCGGCGGCCGGACGACGCCGGCCTGGGGAGCGGTGTGGTAATGGCAGGTGACGGCGTGACCGAAGTCGGCGTGATCGAAGTCGGCGTGACCGAGAACGGCGTGACGGAAGGCGGCGTGACGGATGACGGCTCGGCGCTGCCTCGGCCGAATCGCGGGAGGTAGGCAGTGACTGTACGTAATGATCTCGCGACTCGATTCCGGGAACCGCATCCGCATCCTTCGGGGGCCCGGCCCCCGGCGCTGCCGTCGAGCCTGGTCCCGAACCATGTGGGCATCGTGATGGATGGCAACGGCCGGTGGGCCAAGCTGCGCGGGCTGGCCCGGACCAAGGGGCACGAAGCCGGTGAGGACGCGCTGTTCGACTGTGTCGAGGGCGCGATCGAGCTTGGCGTGCGCTGGCTGTCGGTGTACGCCTTCTCGACGGAGAACTGGAAACGTTCTCCCGAGGAGGTCGCGTTCCTGATGCGCTTCACCGACAAGGTGTTCGGTCGTCGCATCGACGACATGGACGCGCTCGGTGTCCGTGTTCGCTGGGCGGGGCGCCGTCCCAGGCTGTGGGGCAACGTGATCCGCCGCCTGGAAGCCTCCGAGGAACTCACCCGGGACAACGACCGTCTCACCCTGGTGATGTGTGTCAACTACGGTGGACGCGCCGAGATCGCCGACGCCGTCGCCGCGATCGCCCGCGACGTCCGCGAGGGCCGCCTGCGCCCCGACCGCATCGACGAGGCGACCGTCGGCCGTTACCTCGACGAGCCCGACATGCCCGACCTTGACCTGGTCATCCGCACGTCCGGGGAGAAGCGGCTGAGCAACTTCCTGCTCTGGCAGGCGGCCTACGCCGAACTGTCCTTCGTCGACACCCTGTGGCCCGACTTCGACCGCCGTCACCTGTGGTCCGCCTGCGAGGAGTTCGCCCGCCGCGACCGCCGCTACGGCGGCACCGTGGCCCGCCGTGCCTGACCTCGCGCTGCCCGGACGTGTCCGCCCCGGCGTCGGCGCCGGGGCGCCGATGCTCGCACAGATCGTCTTCGAGCTCCCGCCGGAGCCGGATTCCGCCGTGGCGGCGAGCGGCCCGCCGGTGTCTGACCCCGCATTCGAACCTGGCGCCGTGCCGGGCACCGGCGCTACGGCGGGGTCTGCCGCGGGGTCGGCGGCTGATGCCGCGGGAGGAGGATTTTCGGCCGCCGCTCAGGCAGCCCTGGAAGCGCTCGCCCACTGCGCTGGTTTCCGGGCCGGGCGACTGGCCCGAGCGCTCGACGCACCGCGGACCTGGCTGCTCACCACCGAATGGGACGGTCCCGGACCGTGGCGACGGGCGCTGTCCGCCTTCGACGTGCGTTGCACGCTGACCCCGCTGCTCGTGCATGCCGTGGACGTGCCCGGCTCGTTCGAGGTGCTCGCCGCCGTCGACGCCGCGACGCCTGCGGCCTCGATCTCTCCCCGCCTGGCTTCTGCCCCGGCGTCTACCGCCGCGACGTCCTCCTCGTCGGTACGAGCCCCGTCGGTTGACGCCCCGTCGGCACCCCCTGCCTCGGCTCGCCGTCCCGATCGCCGCGTCGACCCGGACGCGGACGCCGGGGCTGGCGGCACCACGACCCACACCTACCGTTCCGACCGGGCCGTCGACGCGGATACCGCGGCACCCGGCCTCGGCCGTTCCCAGTAGGCGGTGCGGGCACTCCCTCGTTGATGATCGTTACACCTGTGGGTCCCGCCCCGAACGCGGCGCCTGGCTGTGTGGCCTGACGTCGCGGTGACGGTGCCGACCGGTAGCCTCAAGGCGATCGTGGACGTCCGTGACCGCGCTGGTCCACGTATCCGCGTGTGGTGACCGTGAAGAGCCGAGGAGCCGAGGCCAGACCGATGTTGAGTATGCAGGACGCGTTGCTGGCGCTGACCCGTTACTGGACCGATCGGGGCTGCATGATCATGCAGCCGTTCAACACCGAGGTCGGCGCCGGTACGCTCAACCCGGCGACGGTGCTGCGGGTGCTTGGTCCCGAGCCGTGGCGGGTGGCGTATGTGGAACCGTCGGTGCGACCGGACGACGCGCGCTACGGCCAGAACCCCAACCGGCTGCAGACGCACACCCAGTTCCAGGTGATCCTCAAGCCGGACCCGGGCAATGCGCAGGAGCTCTACCTGGGAAGTCTTGAGGCGATCGGGGTCGACACCGCTGCCCACGACGTCCGGTTCGTCGAGGACAACTGGGCGTCGCCGGCCCTGGGCGCCTGGGGTCTGGGCTGGGAGGTCTGGCTCGACGGGCTGGAGATCACCCAGTTCACCTACTTCCAGCAGGCCGGCGGGCAGGGCCTGGACGCGATCAGTGTCGAGATCACCTACGGCATGGAGCGCATCCTCATGGCGCTGCAGGGGGTGCACCATTTCAGCGAGCTCACCTATGCCCCGGGGGTGTCCTACGGGGAGGTTTTCGGGCAGTCCGAGTACGAGATGTCGCGGTACTACCTCGACGACGCCGACATCGACACCGTCCGGCGGATGTACGCGGACTACGCCGCGGAGGCGCGCCGGCTGATCGACGCGCGGCTGTCCGTCCCCGCGCACACGTATGTGCTGAAGTGCTCGCACGCGTTCAACATCCTCGACTCGCGCGGCGCGGTGTCGACCACCGAGCGGGCGACGTCGTTCGCGCAGATGCGCGGCCTGTCGCGTGAGGTCGCCGCACTGTGGCGAGCGCGCCGGGAGGAGCTCGGTCATCCCCTCGGCGTGGCCCAGCCACCGCCGGCGGCCACCGCGGTCGCGGACGGGCCGCCGGTGACGACCCCGTCGGCGCTGCTGTTCGAGATCGGCACCGAGGAGCTGCCAGCCGCCGAGGTGACCCGCACCGTCGCTGCGGTGCGTGACGGCCTGCGCGAGCGCCTGGGCGCGACCAGGCTCACCCACGGCGAGGTGCGGGTGGCCGGGACGCCGCGGCGGATCGTCGCCATCGTCGCTGATGTCGCGCCGCGCGAGCCGGACGTCGAGCGGGTCGTGCGCGGCCCGCGGGTCTCCGCCGCCTACGGCGCCGACGGGGCGCCGACGAAGGCCGCGCTCGGGTTCGTCCGCGGTCAGGGCGCCGACCCGGCGGACCTGAGGGTGGTCGACCATCGCGGGGTGGAGCACGTCGCGCTGGTCCGCCTCGATGCCGGCCGGGATGCCCTCGACGTTCTCGCCGGGCTGCTCGGCGACGTGGTGACGGGCCTGCGTGGCGAGCGGAACATGCGCTGGAGTGACCCGGCGCTGGCCTTCAGCCGGCCGGTGCGCTGGCTGGTCGCCCTGCTCGGCGCGACCGTGGTGCCGGTGGCGGTGTCGAGCCTCGCCGCCGGGCGCACCACTCGCGGGCATCGGCGGGCCGGCTCCCCGCCGATCGAGGTGGCCACCGCCACCGGCTATCCCGAGCTGCTCGCCGCGCACGGCATCCTGCTCGACCCGGGTGCGCGGCGCGAGGTGATCGTGGAGGAGGCGGCGAAACTCACCGCCGACCAGGGCGGGCACATCGACCCCGTAGCCGACGCCGGCACCCTGGATGAGGTGACGAACCTGGTCGAATACCCGGCGCCGCTGCTCGGCGCCTTCGAGGCTCGGTTCCTCGAGCTTCCGGCCGAGATCCTCACCACCGTGATGCGCAAGCACCAGCGTTACCTGCCGGTGCGCGACGCCGCCGGCAGGTTGCTGCCCGCCTTTCTCGCGATACCCGACGGGCGGGTCGACGTCGGCCTCGTGCGCGCCGGTAACGAGGACGTGATCCGCGCCCGGTTCGCCGACGCCGCGTTCTTCTACGACGCCGACGTCAAGGTGCCGCTGGAGACGTTCCGGGCGAATCTCGCGAAACTCACCTTCGAGCACCGCCTCGGCTCGGTCGCCGACCGCGCCGACCGGATCGGCACGCTTGCCCGGGCGCTCGCGGACGAGATCGGCCTTGCCGGCGACGAGCGGTCGACGTTGGAACGGGCGGCGGGGCTGGCGAAGTTCGACCTGGCCACGCAGATGGTCATCGAGCTGTCCAGCCTCGCCGGCACCATGGCCCGCGAGTACGCGCGGCGCGCCGGCGAGACCGAGGCCGTGGCCACCGCGCTGTACGAGATGGAGCTGCCGCGCCGCGCCGGTGACACGCTGCCCGCGACGGTGGCGGGGGCCCTGCTGGCCGTCGCCGACCGGCTCGACCTGCTCGTCGGCCTGTTTGCCCTGGAGGCGGCGCCGACCGGCAGCTCCGACCCGTTCGGCCTGCGTCGGGCCGCGCTCGGGGTGGCGGCCATCCTCGCCGGCCAGCCGAGGCTGGCCGACCTGAGGCTCGGTGAGCTGCTCGCGCGGGCTGCCACGCTCACCCCCGTGCCGGTCAGCGCCGACGCGCTGCGGGCCGCCGAGGCGTTCGTCCGCGGCCGGTACACCCAGCAGCTGCTCGAGCGTGGCCTTGACCATCGGCTCGTTGCCGCCGTCGGACCGCTCACCGGCACTCCGGCCCGGGCCGCGCACACCCTGGAGACCCTGCGCACCCTGATCGAGCCGGCCAGTTCGTCCGCCGCGCCGGATGGTGCCGCCGGGTTCGCCGCGCTCGCGGCGGCGCTGCAGCGGGTACGCCGGATCGTCCCCGCCGACACCGTCGCTGTCCTCGATGCGGCCCGGCTCCCTGAACCGCCGGCTGCCCGGCTGCTCGCCGCGGTCGACGGTCTGAGCGATCGACTGGATGCTGGGGGACCCGCGGTCCGTGCCGGCGGCGCCGACGTCCCGCTCGGTGCGCTGGTCGCCGCCGCGGGAGAGGTGGGGCTGCCGGCGGCCATCGACGGCTTCTTCGACGGGCTCATGGTGATGGACCCCGACCTGACCGTGCGCGCGGCCCGCCTCGGTCTGCTGGCCCGGATCCGTGACCTGACCGCCGGCATCCTCGACTGGGAGGCGCTTGGCTCGCTCTCGGCGGCCACCTCGGCGTAGCGGTCTCGGCCGGGCGCCCACCAGGTTGTCCTGGCGGGCCCGTTTGGGCGGGGGCGCGGGAGGCTAACGTCCTTGGCGTGGGTCTGTCCAGTCCTGGTCGTGTCGTCCGTCCGCCCCGTCCACTCCGTCCGTTCGGTCTGTTCCGATCCTTTCGCCCGTTCAGTGCGGAGTGGTACCGCGTCCGCTGGTGGCGATGGGCGATCCGGGTCGCGGTGGCGTTGACCGCGAGTGTGATCGTCGTCGGTGCGGTCACGGTCGTCCAGGTGTGGTGGGTGGGTCGAGAAGATCATCATCCTCGGGTGGAGGCGCTGGTCGTGCTCGGGGCATCCCAGTACGACGGGCGTCCGTCGGCGGTGTTCGCGGCCCGGCTCGACCATGCGGCGGCGCTGTATCGCGAGGGTGTCGCCCCGGTGGTGATCACCATCGGTGGCAAGCAGCCCGGCGACCGGTACACGGAGGCGGAGGCCGGTGCCGCCTATCTGCGTCGGCGCGGCGTCCCGGCGGAAAAGGTGATCGTCATACCCGAGGGGTCCGACACCCTCGGGTCACTGACCGCGGTCGCCGGGGTCATGAACACCCGGCACTGGCGCTCCACGGTCATCGTCACCGACCCGTGGCACAGTCTGCGTTCGCGGACGATGGCACACGACCTGGGACTGGAAGCGCACACGTCGCCGGTCACCACCGGACCGACTGTTCACGGAATCGACACGAGGATCCACTACATCGTGCGTGAGGGGATTGGCTACCGTTGGTATCAGCTGTTCCACCGCGCCTCGCCACCTGAGGCCACCACCAGCGCGGTCTGACCGCGGCCGGATCGCGATCCGATCACGGTCCGGTGGGCCGCGGGTCTGGCTCTGGCCTCGCGTCGGCTCGCCGGGCGGTGCGGGCCTGTCGCCACCTTTCGGGCGCTCGGGAGTGGCCCGTCCGGGCACCGGTGGGCCCAGCGGCCGCGGCCGGGCCGCTGCGCCCCGCGTGGGCGGCGACGGGCTGCGCGGGAAGAAACCGGCCGTGCTCCCATCGGGGGCGAACTGACCTTCCGTCGATGTGACCTACCAGCGGCTCGCGCGGCACCCTTCGGTGGTCACCCGCGCTGGTACGGTTCGGATCGCCGGGCGAAAGGGTAGTGCGACAAACGGTAGTGGCGCAATGCGGCAAAGCGGGCCACGCGGCGTGTGCGACACCTGAGGATCACCATAGAGGATCACAATAAGGAGACTGGTGTGGCATCTCCCGTAACCGAGAGCACGGTCGGTACGGCCGATCTGAAGACGGTCCGGGAACTCGCGCAGCAGCTGCGGGTCGACTCGGTGCGCTCGAGCACCTCGGCTGGCTCCGGGCACCCCACCTCGTCGATGTCCGCGGCGGATGTGCTGGCCGTGCTGGTCGCCCGGCACCTGCGCTATGACTGGGACAACCCCGAGGACCCGGCCAACGACCATCTCATCTTCTCGAAGGGGCACGCGTCACCGCTGCTCTACTCGGTCTACAAGGCCGTTGGCGTGGTCAGCGACCACGAACTGATGAACGGCTACCGCCGTTTCGGTGAGCGGTTGCAGGGCCACCCCACCCCGATCCTGCCCTGGGTCGACGTGGCCACCGGCTCGCTCGGCCAGGGTCTGCCGGACGCGGTCGGTGTCGCGATCGCCGGCAAGTACCTCGACAAGTCCCCCTTCCGGGTCTGGGTGCTGTGCGGCGACAGCGAGATGGCCGAGGGCTCGATCTGGGAGGCGCTGGACAAGGCCGCCTACTACCAGCTGTCGAACCTGGTGGCGATCGTCGACGTCAACCGGCTCGGTCAGCGTGGCCCGACGGAGATCGGCTGGGATCTCGACCGCTACGCGAAGCGGGTCGAGGCCTTCGGCGCCCGCGCCATCGTCATCGACGGGCACGACGTCGAGGCGATCGACGCCGCGTTCGCGGACGCCGAGGACGCAAGCCGGCCCACCGTCGTGCTCGCCCGCACCCGCAAGGGTGAAGGCTTCTCCGAGGTGGCGGACAAGGAGAACTGGCACGGTAAGCCGCTGCCCGCCGACATGGCGGCCCGGGCGATCGTCGAGCTCGGCGGCGAGCGTGACCTGCGGGTGCGCGGCCCGGTGCCGGGGCCGGACCTGCCCCGGCCGGCAGCCGTGCAGCGTCCGTCGATCACGCTGCCGACCTTCGAACTCGGCGCCAAGGTCGCGAGCCGCAAGGCCTACGGCCAGGCGCTGGCGGCCATCGGCGTCCGCACCGATGTCGTGGCGCTCGACGCCGAGGTCAGCAACTCGACCCACGCCGAGGACTTCGGCAAGGTCCATCCCGACCGCTTCTTCGAGATGTTCATCGCCGAGCAGCAGCTCGTTGCCACGGCGGTCGGCCTGTCAGTGCGCGGTTACGTGCCGTTCGCCTCGACGTTCGCGGCCTTCTTCTCCCGCGCCTACGACTTCATCCGGATGGCGGCGATCTCCCAGGCCGACATCCGGCTCGCCGGCAGCCACGCCGGCGTGGAGATCGGCGCCGACGGCCCGTCGCAGATGGCGCTCGAGGACCTGGCGATGCTGCGGGCGGTACACGGCTCGACGGTGCTCTACCCGAGCGACGCGACGTCCACGGCGAAGCTCGTCGAGGCGATGGCGGACCTGTCCGGGATCAGCTATCTGCGTACCACCCGAGGCGCCTACCCGGTGCTCTATGGCCCGGACGAGCCGTTCGCCCCCGGCGGCTCGAAGGTGTTGCGCCGAACGGAGGCCGACACCGTCACGCTCATCGGTGCCGGTGTGACCCTGCACGAGTCGCTCGCCGCCGCCGACGCGCTCGCCGCGGAAGGCGTCAGCGCGCGGGTGATCGACCTGTACTCGGTGAAGCCGGTCGACGCCGCGACCCTGCTCGAGGCGGCTCGGGCCACGGGCGGGCGCATCGTCGTCACCGAGGACCACTACCCCGAGGGCGGGCTCGCCAGCGCCGTGCTGGCGGCACTGGACGACAGTGGCCTGCCCCTGTCGGTCCGTCATCTCGCCGTGCGCTCGTTGCCCGGCTCCGGCACTCCGAGCGAGCTGCTGGACGCCGCGGGCATCTCGGCGCCGCATATCGTCGACGCGGCCCGCGACCTGCTGCGCTGAGCGATCGCGAGCCGCGCTGAGCGGGGACCGGCCGCCCGGAACCGGGCCGCAGGTCCCCGCTCCGGCCGGACGGGGTGGCCGTGGGGTGGGGCAGGCCGACCCGCATGACCTGATCCGAACGACGAGCGGGGCCGGGGATCGATCTCCCCGGCCCCGCTCGTTGACAGCTACGTGCATCGGTTGTCGGCTTACGACCGCGGTGGCCGTGCTGGGCTCTGCGCCCAGCCGATGCCGCGTGCCTTCCGTCGTCCCCCGGCGGCACACTGCGGTGGGTGTTGGTTGCCTGCCCGGTGTCGCTGCCCAACCGGCTTCGTCGCCGGACCTGTCAGTGCCAGCCTCGCCGGCTTCGTCGCCGGCTGTGCCAGTGCCAGCTGCGCCAGTGCCAGCTCAGCCAGTGCCAGCTCAGTCGTCGCCGGCAGGCGAGGGGGCCCCACCGAAGGTCATGTCGACCAGGGTGAGGTAGAGCCGGTCTGGGCGGGGCAGGAACTTGATGTTCGACAGCGCCTGGTCCTGCCCGGCGGACTCGACCACGAACTCGCCGTAGCCGAGCAGCCGACCCATCGGATCCCGGTTGTAGGTCAGATCAGTGATCTTGGAAAGGGGCATCGTCTGGACCTTGCGGAAGAAGATCCCGGACACCTTGAGCAGGCGTTTATCGGTGATCATCAGGTGGTCGAACTGCCAGTCCGCGACCTTCCAGAGCATCCGGAGGATCATGAACAGGGCAAAGTACCAGAGCAGCGTGGTGATGATGCCCGCGTCCACGTCCTGCGAGGCGAACACGATGTTGGCGACCAGAGCGAGCAGCACCGCCCCTGCCGTCTGCAGGAAGACGGGAAGCAGGATCGCCCAGTGCTGGCGCACCATCATGACCAGGCGCTCCTGCGATGCCAGGTACTTGGTGTCGCGCTGGGCCGGGTCGGGCAGTTGAAGTCTCACCACGTCAGCAGTGTCCCAGACATCCAGGCTGGCTGGACAGAGATCGACACACGGGCGCGCCGGGCGGGGCCCAACCTCCGGGTGCGCTGTGACGGGATCGCCGGCCCGACCGGCCGGACCGAGGTCACAGCGCCGTATCGGTGACGAATTGGGAGACCCCGTCGGCCCACGACTGCAGCCATCCGAACACGCGGTCGATGATGCTGGCGGCGCTGTTTGGCGCGGTCACCACGAAGAAGATGAGGAACGCGATCGCAGCGTACTTGACGAGTTTGTCCACGGCGGGCCTCCGGGCCGATTTGGTGAGGGGTGCGCACAAAGTATCGTCGCTGCGATCGGCCGAGGTCCCCAAATCGCGCCGATACTCTCAACCTCGTGGTCGCTGAGTGGTATGACGGGTTGGACACAGTACGTCGGGTCGCGGAGCGTCCGAAGGCTACACCGCAGCCGCGTAGCCCCTTCGCCCGGGATCGTGCCCGGGTGCTGCACTCCAGCGCATTGCGCCGGCTGGCTGGGAAGACGCAGGTGGTGGGCCCGCTTGACGACGACTTCCCGCGCACCCGGTTGACGCACTCGCTGGAGACGGCGCAGGTGGGCCGCGAGCTCGCCGAGCAGCTCGGGGCCGATCCCGATCTCGTGGACACCGCCTGCCTGGCGCACGACCTGGGTCACCCCCCTTTTGGGCATAACGGCGAGCGGGCGCTCGACGTGGTGGCAGCGTCGTGCGGCGGATTCGAGGGCAACGCGCAGAGCCTGCGCGAGCTGACCCGCCTGGAGACCAAGATCGTCGATGCGGACGGATGCAGCGCCGGGCTGAACCTGACCCGGGCAAGCCTGGACGCGGCGACGAAATATCCCTGGTCCCGCGGGCAGGGCCCGGATCCGCACACGGCCAAGTTCGGCGCCTACGAGGACGACCTCGACGTGCTCGCCTGGATCCGCCACGGTGCGCCGCCAGGCCGGCGGCCCGTGGAGGCGCAGATCATGGACTGGGCGGACGACGTCGCCTACTCCGTGCACGACCTCGAGGACGGTGTCGTCGCCGGGCACATCGAACTCGCCGCCCTCGACGATCCCGGCCATCGCGCGGATCTCGCCGCCGCCACCGCGCGGCGTTACCCCGAGGTCTCGGCCGCGGCGGTCGCCTCGGGACTGGACACGCTGCGCTCGCAGCCGTGGTGGCCGCGCTCGGAGATCACATCAGCCCGCGGGCAGGCGGCGTTGCGCGCGATGACGAGCGAGCTCATCGCCCGCTTCTCGGGGGCGGCCGTACGGGCGACCCGGGCGCGTCATCCCGAGGGGCGCCTGGTGCGCCACCGCGCGGATCTTGCCGTCGACGCGGCGACCGTCGCCGAGTGCGTCGCCCTCAAGGGGGTCACCGCCTGGTACGTGATGGAGCGTCCCGGAGTGCATGCCCGCCGGGCGCGGCAGCGGGAGCTCGTCGTCGAACTCGTCGAACTGCTGCGGGCCGGTGCGCCCCGCACGCTCGACCCGGGGCTGCGTCCTGCCTTCGAGGCCGCGCTGGACGATGCCGGTCGACTGCGGGTGATCATCGACCAGGTCGCGCGGCTGACCGACGCCAGTGCCGTACGGCGTCACGCCGCCCTGCGTGGCCGGCCCGAGCGTCGCGTCCTGTGAGGCCCTCGGAGTCGACGCGACCTCTCGGGCAACGTGAAGCGGGTGCGGCGCGTCCTGTCAGGCATGTCCTGTGAGCCGCGGCCAGTCACCGGCGGGTGGCCGGTGACCCACCCCCGTCGATGGTTGGATGAGCGTTGTGTCGTTCCTGGTGATGCGATGGGGTCGGGATGCCGGAAATCCCGTACCTCGCGCGGGGGGAATGGTCCCCGTCCGAGGGGGAGGTTCCAGGCCGGCCGTCACGCAGCCAGACCGGTCGACTGCGGTGCAGGTGAGGGGCGTCATCTCCAACATTCACGTGGCATGATCGGTACTGTCGTGCCTACGACACGTACCATCGCACCGGTAGGGCCGATGTGTGGTGCGTCGGACAGGGTGATCGTCGGCCTCGGCCGGGGGGCCACCCTCCGTGCTCGGAAGATCGGTCCGTCGGGTACGACAGGGCACAGGCCTGGTGGGGGGTCTGCCCCGGGCGGGGTTCCCTGCCCGGTAGGGATGAGGGGAGGCGCGGATGGCCGGACGAATCCGTGACTCCGACGTCGCCCTCGTCCGGGAGCGCTCGCCGATCGCGGACGTCGTCTCCGAATATGTCCAGTTGCGGCCGGCGGGGCGCAACGAGCTGGTCGGCCTGTGCCCGTTCCACGAGGAGAAGTCGCCCTCCTTTTACGTCAACGTAGCGACGGGGCTGTTTCACTGCTTCGGCTGCCAGCAGGGCGGCGACGTGTACTCGTTCGTCCGGGAGATCGACGGGCTGAGTTTCCGCGAGGCCTCCGAGCGGCTGGCCCGCCGCGCCGGGGTGACGCTGACCTTCGAGGGCGGAGGCACGACCAGCCGATCGGTCTCCAGCCAGCGTCAGCGTCTGCTCGAGGCGCACCGGGCCGCGGCCGAGTTCTACGCCGAGCAGCTCTCCGCGCATCCCGCGGCCCGCGCGGGCCAGGAGTTCCTTGTCGCCCGCGGGTTCGACGCCGAGGCCGCGGGCCGTTTCGGTGTCGGCTACGCGCCCACCGGGTGGGACACGCTGACCCGCCATCTGCTGGCCCGCCGGTTCACCGGCGAGGAACTCGTGCTCGGTGGGCTGTCCAAACCGGGCTCTCGCGGTGGGCTCATCGACCGTTTTCACCACCGGCTCATGTGGCCGATCCGCGATCTCGCCGGGGACGTCGTCGGCTTCGGCGGACGGCTGCTGGACGCCGACGGCGCCGCGAACAGCGGCAAGGTGAACGCCGGACCCAAATACCTCAACACGCCCGAGACCCCGCTCTTTCGCAAGGCAAGCCTGCTCTACGGGGCCGAGCTCGCCCGGCGCGACATCGCCCGGCGCTATCAGGTTGTCGTGGTGGAAGGCTACACCGATGTCATGGCCTGTCATATGGCCGGGGTCACGACCGCGGTGGCGACCTGTGGCACAGCCTTCGGCGGGGAGCACGTCGGCGTCGTGCGGCGGCTGCTGATGGACTCCGACGAACGTCGCGGCGAGGTCATCTTCACCTTCGACGGCGACGCCGCGGGCCAGAAGGCGGCGCTGAAGGCCTTCGAGCACGAGGAGCGATTCGCCACGCAGACGTTCGTCGCGGTCGAGCCGGACGGGCTCGACCCGTGCGAACTGTGGATGCGCGGGGGCGACGCGGCGGTGCGCGAGCTCGTCGCCCGGCGCGTGCCGCTGGTCGAGTTCGCCATCCGGGGCGTGCTCGGCCGGTACGACCTCAACTCCACCGAGGGCCGTCTCGCCGCGCTGGACGCCGCTGCCCCGCTGGTCGGGCGGATCAAGGACGCCGGCCTGCGGCACCGGTACGCGGTCAACCTCGACCGTTGGCTCGGATTCCTCGACGAGCGGTTCGTCGCCGCCCGGGTCGCCGAGCACCGCGACCGGGCGGCGGCCGGAGCCGGGCGTCCGGGCACCGTCGGCGGGTCGCGGACGGGATCGGCCGCGCAGGCACGGGCCGAGGCGGTCGTCGGCACGCCCGCGGGCACGTCGCCCGGAGCCTTCACCGGCCGCCGCACGCCGCCCGGCACGGGTGCGCCGGCCGGATCCGCCGCCGTCGCCTCCGCGGTGGACGCCGGTCGGGCAGGTACGGTCGACCCCGTCAACCCTGCCGCGGTCGTGGAGCGGGAGGCACTCAAGCTCGCCATCCAGTTTCCGGGCTTCGCCGGAGCGATGTTCGACCCGCTCCCCCCGGAGATGTTCACCGTTCCCGCGCATCGCGCCGTCCGCGAGCTCATCGGGCGGCTCGGCGGGGTGTGCGGGGGACTGGCGAGGGCCGGTGACGTCGGCGGGTGGGTCGCCGAGCTGTCCGCGGCCGCAGCGGAGGAGGACCTGCGTCGCGTTGTCACCGCACTGGCAGTGGAGAGGCTGCTGTGGGACCGCGATGTCGATGATCGTTATGTCGACGAGCAGATGTCACGCGTACAGGAGCTGCACGTGACACGTCGGATCGCCGAGCTGAAGTCCCGTGTACAGCGGCTCAACCCGGCGACTGACACCGACACCTTCAACCGTACCTACGGTGAGCTGATCGCTTTGGAGCAGCACAAGCGTCAACTCCGGGAGCGGGGCGTAGGTGCCGCGTAACCTGGGTCGATCCCGAGAAGGAAGTGACGAGATTCCGCCCATGAGTCCTACCGTCCTACCCCGCGAAGCCCAGGTGGACGAGGTCAAGGACCTCATTACCCGGGGCAAGGAGATCGGTTTCCTCACCACCGAGGACGTCTCGGTTGCCATCCAGGCCGCCGAGCTGCCACCGGAGCAGGCCGAGACGGTGCTGCAGGTGCTCAACGACGAGGGCATCGAGGTCCTGGAGGCGGGGGGCGAGAATCCCGACGAAGCGGACCTGCTCGCCCGGCGCCGCCGGGAGGAGGAGGAGCTTGCCCTCAAGGCGCCGACCTCCGACCCGGTCCGCATGTACCTCAAGGAGATCGGCAAGGTCCCGCTGCTCACGGCGGAGGAGGAGGTCGACCTCGCCAAGCGGATCGAGGCGGGCCTGTTCGCCTCCGAGAAGCTCGCGGTGGCGACCAAGAAGACCTCTCCACAGATGCGTCGGGATCTCGAGGCCATCGAGCGCGACGGCCAGATCGCCAAGCGCAAGCTGGTTGAGGCGAACCTGCGCCTCGTCGTCTCGATCGCCAAGCGGTACGTCGGACGCGGGATGCTGTTCCTGGACCTCATCCAGGAGGGCAACCTCGGCCTGATCCGTGCGGTCGAGAAGTTCGACTACACCAAGGGCTACAAGTTCTCGACCTACGCCACCTGGTGGATCCGGCAGGCGATCACCCGCGCCATCGCCGACCAGGCCCGCACCATCCGCATCCCGGTGCACATGGTCGAGACGATCAACAAGCTGATCCGCATCCAGCGACAGCTCCTGCAGGACCTCGGCCGTGAGCCGAGCCCGGAGGAGATCGCCAAGGAGATGGATCTGACCCCGGAAAAGGTCCGCGAAATCCTCAAGGTCTCCCAGGAGCCGGTGTCGCTGGAGACGCCGATCGGTGAGGAGGAGGACTCCCACCTCGGTGACTTCATCGAGGATTGTGACGCGGTCGTCCCGGTCGACGCGGCCAGCTTCATCCTGCTGCAGGAGCAGCTCGACTCGGTGCTGCACACCCTCTCCGACCGGGAGAAGAAGGTCATCCAGCTGCGGTTCGGGCTGACGGACGGTCACCCGCGGACGCTGGAGGAGGTCGGACGCGAGTTCGGCGTCACCCGCGAGCGGATCCGGCAGATCGAGTCCAAGACGCTGTCCAAGCTGCGTCATCCCTCTCGCTCGCAGAAGCTGCGCGACTACCTGGAATAGCAGCTGGCGGCTCGGGGTCGAGCAGGACCGCCCCGCCCGCAATGTGGCTGGTCGGGAACGTCCGCCGACGGACGGGACGTACGCACGACGGTCGTTGACCGTCGGTGTTCGCATCAATACTCTTGGCAACAAGCGGGCTTTCCGATCTTCGATGGCCGTGGTGGGTCGCCGTCGATGCTCGGCAGTCCGGCGCTCGGTGGCGCGTCCGGTGTCATCGGTGGCCGAGAGGACGGCGAGCATGCCCGGCAGGGATTCCACGGTCGCTGGTCAGCTCCGCTCCCTGGCGGGGTACGCGCTCGCGACGGCCGGCGCACAGAACTTTCTGGGTGCCTGGTGGGTGCCGGTGGTGATGGCGACGACGCCAGCCCGGTACCGCCGGACCGTGGCCCTGCGACTGCTGGCGTGCAGCCCCCACTACTTCCAGCCGGGTGAGCATGACCGCGAGACGGCGGCCGAGCGTAACCGGCGCACTCGACAGAGCCTTGCCGATGATCTTCTGGGTCGTTACCTGGAGCCGGAGGACGACGTCCTCGACGTCGGCTGCGGGCCGGGCTACCTTGCCGTCGCCGTGGCCTCCCACGTGCACGCCGTCACCGCGGTGGATGTCTCCCGTGGCGTGCTGGCCTGCGCGCGGGTGCTGAACCCGGCGCAGAACCTGGAGTACCTCACCGCCGAGGAGTTCCACCGCAGCGGGCGCGACGTCGATGTCGTGTACTGCATCGCCGTCGTCCAGCACCTCACGGACGAGGTCGTCGCTGCAGCGCTGCGTGACTGGCATGCCGCCCTGCGTCCGGGCGGGCGGTTGCTGTTGCACGTGGTGATCGATGATCCGGCCTGGCGGACCGAGGCGCAGTGGCGCGCCGAACGGGGCCTGGCCGCGCGGATGAAGCTGCGGTTCGCGCTCAACTGCTTCGGCCGCTCCGCCGAGCAGGTGCGCCGGCTCGTCACCGAGGCCGGATTCGGCGAGCTTGAGCTGATTCCCGTATCCGCGCTGGCGGACGTCGATGATGATGTCGCCGGCCAGCATCTGGTGGTCGCCCGCCGCCTCGACGTGGCCCCGCCCTGGCCGCCCACCCCGTCGCGCGGGCTTGCCGTGGAGATCCCGGCGCCCCGTCTTGCGAGCCCTGAGCATCTCGACCTTGAACGGCTGGACCGCTGACGGGTCATCACGGTGTCCTCGGCCAACGCACGTGGCCAACGCACGTGGCGGATGGGGCTGGCCGGATGCGGGCCGAGGAGCCGGTCGAAGTACGGTCTGCGGTCGAAGCGGCCGTCATGGCGCCGACCGGCCGGACGGCGCGGGCCGGCTCGACGATGCCGACCGGCTCGACGTTGCCGACGGGCCGGACGATGTGGAGGACATGAGTGAGGCCGACCGCACAGCGGCGCCGGCCGGCTGGACGGGCAGGTCCGGGCGGTCGGCGGCGGTGCTGGCGGGGCGTCCGGTCAGGGCGGTGAAGACGAGCCGGGCGTAGTGGTCGGGGCGGGTGGCGGCCTCGGCCCACTCGGCGGCGCGCCGTCCGGTGCGGGCCAGGCGGGCCCGGTCGGCCAGCATGGCCCGCAGGACCTCGGTGAGCGCGCCGGCCGACTCGTCGACCGGTGTCTGCCCGGTGACGCCGTCCTGGTAGGCATCGTGGCTGCCACCGGAGGCGGGCCCGACCACCGCGCATCCGGCCAGCTGCGCCTCCAGCAGCACGATGCCGTAGCCCTCGCCGCTGGCGGACCGTCCCCGGGCGGGGGTGTGTGTGCGGGTGGCCAGGACGAACAGGTCCGCCGTCGCGTAGAGCCGGGCAAGCTCGGCGTCGCCGGGGGACTCGACGACCTCGGTGTCCGGATGGGCGGATACCAGCTCGTGCAGCGCGCCCGGGGCCGGTCCCTGCCCGGCGAGCACGAGGCGCACCGGCCCGAGCTGGGCGCGGACGTTCGCGACCGCGTCCACCAGCACCGCGGCGCCCTTGCCGGCCCAGTCCGCCAGCCGGAAGACGCTCAGCGTCGTGGGCACGGGCGGCAGCGGACGGCGCCGGCTGGACTCGCCGAGCAGGGTGGCCCGCCAGTCCGGGGAGATGCCCGGGGGCAGGATCGGGGCGAGCCCGACGGTGGACAGGGCACCGGCGCTGTACGAACTGATCGTCACGGGGTGCAGCAACGGGTCGGCCCGCAGGATCGCCCGGTCGGTGGTCCGCATGCTCCAGATGTCGGTACCGTAGAACAGCACCGGTCCGAACCGGGCGCGGGTCAGGCGCAGCGCCGCCGCGCCCACCGGGATGAGGTTGGCGTGCCCGACCACGACGCTGTCGGCCGGGCCGAAACGTCGTGCCGTCGCCAGGGCGTGGCGGACGAATCGGGCTCGACTGCCGGGGGTCGTCTCCTCGCCCGGTTCGAGCAGGTCGACCCTGGCCAGCTTCGCCCCGCCCGCGCGCAGCGTCTCCTCGACCGTGGTGAGGTATCGCTCGATGCCGCCGCCGAGCCCGCGGGAGAGGGTCAGGAGCAGAACGCGGGCGGCTCGGTCGAGGTCGGCGTCCGGGGCGGGGCGAGTGGTCCGTCGAGGTAGATGCACGGATGGTGATGCTATTCAATCCTCTGGTAGCCGTCGCGCCTTCGAACTCGTGTCATGGATTCGGTTCGTGTCCATCTGGACGCGAACTGATGACAGCCGCGTGGCCTCGGGGTCTTGCGGCGCAGCGCCGGAGCCTCGATAGGTAGGACGCGCAACGCCCGATTCCGCACGAAGCGTTGCCACGTCAAGCATCGTGCACTGTATGTGACCAGTAGGCCGCTGATCGCGAAGAAGCCGTCGAGGGCCTGGGAGAGGTTCTCCCGGCCGGTGCCACCTCGTCGACCCCGGGCCCGCTGGTCGCCGAGGCCCGCCGCGTACTGGCACCCGGCGGACGGATCCTCGTCGCCCTGCCGAACGTGCTGTACTACCAGCAGCGGATGCGGTTCCTGCTCGGGCGCTTCGAGTACACCGAGACCGGCCTGATGGACGCCACGCACCTGCGCTTTTTCACCAGGGCCGGTGTTGCCGACTCCTGGAACGTCGCCACGGGGGACCCTTCGTCCGCGGGGCGGCGTCAGGACCACGAGGTCCATCGGGCGGCGCGAGGCTCGTCAGCGAGCGGCTCGCCGAGCGGGGGCATCGAGCCGAGGCCGTCGAGCAGACCGTGGTAGACCAGCGCACCGGTGGCGAGCCCGCGTCCGCGCAGCAGATCCAGCGCCAGGGACCGGGGCAGAACGAGAGCCGCCGCGCTGGCCGCGACCAGCGCGGTACGCATCCGCCAGCCGCGCAGCCGGGTGAACCAGAGTCGGTTGCGCACGACATAGTAGGCATAACTGCTGCGGGTGATCGTTGCGCTGCCCGTGTGCCAGGCCCGGTGCGGACTGAGGACGACGCTCCAGCCGGCCTCCCGCACCCGGTAGCAGAAGTCGACGTCCTCGAACCCCAGGAAGTACCGGCCGTCGAACGGAACCCGGCGCAGGACGTCGGCCTTGATGAACATGACCGCCCCGGTGACCCAGTCCGCCTCGCAGGGCCGATCCTGTGGGGGTCGTCGTGCCCGTGGCGCGACGAGGACGGGACTGAGCCGCGCGGCGCCGGACTGCAGGCCGTCCCCGTTGACCAGGGTCGGCGCGACGATGCCGATGTTCGTCCCGGCCAGCAGCCGCAGGCAGCCGTCGATCGTGGTCTCATCGATCCGGATGTCGTTGTTCACCAGCAGATATGCCTCGGCCGCCGGGTGGTCCCGGCAGGCGAGGGCGAAGCCGGCACCGAACCCGAGGTTGCGTGGCGGAACCAGCCACGCACAGGGGGCGGGCAGATTCGGCGGACGCCCGCTGCCGTCGTTGGCGACGACGGCGACCTGGGAGATGGACGGGCAGGCCTCGAGCCGCTCGGCGACGTCCACCGTGGGTGCGCTCGGACCCCAGTGGACGATGACGGCCACTGTCTTCATCGGCCCCCCTGGTCTTCGTCGCACCCCTGGCGTGCGCGCGGACGGAACGGGTGCGCGGCAACCCCGCTACGCGCCTATGTGAATACAGAGAGTAGCAGTGCGTGGCGGTGTCGGGAGTCACGCCGGCGGTGTCGCCGCGTCCTGGGGGTGCAGGGCGACCCCCGCGCGCGGGTGTGTACGTAGAGTAGTTATCAAGTGGCATAGTGTGCGGATGGCTGACGCGTCATCGGTCCCCTCGAACGAGGTTGAGCGGGCGAAGGACGTCTCCCCCGGTGGTGCTGACGTCGCTGGCACCGGCACTGATGGTGGTGGCGTGACCGGAGCGGCGCGGTCGGGCGCGCCGGCGCAGCGCCGTCCGCTTCCGGAGGGAGCCGGGCTGCCCGCGAGGGGCGGCGCCGGTCCCGACGGCGCTGGTCCCGGCGGGTTCGGTCCGCGGCATCGCCGGACGCTGGGAGCGGGGCGGGTCTGGATCGGCCGGCTGGCTCGCGGCGGTGGCGAGCTGCTGATCACCGCCGGCGTCGTCGTGGCGCTGTTCCTCGGTTACCAGCTGTGGGCCACCAACCTGCTTGCCGGACGGACCCAGGACCGGCTACATCACCAGCTCGAACAGACCTGGAGCCGGCCGGCGCCCGCCCCGCCCGGGTCCGGCGCGCCCAGGATGGCCGTACCCCCGCTGCCGGCGGTGCCGCTGGGGGATGGCGTGGCGATCCTCCGGGTGCCTCGTCTTGGCCGGGACTACGCGCCCGTCGTCGTCGAGGGAGTCTCGGCCGCGGATCTGCGTCGCGGTCCTGGGCATATTCCCGGCACGGCGATGCCCGGTCAGATCGGGAACTTTGTGGTCTCCGGACATCGGACCACGTATGGAAAACCTTTTAATCGGCTTGATGAGTTGAAGGTAGGCGACGCTCTGGTCGTTGAGGTTCGGGACCGGTACTACACGTACCGGGTCACTGGCTCGGAGGTTGTGACACCAAATCGGCTGGATGTCACGTATCCGGTACCAAAACGACCTGGTGTGGCGCCAACGAAGAGTCTCCTTACCTTGACAACCTGTCATCCTAAATACTCGGCCAGTCATCGGCTGGTCGTGTACGGGGGGCTGGTTGGCGTCACGGAGAAGTCCGCTGGCCTGCCGCCGGCGCTGGCCGCCGGGTGAATCCGCAAGGAGGGACCGAACGTGTATGCCTGGCTCTACCGCCATCTCCCGGGTCCGCATCGACTGCGCCCCCTGGTCGCCGCCGCTCTGCTACTCATTGTGGTTTCCTTGCTGACTTTTCTGGTCTTTCCTGCGGTGGAGGCTGCGCTTCCGAATGGAAAGGTAACTATGGGTAGTTGAGCGATATCGATATTGCGACCATGGAGGTAGCTCCGGTGGTCGCTGCCGATGTCGGTTCTGGCGATTCGCGGAAATGGACACGCTGTGGTCCCGTCGCATCCGCGGGAAAGCCCGCATCGTTCCTTTGCGCGATGGCTGCCAGTAGTGGCAAGTCAGGCCCCGAGGCGCGTTGCCTGGTGTCGGTCCGACGGCGGCGGAAAGTCGGGCATCGGATATCCTGCGCACTGGGCGGCGTTACGCTCGCAAAGTGTGGGCATCGGCGCCCGTGGTGCCGCGGCTGCCGCCCCCGGTGGAGGTGGTGGTGCACAAGCCCAGGCCCTGCCGGTCGACGTGTGTGGTGCGGGTCCACAGCGGGATCGTCTTCGGGGGAATACCATGAAATGGCGGTATCGAAATGGGCGCTGGTCGGCGGTTCGCTTCGACGGCGCGCGGCAGGTGCCGCATCGCCTGCGATCTTCTCGGCACACGGCCGCCCACCTGCGGCGCAGCGGCCTGACGGCTCCGGACCCGGACCCGGACGGCCGGAGCACTGCGGAACCTGCCGCGGGCGAGCCGGGTCCGGCCCGCGCGGGCTTCGGTGGCCGCGGGCCGAACCCTTCCGACCCCGGCCCGGACAGCCCGACCCGGGCGGGCCGGATTCCCCTGGGGCAAGGCGCGCAGCGGGCGCTGCGGGCCGCCGTCGGGCCGGTCGACACCTGCGGGTCGGCGCTGGACGCCGAGCCGGTGGTGGAGACCGGGCCGACCAGCGGGACCAAGCCCGGGCGCGGCAAAGAGTCCCGGGGGGGGGGGGGCCCCCCCCCCCCGCCGCCCCCCCGCCCGCGACGGACACGACGTCGACCGTGATGCCGGCGGCGGTGAACACCGCCCAGGGCTCGGCCGCCTCGCCGG
>NZ_JALKFZ020000037.1 GCF_023243075.1 Frankia sp. AiPa1 | reverse complement strand
GGGGGGGGGGGGGGGGGGGGGGGGGGGGGGGGGGGGGGGGGGGGGGGGGGGGGGGGGGGGGGCGGGGGGGGGGGGGGCGGGGGGGGGGGGGGGGGGGGGGGGGGGGCGGGGGGCGGCCGCCCCCCCGCCCCCCCCCCCCCCCCCCCCCCCCCCCCCGGGTCGAGGAGGTGCTGGCCCAGGTCGGCCTGGCCGAACGCGCCGACGACCGGTTCCACACCTACTCCCTCGGGATGAAGCAGCGCCTTGGGATCGCCGCCGCGTTGCTGCCCCGGCCGTCGCTGCTCATCCTGGACGAGCCAACCAACGGCCTGGACCCAGCCGGCATCCGGGAGATCCGCACCCTGCTGGGGCAGCTCGCCGCGGGGGGGATGACCGTGTTCGTCTCCAGCCACCTGCTCACTGAGGTCGAGCAGATCTGCGACCACCTGGTCATGATCAATGCTGGGCGGATGCTGTTCCAGGGGCATGTCACCGACCTGTTGGCCGCCGAGGACCCGCGGATTCACCTCGTCCCCGAGCATGACGAGGACGCCCGCCGGCTGGCCGGGATGATCAACGGCGTCGGCCTGCCCGTCGAGCTCGACCTGCGCCTCGGCGTTCCGGACGCGGCCGGCCCCAGCACGCACCAGCCGGTGGTCACCGTACACGGGCCCGAGAGCCTCGCGGCCGACCTCAACCGGATGGCGATGGGGGCGGGCATCTCCCTGCGCTCCTTGCGCACCCACCGGCCCAACCTGGAGGAGACCTTCCTGCGGGTCACCGGCGAGATCGACGGGGATCTGGTCTCCGCCAACCAGCTGCGGACCGTCCCGGACGGCAGCGTGCCACCGGCCGGCGTCGGGCTCGACCCGGCGCACAGCCGCGGGGGTGCCACATGAGAAACGCGATGCGCGCCGAGTGGGTGCCGCTGCTGCGGCCCCGGTTCCTCCTGGGCACCCTGGCGGCGGTGACCGCCTGCGCGATGCTCGGTACCGTGCTGACCTTCCTGTCGGTCGGGCACACCGACTTCGACGGCAACCCGGTGACCGCGGCCTGGCTGTCCGAGCCCGAGGGGATGACCCAGGGTGCGCAGACGGTGAGCATCCTGCTGGGCGTGGTCGCGCTGTCCGTCGTCGCGGCGGCCCTCGCCGGTGACCACGCGCACGGGATGCTGCGCAACCAGCTCGTCGCGCAACCGCACCGGGCGCGTCTGCTGGCGGGCAAGCTTCTGGCGCTGGCCTCCTTCGTCGTTCTGGTGGTGGCCGCGGCCACCGTCGTCGCCGCGGCGCTGGCGTTCCCGCTGGCTCCGGTCCGGGGAGTGTCCAGCGCCGCCTGGCTCAGCGGGGCGGGTGTCGCCGCCCTCGGCACCTCCTTCGTGAACCTCTGTATCGGCTCGTTGGGCTACGCCGCCGTCGGGGTCCTCGCCGCGATCGTGCTGCGCGGCCCGGCCAGTGCGATCGCGGTGGCGATCGCATACGCGCTGCCGGTGGAGATGCTGGTCTCGCGCATCTACCCGCCGGCGCGGGCCTGGCTGCCGATCCAGCTCATGCAGGAGATCGCCACGGGGGGAACAGCGTTCGCCGTCCCCTACGCGGAGGCCCTGCTGCGCGGCTGCCTCTACGCCGCCGCCATGGTCGCTGTCGCCATCGTGTTCTTCCGCCGCCGCGACATGACATCCTGACCGGGCGGTCCTCAGTGGCCGAAGGTGTCGGAGTCCAGTGCCGCGGCCTCGCCACCCGGGCCACGGTCCAGGCCGCCGATCGCGGCCAGCTCGCCCGCGTCGAGAGCGAAGTCGAACACGGCGATGTTCTCGGCCAGCCGGCGCGAGCTCGCCGACTTCGGCACGACCACACAGCCCAGATCCAGATGCCAGCGCAGCACGATCTGAGCCGGGGTACGCCCACGCTCGGCGGCAATCCGGGCGATCACCGGTTCGTCCAGCAGGTCGCTGCCCGCGCCCAGCGGGCTCCACGACTCGGTGACGATCCCGTGGCGCGCATGGTAGGCGCGGGCCGTCGCCCGGCCAAGGCGCGGGTCGAGCTGGATCTGGTTGACCTCGGGGACGGCCCCGGTCTCGGCGAGCAGCCGGTCCAGGTGCGCCGGCTTGAAGTTCGACACTCCAATCGCTCGCACCTCACCTGAGCGCTGCAGCTCCACCAGCCCGCGCCAGGCGTCGACATACCGGTCCCGCCAGGGGTTCGGCCAGTGGACCAGCAGCAGATCGAGATAGTCCAGGCCCATCCGCCGCATGCTTTCCACCGCAGCCCGGCGCACGCCGCGTACGCTGTGCGAGCGCTTGTTGAACTTGGTCGTGACAAACAGCTCCTCGCGTGGGACTCCGGCGGCGCGCAGGCCGGCACCGACCCCCCGCTCGTTGCCGTAGTTGTGGGCGGTGTCCACCAGCCGGTAGCCGAGTCCGACCGCCCGCTCCACCACGTCCGCCGCAGCGTGGTCGTCCAGCGGCCAGGTGCCCAGGCCCAGTCGGGGCATGCGGGCTCCGCGGGCGAGAGCGACGGTCGGCACAGGTGAAGGCGGCACGGCGGGAAGACCTTTCTGTCAGGATGAATGGGACGCTAACGTCAGGACAGCGACCGGTTCATCGAAGCACCGCGGCACCTCCGGGCAGCACATCAGACCCGGCGAGCCGGGCCGCGTGCGCGGGGAGCAGACTGCCAGCATGAGTGCCGCCAGGGATGACGAACTGACCGTGGCGCTGCCCGCGGCGGAGGCGCACGCCATCCGGTCCGCCGCCGAGGGCGAGGGCTTGTCCCTCGAGGGCTTCGCCGTCGAGGCGATGAAACGTTACGCCCACGAGGTCCTCGCCGACCGGCGCCTGTTCCGCATCCCCGACACCGACTGGGGTGCCTTCGAGGCCCTGCTGGAGTCCCCGCCCAGCGACGCCTCCCGGCTGCGCCGGCTGCTCGACGAGGAGCCGGGCGCCGAATAGCGCGCCAGCGTCTCGAGCCGCCGCGCGCCGCCCCGCCCGGAAGGACCACGCCCCGTGCCTCTGTCCAAGCCGACCGCCCTGACCGAGGCCGTGGAGCGCGCCACCTTCACCAGCGGCGACGACCCGTTGGACAGCTGGCTGCGCCACCACGCCCTCGAGCATCAGCAGGACCGCACGACGAACACCTTCGTCATCCTTGACCGCACGGGCGCCGAGGGTGAGCGGATCGCCGGCTTCTACTGCCTCGCGACAGCCGCCGTCGAGCGCATCCCCGGCTCGCGCCGGCGAGCCCGCCGCCCGACCGAACCGGTGCCGGCGATGTTCGTCGGCCGGCTCGCCGTCGATCTGCGCTATACCGGCCGCGGCGTCGGGGCACGCCTTGTTCGCGACGCCGTGATGCGCTCGCTCACCGTGCACCGGATGGTCGGCCTGCCACTGCTGCTCGCCCACGCGCCGCACTCCGCCGGAAGAGCCTTCTACCGGCACCTCGGCTTCCACCCGGCCCGTTTCGACTCCTCCCTGCACGCCCTCCCCCTGCGCGCCGCCGGTCCCGGCTGAGCCGACCGGCGGCCGCCGAGCCGACCTGCGGCCGGTATTCAGAAGGCGGCAGCCGTCGTCGTGACGGGTGGAACCGTGGCAGGTACCTGTGCGGCCGCTGCAGCCACCGCACGGCCCGCCGCGACCAGTTGGTCCTCGCCAGTGCCGGGGCGGACCCGGGCCGGGGACGTCACCCCGACACGGTCGAGGGCCCTGTGGGCCTCGCGTGGCCCGGCTCCGTAGAGGACGGCGACGACCTCGTCACCGGTAGGATCCGGGCGGTACACCAGGTCCGTGCGGCGCAGCGCCGGCAGGGGTGCTTCCACCGGCATCGTGAACGTGACGTGGGTGGTCTCGTCGTCCCTGCGGCGCCGGTCCCGAACCGCCGCCCGCGGCCCGGCCAGCCGGTCGATCTCCGCGCTGACCACCCGGGCCAGCAACTCGGCGCTGGCGTCCCAGGTGAACCCGGCCGCCCATTCCCGGGCCGCGAGGCGCAGGCTGGCCGCGCCGGCCGGATCGGCCAGGGTCCGCAGAGCCGCGTCGATGACCGGACCGAGCGGCGTGCCGTCCGACACCAGCCAGCCGGTCGTCCCGTCGCGCACCGCGTCGCGCAACCCCGGCACTCGGAAGGCCACCGCCGGAACTCCCAGCGCGGCGGCCTCCAGCACGGACAGTCCCCAGCCCTCGCCGTGTGATGGGTTCACCGTCAGCCATGCCGACGACAGCAGCCGGTCACGCACCTCGGAGGCGACCTGACCATGCCAACGCACCACATCCGCGCGCACCACATCGGCGGGGGCCTGGTAGCCGGGCGTCAAGACGGCCGAACCGGAGCCCGGCCCGGTCGCCGGGGCGGTCAGTCCGAGGGCGACCGCGTGGGCCACCAACCGCTCCCGGTCCGGTCCGTCCCCGACGATGTGCACGACCAGCCCGGGATGCGCTGCGGCGAGCGCCGGCAGCTCGTCCAGCAGCAGGTGCAGCCGCTTGTGCGGCACCAGCCGCCCGACGCAGACGATCGTCGGGGTGGCCGCGGGTTCACCGCGGGCGCCCACTGCCGTCACGCCGTTGGGCACCAGGTAGCGCGGGCCGGGCAGGCCCAGCACCGAGCGGGACTCGTCCCGGGTGGACGGTGACACGACGACGGACGGGCGACGCCGGTAGACCAGCCGGCTGCCGGGCGCCTCCAGCAGCTGCCCGACCCGGGCCAGCGGTCCGGGAAAATACAGTGGGAACTGCTTCTGGTGGACGTGGTGCAGAACCTGGACCACCGGGGTGCGCGCGGTGAGCACGAGCGGGCTGAAGAACGGAATCCCGTTCTGGCAGTCGACCACCGCGTCGACCCGATGCCCGGCCCGGCCGAGGCTCGCGAGCCGCGCCAGCACCGACGGGTACACCCCGAAAGTGCCACCGCCACGACGGATGTCCACTCCCGCGACATGCTCCGCCGCGGGTGCTGGCGGCTGCCCGTCCACGCCTGCCCGGGAGGTCAACAGGGACACCCGAACCCCCGCTGCGGCGAACCGTTCGGCCACCGACTGGCAGAACAGTTCCGCCCCGCCAGCCTGAGGATGCGCGCGGTCACGCCAGTTGAGGAACACCACATGCCGGCCGGCAAGCGTGGCCAGGTAGCGGTGCGATGCGAGCACGCCGGGGTACGGCGGGTGGAAGCTTCCCATCACCAGTGGCGTTCCTCTCTGTCCGACCGACAGGGCTTAGCATGTTCGCCTGCAACCTACCGATGCCGGAGAAATCGGCGTCCCGCGCCTGATGGGAGACCGATGGCGAAGTCCTCGCGAGCGGCCCTGGCCGGCCTACTCGCCGGACCGGCGGCGTTGGCGGTCGCCGGCATGCTCGTCAACGGGTGCAACCTGCTGATGAACCTGGTCACCGCGCGGGTGCTGGATTCCGACTCCTACGGCGCGGTGTCCGTGCAGGTCAGCATCTTCCTGATCCTCTCGGTTGCCGGCAATGCCCTGCTGATCGCGGTTGTCCAGCATGAGACGTCCGGTAGTGGTGACACCCGGCGCGAGCAGTGGTCCTGGATCCGCCGGCTGCGCGGCGTCTGCGGGATCGGCATCGGCATCGCGACCGTCGCGGCGCTCGCCCTGGCCCGGCCGGTGGCCACCCTGATGTCCTACGACCATCCGGTGGCCATCGCGGAGGCCACGATCGGGGCGGCGCTGTGGACGCTGCTGTGCGTCGAGCGGGGACTCATCCAGGCGCGCGGGGCATACCAGCGCCTGGCGGTGAACTTCGTGGTCGAGGGTTTCGTCCGGATCGGCCTGGTGATCCTTTTCGTGCTCTGCGGGATGGGCGTGAACGGTGCGGGGCTCGGCATCGTCATCGGTGTGCTCGTCGGGGCGGAACACGGCCGCTGGGCGGTTGCCCGCACCCCACGTCTTCCCCGCCAGGCGCCGGCGGCACCCACGATGCCGGTACATGTCGACAACAGCCTGCCGCCGGCAACCGGCCCGATCCCGATCCCGATCCCGGCGCCCCGGCCCAGCGCCCGCCAGAGCGTCATCGCGGACACCACGGTCGCCCTCGGCGCGCTCGTTCCGCTGGCTCTGCTGCAGAACATGGACGTGGTCATCGTCGGCTGGCTCGGCAAGTCCGGCGTCGGTGGGTACGCGGCGATCTCGACCGCCTGCAAGGTGCCGGTGTTCATCGGGCTCGCGGTCGCGAACTTCCTCCTGCCCGAGGCGGCCCGGCGCCGCAAGGAGGGCCGGCCGGCAGGCGGCACCCTCGCGGTCGCGCTCGCGTTCGTGGTCGCGCCCGGGCTGTTGCTCGCCACCATCGGCCTGGTCGGGGCAAAGTGGCTGATCGGGCTGGTCTTCGGCCCTCATCTGACCGGCGCTTCCGACGCCCTGTGGGTGCTGGCACTGTCGATGACCCTGCTGGCCGTGACGCTCATGTTCACCACGTACCTGCTCGGTGCGGGCGTGCGCCGGGTCGTGGGCGTGCTCGCCGTGGCCACGGTGGCCACCACCGGCGCGCTGGTCTCGGCCGGCGGTGGCGCCATGCCGACGGCGGTCGCGGCGCTGGCCGCCGAACTGCTGACCGCCATGGCGGTCGGCCTGCTCGTCGTCCAACTGCACCACGCCGACCGGCAGGAAGCCGCGCAGCGTCCGCAGGCGCCCCAGCGTCCGCAGGCAGCCGACGGCGGGTATCCCGCGCCGGTCTGAGCCCACAGTTCTCACCACGCCCGTCCGGGCTGCCCCGGACGGGCGTGGCCCTTCGCCCTATGCCCGATATGTCGCATGGGCCGGTCCGGTACCGTCGTTCTACCCGGTGGGATCACCCCCATCGGCGTGGACAGCCCCCACCGGCATCGAGAGGCGGAGGCCGCCGCACATGCCAGTCAGGATACGAGCGGGCACTGACAGCGATGAACCCGGCCGTCGACGCGGCCGAACATCGCGAGGTGACGGCGAGGACGCCGCTATCAGCGAGCACGACATGCTACCCATGCGCGACGCGGGTGACACTGAAGCGGACCGTGACGACACCGAGACCCGGACACCGCGCGACGCCGGACCGCTGACCCGCCGGCGGCTTCTGATCACCGGGGTCGGGCTGGGCGCCGCGGCCGGCGGCGGACTGCTCGCCGGCCGGCTTCTGTCCTCCGAGGGCGCGACGCCGTCCGGAATGCCCTCCGCCCACCCGTCGGCGCCGGTCGGCGGAGTCACCGCCGGCCCGTCGGAGCCCGCCGGCGCGGTCAGCGAGCTGCCCCAGAACCTGCTGACCATCTACGGAGCACCGGACAGCTTCAACGAGCTCGGCGCGCCCGGTTCGGCGGTGCGCACCGTCGACGTCCCCGGTTGGGGCTTCGGGCCCGGCCAGGCAGCCTTCATGTCCGCCGTCGCCGACGACGGAACCGTGTTCATCTCGACAACGCCGTTCACGGACGACCAGTCGAAGCTCACCGGCACGGACATGGAGCTCGAGGTCTTCGAACCCGACGCGGAGCGGTTCACCCGGCTGGTCATTCCCTCCGACCGAGGCCGGACGTCCCTGCCCCGGTTCGACCCGAGCTACCGTGGCGTCGGCGGCGGCGACACCTCCGACGTGATCGTCGTGCCGGTATCCGACGGTAGCCAGCGGGTCGTGTTCACCTCGCTCATGCCCTTCTACGGCTGGGATGTGCGCACCGGCGGGGAGCTGCCCAGCATCGGACAGCTGCACAAGGACGGCGATTCGGGCCGCTGGGTCTACGACGGGGGTGCGTCGCGCACCGCGGCGGAACTCGCGGCGTCCGCCCAGCCGAACATCGCCGCCCGGGCCTTCCCGAAGCTGTCGCCGGTGGAGCCGCGCACTTCGCGCGGCCCCGCCTCGGTCGCCCGGCTCCCCCGCAGCGGCCATCTGGTCATCGCGCAGTATCTCGGCACGGGCACCGGTGGCACGGACAACGGCTCGCTGCTCGTCATCGATCTCGCCGGGCGGGTGAAGGCATTCTGGCAGTACCCGCAGGTACGGCCGCTCGGCATCGAGATCGTCGTCAATCCGCGCGAAATCAGCGTCGACCCCACCAGCGAACCGGACGACGAGCGGTTCGTCCTGATCAGCGACGCACGAGGACTCGACTACAGCACGCAGCCGTTCCCGATTCAGGAGTTCTCCTACAACGAGTCCCACGGGACCATCACTCCACGTAGCACAGCGGTCCGCGCCGTGCAGGACGGCTCCAGAATGGAGTCCGCGGTCTTCGACGCCAACGGCACCCTGTACGTGGCTCGGACGAAACGTGATGGCCTCACCGCCGAGACTCTTGCCGTCTACCCGAAACTGGGCCGTGAACGTGGGCTGGTGACCCGCGCCCCGGCGACCGGGAACTGGCAGGTGGACAGCTGGGGTATTGCCAACCCACCCGATTACCTGGTGGTCGGCACGGACCAGGGCGGCCTGGTACGCAGCGTGAGCCACGACCCGACCAGCGGCGCGATCCTGCTGGCCGGGCTCGACGGCCTGGTGCAGGTGGTCCGTCCCTCCGGACGCGGCAGCCAGATGACCTTCCGCACCGACCGCCCGATCGACGTCGGCCTCAGCCGGCTACGCGGCCCGTCGACCCGCTACGTCGGAGTGCGCCGCGGAGCCGTCGACGCTTCCCGCCGGATCCTCTGGCTCCCGGTGAACCAGATGGTGCTCGACGGCCTGACCTGGCCCTACCCGCCGTTCAAGCTGGACCAGTGGCTCCTGCAGGTGGACCTCGACGTCCTGCTGAACCAGCACTAGACACGGACTCGCGTCACCGGCTCAGCATGTGACCGGAGCGCCGCGGCTCCGGTGATCTGCGGCGCCGGAGCCACTGTCGACGCTGCCGGATCCGGATCGGGATCTGCCACCTCCGCGAAGGCGCCCCGGAACAGTTCGGCGAACGCCATCGCGGCACCCAGTCCGAACAGCTGACGATGGTAACAGACCGTGATATTCAGCTTGTCGCCGATGCCCAGCACTCCGAGGAACAACCCCTGCGGCATGCCGGCCGTCCCGGTGAAGTAGGCGCCGGTGACCGATGGCCCGGGCAGAGCCGCCCGCCCCGCGTCTGTGACGGCAACGAGGTAGCGCCCGCCCGGACCGGGCACGCCGATCGGCCCGGCGAGAGCATCCTGCCGGCCGAGATTGCTGACCGCAGCGGTCGGTGCCAGCAGCGGTCGGGCAGCTGCGACCCCCATCCGCAGCAGTGTGCTGCGCCACGGTCCCGGCACATAACGGGCCATGGCGACACCGAGCGCGCCGGACACCCCGGGCACCGGCGGTGGGGTTGCCTGCTTGGCCACGACGGTCTGATCAACCACCCGCGTGACCAGCGCCACCGGGTCGCACCGGTCGGACGCCTCAGTGATGATCAGCGTCTGGCCGGTGTGGTTGCCCTCGGCCTCCTCGCCAGACCCATCCGGGCCGACCAGGTCGATCGGCATTCGGATCCGCAGGCAGCCTGCCTCGCCACCGCTGCGGGTGTTCCAGCGGTCGATCGCCAGATGCGCCGCGGCCAGCAGCAGATCGTTGACCGTCAGATGACGGCCGTCCGGCAGCGTTCGCTCCCCGACGGGCATCGGTAGCACCATCGGGTGATAGCCATAGCCGTCTCCACGTCCTGCCGTCAACGGGATGACGTACCGCCCCGAACGGCGGACCAGAATGGACCATGGCGATCCGGTGGACCGCACCACCGGTGAGACCCCGGCCGGCATCCCGCGCTGCTCGCGCTGAGCGCCCAGACCGGCCAGGTCGCCTGGTGACTGCCGGTACACGTCAAGGATCTCCTTGACCACTCTTGCCAAGCGCAGACCATCGAGTGCCAGGTGATGCGCCACCACGCAGAGCTGATCGCCCTCTGGCCGGCGCACCAGCGCGATCCGCAGCGGCGGGTAGCGACGCAGGTCAAAGGGCGCCGAGGAGAGCACTTCATGAACCCGCCACCCCTCGGTGCCATCATCGACCAAGCCGACCGGGTCAGCCGTCGGCCCGGCGACGAAGCGCCAGGCGTGCTGGCGGGAACCGTAGAGCACCGCGCGCGCCATCGGATGCTGGCGAAGCACCGTCCAGACGGCCGCCCGCAGCCGTCCAGGATCAAGCCCCCCATCGGTCTGGACGAACAATCCGCAGGTCAGCGGCGCACTCGCCCGGTCCGACGCGGCGAGAATCTGCTCACCAGGGGTCAATACCCGGTCGGGGATCGGCGATGCAGCGGCATCGCCCTCGTGCGCCCATCCCATTCTCGTAGGCCGGCCTCTCTCCCGTAGGTATCACACACCTGCGACTCTCACACATTCACAGCGATGGCGCGCGTCACCGACTGGCAAGCGAGCTAAGCCTAGCCACTGGATATCGCATGATCGCGAGAGAGGTCACCCCACGAGGGGCACTCCGCCGCCACCACCATCCCTCCCCGCCCCATCGAGCCCAGAGACATCGATAATCACCAAACGTAACTTTTCCTCCGCGGGGGTACCGGTATCCGACTACGGGTGCCCGGTGCCACCGAAAACTACCCCCACCCGCAACCAAGCTTCCTCCGATCACGGAGAGTAGACCTCTGGTTATCATTCGACAGGACTGAGATGGTGGTCACAGGACCAGCAACGAAGGAGCGGCATGGCCGACAAGGGGGAACCCGGACCACATCCCCTCGAGCTCGCGGACCTGGTCTGCCTGACAGGAGGAGACGCACAACGCTACGCCGAGCGCCCGATCCCGGACGAGCGGGACGTCGCCATCGTCACGCTGTTGCGCAAGGCCCACAGCACCGGTGGACTCGACCAGCTCCTTGACCTGATCCGCCCGGAAGTAGAGGCGGAAACACTGCGAGCATTCTCGGTCCGGATGGCCTCCTTCGCGGTTCGTCGAGATGATCTCGAGATGATGCGCCTTGGCCTACTCGCCTTGGCCGTTGCCGCACTGCGCCCGGCCAACCGGCGCGACGACCTCGCCGCTTTCGCCCCCTTATGGCACGCCGCCAACCAGCTCGGAGCAGATCCGGCGCTGGAGTTCACGACCGCAGGCTCCGCCGTGCCCCCCGCCGCGAACCTGCTGTCGGCTTGGCGCGACCGCTCAGATGGCCTACGAGATCTCCGCGCGATGGGCTTCCATGAGTCCGCGGACGCGGACGGCTTTCGCTATGCCGAAGACTGGACCCTCCTGTCCGTCGACTTCGACCGTGAGTTCTCAGATCACTCCATGCTCGGCCGCATCCCGCTCCTGCGCCGTTGGCGCGCGTTGCGCGCAGGAGATGGCCCTGCCTCCAGCTGCCATTGCCGCCGATCCGACAGGGACGAACCTGGGATCTGACTCGGGTTACACCGGCCCACCTGCAAGGCCAGCCCCCTTGCCGCCGCCCCGACCCCGCCGAGGGGGGGGGGGGGGGGGGGGGGGGGGGGGGGCCCCCGCGCCCCCCCCCCCCCCCCCCCCCCCCCCCCCCCCCCCCCCCACCCCCCCCCCAACCCCCCCCCCCCCCCCCCCCCCCCCCCCCCCCCCATCCCCCCCCCCCCCCCCCCCCCCCCCCCCACCCCCACCCCCCC
>NZ_JALKFZ020000036.1 GCF_023243075.1 Frankia sp. AiPa1 | reverse complement strand
CAATTTTCACATGGGACCGCTACCGTCAGCATCCGCACTTGCTCACCATGATCATTATGTCCGGTCCTGCGGTCGCGCGGCGGCACGGTCGTGCCCGCCGCCGGAGGCTCCGACGATCTACCAGGACCGCCCAACCGGGCCGAGGCGGGAGCAGCCTACCCACCCAAAAGTCCAGCTCAGCCCACCCTGTTGACCCCACCCTGTTGACCCCACCGTGTCGGCCTACTTCGGCACCCACCGACTTACGCAGGACATTTTTGACACAACCATGGCACATCTAAATCAATTCCCCACCATCTAATATCCATCGAAATATCAATGGCCTATCGGTGACACCCGAAGGCCAGATGACTACTCTCGGCGGCCAAATGGAGATAGCGGCTCACATTCTGTAGCGCCCCGCGTCAGGGGACAACCGTAGGGCCACAGGACCTCGCGCCTTTGTGGCTGAATCGGCTGCCAGGCGGACAGAGTCCTGACAGGCTGTCACAAGGGGGGCGGTAGGCGTCTCCTGTCGACCCTGACCCGGACGGAGACCGTGACCGAGGCGGACTACGCTCTCGAACTCGGCCGCCGGCTTCGCGCCGCGCGCAACCGGCGAGGCATGTCGCTGCTGGATGTCCAGGAGCGCACCGACGGCCGATGGACCGCCGGAACTCTCGGCGCCTACGAGCGAGGCTCCCGCACCCTGCGCGTGCACCGGCTGGTCGAGCTCGCCGAGCTCTACGACGTGCCCACAACCCTGCTGGTCCCGCCGGCACCCGACCGCCGCGAGGTCGACGGCCTCCCGCCGCTGGTCATCGACCTGCGCCGGCTGCGCAAGCTGCCACCGACCCGCACCGGCCCGCTGCGGCGCTGGATCGCGATCGTCCAGGTCCTGCGCTCGGACAACTCCCGGGACGTCCTGCGCCTGCGCCGTGGGGACCTGCAATCGCTGTCCCGGCTGTACAGCACAACGCCGGCGGTGCTCTACGAACGGCTGCGGGCCTGGGGTGCGCTGGTCGAGAACGAGCCGGCCACGCTCGGCGGTCGTCGGCGCAACGGCAGCGCTGCGCGCACCCCCCAGCAACGTAGCTGACCCGGCCACCCGCCCCAGCCCGGTCCCGTGGCCACCCCGCCGTGGCCACCCCGCCCCGCCCACCGCTCCTCGGCCGCAGGCGGCTTCCCGCCGGGCCCAGCTCCGGCCGCTCGGCTGGCTGGACAGCAGACCGGGACAGCGAGCGGGCCGGGACAGCGGGCCGAGACAGCGGGAAGGGACAGCGGGAAGGGACGGAAAACGCGACCACGGAACGCGGGCGCGAGCGCGAGGTGACCGGAAGTGATTCCCCTTTCGTCGGGCAGGATCCGTAGGATCGCCGAGTGGCGGAGATCCTGGCAGTCAGCGTCACGGGCCTCGTGAAGACCTACTCCGCGCATTCCGCTCCGGCGCGTTCCCGAGCGGGACGCCCGGTCCGGCGACGGGACGTCGGCGGTCGTCGCCGACGCGGTCCACGCGAGCCCGGCGGCGAGTTCCCGGCGGTGCTCGCGCCGTCTGCGGCGCGTCCCGCGGCCCGGGCTGACGGTCAGCGGCCGGCCGGCGGGCGCGTCCGAGCCGTCGACGGGCTGTCTCTTACGGTGCCGGTCGGCTCGGTGACGGCACTGCTCGGGCCGAACGGGGCCGGCAAGACGACGACGGTGGAGATCTGCGAGGGCTTCCGGAGTGCGGATGCGGGCGAGGTTCGGATCCTCGGCCGTGACCCGATCGCCGACGCGGCCGAGCTTCGGCCCCGGGTCGGCGTCATGCTGCAGGCCGGCGGGATGTACCCGGGGGCGCGGGCCGGGGAGATGCTGCGCCTGGTCGCCGCGCACCATCTCCACCCGTTGGACCCGGCGGTACTACTCGACCGGCTCGGGCTCACCGACGCCGCCGCCACCCCGTTCCGCCGCCTCTCCGGCGGCCAGCAGCAGCGGCTCTCGCTGGCCATGGCGGTCGTTGGCCGTCCCGAGCTGGTCTTCCTGGACGAGCCCACCGCTGGGCTGGACGTCGCCGGGCGCCGCACCACCTGGGAGCTGATCGAGGAGATGCGGGCCGCGGGCGTCACCGTCGTGCTCACCACACATGCCATGGACGAGGCCGAACGCCTTGCCGATCAGGTCTCCATCATCAACCACGGCCGGGTTGTCGCGACCGGATCCCCCGCCGAGCTCACCCGCGGCGGCGCCGAGGGCCAGCTGCGTTTCCGGGCCCCCGTCGGTCTGGAGCTGGGCAAGCTGCTGCTCGCGCTGCCCGACGGTACGGCCGCCCGGGAGGGCCCCTCCGGTCACTATCTGGTCGAGGGCACGGTCGACCCGCAGCTGCTCGCCGCCGTCACCGCCTGGTGCGCCGGCAACGGCGTGCTTGCCGAGGACCTGCGGGTCGAGCAGCGCACCCTGGAGGACGTCTTCGTGGAACTCACCGGTTCGGAGCTGCGCCCGTGACCGCCGCCGACGCGTTCGGCCCCGCGGGCGAGCTCAGCCCAGCGGGCCCTGGCGGTCTCGGTGCCGGCGGTCTCGGTGCCGGCGGGACTGGTGCCGGCGGGACTGGTGCCGGCGGGACTGGTGCCGGCGGGACTGGTGCCGGCGGGCTGCGGGGTGAGCGGCTGCTCGACCTGCGCCCGGCGCCCGGCGCCGCGACCCGGGCTCGGATGTTCGCCGCCCAGACCCGTCTCGAGCTGATCCTCACCCTGCGCCGCGGCGAGTCCGTCCTGCTCACGCTGATCATTCCGGTGGGCCTGTTGGCCTTCTTCACTGCCGTGGACGTGCTACCGCCCGACTCGGGACGCTCGGTGGACTTCCTGGTGCCCGGCGTCCTGGCATTGGCGATCATGTCGACGGCGTTCACCGGGCAGGCGATCGCCACCGGGTTCGAGCGTTCCTACGGTGTGCTCAAACGGCTCGGCGCGACCCCGCTGCCCCGCTCGGTCCTGCTTGCTGGCAAGACCGCGGCGGTGCTGGCCGTCGAGGTGCTACAGCTGCTGCTGCTGGTCGCGGTCGGCTTCGCCCTCGGCTGGGATCCCGGCGGGGGCGCGGCGGCGGTGCCGTTCGTGCTCCTGCTGGTGGTGCTGGGCACGGCGGCGTTCTCCGGCCTCGGCCTGCTCATGGCTGGCACGTTGCGGGCCGAGGCGACACTTGCCGCAGCCAATGGCGTCTACCTGTTGCTGCTGCTCATCGGTGGGGTCGTGTTCCCGCTGTCGAAGCTGCCCGGATGGCTGCGCGTGCTCGCCGAGGGCCTGCCCACCGCGGCCCTGTCCGACGGGCTGCGTCACGCCCTCGCCGACGGTGACGGGCCCGGGGTGCGTCCCCTGCTCGTGCTCGCAGCCTGGGCCGTGGCCAGCCTCGGGCTCGCCGCCCGAACGTTCCGCTGGGAGTAGTACGTCCCAGGAGTCGCACGTCACCGAGGCTCCGGCCTGAGTGGGCGCGCGGCCGGTGGGCGTGGTCGGAGCGGGAGTTACCATGGCAGCCGTGCCAACTTCTACAGCGCGTCGGAGGTTGCCGCTCGTCGGGCGCCGCGCGTTCCAGGTCGTCACCGCGGCCAACGTCGTCCTGCTCTCGCTGATCGTGGTCAGCGGCGGCGTGGTGCGCCTGAGCGGCTCGGGCCTGGGCTGCCCGACCTGGCCGCAGTGCGGCGACGGTTCGTTCACCCCGCACTCCGAGTACGCGCTGCACGGCGCGATCGAGTTCGGCAACCGGGTGGTCGGCCTGGTCGTCGGCGTGGTGGTGCTCATCACCCCGCTGATGGCGCTGCGGCTGCGCGACGGCCGGCGCCGCGATCTCACCCTGTTGTCGTTCGGGCTCTGGGCCGGTTACCTCGGCCAGGCGGTGCTCGGCGGGATCACGGTGCTGACGAAGCTGCATCCCGCGACCGTCGCCGGGCACTTCCTGCTGTCCATGGTGCTGCTGTGGAACGCGGTCGTTCTGGACCGTCGTGCCCGCCAGGGCGCGGGCCAGGTGGTTCCCGCCGTCGCGCCGGCGCTGCTGTGGCTGGCCCGGCTGCTCGTCCTCGCCGCCGCCGCGGTGCTCGTCCTCGGGACGGTCGTGACCGGCACCGGCCCGCACAGCGGCGACGCCACCCACCACCGCCGGTTCGGGTTCGACATCGTCACCGTCGCGCAGCTGCACGCCGACGGCGCGATGCTGCTCACCGGCCTCGCCGCCGCGATGGCCTTCGCCGTGCGGATCACCGCGGCTCCCGCGGCCGCCCGGCGCGAGTCGCTCGCGCTCGTCGCGACGATCGTGGCCCAGGCCGGAATCGGCTTCACCCAGTACTTCCTCGGCATCCCGTCCGGCCTGGTCGCCCTGCACATGGCCGGCGCCACCCTGATGTGGGTGGTCGCCCTACGCCTGTGGCTCGCGATGGCCGAGCACCCCGCGCTGAGGCCCGAGCCAGCGCCCGAAGCGGCAGCGGCAGCGGCAGCGGCAGCGGCAGCGGCAGCGGCAGCGGCAGCGGCAGCGGCAGCGGCAGCGGCAGCGGCAGCAAGGGATACCGTCATCGGCGCCTCCCCCGCGCCAGTCGCGCGAACCCCGGCGCCCGCCGGCCCTCCGCCAGCGGCGTCAACGCCCGCCGGCGCCGCTCGCTGACCGGGGCACCCCTGCGGCGACCCCGCCGGACGATTCAGGGTCGGCGCACCGCCACCAGCCGGCCAGAGTCACTCCCTGTAGCGGGATTTCCCGGGCCAGGCAGGACCAAGATCCAAACAGGTCGTCAAGGGCGTGATCGTGTCCGAATTGCCCCCCGCCACAACCTGTTTGGCCCGATCTCACTCGGCAGACCACTGCATGAAGTGACGATCGGCCGTCGGACGATCCGCAGCAGCAGGGTGCGCGATCATGCCTTTTGGATCAAGAGCCTCTGTGGGGCGACGACGATAGTGTGAGCGCCCGGAAGATCCGGACAGATCCCTGCGATATCGACCCCCCTGTCCGGCCGGTGGCGCCACCACCCCGAAAGCCATCACGGACAGTGAGATTCGCTGGGGGAACCCGGCCGCGAGCCGGAGATCCACGAGAAGCGACCTAGATCGGCCCGGGTCGGCGGCCACGGCATGCGGCAGGGGTGGTCGGAGTCGTCCCGGCCGCAGGCGACGGGCAGCAGGTGCCGCCGGGGCCGGTAAGCCCGGTAAGCCCGGTAAGGCCGGCCCAGGCAACCGGGACACGACTTGCTTCCACGTGGCCGCGTAGAGCGGCTCGAACCAGTCGAGGGGGCGTCCGGCGGCGGGTGCCTCGCCCGCGAGCCGGCGGGCCGCCGCCCGGACGTCGTCCGGCACAGCGCCGTCCGGCAGGGCGGGCCGGTCAGGCGACCAGGGCGGTGATGGCGATCGCGGCGAACAGCAGGGTCAGGTAGGTGATGGACATGTGGAACAGGCGCATGGGCCGCGGGTCCTCGCCGCGTGCGGTGCGCCGGACGACGCGGTGCGCCTCGGCGATGAACCAGCCGCCGACCGCAAGCGCGGCCACCAGGTAGAACCAGCCGGTGTGCGCCACCGGCACGAGCGCCAGGGAGGATGCGACCATCGCGTACGAGTAGCCGAGGATGCGCCGGGTCACCGTCTCGGGCGAGGCGACGACCGGCAGCATCGGAATGCCGGCGGCGGCGTAGTCGTCCCGGAAGCGCATGGCGAGCGCCCAGAAGTGCGGCGGCGTCCAGAAGAAGACGATCGCGAACAGCAACACCGCCGACCAGCCGACCGTTCCGGTGACCGCCGACCAGCCGATCAGCACCGGGAAACAGCCCGCGGCGCCACCGATGACGATGTTCGACGAGGTGCGGCGTTTGAGGCCGAGGGTGTAGACGAAGACGTAGAAGGCAATCGCGGTGAGCGAGAGCAGGGCTGACGGCCAGTTCACCAGGAAGCCGAACATCAGTGTCGAGGCGATGCCGGTCAGGATGCCGAACACCAGCGCCTCGGTCGGCGTGACCGTCGCGCGCACCAGCGGGCGGCGCCGGGTGCGGCCCATGACCTGATCGATGTCGCGGTCGACGTAACAGTTGATGGTGTTCGCACTGCCGGCCGACAGGGTGCCCGCGACCAGCGTGAGGGCGATGAGCCAGACCGAGGGCATCCCACGCTGGGCGAGCATCATCGCCGGCACCGTGGTGACCAGCAGCAGTTCGACGACGCGCAACTTCATCAGCGCGATGTAGGCACGGGCCTTCGCGCCCAGCGCGCTGAGGCCGCCGAGCATGCCCGCCGCGTCCCCCGTTGCCGGCCCGACCGGCACCGCACCCGCGCCGCCCGGCACCGCGAGCGACGCGCCGCCCCCGTTGGACCGGCTCACTCCGTTGGACCGGGCGACCCCGTTGGACGGCCTGGCGCGATGAGATCCACTGACCCCGTCGGACTTACTGGCGCTGTTCGAGGGCCTCACCCCGTTGGACGTCTTCACCCCGGTAGACGGGCTGACCCCGTTCGACAGCGCCAGGCCCTTTGACGGTGCCACGCCATTTGACAGCGCCACACCGTTCGACAGCGCCACGCCATTTGACGGCGCCACACCGTTCGACAGCGCCACACCGTTCGACGGTGTGACACCGTTGGAGGGCTTCACGCCGTTCGAGACACCCTTCGACGGCAGCACGCCGTGGGAAGCAGCTGCGGGAGACGGCGTCCCCGCGGCAGAGACAGCGCTCACGGTGCGGGCGGGCTCCTCGGCTGGCGGCGAGACGGACAGGCCGGTGGAGCGGGCCACGGCCGCGGTCGACGTGGCCGGGATCCGCGGCTGGGCCTGAGGCTGATGCGGGACGTGGCTGAGCTCGGGCTGGGCCACCGAGTCGGCGACCACGGCGTTGGCGTCCAGCGAGCCGGCGATCACCGATGGGGAGATGTCCGACCGCACCGGTCCGCGTTTGGTGACGCGCCGGCGACGAAGGGCGGCCTCGGTAGACAGAGCGACCTCGCGATCGGCGGGATCGGCGGACGACCCGCACTGGACGGAGCCCCGGTGACGGAGCGCACGGTGTTCTACGACGTGTCGGAGTCTAGCTGCCGGATCGCGGCGCATGCGCGCCGGCCGCGCCTGGATCCCCCTGGCCGGGCCTGCGGTCTGGCTCACGTCCGCCCAGGGCGACGGCACGGGCGGACGCACCGGCCCAATCCGACCAGGTGATCCCCCCGACCAGGCGGACGCCACCGTGGTAGTCGTCTCGGCGTGGTGTCGCTCACGGGCCACGTACAGGCAGTTCGTCGCGGCTGTTCTTCCAACCGCTACCCGGACGTCACGGAGGCGCGCCGTGAGGGATCAAACTGGAACCAGACTGGGATGACGCAGGCCTGGCGGGGTAGGGGCTCGAGGGGGTGGACCGGATGGACCGTGGCCCCACCCTCGCGGCGTCGCGTCCGGCCGCAGGCTCCGGCCGCGCCCTGGGCTGGTTCGGTGGCGTCCCTGCTCCGGCCCAGCAGCTTCACGGGGCTGGCCTGGCCGCGCCCCTGGGCTGGTTCGGTGGCGTCCCTGGTCCGGCCCAGCAGCGTCACGGGCTGGCCTGGCCGCGCCCCTGGGCCGGGCCAGCAGCGTCCAGCGACGCCACGCCGGTGTGGGTTCGGCCACCAAGGCCGGATCCGCGGCTGTTCCTGGCATCACCCGCGCCGAGAACAGCTTGACATCGTGTGAATGACCCATCGCCGCGGAGAGGAAACACACCACCGATGAGCACCCCCCTGTCCGAGCTCTCGGCCGCCGGAGTGGCGGTCTGGTTGGACGACATCAGCCGGCAGCGGCTGCGGACCGGCAACCTCGCCGATCTGGTCGCTACCCGGGACGTCGTCGGGGTGACCAGCAACCCGACGATCTTCCAGAAGGCGATCGGTTCCGGCGACGACTACTCCGAGCAGCTGCACGACCTCAAGGTCCGCGGCGTGGACATCGGCGAGGCGGTACGCGCCATCACCGCCGCTGACGTTCGCGAGGCCTGTGACGTGCTGCGCGGCGCCTATGACGCCAGCGGTGGCGTCGACGGCCGCGTCTCCCTGGAGGTCGACCCACGCCTGGCCCACGACACCGAGCGCACCATCGCCGAGGCCCGCGCGCTGTGGTGGCTCGTCGACCGACCGAATCTGTTCATCAAGATCCCGGCCACCCTGGCGGGCCTGCCGGCGATCACCAAGGTGATCGCGGAGGGGATCAGCGTCAACGTCACACTGATCTTCGGGCTGGACCGGTACGACGCGGTGATCGACGCGTACCAGAGCGGCATCGAGCAGGCCCTGTCCGCCGGGCGGGACGTGTCGGACCTCGCGTCGGTGGCGTCGTTCTTCGTCAGCAGGGTCGACACCGAGGTGGACTCGCGCCTGGACAAGGTCGGCACTCCGCAGGCGAAAGCCCTGCACACCAAGGCAGCGATCGCGAACGCGCGGCTGGCCTACGAGCGCTATGAGAAGGCGTTCGGCACGCCCCGCTGGGCGGCGCTGGCCGCCCAGGGTGCCAAGCCGCAGCGCCCGCTGTGGGCATCCACCTCGACGAAGGACCCGTCGCTGCCGGACACGATCTACGTGGCCGAGCTGATCGCCCCCGGCACCGTCAACACGATGCCCGAGGCGACGCTGCAGGCGTTCGCCGACCACGGCACGGTCGCCGGTGACACGATCCGCCCGCACTACGACGACGCCCGAGCCGTGTTCGCCCGGCTCGCCGAGCTCGGCATCGACCTCGACGACGTGATCGAGACCCTGGAGGCCCAGGGCGTGCAGAAGTTCGAGGACTCCTGGAACCAGCTGCTCGACACGGTGGCGCGGCAGCTCGGCAGGACCGATGCCGCCCGCTGACCCGCCCACCTCTGACCGGCCCGCCCAGGGCCGGCGCGCGACCGACCGGCGCACGACGAACGCGAAGGGGGAACGGGTGGCGCCCACGGTGAGCTCCAACCCGCTGCGAGACCCACGGGACCGCAGACTGCCACGGCTGCCGGACGCCAGCGCCCTGGTGGTGTTCGGCGTGACCGGTGACCTGAGCCGCAAGAAGCTGATCCCGGCCGTCTACGACCTGGCCAACCGTGGCCTGCTGCCGCCGGGGTTCGTGCTGCTCGGCTTTGCCCGGCGCGACTGGGGGCACGGCGACTTCGCCCAGTTCGCCCGCGAGTCCGCCGAGAAGGGTGCGCGCACACCGTTTCGCGCCGAGGTCTGGGACCGGCTGGCGAACTCCATCCGGTTCGTGCCGGGCGCGTTCGACGACGACGCGGCGTTCGACCAGCTCGTCTCCATGCTCGCGGAGCTCGAGCACAGCCACGGCATCGGCGGCAACGCGGCGTTCTACCTGTCGGTCCCGCCGTCGGCGTTCCCGGTCGTGCTCAAGCAGATGCAGCGCACCGGGCTCGCTGGCACCGGGGGCGGCGCGTGGCGGCGGGTCGTCATCGAGAAGCCGTTCGGGCATGACCTCGACTCCGCCCGCGAGCTGAACTCTCTGGTGGACGACGTGTTCACGCCGGCCGGGGTCTACCGGATCGACCACTACCTCGGCAAGGAGACGGTGCAGAACCTGTTCGCGCTGCGGTTCGCGAACACGCTGTTCGAGCCGATCTGGAACTCGCAGTTCGTCGACTCGGTGCAGATCACGATGGCCGAGGACGTCGGCATCGGCACCCGCGCCGGCTTCTACGACGAGACCGGCGCCGCCCGCGACGTCCTGCAGAACCACCTGCTGCAACTGCTCGCGCTCACCGCGATGGAGGAGCCGGTCAGCTTCAGCGCGGAGACCATCCGCACCGAGAAGATCAAGGTGTTGCGGGCGGTCTCGCTGCCGGACGACCTCGGCCGGTACGCGATCCGCGGGCAGTACGAGCAGGGTTGGCTCGCCGGCGAGCGGGTCGTCGGCTACCTCGACGAGAAGGACATCCCGCCGGACTCGCGGACCGAGACCTACGCCGCGGTACGACTGGGCATCGAGACGCGGCGCTGGGCCGGCGTGCCGTTCTATCTGCGCACCGGCAAACGGCTGCCGCGGCGGGTGACCGAGATCGCGATCGTGTTCAAGAAGGCGCCGCACCTGCCCTTCGACCAGACCGACACCGCGGAACTCGGCAACAATCAGCTCGTCATCCGGGTGCAGCCCGACGAGGGCGTCACGCTCAAGTTCGGCTCGAAGGTGCCGGGCTCCGCGATGGAGGTCCGCGACGTGGCGATGGACTTCCTGTTCGGCGAGGCGTTCACTGAGGCGCTGCCCGAGGCCTACGAGCGGCTCATCCTCGACGTACTGCTCGGCGACGCGACGCTGTTCCCGAACAACGCCGAGGTCGAGGAGTCCTGGCGGATCATCGACCCGCTCGAGGAGCACTGGGCGAGCACGACGCCGTACCGCTACCGGGCCGGAAGCTGGGGTCCGTCGGCCGCCGACGAGATGCTCGCCCTCGACGACCGCCGCTGGCGGCGCCCATGAGTTCGGTGACGCGCCCGGCGGCGCGTCCGACACACAGCGGCGCCCAGATCGACAGCCGTTCCCCGGTCGACAGCCGTTCCCCGGTCGAGAGGAGCCACTCGTGACCACACTGTGGGACACCACCGGAACCGATGTGGTCAAGGCGCTCGCCGCCGAACGGCGCGCGGCCGGTGCCCTCGCCTTCGGGCTGGCGCTCACCCTCGTCGCCGTCGTCGACGAGAAGAACGTGAGCGAGGCCGAGAGTGCCGCCACGCAGGCGGCCTCCGCGCATCCGTGCCGACTGCTGCTGGTCGTGCGCCGCCAGATCGACGCGCCGCACCCACGCCTGGACGCGGAGGTATCGATCGGCGGGCGGCTCGGCCCGGGTGAGGCCGTCGTGATGCGGATGTCCGGACGGCTCGCGCTGCACGCCGAGTCGGTCGTGCTGCCACTGCTCGCCCCGGACGCCCCCGTCGTCACCTGGTGGCACGACGGGCCGCCGACCCGGATCGCCTACGACCCGCTGGGCGTGTTCGCCGACCGGCGGGTCACCGACGTCACCCAGGCACCCGACCCGCTGTCCGCCCTCAACCAGCGGGCCGCGGACTTCGCCCCAGGCGACACCGACCTCGCCTGGACCCGGCTCTCCCCCTGGCGCACCCTGCTCGCGGCAGCGTTCGACGCGGCCAGTGACCATCCGACCGCGGCAACGATCAACGCCGGGCGGGCGAACCCGAGCGCGCAGCTGTTCGCCGGGTGGCTGCGCAACCGTCTCGGCGTGCCCGTCACGGTCGAGGAGACCGCCAGCACGCCCGCCATCACCAGCGTCACCGTCAAGTTCGGCAGCGACCGGCTCGCCATCACCCGCACCGACACGCATTCGGCAACGATCTCCCGATCCGGCTACCCGGACCGGGTGCTGCCGCTGGTCGACGGCGGCCTTGGCGACCTGCTCGCCGAGGAGCTACGCCGCCTGGACGACGACGTCACCTACGCCGAGGCACTCGGCACCTGGAGCAGCCTGCCGAACCTGGCCTCCCGCTCCGAGCACCGCGAGCACGTCTGGCGCGACCCGATGCAGCACACCCCGGCCCCCGTCCCCGTCGGATCAGTCGCGGGTGCGAGCGCGGCCCCGTCAACCGCCTCCACCCCGACGGCGTCCGCCGACCGGACGGCGAACGCCGCGTCGAGTGGCGGGCCGGCTCGTGGGCCGGCTCGTGGGCCGGGCACGGCGGGGTCCGCTGGACGTCCGAAGGCGGGAGGCAGCGCGTGACGGCCGAACCGCTGCTGGTGCCGCACGCCGACGCGGGCATCCTCGCCCGCGCCGTCGCCGCCCGTCTGATCACCCGGCTCGTGGACGGACAGGCCGCCCGGGGGGAGGCGTCGGTGGTCCTCACCGGCGGCGGCATCGGCATCGCCCTGCTGCGCGCCGTGCGGGCCAGCGCCGCCTTCGACGCGGTGGACTGGTCCCGAGTCGATGTGTGGTGGGGGGGGGGGGGGGGGGGGGGGGGGCGCCCCCCCCCCCCCCCCCCCCCCCCCCCCCCCCCCCCCCCCCCCCCCCCCCCCCCCCCCCCCCCCCCCCCCCCCC
>NZ_JALKFZ020000035.1 GCF_023243075.1 Frankia sp. AiPa1 | reverse complement strand
CGGTGCCGGTCGAAGGTGCGGTGCCGGTCGAAGGTGCGGTGCCGGTCGAAGGTGCGGTGCCGGTCGAAGGTGCGGTGCCGGTCGAAGGTGCGGTGACCCTCGGCGGCGCTCGTCCTGGTGACGTTGCCGTGCCTGAGGACAGCCATGGGGAGGTGACCAGTACCGCAACAGGTGGTTCCGGACCGGTCCGGGCCATGATGGGGCTGGGGCGCGGCGTGGTCGTCACATACACCGATGCGGGGACCACTGCCGTCTGGGATCTTGATACTGGCGAACCGACCAGGGTGACGCTCACTGGCCGGGTCGACGTCGTGCGCGGCGCCGCAGTGGCGCCGGACGCGTCCTGGGTCATCGTGCCCGGCGATCTCGCCGAGCTGCGTCGGGTCGATCCAGTGACCGGCAAGGTGCTCGCGACGATGACTGCCGACGACGAGATCAAGACGTTCGCCGTCGACCCCACCGGCACCTGGATCGCTGCCAGCTGTGGTGACGGGACGCTGTGGCGCTGGGATGCGCTGAGCGGCCGGCCGCTGGCCCCGGCCCTGCCCGCCCACGCTGGTTCGGCCGTGGCCTGCGCGGTGAGCCCCGATGGCCGCTGGGTGGCCACCGGCGGCCGAGATCGTCTCGTCCGCCTATGGACGGCATCCGGACGCTTCGAGTGTCGCCGTGAGCTCACCGGTCACACCGACGGTGTGCTCGGCGCGCACTTCGCACCGGACGGCCGTCTGCTGGCCACGGCCGGTGCGGACCACACCGTGCGAGTGTGGCAGGTGGACGACGGACGTCCCGCCGCGATCCTGACCGGGCACACCCACACTGTCCGTGACGCGCGGTTCTCCCCGGATGGCACGCTGCTCGCGACCGCTGGGGGTGAGGGCGCTCTGTGGATCTGGGACACGGCTTCGTGGCGCCCGACCACCCTGATGAGATTCGACGGCGCCGCCCGTTCCTGTGCCTGGCTGCCCGCCGACCTTGGCCTCGGTGTCATCGTGGCGAGTTCCGCTGGCCTGTTCCGCTACGACTACGAGCGCTGAGCGCTGCGTTCGGTCCCAGTTCCAGTGTCCCAGTTCCAGTGTCCCAGTTCTGGGCTCGGGCTCGGTTTTTCTTCATCCCCGCATAAATTGGCCCTTGGCTCGGCGATGTGTTCGCTTCGGGCTCCGGCCTTGGTATTGACATCCCGTTGACATCCGTGATTCGGGGGCCGCGCTCCCCGAATGGTTTCCGATGTCGGAGAGGGGCCGAGGGGCGTCTAGTCCGATCGGGGGGTGCGTAATCAGCCTGACCATATCCATATAATCCGAACGGGTGTTCGACATCTGCCCTGTCATTCGTTATGCTCTGATCATGTATTTTCGTTCGGATGATGTCGTTGGCCCTGCGCCGCCAGGCGGCGCCGGTCATGGTGGCTCTGCGGGTAGGGAGACTGGTTGTTCTGTTGATTCCAGGCTTTCGGGCTCCGGGGGAGTCGCTGTCGATGTGGGTGATGCCGCCGGCGGGGTGCTGGCGGGCGATGTGGGGGTGGCGGAGCATCTTCGTGTGATTGCCCAGGCGGTGGGTGGACTGTTGTCGGCGGAGACCTGGCGCTGGTCTCGTGATGATGTCGCTGAGGTTCTTTTCTGTATGCATGAGCTGGGGTCGCGGATGGTGGCGGTTCGTGGCCATGCTCTTGTCGAGGCTCGGGCGCGGGGGCTGGCTGCCAGTGACGGTGCCGCTGATCTGGCTGGTTGGCTGGGGGACCGGATGCTGTTGCCTCGTTATGAGGCGAGAAGGCAGGTCGAGCTGGCTCGGGACACGGTGGAGGGCCCGTTTCGGGCCACGGGGGAGGCGTTGGCGCAGGCGCGGATCAGTCCCGGGCATGCCCAGGTGATCGTGGCTGGGTTGCGTGCTCTGCCTGAGGGGCTCGCTGAACAGGCGCGTGTCCGTGCCGAGGCGTATCTGCTGGAGCATGCCGGTCTGGTCGACGTCAACCAGGTGAAGAAGCTGGCTCTGCGGATGCGGGAGCGGCTCACCGAGGTGGACTGTTCCCCGGGCGGGGACGATCCCGAGCGGGACGGTCGTACCGGTGAGCACGGCCGCCGGTCCAGGCCCGGGCGAGCTCGCAACGGCGGCGAGGGCGACTGCGCTGGTAACGGTGCTGATGCTGGTGCCGGGAACGATGCCGGTAACGGTAACGGTGGCGGTGGTCTGGCCGGTCACGGACGTGGTGATGAGGATGTGTGGCGTAGGCCTGATCCGCAGGCCGTGCGGCGGCTGACGTTCTTCGACACCGCCGAGGGCACGATGCTCCTCCGTGGGGAGCTTGACGCCGAGGGTGCCGCGTTGCTGCGCACGGCGTTGGATCGGTTGTCCGCGCCGGCCGCGGAGGGCGACGGGGTTCGGGATCCGCGTGGTGCGGCCCGGCGTCGCGCCGATGCGCTGGTGGAGTTCGTTCGCCGGGGTCTGTCAGCGAATGTCGGCCCGTCGGCCGGGGGTACCCGTCCGCATCTGACGGTTGTCATCGGTTGGGATGTTCTTCTCGGTGACGGAGGCGAGCCGGCTATGACCGGCTGGGGTCTTCCTCTGCCTCGGGAGGTTGTGCGGCGAATTTCCTGCGATGCGGAGGTCGGCCGTATTATCCTTGGTCCGGATGGTCTTCCCCTGGATGTGGGCCGGTCCGAAAGGATTGTTCCGCCGCATATTCGTAGGGCGCTGGTGGCGCGGGATCGTTGTTGCGCGTTCCCGCATTGTGATCGGCCGCCGTCATGGGGTGGGGCGTCGTTAGTAGCGTCTGTGGCATGGCGACGAACCAGCGTAGATCGCTTGCAAGCGGTCATCCCCCTGACCAGGCAGGCGACCGCGACGGCCCACTGATTGATCTTTACGGGCGGTTGAGCTATGCCTCCGACGGGTCGATCATCAACGTCGACGAGCAGGTCGAGATCGGTAGGCAGGACATCGAGCGGCGTGGGGGCTGTCTTGGTGAGATTTTCCGGGATGACGCGAAGAGCGCGTGGAACCCAAAAACGGTCCGCCAGGAGTGGCTTCGCCTTATGGAACGCCTTGAGTCGGGTGTTTCCGAAGGGGTGTGGGTGCTGGATATCACGCGTTTCTCCCGGAAGATTAAGGAGGGGGAGCGTCTGGTTGATGCCGCGCGGAATGGCTGCCTGGTGTGGTCGCATTCCGGCGAGTATGATCTTTCCACCGCCGAGGGTAGGCGGGTTTTCCGTAAAGAAATGGTGGATGCGGCTGCCGAGTCCGACAAGATTTCAGAGCGTGTCCAGCGCGGTAAGCGGCGGAAGGCGCGGCGCGGGAAGGATCCGCACGGGGGTCAGCGTGGGTTCGGGATGCCGGGTTATCTTCCGAATCCGCCGGGCTGGGAGCCGGGTGATCCTCGGACACCGGTGGATGCGGATGTTCTGCGGGCCGAGCAGGATCTGATCCGGGAATGCTATGAGCGTCTGCTTGCGGGGCAGGTGGGTGTTTCGCCGTTGACGTGGGAGGTCAACGCGCGGGGTTTCCGGACGGTTGAGGGTAATCTGTGGACGCGCAACAGTCTCGTGCGTTCCCTTGTACGGCCGGCGCTGGCGGGAATCATCGAGGTGGCGGGTGACGAACTCGGTGCGCGGGAGAATTTCGATCCGGTCGTGTCGGTGGAGAACTGGCGGCGTTTGCGCGCGGTGATGGACGCCCGGCGCACGGGCCGTCCGCCGGGACGGCGGCATATTTTGTCGGGCCTGATGCTGTGCCCGTGCGGTCACCGGCTTCTGGGTACCCCGCGGGCGAAGCTGCCGCCGTATCCGGATGGGTCGCAGAAGCGGGAGTACCGGTGCCGCCGTGAGGCGGGTACGTCCGGCTGCGGCCGTAACCATATCGATGCGCGGGCCGCGGAACAGCATGTGAAGATCGCGACGATCGCGCGTCTGTCGGACCCGCGCTACTCAGAGAAGATCGCCACGCGGATCCATGCGGTGACCGCGGAGCGCGCCGAGATTGATCGAGAGTTGGCGTTCCTCGACGAGCAGGCCACGACCCTCGCGGGCTACACGAAGACGTGGGGCGCGAAGAAGGTCAACACGGCAATGCAGCCGATCTTGGAACGGGTCGCGGAGCTTGAGGCCCGAAGGTCGGAGCTAGATGAACCGGCCGATCCGTCGCTGTTGGGCGCTGATATCGCGGCCGAATGGGACGCGGCGGAGCGCGATGGTGATCTGGACCAGCTACGATCGATGATCAAAATCGCGTTTCCGGTGTTGACGTTGCTGCCGCCGTACCGGCATGGCGATGCCAGTGCGGCCCGGTTCGTCTGGGATGGCGCGGTGGGCAGGATCGAGGTGCGCCAGCATCCGGCCGAGGTTCTTTACGAGGCGCTGGCAGCCACCACCGCCGGGAAGACGGTCAAAGAGTTGTGTGAGGCCACCGGCATGTCCGATTCGTGGGTGTATGCGCGGCTGAAAATGCTGATGACGGCTGGTGAGGTGGTCGAGAGCATCGCGGCCCGTGGGGGTGACGGTCGCAACGGGATGCTCCCGGGCCGGTATGCCCTGAACCCCGTCCGTCCGCGGAGCACCACCGGTAAGACCCCCCGTACGCGGGGTTGATGAGGTCCCGCCCGGATACGGGCGGGCGGACCGAGGATGGCGCGCCAACGCCACCCCCGGTCCTTGATCCCCATTCCTGACGCAAGCAGGAGTTGAGAACCCATGTCGATTTTCGACGATGACCGGGACCAGCCGTCCAGCGGGGGCATGGCCTACGTCGACCGCGGGGCGGACGGTGTCCGGCTGGTGATTCGGCCCGATGCTCGTCCCCGTGACGTGATCGGGGCTGCGCGGGCGCTTCCGGACGAGGTGATGTTCACGGGTTTCACCGGGACCCGCCACACGCTGATGGTGACCTTCCGCCCCGCCACCGCGGCCGTCCCCGCGGACGGGGAGTCTTCGACCGTGGCGGCCGGTGGGAGTTCGGGGACCTTGGCCCGGACCGGCGGGGGTTGGGTCCCGGACACGGGGCTTCCCGTGGCCCCGCCTGTTCCTGTGGCGGACAGGTTGATGCGGCTTCGGGCGCGGCACGCTCGACTGCCGGTGGCCGCGTTCTGGGTGGTCGCGGGCGGAGTGGTTGTCTCTGGCCCGTGGGACAGTCGGGCGGATGCGGTGGGCGCTCTCACGGAGCGAGACGGAAGCTCGGTCGCCTACGGCACGGTCGGCGCGGCGGGTGTTCTGACCAGCCGTCCCGCGCCCGATGACATGGCGTTCGGCCGGGTCGTCACGGCGGCGGTCGCCGCGTTGAGCGACGAGGATGACATGCCGGTGGACGCCAACCGGGATCCGGTGGCGAAGTTGACGGTGGAGGTCGCGCGCATCCTGGTGCTTGCCGGACTCCCGGTCGCGGATACCACGGGTAGGGGCAGGCCGAACGGCGGGGTGCTGCTCGCTCCGACGCGTCTGCCAACCCCCGGAGTGGGGGTGTGGTGGGCCGCGCACGTGCGCATGGCCACGCATCCTGGTCCGGCCGACCGTTACCTTGCCCCGCTGATGGCCACCGCGGTAGCGGGGGTGTTGGACGCGGCGGGGTTCACGGTCGTCTACAGCCCGCACCGCGGCGGGGTACCCCTCGTCACCGCCGGGCCCACCGGAACGGAGACGGTGGCATGAGCGGCCGGTGGGTGACCTCCCTGGGCGACTGCGCGCTGGCTGATCTGTTGGAGACGTGGTCTAGTTGGTCGGGCGATGAACAGTCCCGCAGGTGCGGACACTCGGGGACGCCTGGTGCGGCCGGACCGCTGGACGCGATGGCAGCGGCCACGGCGCTCAGCGACGCGTTGGACACATGGCGCTGGCAGGCGATCCTCGACGCACGAGGGCAGACCCCGCCAGCGACGTGGGAAGAGATCGGCCGGGCGCTGGGCGTGAGCCCGTCCAAGGTGCGGGAGTACTGCCACCGCAAGGACGAGATCCGGGCGTTGCCGGTGCCGACCGTCGCCGGATAAGCCCGTGTCGCGAAAGGGCCTGCCCACCCTCTCGGGGGTGGGCAGGCCCTTCTCGTGCCGGTGGCCTCGAACGGGTTAGCCGTGGGCCGGTGGGGAGCGGCGGGTGCGGGTCAGGGACAGCAACGCGGCTATCTGGCTGATCTGTTCGTCGGTCATCGGGGGCAGCGCGCGCACGGCGCGGCGGATGGCGTCGCGTTCCTCGCGGGCGCCCTCGTCTCCCACCGCGTCGTTGGGATCGTCGGTGTCGGAGTGGGCCACCGGGATGCCTTTCGTCGCACCAACACGAATCGGCGGGGTTGCGGTAGCTGTGGCCGGGGGTCGGGTGGGGCCGGCTTTCGACGGTTGCGGGCGGGAGCGCGAAGATGGGGCTACCGCGACCGGTGGGTGTTGACGCTGGTCAGTGGGGGTGAGCGGGCCGCGGGCATGGATGCGTGGCCGCTACCTGGTCGCGTCTGTGGCGCTACCCACCGCCCGCTGTGATGCCGCGTCGATCGCGTCGACGCGGACACCTTTGAGGACTTGGCCGTGTCTTTTGACGTCGACGCTGGGCACGCCGAAGGCGCGTACCTGCGCACTGACCACTTCCGCGTTCGCCTGTCCATAGACGTCGGGCAGCGCGGTGGCGAGACGGGCGGCAAGCTCGGCCCAGTGCAGGCCCGGCTCACCCTGGAACGCGGCCCGCACATCGGCGAGGACATCCCGTGCGGGACCGGGCACGGGAACGCCCGCGGCCTGACCGGTCAGGGTGCCCGCGGCCTGCCGGTGTCCACGGGCCGCGTTCAGGATCGTGTCCGCGTGCTGGGCATCCGCCAGATACGTACGCACGGTCGGGTTCTCATCACTGGCGCCGCGCAAGATTCCGACGCCTTTGTGCTGCGGCAGCAGCGTGGAGGAGTCCAAACCTTCCGTATACGCCCCGGACCCGAGCACCAAATCACTGACCTGCCATGATCCGGTCCGGAGCGAAAATCGAACAATATGATTATCGCGGAAATCAGTAAATCTTCGGGAGATTTCCCCGCTGCTGCCAATACCGGACGGGCGTTGCGTGGCGGTGCCGAGGATGACCCCGGCCGCGGGTGCCACCCGGATCAGATAGACAAGAAGCTCCGCTATCTCCCGGTCGGCATCCGAGTTTCCGGTGTTGAAATATTCCTGGAACTCGTCCAAAAGAAGCATCCGCACAGGCATCCCGTAGTCGGGATCACGGGCGAGGCTCCGGGTAAGCTTTCCTTCCGGGCAGAGGTTCGCCGGTAGCTTCGACAGGTCCACATAGCGGCGTTGCACATCCCGTTTGATGTCCCGCAGCGTGAACAGCAGAAGGTCGACCGGATCCCCTGCCACGTCAGGAGCCAGGCCGAACGCGCATCGGTCTGCTACCAGTGCGAACGGCCTCCAATCAGGCTTGCCACCCCCATCGAACACCGAGATCATCACATAGGGGTCCAGAGCCGCGTACAGCGCCAGAGACCGTAGCGTGAACGTTTTTCCTTGCCGTGGCTGCGCGCCCACGAGAATGCTGTTCCACATCAGGCTCAAAGAGACCGGCCGCCCCCGCTCGTTGACGCCGAACGGCGCGGGGAACCAGATATCGGTGGGTTTCTTTGTCAGCAGCGGTGTGGGTCCTGCCGGGACCGCCAGCGGGTCACGGTCAGCGACCCACAGGACATGCCTTCTCACGCTCGACTCGTCCCGCGAGATGAAAACCTGCGCGGTGGACACATCCAAGCCTGAGGCGATTTGCGGGAGGGCGCGCACCGCGTCCGGGAGCCCTTTCCCATAGGGAAGATCAACCGTGACACGGGATCCGTCACCGTCCCGGGCCATCGGCGACCCGAACATGATTTTCTGGTCGGGTTTGTCCGGGCTGCCGAGTCGGGCCGCGTAGTAGGCGCGTAGCACGATATCGGCAGTCAGTCGGCGGAACCGAGGGGTGACCACCGCCGGGGGGATCAGGGGGCGCCCCGGGGCACGTCCGGCCCGCGCCAGCACCCCGACCACTCCCGCGCACATCAGGGCAAGCCACGGCCCAGCAAGCGCGGGAAGCAGCAGCGTCCACGCGGCCACCAGCCCGCCGACACCAGCGGCCACCGCGATACCACGGACTTGGCGGGTAGCCCGTAGCTCCTTGGACAACCGTAGCCAGGTGGCCGCGTCCGCCCCGTCGACCGCGGACCGCATGAGCCGGTCGGTATCGCGCATCGTCGCCCACGCGGCCACCCGGTCCGCCGTGCGGGCCGCGCCCACGACCGCGGCCCGCAGAATCACCAGCGCGTACCAGGGGGCCCGCACGGCGTGATAGGCCGTGATGTGCCGCCACCGGCCCGCAGCACGGCGCGCCGTGGCCGGCAGCGTGCCCCACCGCAACTGAAGAGGGATCACCGGACGGCGCTCGACCGCCACCGGCAACGGCGGCAGCGGATCGACCGGCAGCGACGCCACAGCGTGGACCGGGGTGGCGTCAAGCGCCACATCGAAACTGACGTCGTACTGAACATCAGAAGGGATGTCCCCTGGATAGGGGACAAGATCGGAACCGGGGTGGACGTCGCGCCCAACGTCGTCGCGCCCAAGGTCGTCGGGCACCCACCCGAGGGAGTGATCGGTCATGCGTTTCCCCCAAACGGGGCAGGACGGGACTTTGGTCCCACCCTGCCCCATCGGACGATCATGAATTGCGATTCGGTTACGGATTCCGCCGGGCGTTGATGATGTCCTGGGTGCGTTGCCAGTCGGCAATATCGCGGCGGTCATCGGTGATTTTCGAGAGCAGGACCAGAGCGACCGTGAGGTTGGCGAGGATTCCCCACACGCACAGCAGCACGATCACGGCGAGGGTCATCGGCGTCCTTTCAGAAAGCCGATTGGAAGCGACCGGAGGAAACCACCGGCCGCGCCGATCGCGTTTTCCACCGTGTGCACCACCCCGCCCGGGGCGAGTGCCAGGCCGAGCAGTACGCAGGCCAACGGAACCAGCGTCTTCACCCGCATGCGCGGGCTCACCATCGCCACCACGATCAGCGCACCGACCAAAAGCACGATGCGGGTCATGTCCTGGCCCACCGCCGCATCCGGACTGACCACCCTCGCTGGATCCAACGTCACCGACCCTCACTCTCACTACCGGGAATACCGGGGGTGTCGGGACTGTCGATGAGGGCATCGAGATCGACGTCGAGCCCGGCGGCATCTGCCCAGCGCATAAACGCCGCCCGCCAAACCTGATGAGTCGACCGGCGGTATTCCTCCACCGCGGCCCGGACCGTTTCCAGTGCCTCGCGGACCTCGTCCAACCCCCCGCCACCAGAGACGATCATGTGTGTGACCAGGCGCGACAGGACAGAGGTGGCGGTGTAGGTGTCCGTGTGACGCTTAAGCGCCGCGTCGGCGCGCAACTCCAGATCAGACAGCAGCAGAATCCCGCCGGGCACCGGAGAACTGTTTTTCGGCATGCCAAATACGCCTTCCGCGAGAAAGGACAGAATCAGGGAGAGGGAAGCGGAGCAGAGCGAAGGCCCTATGGGAGGAGCCGCGCGGCACAACGCAGAACAAGAATCGATCCGAACAGAAGAACGATCGTCCACACCGCAAACACGGCGCAGACCACGAGCCGGGCCCGCCGGTCAGTCACGCGCACGCCGCAGCAGCACCAGAACCATCCACACCGCGGCGCCGAGCACGAAGTACGGCGCACCGTGGACGGCGATCCATTCCACCGCCGTGGCAAGCACGAAAAGAATCGCGGCACCTAGGAAGATCTTGCCAATGATCCGGGCAAAGTAGATCAGCAGGATAGCCACCGGGAACCCCTCTACAAGTAGGGAAATAGCCCCCGCGCGACTGCGGCCGGTGGCCACGTCCGGCCGCTTTCGGCGGGCACGGCCTATCCTGCCCCGGAATCCATACACCCCAGCATCCACAAACCAGACAGAAACCGGTTTTTTATCCGTACACGGACGCGTCACCGACCGGACGAAACGATCAGTGGACGGACAGGTGGTCGCCAATCCGGCACCGAACCGACGTCGACCCGTCACGGACCGGACGAAACGATCAAAGGTTACTGCCAGTATGGAGAGCAACACCTCACGCAATGGCGTATGCACGTGCATATGCGATTGCAGGTAATGGAGTGATCATGCCTGTATCCGGCGAACGGCTCGTGACGCTGCTCAGCACCGCTGTGGATCAGGGCCTACGCGGCCCGTCTGACCTCATACTCGCGGTCCCCGACCTGATCCAGATCATCGCGCCACGCGCCAGAGACCACATCGCCGGAGCGTGGCTCACACACCAGGTCATCATCGCCGGTATCGACAGCCTGCCCGAACCCACCCGCAGCGCACTGCGCGCGCTCTACGGACTCGAACACAGCACCGGCGGACGCACGGTCCTGCTCACCAAGACCCAACGCCGCGAACGGGCCGGCATCGCGATCCAACGAAGCGGCGAACGCTTCAAACGCGCCTACGAGCGTCCCTACCTCACCGACCTTGCGAGCGAGCTACAACGTCGAATCCGCACTCCAGAGGACACCACCTTCGGTCGCCGCACCGCGCTGCACGACGCCTCGCCCCGCATGGCACCACCCCCACCCCCACCCGCGAGCAGCTACCGCCCCCGCAACCCCTACGCGACCTGACCACCACCACAAAAGGGAGCACACATGTACGACCGGGACAGCGACCACATCCCCCGCCGCTACATCATCACCGTCATCGCCGTCACCACCCCCGCCTTCATCGCAGCCGGCATCCTCATCGGCTATTTCACCCGGTAGCGCGCAAGAAATAATCGCAAACATCCAAGCACACCAAACCTGCAAAGAAGCGCATAGTGGGACATCCGGCGCCGACGCATTAATTCGGGAAAGGCCACCTAACTAATAAATGGCTCTCCCCCTTCCAGATATTTTGCGATTCGATCCCGTATTGACTCATGGATGTCATATTCTTCCAGTTCCCCAACGGGAACGAATTTTACCTCCGAGGATTCGCTGCTGGTCTTGACATTTCCGCCTAGTTTGCGGGTTGTCAGGCAGATGGAAAATTCCTGCCGCACTTCGCCATCGTCGTAAGCCGCGACGTGACCAGGGTTCGAGAAAATCCCGATCACGCCAGTCACTTCGACATCAATCCCGGTCTCTTCGCTGACTTCGCGTGCGGCAGCCTGCCGCACGGTCTCGCCCGGTTCGATGCCTCCTCCTGGGATCGACCAGTAACCGTTATCCGTCCGCCGAATCAGTAGAACAGCGCCGTCGCCATCGGTCACGATTGCGCTCACGGCTGGCACGATGCTATTTGCTCTGGGCGCATCCGGATCATCGAGATAGTCGGTTCGGGCCACGGCGATCACACCTCACCATTCTCAAGAAGGCGGCATTTGCTCCATACGCGCTCGAAGCACTCTGCATACGTCTCAAACAGCGGACCCCCATGAATCTTCCGAAGATGAATTATGGGGGCACGGAATGCCGGCATGCTGTAGATATGAGGGTTTATAAGCATCTGATCGTCAAAGCGAAGTATGGAGTTATAAAGAACCGTGGAGTGGAATCCGATCGCCAGATTCTCGGTACCAATAATTGGCTGATGCCACGAAAGGGCATAGCGGATACGTGCGGCCATCCCAGGTCCCACCCCCTCCTCCTCTCCTCGCGTCGAAACCTCGACAGACTCCGGGTCTCCGAATGCAATGCGCACGGGAATCCCTTTCTTGCACTTCGCCTCGATTTCCTTTATCCAAGAGGGATTGGCCTCGGGTAGATGAAGACCCGCGTAGACCAGGATGTCAATCGATCTGGTAGCACCCTGCAACAGAGAGAGCCACAGGGTGTTAGGCACGGCGCTGCGTTCCGTGTAGACCGACACAACCTCGCCATGCTTTTCATCCATGGCGGGCCGCTTACCCACATTGGGCCACAAGTAATCCGTCTCCTCGCCGAGTAGTCCAGCGGCTTTAATGGCAGTGATCCTATGCGGCGTACGGCCCTTGGTCACCCATCGTTCGACTGTCTTGGCGTCCACACCGAGTGCTTCCGCCAGTGTTGGTGGTGTCCAGCTTCGTCGGGTCAGGGCTGTACGGAGTCGCTCGTTCGGCACGCGGTCGCTCCCAGGGCGCAGAGAGTTAGGGACCTTTTGATCGTAGAACGTCCCGGGGTGTCCCTCGCGGGCGGTAACCGTGTCCCTTGTGATCTGCGAAGTTCATCCCTGGGTGATCCGGGGCTGCGGGCCATACACGACCGGACTGCCTGTCTGGCCCCTGGCGCGCTTCGCTTCTGATGCTGGCGCGCCAGGGGAGCCCAGCAACCTACGGAGGAGGGGCGATGGTGCGGATGAGCGTGGCGCAAGTCGTTGATGATCTGCTGCCTCAACCGGGGCCGGTGTCGGCTCCCAAGGGGCCGACGATCGACGTTCGCCGTTCGGGGCGGATGGTTCTCCTAGATGTGGATCACGGGGTGCGGGCATCGGCGCTGACGTTGTCAAGGCTTCCTGAAAACTGACCACGTGGGGGTCTCGGAAATTTGACCCCCTGGTCCCTGGTTGATCAGTTGTGG
>NZ_JALKFZ020000116.1 GCF_023243075.1 Frankia sp. AiPa1 | reverse complement strand
AACAACTACCGAACGTTAACGATCGTTACAGATCAACGGGAATGGTGCGGAAATCCAGCCGGTGCATCCAGGCTGAGGCCACAGGGCGATGCCCTGGATGCGCACACCCTCCGAACCTCACACGACCGCCGGCGCGCGCCAACCTTCGTGCCACCGCTGGCCGATCGCTTCGCCGCCACGATGCGGGACATCCTGTCCGGGCTGCCGGCGGTCAAGGCCTGCGGAGCCCAGCTCTCGCGAGTCCGGTGTGGACCCCGCGAACTACCGGGCGCGCCAGGGCGAAACTTGACAGAGCGTGAATCTGGAATAACGCGGGTCGGCAAGACGACGATTCGCCGTCGTTACCCATAGCGCGTTCGGCACTTCTCACGGAGTGTCCAGCATGTGGAGTGCGCCACACAGTGAATGTCACGCGTGTTGAGCAACTCGCACCTTCTGTTGCGAGTTATGGGCGGAAGTGGGCCGAGGAGGATCCTCGCGCCCACCCCTCCTCGCTACCGGCGGTTCGGCGCGAGGATGACGGTGAGAACGATCAGCGCGAGCGTGACCATCTCCGGCGTCATGGGGCATCACCTCCCGCGCCCAGGGGAGCGAAGCGACGATGTCGCTTCCGGCGGGCACCGTTGCCCGCCGTCCAGGAGGCCCGCCGGAGGCGGCCATGTCCAGTTGTCGATCGCGGTCATCATCCCAGCCTGGCCGGCGGCCTCGCGCGGCGGGGCGCCGGTCCGATGGTCCGGTTGGCAGGTCAGGCCGCTGCGGCCCGGAAGACCTGGCGGCCGTGCCAGGCGATGTATTCCACGTCCCCAAGAGGAACACCGGGTTCAGGTGCGGCGAGCGGACGTCCAGCAAGGTCTTGGATCGCCCGGCCAGATGAGGAATCGGCTGTGTAGAGCTCGGAGATCTTGATCGTGCGGTTGGGGGTGAGTCCGAGTACGCCAAGATCGAGCAGCGTGTGGTGCAGCGAGCAGAGCGCGAGGCCGTTCGCGAGCGTGTCGGGGCCGTGTTGGCTGTGCCAGCGGACGTGTGCGGCTTCCAGCCCGACCGGGGTTGCCCCGAGGCGGCCGTCAAAGCCGCATGCGGCGCATGCGTAGCCGTAGACGCGAAGCACCTGCGCGGCGAAGGCCGCGGCGCGACGCCGTCGCCGCACCGCGGCCAGATGGAATCCATCGGCGAGCAGCGTCGTGTCCAGACCGCTGGCGTCTCGTACGAGGCGCCGCTCTCTACCGGTCCTTCCATGTCTGGCTACCTCATCCGTGGACGGAAAATAGCAATGGACCGCCTTCGACGTGACAGTGACACGCCATGTGACGCACGGGCCTGTCACCCTCTTTACAGATTCCTGTCACACAGTGTGGCATAGAGGGCAGGTGATCTATCCCTGCCGACTTCGCTGAGGACCTCATGGCTGAAGCAGTACCGCGTTCCTTTTCCATTGAGACTCCTTCAGAGGTGAGCCCCCGCTGCTCGGGTGCGGCCAATTTCTGGTGAGCTCATTGTGCCAAGGCGATCACGCCCACCTGCCGACACATCCCAGCGGCAACCGCTGTTGCCGTTGTTCGAGGATGTTCGTCCCCGCCGCCCGGGGGTCTCGCGGACCCGCCGAGCGGCGGGCCCGATGGTAGTGGCATCACCACGGAGCCCACGCCGATGAGCATCGTCGCCGCCTGCCTGGCCGCGGCCTCGCTCCCGCTGCTCGCCGGCCTGCTCCTGCGCTACCTTCCCGACGCGGTCCTGACCCTGCTCGCCGGACTGATCGCCCTGTTCAGCCGCCACCCCGCGCGCGCCCGACGCGCCCTGACCCTCCTACGTCTCCTCCGCGGCACCCCAGCCAAAACACGACCCCGGCCCCGGACAGGACCGCCCGGGGCCTCCGGATAGAGCCGGAGGGTCTGTTGGAGCCCCTCGTGGAGAGTCTTGTGGAGGGGGTATGCCAGCTGACCTTTTGGCCCGGGGACGCCGCCCGGGCGCGGGCGGTGGGGTGGCTGGCCGGTAGACAGGCGGGGTGGATCCTGCTGACTCTGCCGGCTCGTCGCCGCGGCGGCGCCATCGCGCGCATGGGAGTCCGCCGCAGGGGCGGTACCGGGTGCGTGTGGCCAGCCATGCCCCGGTCATCGTCTAGCAGGTGTCGCAGCAACCGGAACCACACCGCGGCGTGCACCGGGCGGCCGGGAGCCCGACGCGCCAGACGGGAGGACCGCCGAGGCGATCATCATTCTGGAGCGGGTAACCACGGACTGTGGTTCCCCGAGCTGTCCGGTGGCCCGTCAGCGGGCCGGCGGGCCGGCGGCGGGACGATGAGGAATGGACACCCGGGAGTGCCAGGAACAAGACCTTGAACTGCTGGAAGCCTGCATGCCCTCGCCCGGGCAGACCCGGCGACACGCCATCAGGTTCGAACGCCAGCAACGCGGCCTCAGCACCTATCTGATCGCCTGGGTCGACGACGTCCCCGTCGGAACGGGTGAGATCTTGTGGCAAGGATGCGCCGCACCCGAAGTGAACCAGCGCTACCCCCAGTGCCCCGAACTCAACGGCCTGGCCGTCTGGCCCGCCGAACTGCAGTCCCAGGGCATCGGAACGGCTGTCGTCCGCACCGCGGAAGCCCTGGCACACGACCGTGGGCACCACCAGATCGGACTCGGCGTCACCGACGACAACCCGCGCGCCGCAGCGCTCTACCAGCGGCTCGGCTACCAGGAGACCGGCTGCTGCTACCTCGACCGCTACCACTACCTCGACGACCACGGCCACCGCCACGACGTCGCCGACCCGGCACGGTTCCTCGTCAAACAGCTCCAGGTAGGACAGCAGGAGCACCCGACAGCCGGAGTCAGGGCATCCTGAGCGGGCCACCCGTCGATATCTGACTCCGCCACAGCGCGTCGGACAGCAGCGGTTTTCCGCTCCGTTCGGGCCACCAGATGTCGCGAGGTGGCGACGGCACGAGCGTGGGTGCCCTCGGCCGGAGAACCGGGAGATCAGCGTGCGGTCGCGCCGCCGAATCGCGGGTTTTCCTCCCACCAGTGGAACCCGCCGGGGTCGCCCATGGTCGTCCTGGACGCGTTGACCCTGTCCCGCGACGTCGTCGCCGAGTGGCAGCTCCTCCTGCGGTCCGTCGGCCTGCTCTAGACCCCCTCGTCGGGGGTGCGGCGGGCGAGGGGGGACTGTCCGACCTCGGGCTCTCGCGCACTTTCGGTTTGCGCCGTGAGGCGCTGTGGTTCGAGTGGAGGTGAGAGACCGTGCGCCACGAGGCGCTGTGATCCGTGTGCGGGTGTGAGACCCGCGTCGCCGTTCCGTCGCAGCGGAGCGGCAGAAGCTGGGGGCAGCCGGGTCTGGTGAGACGACGGGACCGGGTGGGGAGCAGCCCCGACAACGACGGGACGCACCGGCACTACCGGACGGTGCGGGTCCGGCAAGCGAGACGGGAAGGTGGACGCGAGGAACCAGCGTTGTAAAGCTCCTTAAGACCTCCGCCAGCTCGAAACCCGGTGGATCTGGGCTGGATAGCGGTGCGTACCGCCTGCACGGGCGGGAACTCCTGGATCGGATTGATCTTGCTGGTCGGGAGGCCACGGTGAAGGACTGCGGCGTAACCGTGGCGATGCCGCAGGGGCAAAGCTGGCCGCCTCACCCGACGAACGGAACACAGTGAACGTGGGAACCATCTCGGAGCCCCCGCCCGATCCCGCACTCCAGACGGGTCGGCCGGGAAGGCGCGTCGTCCGCCGATGGCCCGAGGTGGGGCGGAGGGCCGGTAGTAGTCCGAGGGCGGGAAAGCCGTCCACATGGCGAAGCGACCCAGCGGATTCACGTAGTTGAGGAACTGCAAGGGACGGAGACACTGGTGAACACCGGTGAGCTGTGGTCGGACCCTGACGGGGCCCGGCTGCGGGTACGACGGATGCAGACCAAGCTGCACCGATGGGCGGTCGATGATCCCGACCGCAGGTTCGATGACCTCTACAACCTCGTGCATCACCCCGATTTCCTCACGGTCGCGTGGGAAAGAGTGAGGGGTAACAAGGGGGCGCGCACCGCAGGCGTGGACCGGGTGACCCCGGCCTCCATCGCCGACGACGCCGACGTCGTGGTCTTTCTGGCTAATGCGCGGGAGCAGTTGAAGGCCCGCGCGTTCATCCCTTTACCGGTGCGGGAACGCCTGATTCCTAAGCCGGGTAGCGGGGGAAAGCTCAGGAGGTTGGGAATTCCCACCGCGACGGACAGGCTTGTGCAAGCTTCCCTCGTGCTGGTCCTGGAACCGATCTTTGAGGCGGATTTCAAGCCGGTTTCCTACGGCTTCCGCCCCGAGCGTCGGGCCCAGGACGCGATCGCCGAGATCCACCACTTCGGCACCAAGGGCTATCACTGGGTGCTGGACGCGGACATCGAGGCGTGTTTCGACAACATCGCGCACTCCGCTCTTCTGGAACGAGTGCGCCGACGAATCGGAGACAAGCGAGTTCTCGCCCTGGTCAAGGCATTCCTGAAGGCGGGCATCATGTCTGCCGACGGCGCGACCCGGGACATGAACACCGGCACACCCCAGGGCGGCATCGTTACGCCCCCAACGCAGTTGGCAACTTCGAGTTCAAGGTGACGCTGAGCTACCGGCGCCTGGAGCGGCCTCGGCGTGTCGACGTGACCGTGTGACACAGATGGTAGTAGTGATCTGCCTGTGGGTGATCACTCTCGGGTGGGTGCAGGCGAGTATGCCGAGCGGGTGAACGCTGCGGCACGGCTGCTGGAGGGCGGCGTCCCGGCTGTGGACGTCGCCCTTCTGCTGTCCTCACGGTTTTCCGTGTCGCTGCGTCAGGCCCGGCGATATGTGGTTCACGCGGAGTCCGGCGGACCGGTTCCGGTGCCCGAGCCGAATGTCGTGTTCACCGTCAAGCTGCCCGCGGTGATAGCCGAGCGTATACGTGCCGATGCCCGCGGGCGCGGTGCGACGATTTCGGCGGTGGTCGCGGGTGCGCTGAGGGACTATCTCGTGTCGGCCGATGTGGGGCGTCCGACGGATGAATGAGCGGGCGATCGCCTTGGAGTACGTGTTCGACCGTCACGCCGCCCGGGATCTGTCGATTGCGTATGGAGTTCTGGTCCCGCCGCGGCGTTTGAGGATTCACAACGATCAACAGAGAGGAGACGCTCATGACGAACGTGGCGATTTATGCCCGGGTGTCGTCGGACCGGCAGAAGAAGAACGAGACGATCGTCTCGCAGACGGCGGCGTTGCGTGAACGTGTCAGCCAGATGGGAGCGACGCTGCCAGAGGAATGGGTCTTCGAGGATGATGGTCATTCCGGTGCGACGCTGACCCGCCCGGCGTTGGAGCGGCTGCGGGACCTGGTGGCGGCCATACAGATCGACGTGGTTCTGTGCTATTCACCGGACCGGCTCGCGCGGAAGTTCGCTTACCAGGCTCTGCTGATGGAGGAGTTCGCGCGGGCGGGTACCCGTGTCGAATTCGTTAAGGGGCCCCGCGGGGACAGTCCGGAAGACCAGCTGATGGTTCAGTTCCAGGGAATGTTCGCCGAGTATGAGAAGGCCCAGATCCTGGAGCGCTACCGGCGTGGGAAGGCCCACCGTGCACGGGCGGGATCGGTGAACGTGCTGTCCGGCGCGCCGTTCGGATATCACTACCGGCGCCGCTCCGACCACCTCGGCGCCGGCTACGAGGTCGTGGCGCACGAGGCGATCCTGGTCGCCGAGATGTTCCGCCGCTACGCCGACGAGGGCGCCTCCATCGCCGAGCTGGCCCGCTGGCTGATGGAGAAAGGTGTGCCGACTCGCACCGGCAAGAACCGCTGGGATCGGTCGGTGATCTGGGCGATGCTACGGAATCCCACCTACAAGGGGAAGGCGGTGTTCGGGAAGACGATGGTCGACAACACGCCGGCCGGGCTGAACCGGGTGGCACGGCTGCAAGGGCGCTCGACGGCACGACCGACCAGGGTCGTCGATCGGCCGCGTGACGAGTGGGTCGAGATTTCCGTTCCCGCTCTTGTCAGCGAGGAGGTTTTCGACCGGGTCGCAGCCCGACTGGAGGAGAACAAACGCTTCGCCCCGCGCAACACGAAGACGACCCCATCGCTTCTGCAGGGTCTCGCCGCATGCTCGGCATGTGGTTACGGCTACTACCGCACCTCGACACGAACCTCGAACAAGAAGATCTACTACTACCGGTGCCTCGGGTCCGACGACTACCGTTACGAGAACGGCCGGGTCTGCTGGAACAAACCGGTCCGCGCCGACTACCTCGACGACGTCGTCTGGGAACACATCACGAAACTCATCAGCGATCCGACCCTCATTCACGCCGAGATCGACAGCCGGCTGCGTCAGGCCCGTAATTCGGACCCCGCCAAGCGTGAGCACGAGCAGGTCGAGCTCGCGCTCACGAAGACCACCACCGCCATCGCCCGCATGATCGAGGCATTTCAGGAACAGCTGATCACGCTCGACGAACTCCGCGCGCGAATGCCCGAGCTACGCACCCGCGAGACGAACCTCCGCGGCCAGCTCGACGCGCTCGACAGCCAGATCGCCGACCGCGACCTTTACCTCACCCTCGCGGCCGACCTTGAGGGATTCCTGTCACAGCTGAGCGAGAACGCGAAAAGCACCCAGATCGCCGACCGCCAGCGCGTCCTGCGACTACTCGTCAAGAACGTTCTCATCGGCCCCGAGAAGATCATGATCCGTCATCGGATCCCACTTCGACAGCGATCCGGAGCCGACAGTAGCCCGGCCGCCAGCTCCGATACGGAGGGTGACCGGTCGGCCAGTTGCCAACTGCGTTGGGGGCGTACTCTCGCCGCTGCTGGCCAACATCGCCCTGTCCGCGCTGGATGAACATTTCTGCGCCAAATGGGACGCCCACGGCAGTGGCGGCAGGCGGACAGCACACCGCAGGCGCGGAGGAGCCACCTACCGGATCGTTCGCTATGCGGACGATTTTCTGATCATGGTGTGTGGTGCCCGAGCCCATGCGGAAGCGCTGTGGGAGGAGGTCGAGGCCGTCCTGGCCCCGCTGGGGCTTCGACTGTCCGCGGCCAAATCCCGAGTCGGCCACATCGATGAGGGGCTGGACTTCCTCGGCTTCCATATTCAGCGGAGGCGCAAGCGAGGCACCAGCAGGTACTACGTCTATACCTATCCGTCGAAGAAGGCATTGGCCTCGATCACGGAGAAGGTGCGGGCGGCCACCAGCAAGAGAGGACAACGTACCCTCGCTCACCTGCTTCGCCAACTCAACGCGGTGATGCGGGGATGGTGTTACTACTTCCGGTTCGGGTCGTCTACAGCCACGTTCCACTATCTCGACGCCTTCAGTTGGCGTCGGGTGACCTTGTGGCTGAGGAAACAGCATCCCGGGATCGACTGGAGGACTCTGCGACGGCGCTATCTGACCGGCGATCCCGGTTGGCGACCCGAAGAGGACGGGGTCATGCTGTTCGTTCCCCAGCGGGGCAAGTAACCCGGTATCGCTGGCGGGGCTACAACATCCCGACACCATGGGCGAGATCCGCGACGGCCTGAGCCGCGTGGCCCCAAGGGAATCCGTGGAGCGCCGGATGCGGTGAGAGTCGCATGTCCGGTGCGGAAGGCGGTCCGGGGAAACGGGCTGGTAGCAATACCAGTACCGCGTCCCGGGCCGACCTTACTTCACCGCCTGCTCTGTCGCGGCAGGGTGGGTGGAGCTGAGGGCAGCCGTGCGACGTGAGGTCGCGTGATGGGAGTGATCGCAACGGCCGAGGGATCGAGGGAGGTGACGTTCGACGTTGCGATCGGGCGAGTGTCCAGACGCTCTCCCCGCCGCGGCATGCGACCTGGGTAACCGGGTGGTGTGTATTATAGTCGCGGTTTTCCGATCTGTGATCGTGCTGCCGCTTAGCATGATGCCATGTGTGCTGACTGTGGTTACATCAGGTGATCTGCTTCCTGGCCGTGGAGGGCTACGCGGTGCCGGTTGCGGTGGCGGCGGTGAGCCGGGTGCTGTAGTGGTGTCAGCGGGCCGCGGCTTGGTGGCGGCGCCGGCGTAGCGACCAGCGCAGCGCGAACGCGACCGCCGCCGCGCTGATCAGCCCGGCGGTGTAGCGGGCGGCGAGGTGGGCAAGCCGGGCGGTCTCGGCGATCGACAGCCGGATCGGGGCGATACCCGGCGGGCAGGGCAGGCCGGAGCGGGCCGGGACGGCGGCGTCGCCGAGCGGGATGATCAGGTTGGCGTCGCTGAGCCGGTCGCACACGCGGACGAGACCACCGCCCGCGCCGACGGCGCGCTGCGCTACCTGCACGTCGCGTGCACCGACTACCTGACCGTGATGCACGTCGGAGACCATTCGGCCGCCACGATCGACGCCGGCGGGGTCTGGCCGACGTTCACCGGGGTGCTGGTCCGCGACGGCTACAGCGGCTACGCCCACCTGGCCGGGGCTCTGCACGCCTGGTGCGGCGCCCACCTGCTCCGCGACCTGCGCCAGGTCCATGACGGTGACCCACCCGGGCAGGTCTGGGCCGACGCGCTGGCCAGCACCCTGCTCGACGCCCACCACGCCGCGACCGCCGCCCGCGCGGCCGGCCGGCACACCCTCGACCCGGCCACCCTGGCCGAGATCCGTAACCACTATCTCGGCGCGCTCGCCCGCGGCGAGACCGACAACCAGGGGAAACGCAGCCCGCTCGCCCAGGATGCCCGGGTGCTGATCCGCCGGTTCCACCGGTATGAGGACATGATCCTTCGGTTCGCGACCGACCTGACAGTCCCGTTCTCGAACAACCTCGCGGAACGCGACGTCCGACCAGTCAAGATCCAGCAACGGGTATCCGGTGGCTGCTGGCGAACCCTGACCGGCCTCGCGGACTTCGCCGTCGTGCAGTCCTACCTGTCCACCGCCAGCAAATGGGGCGTCGACACCCTCGACGCCCTCGTTCAACTGTTCACCACGGGCCCCTGGCTCCCACCCGCCGCACACCCGGCCTGAACAGCACATTCAGCCTCGACCTCAGCTGAACAGCTACCTCCGCCCCACCTCGGGCCATCGGCGGACGACGCGCCTTCCCAGCCGACCCGTCTGGAGTGCGGGATCGGGCGGAGGTTCCGAGATGGTTCCCACGTTCACTGTGTTCCGTTCGTCGGGTGAGGCGGCCAGCTTTGCCCCTGCGGCATCGCCACGGTTACGCCGCAGTCCTTCACCGTGGCCTCCCGACCAGCAAGATCAATCCGATCCAGGAGTTCCCGCCCGTGCAGGCGGTACGCACCGCTATCCAGCCCAGATCCACCGGGTTTCGAGCTGGCGGAGGTCTTAAGGAGCTTTACAACGCTGGTTCCTCGCGTCCACCTTCCCGTCTCGCTTGCCGGACCCACACCGTCCGGTAGTGCCGGTGCGTCCCGTCGTTGTCGAGGCTGCTCCCCACCCGGTCCAGTCGTCTCACCAAACCCCCCCGGCTGCCTCCAGCTTCTGCCGCTCCGCTGCGACGGAACCGGCGGCGCGGGTCTCACACCCGCACACGGATCACAGTGCCTCGTGGCGCATGGTCTCTCACCTCCAGTCGAACCACAGCGCGAACCAAAAGTGAGCCAGAGCCGGAGTTCGGACGCTCCAATCCCGCTGCGCCTCGGCGCCACCTTCACGATCCTTATCGAATGGGATCTCCCCGGCGGCCCCTACATCCCTCGCGATGCCCATAGCTAGACCCTCTTTTCATCTCGAATCAACCAACGCAAGCCCAAGGTAATAGCTACCAAATGTTGCCATGTAGACACATAGAGTGCAAACCTCCCCTCCAAGCTGCACAGATCTAGCGGCTTTCTGCAACACAAGGTGACCTAGTCGTGTTCGGACGTTATTGCCCGGAAGTGTCGGACTCTGTAGCGTGGCGACGCCGATCGACACAGTTGATTACTTTGAGTAGCAGGCGGAGGGGATGGTCAAAATCTTCCGAAGGGTAAAGCGGCTCCGTGTCCCTCTCACGATCACGCTCATAGCCTCGGTAGCCTTCGCGATCACCTCGACAGCACAGGCTGCCGCTCCGGGTTCGCGGGCGACTCCCCCGGTTGCCAGGTCCACGCACGGCAAGATCAGCCCGGTTCCTCCTGGCGTCATCAGAAACATTAAGCCTGGTGGATCGGCGGAAAGCTGCAGCAGTCGCGGAACTACCAAGATCTGCGACGGCGTTAGTGCGGATGCCGCGGCGCCGTCCAGCGCTTCCCGCCAGGCTGCGGTCAGCGCGTTGGAGTCCGATGACGGGTCGCCTGACTGCGCTTACCTCGCCGCGCACAGAAACGGCGAGACACTGCAGGAATATTCGAGTGGTCGATTTGAATCGTGCCATGTCGAGCAGAGGCGACACAATGTGATCGAGAATGGCGAGGAGGTGGCTTTTATGGTCTACGATGTCTACTGGGCGCAGCATATTTTGCCACCATCCTCGCTGAATTGGACCACCCAGCTTACTTTTCACTACATAACCGAGTTCAACGAGCCGACTCTTAGATTTCAGCAGATTAGCTATGACAACGGCCTGTCCTGCCGGGAAAACATTGGAGGCGGCGTCGGGACGATTGAAATCTCCGAGTCCAATCCCGTCGGGTCCGAGACTTGGAATCCCGACTGTGATGACCCGGGCTACCCCAACGTCGGGTGGACGAACACAGCTGCTGTGTCGTACGAATCCTATATCCCAGGATACATTGACGTGTTCGCCGGTGTAAATATGGACATCACCGATGACCAGGCGATCCGCTGCGACCATCTCCGCGGTAACTACAACGCCGGATGCGTGGTCGTAGGAACGACGCCGATCATACCGATGTCGATGTCTGACGGCGTGTACGGCGTGGCGGCCCGCAACTACGCCACGGCGCAGGACACGCTCCAGGGAAACCCCGGCCGGCACGGGCGAGGAAAAACGGACGGGAACCTGCTCTACTACACGAGCGATCAGTCACTGCAGGACAAGAACAGGACTAATAAATGCCGCAACTTCGTCACCAGTCCAGGAAACCAGTGTGACGAATACCCGCCTGCCACTACGACGCGGGAGGACGACTATGATGCCTTGGGTAACTGGCAGGGCGTTCGCGGTGTGACGTATGAGGTGTATGATATTTCTGCTACCGCGAACAACGGGGCTGGAAACGCCCTTCGGGTTGGGTACGGAGGCAACAGGATTGTCGACGGAGACGGATTCTACATCGAGCTTACCCCCTAGACAATCCTAGTTCGGGCCGAGTACTGGTCGTGGGGCGGCATTCGTCGCTGGACCGCCGTCAGCGTGCCGCCTCACGACCTGCCCATCACCGCCGTCCTTCGATACTATGGGCTTATGCATGAAGAGCTTGTATTCACGCAACCAGCCCAGTTCGTGCTCTATGGAGACGGCCTGCCGGACCCCGGTGAAGTTCCGGTGGTAGCGGGGAACGGGCTCGTGGAAGTCCGTCGCGGCGCTGTCATGATTTTCACCGGCGCCCAGTACAAGCAAGTCCACGTGAGCGTCGAAACCCTCGATGAGGCACCTGCTCTACCTGGTTCCGACTGGACCGAGGTCGTCGAGGTGAGTTTCACCGTACGCAACGGCGTACTGCGAATAGGAGGTGTTGATCTCGGGCCGAAAGGCTCCTCGCCGAACTTCGCCATTTCAGATGTGGACGAGTATCGCGTACGTTTCTCGGCCCGAGGAAGAGACGATGCGTGGAACTACGCGGAACATGGTTCCGAAGACGAGGAAGAGTCACCGATTCTCGAATATCATCTGATCGAGATATGGCCCGCCCCCCCGGCTCCACCGCAGGCCCTGCGTCTGACAGATCGTACTGGAACCTCGTACCGCACCGGCGGATAAGCTATCGCCGAACTTGCCCTCTAAACGCCGCCCGAGTACCAGGCTCGGGCCAATGCCGCTTCCGCTAAGTGGGTCAAGTTGCGGCCTGGGGTTTTGCCGGGTTACGAGCCGTATCGTGGGCGGTGCGGGGTGGCGGGTGCCGTGGTGGCTGGGTTTCTTGACCGGGTACTGGTTGTGGCGGGCACGACGGACGGCGCGGGGGTAGGTGCGTTCGCGGCGGGTGTTGAGCCGGGTCGGCCGGGTGATGTCGGCGGCGATCTCGTCGAGAGTGTGTGTGCGCTGATCAGGGGGAAAAAGCCGGGTCGGTGGCGACCCGGTCCCGGATGATCCTGGCGGTGCGTGTGAACCTGATCCGGTCGGGGTCGGTCCCGGCGGCGGTCGCGGCCTGGCAGGTCAGGGCGGTGATCGCGTGGTGGGTGAGCAGGTAGCCCCGGATTTCCTGGTAGACGGTGTCGGGATGCTTCGAGTGCAGAATCCGGCCCGGTCCGCGCAGGTAGGTTTTCAGCCGGCCGGACGGGCTGCCGCAACGTGTCAAGCGCTGCCAAATAGGGTGTTCTACCAGCATGTTTTACGCTGCGTGATGACGGGATGTGTCGCGAAATGACAGGCGTCACCGCGCTGTTCGTGGCCACACCGCGGCCACAATGATCATGAATGGGTGGTCCGGCTCCCGGTTGGGGAGCCGGACCACTAGGACGATCAG
>NZ_JALKFZ020000115.1 GCF_023243075.1 Frankia sp. AiPa1 | reverse complement strand
ACGCGTGAGCCATCACACCTGGCGTTTACTCAACGTAGTTGATCGTAGCCGAAAGCTACCTTCGCGCAGCCCTGGGTGAGCATACGAGTTCTTGCCGACAGATTTCGGTGGCCGCCGCTCGTTTGGGTCCGCCCCGATCGCGCAGTGTGCGGGCCGCGACAATGGGATGGTTCGGGGGCGACCTGGCTGCGGTCTCGTCGATTCTCCGTGGGGCGGAATTGTGGATACCCAAAGTTACACAGTGAAAGCCCAAGGTAATGTTGCTTTGCGACAGGCATCTTGGTGCTGACCTTGCGTGCCTGGTCGCGTCGTGGGGACGGCCGTGGGCGGCGAGATCTGGTCACCATCCAATGGCGAATGGTGCTGGTGTCGACCGCCAAAGGTCGTTACTTTCCGCATTCGTGGATACTCTGTGTAATGCACCGATCGACCCGCCTGGCGGAGGGTCGCGCAGCAGGATCAGATGATCGCGGCTTGACGCGGGGTGTGATGAGCGCGTCCGTGCGACGTCGCGGAGCCGGTCGATCCGCGGGGGCCCGCTGCCTGGCGGATCCGACCCGCGGGCTCGCGCGGCCGCCACTCCTCCCGACGCCCAGAACACTGATTCCGGGGATCCTTCTTGGGACCCCATGCCTACCAAGCACCTCGTTAACCGTGGGCGCGAGACAGTCAGGCGGTCGGCAGAATCAATAAAGCGACCGTCCACCAGCCATCCCATGCGCACGTTGTGGGCGGTGCGTCGGTGCACTGGCATCCCGCGGCCAGCGGATCACGACGCTGGTACTTGGTAGAACTTGGACGCCTCGACACACCGTCAGGTGGCATCGGCGAATTCCCCGGGACGGCCGGTGCCACCGCCGATGATTACGTTGCCGTTGCATCGGCGCCCCGCGCGTCGACCGGCGGCCTGCCGGGCCAGGGCGGTACGTCGTGGGGGAGAGGGACAGGAGTCGCGATGAGCACGCCGACTGGTGGTACCGGAAGCTCCGGAAGCACCCATCTGGTGACCAACCAGCCGCCGCCGCTGGTCGGCCATGACCCGTCCGCGGATCCGGCCCTGCGCGGCGCCCTCGTCCGGGAGGGCGCGGGCTGGCACCTTCCCGGCCTGCGCCGGCTCGGCGTGCTCGCCGGCTCCGAGCAGGCGTTGCGCTGGGCCGAGCAGGCCGACCGGCATCCACCCGAGTTGCGCACCCACGATCGTTACGGCCACCGCATCGACGAGGTCGAGTTTCACCCGGCCTGGCATGCCCTGCTCGACGTCGCCGTGCGGGAGGGAATGGCCGGCGTGCCGTGGGCCGAACCGCGCCCCGGCGCGCACGTGGCGCGGGCCGCGAACATCCTGGTCTGGGGCACGGTGGAGCAGGGCCATCTGTGTCCGGCGTCCATGACCTACGCCGTGGTTCCCGCGCTGCGGGCCGCGCCGGAGCTTGCGGCCAGCTACGAGCCGCTGCTGACCAGCCGGGTGTATGACCCGGGGCTGCGGGTGCCGGCCGGCAAGGCGGGCCTGCTCGCCGGCATGGGCATGACCGAGAAACAAGGCGGTTCCGACGTGCGGTCGAACACCACGACGGCGACTCCGGCCCCGGACGGCACCTTCCGGCTGCGTGGGCACAAGTGGTTCACCAGCGCCCCGATGAGCGACCTCTTCCTTGTCTTGGCGCAGGCGCCCGGCGGGCTGTCGTGCTTTCTCGTCCCACGGGTACTGCCGGACGGCAGCCGCAACACCTTCCGTATCCAGCGGCTGAAGGACAAACTCGGCAATCGCAGCAACGCCAGCAGCGAGCCGGAGTTCGACGACACGCATGCCTGGCTCGTCGGGGAGCAGGGACGCGGCGTCGCCGTCATCCTCGAGATGGTGACGCTTACCCGGCTCGACGCCGCCCTCGCCGCCGCCGCCGGGATGCGGGCGGCGGTGACGGCCGCGGCGCATCATGTGCGGTACCGGCGGGCGTTCGGCAGCCGGCTCATCGACGCGCCGTTGATGCGCAACGTGCTGGCCGATCTTGTCGTCGAAACCGAAGCGGCCACCACGCTGATGCTGCGGATCGCCGGTGCCGTGGATCGTTCCGTCCGCGGTGACGAGGGCGAGCGGGCCTTTCGGCGAATCGCGACAGGAGTGGCCAAGTACTGGGTGTGCAAACGTGCACCGGGAGTCGTGGTGGAGGCACTCGAGTGCCTGGGTGGAAATGGCTACGTCGAGGAATCAGGAATGCCGCGGCTGTATCGCGAGGCGCCCCTGAACGGAATCTGGGAGGGTTCTGGGAACGTCAACGCACTGGATGTTCTGCGGGCGCTGAGCCGGGAACCGGGGGGCCTGGCGGAGGTGAGCGCCGACATCGACGCGGCGCGCGGCGCCGACTCCCGGCTCGATCGGGCCTGGGACCAGCTCCGCGGGAACCTCGCGGATGCCGTCGGCGATCCGTTCACCGCTCGTCGGCTCGTCGAGCGGCTCGCGCTCGTCATGCAGGGATCCCTGCTCGTCCAGCACGCGCCGACGGCGGTCGCGGATGCGTTCTGCGCGTCCCGGCTTGCCGGTGACGGCGGTCTCGCTTTCGGCACGCTTCCAGCGGGAACCGATACCGCGGGTATCCTCGATCGGATTGCTTCGACAGGTCCGGATACTGATTCAACCGGTGATATCAGTCACGAGTCGGGAAAGAGTAGAAACGCTTTGTAGCTCCCGTTCGGAGAAAATCACTGGATCGCCCCTAGTCTGGTAGGCGACTACGCCCGCGGGGGGTCTCCATGATGTACTTCTGCCTGGCTGTTGCCGGGCTGGTAATAGCCGCCGGGATCCTCGGCCTGGTTCGCGGCCAGGCCGAATGGGCCTGGATTCACGGCCGCCGCCGCGCCGGCATCGTCACCGGTGCCGGATCGGTGGCGCTGCTCGCGTTCAGCGTGCTGGCCGCGCACGGCGTGGGCACCGGGGACGGTGGCGACCGCAACCGATCCTCGAGCGGTGTGCTCCTGTTGCCGCGGCCGTCCGGCACGGCCACGATCGTGCCCCGTCGGGGAGATCCCCCCGGCGCGTCCGGGCCTGTCAGCGGTCCCGACGGTAGCCCGGCCGCCGCGGATGCGGGTGGGTCGAGCCCGGCCGCCTACGGACAGCCACAGCCTGCGACTGGCGCGGGGCCACCTGTCAGCCCGCCGTCGGCACGGTCCGGCATTTCCGGCTCCGGCGCAGGTGGCGCCCCTCACCCGGCCTCTCCGGCGGGCGGCGGGCGGGCCGGCTCCGGGGCCGGCACGGCGCCTCGCACCCCAGCCCAACCCGCTCCGCCGCCCCGGACCGAACCGCCGCCCCAACCCGCTCCGCCGCCCTGGACCGATCCGCCGCCCCAACCCGCTCCGCCGCCCCGGACCTCGCCGCCTCGCACCTCACCCCCCAGGACCTCACCGCCTCGCACCACTTCCCCCTCCGGCCCGGTCTCCCCGTCACACGGCGGTGGGCCGGTTACCACCCCCCCTCGATCTGGTGGTGGTTCGACGACCAAGCCACCGTCCACTCCGGCTGGCGGTGGCGGTTCGGTGGGCGGCGGTGGCTCGAACGGTGGTAGTGGTCCGAGTGGTGCCGGCGGGGTAGGGACGAATCGTCCGCGTAGCCCCGCTCAGCCACGACCGTCGGCCGTCGGCCGTAGTCCCACGCGGACCCAGTCCACGGCCCCGACGCGGACATCGTCGCCCCCGAGGACGTCCGCGCCGTCATACCCGACTCCCGCCCGGACCTCGGCGCCTCCCCGGATACCCGAGTCGTCGCGGACCACGGCACCGTCGCGTAGCCCGAGCCGTCCGCGGACAAGGAGTTCCAGCCCCACCAACGGTTCGAGCGGCTCGGCCGGAACGTCGCCCTCGGCGAGCCCCACCCGTTCGGCACCGAGCCGCTGGCCACCGATCTTTCGCTGGCCAGGCCAGCCGCGAGACTCCGCCGACTCCTCGGCATCCGCCATGTCCTCGGCATCCGTCGCGACCTCTGCGCCTCCCGTGAGTTCGGTGCCCGCTGCGACTTCGGTGCCGGCCCCACCGTCGGTCTCCGCCGCGCCTTCGGCCCCCACGGCATCGTCAGGTACACCGTCCTGATGGCGACCGGCGAGGCCGACACGGAGCTCAGCGTATCGATGGCATAACTGTTGGTGAGTTACGGTCGGGCTGTCCGGTCAACCGCCGCGATCTGGGGGCCCGATGTCTGTTGTCGCCATGGCGCTGGCACTGGTTGCCGTCGCGGTCATGGTTCTCGGGATCGCGGCCACGGTACGTGGCCAGGTCGCTCGGCTCGGCCTGCGCGACCGGCGTCGCGGCCTGATCGTGGCAGCGGGCGGATTCACCGTCGCCGTGACCGCCTTCGGTGTCGCCGCACCGCTTGGTGTCGCCCGGGACGACGATGCGAGCCTGCGGGCGGAGCGTGCGGCCGAGACAGAGCTCTGGCGCGCCAGCACCGGCACCTCCGATGGGTCCGATCCTGGGCTGTCCGGTCAGACTGGCCTTCCCGCTCAGGGGAGTGTCGAACTCACCCCGCCCATACCGACGCTTCCCCCTTATCCGGACCCGATCTATGGGGCGACGCCCCCGCCGTTCGGCGACGCCGCGCGCCAGACGCCGCTGCTCGACCCGGCCGGGCCGAGCAGCGGTCCCGACGGCGCTGCTGGCGCGGCACGCGGCTCGGCGCCGACCGCTCCCACCAACCCGCCAGGCGGCCGCCCTGCCCGTCCGGTTGCCCCCGGCCGGTGGGATCTGCTCGGCCGCTTGGATCTGCCCGGCATCGGCGGCTCCTTCGGCGCCAACCCCTACGGTGCCGGTCTACCCGGCACCGCCCCCCTCGGTGGTGGCCTCGTCGACGGCAGCCCCGTCGAGGGCAGCCCCTACGGCGTTGGCGCGGATGGTGGCAGCCATGGCGAGGCCGGCCTGTCCCGCGAGGGCGCAGACGGCAGCCCCGTCGAGGGCAGCCGCGGCGTCTCCGGCGGGATCGGTGCCGGCAGCGGCGGCCATCGCGGTGGTATCACCGACGGCGACGGGATCACTGCGGACGGACCCGGCCTGGGTGGTGCCGGCCTGGGCGGTGGTGCTGGCCTGGGTGGGAACGGATCGCCTGGGCGAGCGGACGGCAGCGGGCCGCGCCCGGCGCCGCTGCCGGTTCCTGCGGGCGGTGGGCAGGGTGCTTCCCGCTGGACCGAAGGCTTCCCGAGCGGCTCAGGCCGATGACGCGGGCACGGCACGCCGGGCCGCGACCAGGGCGCTGATCGCCGGCAGGTTCACCGCACCCCAGGCGTCGAGCAGGACGGACAGCTGGTCGAGCGCGGAGTCGAGGACGAAGACACCCGTTGTCGGGCAGGCGGCCCCGATCTCGACGAGCACCGGTCGCAGATGGACCTCGACGGCCAGCGCGTGCTCTGGCGCGGCCGCGACCTGGACGGGGATGGTCGGAAGCCCGCCGAGTTCGCCGGCGCCGATCTGGTCGAGCAGCAGCTTCAACAGCCCGGTGTAGGTCGCCTTGTAGGTGGGTGTCGCGATGACAAGAACGTCGGCGGAGCGGATCGTGCGCAGAGCCGCCGCGACGGTCGGATCGCCCCAGCCCAGCAGCCCGGCGCCGAGCTCGCTTACCTCGATCACGTCGGTTTCCGCCTCGAGACCATCCGCGCTCAGCGCGGCGGCGACGCTGGCGGCCACCGCCTGCGCGACCTGCCGGGTGCGGGATGCGGGCTTGGGATTTCCCACCACACTGACGATCCGGCTCGGTTCCATCGGATGGCCTCCCTGGTTCGCTCGCGGGCCGACACCACGAACGGGCGAGTGCCGGGGGCGCTGCGCAGTCTATCGGGGCAGGCCGATACGCACCGCTCGCCGTGAAGATGTTCACCGGGACTGTTGCTGAACTATGGCCGGCTTATTGCCGGCGGTCCGCTCCGCCGGCCGGTCGGGCGGTCGTTGACCCGATGGGCGTGGCTGCTGGCCCGATGGAGGAATACAGATTCCGCCCGGCAGTGCCATGACGGTGCGCACCGCCGGGCGGAATTCAGCCGGAAATATTCGTGGGGTAACGCCCGCGGGAGGACGTGGCTGGATGGGACCGGAAAGAGCGGGTCGGTCTCCCAGCACATGCCGCCGGGATCGGGATTTTCCGGCTGGTCGAGCCGGCAACTGGCACAGCAGGGGACGGCGCGGCGGCCCTGGCTCAGCGGGTCTCCAGGACGAACGTGTAGAAGATGGCCAGTGGCCAGAGCAGGGTCGCAACCACGGCAGTGAAGAAGCTGCTCAGCGCATGGCCGTCCCAGTCGGTGAAGTTCCAGTAGTGCTGGCTCGCGGTGATGACGACGCCGATGACGAGGTAGAGCAACGTTCCAAGGCTGATGCTGTTGGTTCGGGTCCCGACCCGGGTGCTCATACCGGCTCCTTCTTCGCTGTGTCCGCTGGGGATGATTCGCGGCTGTCGTGGGATTACCCGCTATCCGCCGACCTACACGCGGACCTGCATACCTGCGCCTGGTTGCCCGCATTCCGGGCAATGGTCGATACCCGGGCGGTGGGGGCGACGGTGGCCCGCTGGTCACAGCGGATCCGCACCGGCCGACCCTCGGTGACCTTGCGCGCACTGAGGCGGGGACGGCAGGTGACGAGGCGGTCGCGCCCGGCATTGTGTCGGGTGTCGGAGGTGGTCCGCGGTTTATCCCCGAGGTGCTGGAACGGGATAGGCCGCTCCGGTTGGACCTGGCCGGCCGAGATGGTCGGCCGGGTGCGGAGGAGGGGTCGCCGAGATCCGCCGCACGGCATATCGGCGGGAACCAGTGTGTGCGGTGGCCTGCCCCGGGGAAAACCCGTGCTCGGGTTGATGCGGATATGACTTTCGGGTGAGAGGGAGCAGATACGCGCGAGGGGTATCGCACGGCGGTCAGGTTGACGTCGTCCACCAGTGGCTCTGGATGCTTTTCTCGAAGCTAAATCTCCGAGATGTCCGCCATGTTGTCCCGTGCGATGCACCCGGTCACACCGCATTGTCCGCCAACGGATAGCGTGGCGCCGTGCCAATTCACAGTCCGCCCGGCGCCCGGGCAACTCCGCCGCCGCTTCCGATCGTTCCGAACATTGTCCCCGCACGGTCCCTCGAGGGTGGGCCGTCAGCAGTTATCTCATCTTCCGAATTTGTGCTCCTGCTGTTGTTGGTGACCGTTCTGGCGGTCATCGTGGCTGTCCCCTTGATTCTGGGTGTGCTGCGCGAACGGCGGGCTCCCCGCCCGCGGCCTGGCCGTGACGTCCTGTCCCGCCTGGACCACCCGACCACCTTGCGTCGCCCGCGCGCCGCCTCTTTCCCACCCATCCCACATCTCTCGAGCGCCGCATACCTCTCGACCGCTGCGCACTACCCGTCCACCGCGGACCACCACCGCATCGCGGGCCGTACGTCGACCTCGCTCGACCGATCCGCGGTTTCGGAACATGGCAGTCAGATTCAACATGGCAGCGAGATTCAGAGCGGCGACCATTCCTTGGCCTGTACCACCAGGCCGGACCAGTCCGCCCCCTGCCGGCGGGCCCGCTGGGCGAGAGTGAGAATGCCGTTGGACAGCCAGCTGCTGGGCCGCACCGCCGACGCGGCGAGAGCCGTGGTCGCCAGCATCTGCGCCCGTTCCAGGTCACGTCCCCGCATCGCGGCCGAGGCCTGGTAGAGCCGAACGGCGGCCAGCGCACCGGAGGCTCGGGACCGGTCGAACAGTCCGGCCGCCTCGTCCAGCAGGCGTTCTCCCTCCGCCAGCGACCCCGCAGCCACCAGGGCCGCGCCGCCGAAGGTCGGCAGGTACGCCGGGTGGATGCCGTCCAGGCTGTAACCGGGAGTACCGGCCGGCAGCGTCGCGGCGATGGCATCCGCCGCGCGCAGTCTCTCGACGATGCCGGCCACCGGCATGTTCCGGGCCGCCATGATGTGTGCCTCGGTGGTGATGGCGAGGATCGCGGTATGCGAGTGGGGGGCGGTCGCACGCGCCGACCGGGCGAGCAGGAGGCCGTCGTCGGTGCTCTCGAAGGCGTAGGCGGCAAGCTCTGCCAACGCGACTCGCGCGTGGGCCACGGTGGTGGAGTCGCCGACGTGACGGGCGAGGACCAGCGCCGAACGGGCCGAGGCCGTCGCCCGGGCCGGCAGACCCGCGTCGCCCTGCGCAACGGCGGTCATGACCAGGATGCGGCCGTGGGCTCGCGCCCAGTCACGCCGTAGTGCCTCGCCGAGCCGCCACCGGCCGATGGTGCGGGCATGATGAGCGAGGCCCGACAGCCGGGACACGAGCTCGGCGGGCGGCGTGGTCTCCCAGCGGCGCGCCAGCGTCCGCAGCGCGGACTCGACTTCCTCCAGCGCGGTGCGGCTGTCGGTCGTGGGGATGCTCACCGAACCTCCCTCGCCGAGAGGCCCATCCGCGATAACCACCGCGCCGACGGTGAGAGCGGCGCAGGTGAGCGCCCCCTGCCGAAGGAGCGTGCGACGGTCTGCCGAGGCATCCATGCAGCACTCCTGACGCTCGCGGCCTGACGGACCGGACACGTGCCCGCCCTACCCGCACGTGCAGCCATATGTTCTCCGCCCGCGACTTCCCGCCCGCGACTTCCAACGCAGTACGACAACCCTAACCGGTTAAGGATGGCTATGTCGTCCTCATGTTCAGATCGGCGTACATGTATTCGCCTTTTCTGCAGGTAGGGCGCGCAGGTGAGGCAGGCGGGGCGCGCGGACCGGACGCGTGATCGCCGTGAGGAACGGCGGTAGGCAATCGGCGTCCGGCTGACCATGCTGCTCTGCCTATGCCGTACCAGGGGCTACGCCGTAGAGGGGCTACGCCGTAGAGGGGCTATACGGCACCAGCCGTGAGCACGGGCTATGTCGTACCGGCCGCGGCGGCCGGGGACGGAGGCAGTCCGTCAAGGGCTTGGCGCAGATCGTCGACGAGATCGTCCGCGCTTTCGATACCGACGGACAACCGGACCAGGTTCTCCGGAACGGCAAGCGGCGAATCCGCGACCGAGGCGTGCGTCATGCTGGCCGGATGCTCGATGAGTGATTCCACCGCACCCAGCGACTCGGCCAGCGTGAAAAGCCTGGTCCGGGCGCACAGGTCGAGGGCAGCGGTCCGGCCGCCCCGCACGGTGAACGAGACCATTCCGCCGAAGTCGCGCATCTGTTTCACGGCGACCGGGTAGCCGGGATGGCCGGGCATACCCGGGTATCGCACCATCTCGACCGCCGGATGCGCGGCGAGGTGGGTCGCGATGTGCCGGGCGTTCGCGCACTGCCGATCCATCCGTACCGGGAGGGTCCGGATGCCCCGCAGCAGAAGCCAGCAGTCGAAAGGACCCGGGACGGCGCCGGCCGCGTTCTGCAGGAAACGCAGGCGCTCGGCGAGACCGGGGTCGGCGACGACGATCGCCCCGCCCACGATGTCGCTGTGGCCGCCGAGGTACTTCGTGGTGGAGTGCACGACCACGTCCGCGCCGAGTGCCAGCGGCTGCTGCAGGTAGGGCGAGGCGAACGTGTTGTCCACCGCGAGCAGGGCGCCCGCGTCGTGCGCCAGCGCCGCGAGCTCGCCGATATCGGCGATCGTCAGCATCGGATTGGTCGGCGTCTCGCACCACACCAGGCGGGTCACCCCGGGACGGATCGCGGCCCGGGTCGCCTCGGGGTCCGCGAGGTCGACGGCACTGTACTCCACGCCCCAGGCGCTCAGCACCCGGGCGACCAGCCGGTAGGTCCCGCCGTAGGCGTCGGCCGGGATGACCAGATGGTCACCCGGCCGGCACACGGCGCGCAGCAGCGTGTCCGTCGCCGCCATGCCGGAGGACAGCGCCAGCGCCGCCCGGCCGCCCTCGAGCGCCGCGAGGCAGCTCTCCAGCGCCGTGCGGGTCGGGTTCGCCGACCGGCTGTACTCGAATCCGCCACGCAGGCCGCCGACCCCGTCCTGGGCGTAGGTCGAGGCCAGATGGATGGGTGGGACGACGGCACCGGTCGCCGGATCAGGTTCCTGACCGGCATGGATGGCGAGCGTCTCGAACCCTGCGGGCGGCATGTCGTCCATGGCATCCATATCGTCACGCTACGGGGTTGCGGCCAGGAAACTCAGCAGGTCGGACCGGGTGAGGATACCGACCGGGTTGCCGTCCTCGTGCACGAGCACGGCCGGGTCGTCGCCGAGGACCGTCACGACCCGGGACAGCGGCTCCCCGCTGCCGACCATGGGGAGCGGCGGGGACAGATGTTGGGTCACTCGGGCGTCGACGGCGGTGCGGTCGGCGAACACCGCGGCCAGCAGCTGCCGTTCGAGCACCGAACCGGCGACCTCCGCCGCCCGCAGGGGTGGCTCGTGCGCCACCACCGGCATCTGCGACACGTTGTACTCCCGCAGGTAACTGATGGCGGCGCCGACTGTCTCGTCCGGGTGGACGTGCACCAGGTCCGGCGGGGCGTTGCCCTCATCCCCGTTGTGGGCGCGCCGGTTCTGCTCGGACTTGTAAGCCAGCGCGTCGGCGACGGTGGGGCCGGTCTGCGGCGGCTCCAGGAAGCCGTACTCGTACATCCACTCGTCATTGAAGATCTTTGACAGGTAGCCCCGTCCCGAGTCCGGCAGCAGGACGACGACCAGGCCGTCCGGCCCGAGTTCCCGGGCCACCCGCAGCCCCGCGACCACCGCGAGCCCACATGAACCGCCGACCAGCAGTCCGCAGCGCCGGGCGAGCTCACGGGTCATCAGGAACGAGTCGCGGTCGCTGACCGCCTCCACCCGGTCGACCACCTCGCGGTCGTAGGTCGCCGGCCAGATGTCCTCCCCGACCCCCTCGACCAGGTACGGCCGCCCGCTGCCCCCCGAGTAGACCGAGCCCTCCGGGTCGGCGCCGACGATCTGGACAGTCCCGTCGGACACGCCTTTGAGATAACGGCCGACACCGCTGATCGTGCCGCCGGTGCCGATGCCGGCGACGAAGTGGGTGACCCGGCCGTCCGTGGCATGCCAGATCTCCGGGCCGGTGGTCGCCTCGTGCGCCGCCGGGTTGTGCGGGTTGGAGTACTGGTCCGGGCTCCAGCTACCCGGCGTCTCACGCACCAGCCGGCGGGCCACCTCGTAGTAGGAGCGCGGGTCGTCCGGTGCCACCGCGGTAGGGCAGACGACCACCTCCGCGCCGTAGGCGCGCAGCACTGCCCGCTTCTCCTCGCTGATCTTGTCGGGCATCGTGAACACGCACCGGTAGCCGCGGCGGGCGGCGACCAGCGCGAGTCCCACTCCGGTGTTCCCGCTGGTCGGCTCAATGATCGTCCCGCCTGGGCGCAGGTCGCCGGACGCCTCGGCCGCCGCCACCATCGTCAGCGCCACCCGGTCCTTCACCGAACCGCCCGGGTTCAGGTATTCCAGCTTCCCCAGCACCGGCGCCGAGGACTCGGCAATCGTCGGCGTCAGACGAACCAGCGGCGTGTCGCCGACCAGATCGACGACGTGATCGAACACCTGCATAGCGGTCATCCACCTATCAGGGCTGTCAGGCAGTGCGCGGTGACCCTGCGTATGACCGTAGCGAGTCCGTGCCCCAGGTGCCCGGTCCGCGTGCCGGCCGGATCGCCATCTGGATCGCTGTCTGGATCGCTGTCTGGATCGCTGTCTGGATCGCTGTCTGGATCGCTGTCTGGGTCGCTGTCTGGGCCGCCGCGCGGATCGCCATCTGGATCGCGGCCTCCGATGCGCGCGCAGAGTCGTGAACACGTTCCGGATGGGGTAGGCCGTAGGGGGAATTTCCCGTGCGGGGGATTCGTCGGATGACCGGGCCGGTCGGGCTGGCCTGGTCGGCGTGAGGGAGCGGTCGACGGTGCGTCTCGTGCTCAACATCATCTGGTTGATCTTCTGTGGCATCTGGCTCGCCCTCGGCTATGCCCTGGCGGCGCTGGTGTGCTTCATCCTCATCATCACGATCCCGTTCGGTATCGCCGCGCTGCGGATGGCCAACTTCGCCCTGTGGCCGTTCGGGCGCAGGCTGGTCGACCGGCCCGGAGCCGGGGACGCCTCCCTGATCGGCAACGTGATCTGGATCGTCTTCGCCGGCTGGTGGCTGGCGCTGGGCCATCTCACCACGGGGGTCGTGCTGTGCCTGACCATTATCGGCATCCCCCTGGGCCTGGCGAACTTCAAGCTGATTCCGGTCTCGCTGATGCCGCTCGGCAAGGAGATCGTCGACGCCGACGACCGCGTCTTCGTCTGACCGTTCCGCCCCTGTGACCGTTCTACCCCGGAGTGTCCGGTGAATGCCCGCCAGGCCCTGGCCGGCCTGGCCCGGCAGGCCCCGCTGAAGCCAGCGCAACGCCCCGGGCGAAGCCACGGGCAAACATCTCACTTTCCGTGACGGAACTGAGAGCCTTGTTGGGGTGGAAGATCCAAACAGGTCGTAATGGGCACGTCTGCGTCCGATATGCCCCCCAGAGGGACCTGTTTGGCGGGATCTTGCTCGGCGGCCCACCACGGAACGTGGCGGGCGGTGGGGGGGGGGGGGGGGGGGGGGGGGGGCCCCCCCCCCCCCCCCCCCCCCCCCCCCCCCCCCCCCCCCCCCCCCCCCCCCCCCCCCCCCCCCCCCCCCCCCCCC
>NZ_JALKFZ020000114.1 GCF_023243075.1 Frankia sp. AiPa1 | reverse complement strand
GCGCAGGGCGGGCACGAGCGCCGAGCCGATCAGACCGGAAGCCCCGGTCACCACGATGCGCATGGCGACCATCGTGGGCGGGGGGCCGCCCCCCCCCCCCCCCCCCCCCCCCCCCCCCCCCCCCCGCCGCGCCGCCCCCCCCCCCCCCCCCCCCCCCCCCCACGGCGTGTCCGCAGCTCCACGGCCCGCCGGACGCACCGGTGGCCTGGCCCAGAATGAGCGCCACCGAGTACCAGGGCGGCTTTTCACACGGTGCGGTCAACACCATGGTTCCGACCGGCAGCGCAGGTCTACCGTGTGACGCATGCCATCGGCGGGTCTGGCCTGGCAGACGCTTTCCGATCCAGGAGCACTGGCGCTGGTCGACGCCGAATCCGGCCGCGCAGCCGCTCTGGGCCGCCCGTATCCCGGAGATCTGCCCATGGTGCAGATCGTCGACCTTGAACGTCTTGCCAGTGGCTGGCTCACCCCGGCCAGTCGAAACCAGTCCGAACGGCACCTGCGTGAGCAGGTCAGCGCCGACCCGGTCCACACCATGCGTGGGCTGTGCTGGCTGATGGCGATGTGGGTGGTCGCCGTGCATCTGCGCACCGGCTGGTCGCCCACCGCGATTGTCGGCGATCTGCGGTTTCCCGGCATCTGGCGGGGCCTCGAGGCGCCGGAAAGCGAACTGGTCTGGGAGGATCTCGCCGAGCGCATTCGACTCGGCGTCCTCGCCGAGCTCACCGGCGACCCGAGCGTCGCGACCCGTTTCCAGGAATGCCTGTGTCACCCGCCTGGTATCGCCCCGGTCCTGTTGGACTACGCGCTGCGCATGGTGTCCGACCTCCATCAGCGGATGCTCGACCATGACATCGATCCACGCGAAATGGCCGGCACGCTCGCCCTTTACACGGTCGACCCGCAGGATGCCGCCCCCACCTGCTTCCGCCCGCTGACCTAGCGACGCGCGGAGCGGGCCGGAGCGGCAGGACCCGCACATGCCGGAACCGGACCTGACCGAACTACGGCGCCCATCGATGGGATTCGTCTTTCAGGCGTTCAATCTGGTTGGTTCGCTGACCGCCCGGAAGTCTGGTGCCCGCCCGCGCGGTGCTGCGCGCCTCGCCGGTCGAGACCGCCGACGTGGACTCGGGACGATGAGCCGCCGCGGGCCGGCCCTCACGGCTGCGTGCGGGCCGTCACCGTGCCCGGATCGCCCAACGCCTGGTCAATGAGGAAGGTGCGGTAGGCCGTCTGGCCGCGCAGCTGCCAACCGAGGAACGCCACGGTGGCCCGCTGGACGAGCAGCTCGGCGCGGGCCGGGTCGATGTTCGGCGGTGAGCAGGTCACGGCCGCCGTCAGAGTGAGCCGGAGCGCCACCTCGGCGGGCACGCGCGGGTCGTTCGCCAGGTGGGCCTGGCGGCAGACGTCGCTGAACGAGTTGTGCGTGTCGCCGGCGACCGTGACGAGCACCCGCGGGTGCGACGAGGTGAGCTGGGCGAACGCCCGCTCGGCATTCGGGCCCAGCGGGATCGAGATGTCGCGGGTGCCGCCGAGCTCGAGGGTGGGCACCCGGATCGCGTTCAGGATCGCGGCGGGCAGCGGTGCCGTCGCCGCGGACAGGCCCACCGAGGCGCGGATCCGAGGATCTGCCGAGGCGCCCAGCAGGCCGACGCTGGACACGGTGGACGTCAGACCACCGAACGAGAAGCCGACGGAGGCGATCCGGTCGAGCTGGACCAGCCGGCGCACCTGACAGGTCCGGCCGGTCAGCGCGTCGAGCACGGCGGTCAGGTCGCGGGAACGGTCGACTGCCATGGGGATCTGCGCCACGCTGCGGTTCTCGGCCGCGTCCACCAGGGTGTCCCCGGTGTGGTCGGGTGCGGCGACGATGTAGCCGTGGCTGGCCAGGCCCTCCAGCAGGGTAGCGGTCTGCACCCGGCTTCCGGCGCTGCCATGGGAGAAGATCACCAGGGGAAACGGCCCGCGTGCCGGCGGGGCGTCGGTGACGGCCCGGTCCGAGACCAGCCCCACCTGGCCGACCACCGGATAGAACGCCGGCTGGCCCGCGGCGCCCGGGGCGACGTCCGACGGTGCCACCGGGCAGGACCCGCCCGCAGCCGACCAGGCCACCTCGGGGGTGCCCACCCCCGCCCCGTTCGCCCCGTCCACCGTGTTCGCCGTGTTCGCCGTGTTCGCCCTGGTCACCCTGTTCAGCGTGGTCGCCCTGATCGCTGCCGGGCGGTCCGGTCGCGGCAGGCGGACGCTGGACGAGCCTGGCTCCGTCCGCGCGGGCGGAGAGGCGAACGCGTCGGGGAGCGAGGCGACCCGGACCGTGGACCGGGCGGTGGACACGAGCGGGAGGGACTGGACGGCGCCTTCGCCGGAGGATCTCCCGACCGTGCGCGGCAGGACGACGGTATGCGGCAGGACATCGAGGGCGGGCGTGGACTGGCGCGCCGGGTACCACAGCGAGGTGATCAGCACGCGGCCCGCGCGACGCGGATCCACCAGGCGGACCGTCCGGTAACCCACCGCCCACGAACCCGGCCCGCCCGGATCGGACAGGATGGCCGACTCCTCCTCCGGCCCAGAGGCCGATCCCGCGGGCGGCTCCTCGACTGGCGCCGCCGCCGGCCCCTGGGCCGCCGCCGTGGCCGGCTTCGCGACCGGCGTCCCGGCGCGCGCATCGACATCGTCACCGCCTGCCTGGACGACGTTGAGCAGAGTTGCCGCGATCAACACCGCGGCGCCCACCGACGCCACGAGACGCAGTCCTGTCATCACCATCACATCAAGGCGCGCGCCAGACGGTCGCGCGGGTATCCGAACCACGGCGGGGACGTTACGCAGAGATGCCAACGATCGCCGGTTGCACCGTCAGATCGTGTTACCTCATACGGTAACGGCCAGAATGCTCCGTGGCATTCGGTCGCCCGTTGTTGCCGCCAGGGCCTCGGTTCACGACTTCCCGCCGGGTGGGCCCATTCGGGCGGGCCGAGCGGGCCCGATCAGGCCGCCAGCCGGCGGCCACACCCCGGGGCCACCTCGTCCAGCAGATCCTCGATCTCCTCGACACAGCCGCCGCAGCCCGTGCCCGCATCGCAGCGCTCGCCGATCTCGTCGACGTCACGGGCACCGGAGATGATCACTTCTCGCAGCGTCCGGTCGGACACCGCGAAGCAGGAACAGACGAGCACCGCACCTCACCAGGCCGAGCCGCCCAGGACCCGCGAGGGCATGGACAGCGGTGGGACGACCCTGACGGGGATGCCTCATCCACCGGACGCGAAACCAGCGCCGCCACGGCGGACAGCGCTGGGGAGGCGACGATGGCGTTAGCTAAGGCTTCCCTAAAAGGAGGGTGCCACGTCAGGACTCCGCGCGCAAGGTGGCGAGATTCCCCCTCGCCGTACGGGATAGGTCCCGCCGCAGCTTCCCCGCCGCGACCGGACACGACCGGACACGACCCGACGTCCGGCCCGCAACCACCTGCTCCAACCCAAAGATCACGCCGGCCTCGGGCGCGCGTGGAGGGATAGTCACGGTTTCCGGCCCCCCGAACCGGGACCATCCCGTTCCTGCCGGCCAACGCACGTCACCCGATCGGGCGCCGCCGACGGAGGCGGGGGCTTCCCGCTGTCCGGCTAGACTCCGGCGGGAACGAGGGCGACCGCGGCGTCCGGTTCGGCCACGCGGAATGTGAAGCTCTCCTCCAGGTACAGGTCGACGGTATCCACCGTGTGCGCGGCGTAGCCGATCGACAGGTCCTGGCCCGACTCCAGGACGAAGTCACCGCCACGCAGGCTCAGCACGACCGCACCGGTGATCCCCGGCGCCTGCACCACCGGGCCGTCAAGGATGTGCTGCAGATGCGCGAGCAGCAGGTAGCCGCCATGCTCGGCGGTCTCGATCACTGCCGTGTAGCTGTCCGGCTCGAGGGCCAGCGCATAGGGTCCGCTGATGCCCGCGCGGCGCAGCAGGGCGACGGCCTTCGCGACGGTGGGCGGATAGGTCTCGGTGCCGGGCTGCAGGGTCAGCGCCGGGTGCGACGACGCCTCGGTGATGCCGACCAGGCCCGCCTGCGGGTAGCCGTGGAACACCACCGAGTTCTCGGTGACCGCGATGCGGCGCACCGCCTCCTGCAGCGGATCGAGGTCGATGTCGTCGGCGCCACGGTCGGCGTCGGCGAGCTGCGACCGGTCGAGGGTGAACCCGACCCGCAGCTCGATGACCGGCTGCACCGTGCGCACCCGGGCCGACACCCCGTCGGACGGGGGCGGGGACAGCAGCTCGACCCGCCCGAGCGGGGTGGAGGAGTACTCCCAGCCGTGCGGCCCGGCGAAGTCGACGACCTTGCGGGCGGCCAGGTTCGTCGTCAACCGGGCCTTGGCCTCCTCGTCGACCGCCTTCCAGGCAGCGTCCGTCAGAGGGGCGTGGCCACGCAGCAGATGATTCACTCGCCTATACCTTTCAAGCTACCGATACCGAGGGAACCGTCGCCGGGCGCCGCCGCCCCCTCGGCCGCGGACGCCGCCTCCGGCAGCAGGACACCGCGGCCGCTGTCGGTGGCGTTCTCCTCGACCTCCGTCACCGGTCCGGTGGTGAACAAATATGTCCGCAGCTGGGTGTCCAGCACGGGATCATGGCGCCGCAGCCACTCGAGGGTCATCGCGGCGTGTTCTTTTTCCTCGTCCCGGTTGTGCGCCAGCACCTGGGCCAGCTCCGGGTCGGTCACGGCGTCGTAGCGCTGGTCATACCAGTCGACGGCCTCCAGCTCCTCCATCAACGAGACGATCGCGCGATGTCGATCGACCGTCTGCGGCGAGAGCCGGTCGGGCTGCTCGTGCAACCCCATACTTGAGTCGCCCATGGCGCTTACCTACCACGCTCCGGCATGGTCATACCGGACCGGCCCACCTGAGCACCGCCCGGCACCCGGCCCGGCCGGCTCCGACCGAACGGCCCGCTTGGCAGCATCCGGTGGACGCTGCCAGCCAGCACGCCGCAGGGTCAGATGACCACGAAGGCGGAGGCCGGGAGCAGACGCCTGGGGCCGGGACCGGAGGACGGAGCCCAGAGGCCCGGGGGTGGGGCCCGGAGACCGGGCGTCAGGGCGTCAGGGCGTCAGGGCGTCAGGGCGTCAGGGCGTCAGGGCGTCAGGGCGTCAGGGACACCATGATCTGGACGCGACGGTTGGCCGCCCGACCGGTGCCGGTGCCGTTGTCACCGACCGGCGCCTCGGTGCCGAAGCCCGCGGCCCGCAGCCGGGCCCGGGGCACACCCCGCGTGACGAGGTAGTCGGCGACCGCCTCGGCCCGCCGCAGCGACAGCGCCTGGTTGACGGTGGACGACCCGGTGGCGTCGGTGTAGCCGCCGACGATCACGGTGAGGTCGTTCCCGCGCAACGTGTCGGCGACTCGGTCCAGCCCGGCGCGCGCCGCCGGGCTCAGGGTCGCGGCCGAGACCGGGAAGGTGATGCCCGTCGCGCCCAGTGCCGCCCGCACGGATGCCGGTACCTCCACGGCTGCCGAGGCTGCCCCGGTTGCCGCCCCTCCGGTTGCCGCCCCTCCGGTTGCCGCCGCCCGCCCGGTGCCACCAGCGCCGGCGGATCCCGAACGGCCCCTCGCGCCCTCGGCCCGACCCGAACCGGCCGACGCCGCGCTGGCGGCGCTCGGGACAGTCACCCGATCCTGCAGGGTCGCGCCCGGGACGGTGGCACGCGCCGCGTCAAGCGTCGCGGTGGCCAGCCGGCGCCCGGCCGACGCGTCCGACACACTGCCGGTGAGCTCCAGCGTCGCCCCACGCAAGGCCACCGAATGATCGCCGGGTACGCCGCGCAGCGCCGCGGCCAGGGCTGGGACCGCTTCCAGCGGCGGCTCGGCCACCGACTCGTCGATGGCGATCTGCCCGTGGACCTCGACGCTGGTGCTCGGCCTCGCCTGCGTCGACCCGGATGACCGCGTCGTGCTCGATCCAGCTCCCGCGGCGTCGGCGACAGCGGCCAGCAAGGTGTCACGCGTCTGTCGGTCCGGCACCGTCGCGGTGACCGACAGGGCTCCGGCGGACGCGGCGAGAACCAGCGGCCGGGCGGGTTCGGTGGCGATCACCACGTCGTCGCCGAGCCGGGCCGAGGTGGTACCGGACACGGCGGCGGAGGCCCGGGCCTGCTCGGCGGCGGCGGCGCTGGGGAAACGGCCGGTGACCACAGCCTCCCGGCCCACGATGTGCACCTGCGCGTGCAACCCGCCGGCCGCGCGGACCGCCGCGGTCGCACGCGAGGCGAGATCATCCCTGATGGGCCCACGACGCAACGCGAACGCGATCAGCGCCAGCAGCAACCAGGCCAGCAGCAATGACACGGCGAAGGCGACCGGCCGGGGCCGGCTCATGCGCGCGGCCAGGGCGTGGGTCATCGAACGACCCCTGTCATCGAACGGGCGCTGTCATCGAACGGCCCGGTGATCGGGCAGGCGCTGTCATCGAACGGCTCGGTCATCGGACAGGCCGGGTCATCGAACGGGCTGGGTCATCGAACGGGCTCCGAGCGGGATCGGACCGGACTGAATCAGGCGATGCGGGAGAGCAGACAGGATCGAACCGGACGCGGCATTCGACATCCGACGCCCGACGGCCTGCCGACACGGCCGCGCGGCACGGCCGAGCCAGCGTCACCGGCCGGTCGGGACCCGCAGGTGGGATTCACGAGGCCGTGACCGGTACAGCCACGGCTCAACAATCGCACATCGGCCACAGGCCGAACACACCGGGGCGAACAACCCACCCGCGCGGACTACCACCGCGCGCACTCCGCCACTCCACGCCGCCGACCCCGAAACCATGATCGATACGCGGTGCAGTCGGTCGCCGAACAAGATCCGCCCGCACAGGTCGCCGTGAGGGGCAAATCGGACACGAACACCCCCACGACGACCTGTTTGGATCTTGAGGTCGGCGGCGTCGCGACAGAGGGTGATATTTGGCTGTGAGGGCCGTCTCTCGCCCCGGGCATCGGGGGTCCAGGCGAGCGCCGGCCGCGCACACCACCAAATCGATCCCCGGCCCCGGCCCCGGGCGTCGGGGGTCCAGCCGAGCTGCCGGAGATCAGCGCGCGTGGGCTCCGTCGGGACGCGCGGCAACAGATCTCCCTGCGGCCTCACCAGCGCCGGGCGGCGAGGAGCCAGCCGTTGCCGGACCGGCACCCCCCACCGGACCGGCACCGCTCGCCGAACCGGCACCGCCCGCCGAACCAGCCCCAGCCGAACCAGCACCGCCCACGTGGCCAGCACCGCCAACCGGACCAGCAGGGCTCGCCGGACCAGCGAAGCTCGCCGGACCAGCGAAGCTCACCGGACCAGCAGCTTCGCTCACCGGACCGGCACTGTTCGCCGCGGCACCGCCGACCTGGTTTCCGGGACCGGCCACCGTCGCGCCCACGCCCACGCCCACGCCTGCGCCTGCGCCTGCGCCTGCGCCCACGCCTGCGCCTGCGAGCGCGGCACGATCACGCATGGCGCGCCTGCGGGCGAAGACGAGGGCGACAGCACCCGCCGAGAAACCGAGGACCGCCCAGCCGGCGACGGCGTCCAGCAGGTAGTGGTTCGCGGTGGACATGACCACGAAGGCCGTCGCCGCCGGGTAGAGGACACCCAGGACCCGGGTCACCCGGCTTCGGCCGTAGCGGACAAGCAGGAACCCGCACCACAGCGCCCAGGCGCAGTGCAGCGACGGCAGGGCCGCGAACTGGTTGGTGATGCTCTCCAGGCCCTTGGGAGCGGCGCTGGCGGTGCCGGTCCACCATCCCCAACCCGCGAAGTGCGCCATCGTGTCGGTGAACGGCTCGCCGGTGAGCAGGCGCGGCGGCGCCGTCGGGAACAGGAAGAATCCGACCAGGGAGATCAGGGTGGTGACAGCCAGCGTCCAGCGCACCTGCGAGTAGTTGGCGGTGTTGCGCCGGTGCGTCCACACCAGCAGGCTCGGCGTGACGATGAAATGCAGCGTGCCGTAGTAGTAGCAACACAGCACCGCGAGCACCGGGACACTCTGCAGCCAGCGGTTGAGCGACAGCTCGATGTCGATGTGCAGCCAGGCCTCGAACCGCAGCAGGTCGTGGCCTATCCGCATGGCTTCGGCCACCGAGGCGTCGGCGATGGAGCGGGTGCCAGTGTACGAGTAGTACAGCACGGCCAGCAGCAGCACCTCGACCCACCAGACCGGCAGACCCGTGGTCTGGTTGCGCAAGCGCCTCACAGTGCACCTCTCGGACGTAGCCCTCGGTTCGCAGCGGCCCCGGTGTCCGCCGCGCCCCCGGCGGGCCGCGGGCACCGGTTCCTCATGGTTCCACTCAACAGCATGGCCGGTCCGTGCCGTCATGGGCCGTCCCATGGGGCGACCCAACGCGAAATTCGCTGACATGTGGCGCGTTTGTCACCCCCGGAAGGTGCGCAGGGGCCGTCCGACAGATCGGACGGCCCCTGCGCGTGGATGCTCGGGCGGACGGGCGGATCTGCTCAGGCAGCGCCGCCGGCGGATGCCGTCGCCACGGCGGCTCCGGTGGCCGCGGCGGGCGCGGTGGAACCGGCCGACGGTGTGGGGGCCGCGGTCTCGGGCTGGTCGGAGACCGGCAGCGCACTGCCTGCCTTCCACACCGACCACGGCACCGACCAGATGTTGCCCGACTGGCTGGTGTCCGGCGGCCGTCCGGTGTTGGAGATGTCAATGATGTCCCCGAGCCGGCTGAGGTTGTAGAACCACTGCGCATCGGCGGGTGAGGCGTTCACGCAGCCGTGGGAGACGTTGTTCCGTCCCTGGCTGGCGACCGACCAGGGCGCCGAGTGCACGTACTGGCCGCCGCTGGTGTAGTTGACGGCCCACTGGACCTTTTCGTAGTAATAGTCCGGATTACCTTTGGGGATACCCACGGTCGCGGAGTCCATGATGACCTCGGAGGACTTGCCGAGAACGTTGTGCGGGCCGTCCATCGAGGGCGTGCCCGGCTTGCCGAGGCTGACCGGGAAGCTGCGAAGCAGCGCACCGTTGTTGAAGACCTGCATGGTGTGCGTGGCGGCGTCGACCTTGGAGACGTGCGCGGAGCCGACCACGAAGTCCATGGCGCGGTCCTTCACGCCGAAACGGTCGCCTCCGAGGTCCATCCCGGCCAGGTTGGCCTCGACGTGCACCTTCGTCCCGGGCGCCCAGTACTGCTGCGGACGCCACATCGCCAGACGATTGGACACCCAGTTCCAGGCGCCGAGCACCGGCGGGTCGGCTCGCACCGACAGACGCTGCTGGACGGCAGCTCGGTCGGTCACCGGCGCGCTGAAGGTCAGGCTGATCGGCGCCCCGACACCGACCGCCTGCCCGGCGACCGGCTCCCACGAGACCCGCAGTGCCTTGGCCGGCGTGCCGGTCTCGAAGCTCGAGTTCACGGACTTCGTGCCCGTGATCCCCGTGGCCGCGCTGGTGCTGGCGACGACGTCGTAGCGCGACGAGGCGAACAGGCCCTGGCTGGACGTCCAGGTCTTTCGGTCGGCCGAGAAGTCGCCGAGCAGGACGCCCGCCTCGGTCTTCTCCGTGGTGCTTGCCTCCCGATTGACCGTGACCTGCGTCAGCGGGGCGTTGGCGTGCACCACCACGTGGTCGCCGACGGCCACGCCCGAGGCGCCATCGCCTGGGGTCACCGTGACGGAGGCCGCCGGGGGCTGCGCGGCCGCGACTCCCGCCGGCGTGGGCGATCCCCCGCCGGACGAGCAGGCGGCCAGGCCCAGGGCGGCCACCAGCACCACCGCGGCACCGGCCCGGCGCTGCCCCCGGTGGACGGATCGACCCGGGCTGGCGGAGCCCCCCGAAACGGGGCCTACCCCCGAGGCCGAGCCCCCCGAAGCGACGGAGGCCGAAGCGGCGGACACCGGAACGTCGGACGCGGGCGATTCGCGCACGGCGGCCCGCCAACGTCCCGGGAGAAGCTGCCATCCCCGATAAACGCGTGAGGGCTTCATTACCGAGCGAGACATGGAACGCCCTCTTCCGAAGAACGCGACCGGCGTCGCTGCCGGACGGAAACCTAGGTTTGAACCGTACCCAGGGGGCCGCCGCCCCGTCCTGTTGATCACGGAACCAGGGGCGTCAATCAACCGACAATCACTCGCCGTAGAGCGATTAAATACGGAGGGTAGCCCCCTCCGGGTATTCCCCATAAGACCCTCCCCCTTCACTCCTTTCTGACGCGCAGAGACCGGACGAGGTTGCCTCCGGAGTGCATCAGTTCTTGGAGTGCCCGAAAACACCGACCACCACCCATCGCGAGCCATGTGGCACACAACCCATCACCTGCGGTCGGCACCCACCACAACCATCACACGACCATCCGGCTTCCGTTTCGGCGTATTGGGTCCGGGTGCGGGATTGATGCCGACCAGCTGGATCTCACCCGCGGGATTGCGTCGCCCGATCCCTGCCCACATCGCCCCGCCCGGGCCCGCCGGCCACGCCCGCGGTGCCAGCCGGCACCCGGTCGAGGACGTTGGCCGCGCAGCGGTAGCCCGGAAGGTGCCGGCGGCGAAACCATGCCGAAACCGCTGTGCGGGAACAGTGACACACCTCTGCCCGACGATGAGGACCTGCCCGATGGGCGCCCGTCCAGACGATCACTACCAGCCAGACGAGGGCGCCGGCCAGACGAGGAAGGCCTCGAACGGCGGGCACCCCTCCATCGAGGGTGCCCGCCGGACGGGGCATCCCCCCGGACAATGGGTGCGCCGGCCGCTGGCCCGGCGACCAGATGTACCCGCGACGGGCCCCGGAACAGGCCCCGGTCGGGAGTGCAAGGCGCCACCCAGGCCGAGTGGACCGGCCCTGCGAAAGGGAGAACAGATGGCGATCGTGCTCGGACCGAACCAGTTCGGAAAGGCGGAGGTCCGCCTCGTGCATGTCGACCGATCCAGCCCGGTACACCGCATCACCGATCTGAACGTCTCGACCGCGCTACGCGGTGATTTTGACACCGCACACCTGACTGGCGACAACTCCCACATCCTGACCACCGACGCGCAGAAGAACACTGTCTTCGCGTTCGCCCGGGAACACGGGATCGGCCAGATCGAGGATTTCGCCCGGCGCCTTGGCCGCCACTTCGTTGACTCCTTCGAGTGGATCCATGGCGCGCGGATCGAGATCGAGCAGTATCACTGGGATCGGATCACCGTGGCCGGCGCACCGCATGACCATGCGTTCAGTCGGGCGGAGGGCGAACGGCGGACCACCGTGGTGACCATCGACGGACCGTCGGCCTTTGTTGTTTCCGGTCTTGCCGGACTGGTCGTGCTGAAGTCAACCGGCTCGGAATTCTGGGGTTTTCCCCGGGACCGGTACACCACGCTCGCGGAGACCACCGACCGCATCCTCGCCACCGAGGTGACCGCCCGCTGGCGTTACACGTCCTCTGAACTGGACTTCGGCCCCCGATACGACCAGGTCCGCGAGGCCCTGCTGACCACCTTCGCCCAGGTGCACAGCCTCGCCCTGCAACAGACCCTCTACCGGATGGGCGAGGCCGCCCTGGCCGCCGTCGAGGAGGTGGCCGAGATCCGGATGTCCATGCCGAACAAGCACCACTTCCTGGTGGATCTCACCCCCTTCGGGCTGGACAACCCCGATGCCGTCTACCAGGTGCCGGACCGCCCCTACGGCCTGATCGAGGCGGCCGTGCTGCGGGACGACGCGCCCGACCCGGGTCCCAGCTGGCAGGCCGTCCCCGGCTTCTGCTGACCGGCCCGCCCCTCGGGCCGAGGCCGGTCACCTCGAGCTGAGGCTGGTCACCTCGGGGCCGGTCACCGTTCGCCAGCGGGGCCAGCGGAGCCAGCGGAGCCAGCGGAGCCAGCAGCGGGGGCAGCGGGGCCGGCGTGCACCCAGCCTGACTCGTCCACCCAGCCATCGCTGTCGACGACCTGGTGCGCCGCCGCCTCGAGTGCCGGCGGAGCCTCCTCCACCACGCGGACCGGATCGAACAACTCCGGCTTGTCACGTTCGGGCGTGGGACCACCGTTGGCGACGACCACCGCCACCCAGGGCAGCACCACGGCGACGCCGACCCCGAGGTAGCGCAGCCAGCCGTGGAACACGAGGACGGCGAGCAGGAAGCACACCACCCGAAAGGCCATCGACGCCAGGTAGCGCAGCTCCCGGCGATGGATGTCCGACTGCCGCGACCGTCCGGCGGACGTGATGAGTACCGACCGTTCCTGCCTCAGCCTCACCCGCGCACCTCGCCACCCCGCCCCGTCCCAACCGGCCTGTCTGACCCGGTTCCAATATCCTCCCTGCCCGTCGCAGGGGGAAACCGTGGCGCCGGTGGGACGCACCACGCCCGTCCGCCGCCCGGCACCCGGGTTCGGGACGACACCGCGATTCCCGCACCAAGCTGTGCCGGAACGTTCACGTGACGGTCGGCTGGGCGTCCGCGGGACGGCCCGTGGCACTGTCACGGTGCTCGTGTGCGCGTAGCCGTGATCACCGAGTCGTTTCTCCCCCACGTCGACGGGGTGACGAACACGGTGTGCCGAGTTCTGGAACATCTGCGTGACCACGGCCACGAGGCGATGGTGATCGCGCCGGCGCCGGCGCCGCCGGCGCGGGGGCCCCCCCCCCCGGCCCCTCCGGGGGGGGCGGGGTTGTTGGGGGCGGCGGGCCCCCCGCCGCGGTCTTTT
>NZ_JALKFZ020000113.1 GCF_023243075.1 Frankia sp. AiPa1 | reverse complement strand
GAGTATGTGTTCCAGCGTGGGGCGCCGTCTCCTCCCCGACCTGAAGGCCGGGGCATCCACGGCGCGAATCCGGTGACTCACGTGGAGCATCCCGCGGCGACCGACGCGGTCGCGGCGGCCGGGCCGCCGAATTCGACGCGGTCGTTTTCTACGACATGCCCGGTGTGGACCCGCGAGGGCCGGCGAAGCCGGAGCGCCTGCCCCACGGTGTCGTGGAGGGTTTCGAGGAGATGACCCGTCGGGGCACGGGACTGGTCTTCCTCCACCACGCCCTGGCACCACCTCGACCTCGCGTCGGTGAAGTCGTGGAGGCGGATGCTGGACGACCGCGGATTCAGCGTCGGCGTGCCACCGGTCGGCCTCTGGCCGGTCAGTCCACCGGGACCGGCGCGGCCCGCGGGATCGGGGTGAACTCGTACTTCCAGTACGGCAGGCCGGCGTCGGTGGCCATCCAGACGTCGCCCGCCGCCCCGACCTCGAGCGCGTGGAGCACGCCATCGGCGATGTAGCTCGGCGGCGCGAACACGCGCCCGGCAATGCGGAGATCCGGTGGCGGCAGCGCGGTGTCGACGCCACCGGGGCAGATCACCTGTAACCGAATGCCGATCCCGTCGAGCGTTGGCGCGATCGACCGCGCGAACCCGATCACGGCATGCTTCGACATGCTGTCCGGATGGGGCAGGCCGGTCGTCGCTCATCCGCCGGTGATTTCCTGACGCCAGGTGTGGAAGAAGTGGCGTAGCCGGTCGGCGGTCGGGCTGGGCAGTCCCAGGTCGTCGTCGGTGAACCGGCCGATGGTTCCGATCATGTCGGCGAACACCTGCAGGTCGAAGCCGCCGTCCTGGGATTGGGCGAGGTGGGCGAGTTCCTCCTTGGTGAAGACGTTCGCCAGATCGTGCACGTCGGTGAAATCGCGCGCCTCGGCTCGGCCGAACAGGGCGAGGGTCTTGCGGGCCGCCAGGTCATGGGCGCTGAGTGTCGGGCCGAGTGCGGTGAGGGTGGGTGGTTCGTCCGGCGGGCTGTCGACGCCGAGATCCACGATCAATGCCTCACCGCCTGCCTCGACGACAAGTCTGGCGAAGCTGTCCGTGAGCTGGACCCGCCGGACGGCCCAGCCCTGCGAAGCCGCCGCGCATTCGAACGCCGCCGCCGTGTCGGGGATCGATGCCGTGGGCGGGAGGGCGGTGAACAGATCGACGTCTCGGGTCTCGCGGTCGACGAGATCACGTGCGATGAGCGCGGCACCGCCCGCGACCGCGAAGCCCACGCTTTCGGGCAGCCCGAAGAAGATCCGCGCAACCGCCCGCTGCAATGATGTGATCACCTGAAGGCGGTCCGTTCCCAGGCGCGCCGAATCGGGGCGGGAAGGACAAGCTCCGGCCAGGCGTCGACGAGCAGCGCCCCGTCGACGTAGGCGAGGATGTCCTCCGCCGTCCCCTCGCGCAGGACGATCTCGTACAGCCGGTGGCGCTGTCGGCGATCCGTAAGGTCGTAGGTCCGATCGGGGTCGGACCAGTTCAGATGGACCGGCAGGCGTACCCGTGCCAACGCCTGCCGGAGCGGGAGCCGGGGCAGCCGATCCGGCACGGTGAACGGTCGTCCTCGCCTGTCCACCACAATCTCGAACGAGGGCACCGGCACGGCGTCGAGCCGGAAGCCTGCCGCCGCCAGCAGTCGCGTCGCGGTCTCCAACGTCGGTGACTTCACCCCGTGCTCATAGGCCGCCAACGTCGGCCGCGACGTGTGCGCCCGCCGCGCGAGCTCGGCCCCGGACAGGCCCGCCTCCAGTCGCGCCGATTCGATCAGCCGGCCTGCCAGCGAATCCGCCATTCCCCCTCCATCACGTCCCCCGCCATCGCGTCCCCCTCCATCACGACGTTAAGCGTATCCGATGAGATACGCTACTCGTCTTTTGGTCTGGTCGCCGGCCACGGCGTGACCTCGGCATGAGCTCTGCCGCCAGGCGGCCCGAGCAGTCGAAAGATCTCTGTCCAGCGGCGCGGTGAACCTCGCAGCCCCACCGGACTGCCAGGTTCTCGACAAGCGAGGCCGAGGGCGTGTGCGCGCGTAGCCGCAACGCTCAGGCCCGGAGCCCGAGGAGGGATGCGTAGTCCCGGCGGCGGTTCGGTTGGGTGAGGACTTCTACGCTGTCGACGGCCTGGTCGATCGCGCCGGGGAGATGGCCGAGCGGGCCGTCGGGTCGGTGGCCGAGCCGGGCGAGGAGGGCTCGCAGCTGCGGATCGTTGATCGCATCGGTCAACGCACGGGTGAGGCGTTCAGCGCCGAGTACCTGGATGTCCCGGGCATGAAAGCGGCGCGGCGCGGGGTCGACCGGTTCAGCCAGACCAAGCCGGTTCGTGGCGTCGGCGAGGTGACGGGCCGCAGCGCACAACGCCGCTTCGCGCGCCCGCCACCGCGTCGCACTGATCGCGTGGCGCAGGTGCCGACCGACCTGGTCCGCGAGGGTCAACTGCGCGAACGCGGTCATCAGCCACTTGCTGTACGGGGCCCACCGGCGTTCGAGGAGAAAGGCGATCCGGGCAAGGTCACGGGCCACCCGGGCAGCGAGCATGCGCCAGATCCATCCCGTCGGCGGGGTCGACGCCGAGCCGATCGACGAAGAACGCCCGCGCCGTCGTCACCTCCACCTGGTGGTGTGACCACCGGCCGTGTCGATCACTGTCCGGATAGACGACCGGGAGACCGTCGAACCGAACAGGCAACCTCTCCATAGCAAGGTCAACCGGCGTGGTGTCAAAGTCGGGTGGGACGAACAGCTGCACGCGGGGGCCGAAATCGTGGTCCGTGGAGACCTCGTCGTCGAAGCCAAGCACCTCGGACCCCTCACCAAGCAACGCCGCAGCATGAGGCACACCTGGGACCAGCGGCCGGACCGCCTGCTCGTAGAACCGCCGAGAAAGATCGAGACCGAACACGGCTCCGAGATCTCCTCACGGCGTCCTGTCATGAACCAGATGACGCCATGATCCCACCGGCCCCGCCATACATCGCGCCCGTGGGGGTCCGGGGGGTCACCCCCGGGAAACATCGCGGCCCGCCGCGAAGCTGACCGAAAGTCAGCGAGCACGACGGGCCGGCTCGTGGGCCTCCTTCGGAGATACTCCAACCCCGCTCATGGCTACCTCCGCGATCTTCGAACTCTCCGCACCGTCCTGGACGAGATCGACAAAGGCCCTGCGCCCAGCCTGTCCGGCAACACCGGTCGCGGACGACGCACCACTGTTCGCAAGGTCACGGAGTGCGAAGAGCCCATCGTCGAGCGGGTACAAGGGCTCGACCCGGCCACCTGGACGCACGAGGACGGCGAACCGCTCTGCCCTGTCGTCGGGACCAACGGGTATGAGGCGGCAAAGCCCGGTGTCTGGCGGGACGGCGAAGTCGTACCGCTGGCCGGTGAGGCGGATGGCGACGACGCAGACGGCAGCGGCCCGTGGGTCTGGATCGCCAGCCTGGCGGACTACACCAACGGCTATTTACATGGCCGCTGGGTTGCTGCTGATCGGGATGCCGAAGATCTGCAAGCTGCCGTTGCCCGCATCCTGGCAACCTCGCCCGCCCGTCGGCACGGCGAGGAAGCCGAAGAGTGGGCGGTCCACGACTACGAGGGCTTCGAGGAAGATGTGACACGCGTCCTGGGCGAGTGGCCGTCCCTGAAGGACTTAAGCAAGGTGGCCAGGGGCATCCCTCCCCGGCCCCGCGCTGGGGAGGCAGGCCATGGATACCAGCAGCCTCCGCGACGCCTGCCATCCAGAGCCCCCTGAGGCTCGGTCGAGGACCAGCCTCCGGCGCGACCGCGCGCTGCCCCGTCGCCTGCGAACGGCCGTGGCCAGGCACTGTGTGGGCGGCACGGTGCTCGCAGCACGGCCGGGGACCGAGATCACGCTCTGTGGGGGCGAACGTCTGAGCTTCTCTGCTCGTGGTCGTCATGCCGTCGGTCATCGGGGTACGCGGTTCGTCGACTCATCGACCGGTACATCGACCCGCGTAACGGCCCGTGAGGTCACACCAGCCGGCCTCCACCCGCTCCAGGGTCATCCCGCAGCGCGTCAACAGGTGGTCGACGAGCACCGTCTCCAGATAACCGAGCAGCGTGTGCGCGACGAGCTCGGTGTCGCCATCCGCCTGTAGCTCGCGCAGCAGCATGCGGACGTGAGTCAGCCGGAGCTGGTACGGCGCAGCAGTGCGCCGGCGGTGCACATCCATGTGGGCGGCCAGGTACAGATCCCGGTGTGTGTGTTCATGGCGGATGACGGCCAAACCGAAGGCCTGCAGCCGCTCCGCGGGCGGCGCGCCCGGGCCCATCGGCGGCGGTCCGGAGAGGAACGCCGCCTGGAGCTGCTCCTCGTGGTGGCTGAGCAGCTCCTCCATAAGCCCCGTGCGGTCGCCGAACCGCCGGAAGACAGTCCCCTTACCGACGCCTGCGCCGCAGGCGATCTCCTCCATGGTCACATTCGCGATCCCGCGCTCGGCGGCCAGGCAGGCGGCCACCTCCAGCAGACGGGTGCGGTTCCGTGCAGCGTCGGCGCGCAACCGGGCCGTCGCGCCGGTCGGCATGAGGGTGAGGTCCGTCAAGCCGCCGAGGTCTCTCTTCGACGTGGAAGGGTGCGGGAGCGGCTCGGTCATGACTCAAGAGTAGCTCCCATGAGTGACAAACGGACCGTGGTCCGATACCGTGGCGCTAGACGAACCGCAGTCCGGTTAGCCGTTCACCGGAATCCCCAGCCAGCTCGCGTTGATCACACATCCTGGAGTCATGCCATGTCCGTACGCATCCTCGCCCTGGTCGGCAGCCTTCGTTCCGGTTCGCATAACCGCCAGCTCGCCGAGGCCGCAGTGAAGCACGCCCCTGAGGGGGTCGAGGTGGTGCTCCACGAGGGGCTGGACACCATCCCCTTCTACAACGAGGACATCGACGTCGAAGGCAGCGCGCCCGAGGCCGCGACCGCGCTGCGTGCCGCCACTGCCCAGGCTGACGCGCTGCTGTTTTTCTCCCCCGAGTACAACGGCACCACCCCCGCCGTCCTGAAGAACGCCATCGACTGGCTGTCCCGCCCGTACGGCGCCAGCGTCCTGTCCGGCAAGCCGGTCGCCGTGGTCGGCACTGCGTTCGGCCAGTTCGGCGGTGCGTGGGCGCAGGACGCGACCCGTAAGGCCGCCGGCATCGCAGGCGCCCAGGTTGTCGAAGACGCCAGGCTGTCCATCCCCGGCTCTGTGATCCGCTTCGCCGAGACGCACCCGACCGAAGACGCCGAGGTCACCGACGGCCTGATCAAGGTCCTTGGGCAGCTTACGGCGGCCACGCTGGAGGCCGCCTGAACCAGGCGACCCGAGGCGCGGGGCTGAGGGCTCACGCTTAGCCCCGCGCCTCGGGTCGACCTCACCCCGGGCCTGCTCCAGGCCGTACAGACCACGGAGGCGAGCGCATCAACGCTGGGCGGCGAGCACGGCAGGCCGGTCCAGCTCGCGCGCGGGAGCTGTTGCGCCCGTCGTCGCCGGACGGGCACCTCTCACGCCGCCGCGCGGACCAGATCACGAGGAAGGCCGGCTTCCCGGAGCCTGCGCAGCGCACCCGGCCGGCCGCTTCTGGGACGAGGGCGACGTCCGCGCATGGATCGCGGCGAACCGCCCACCGGAGGACACCGACCTCGGTGCCGAGTGACCCCGCTCTACTCCTGCTGCTGAACATCGCCGCCCACCGACACCCGAACCGGGGCCGTCGACGGATCGCGGTCGACTGGATAGGCGCAGCGCACCGTGCGATGCAGCGCAGTGACGACTGTGGTTGTGGGTCGTGGCGTCCTATCCTGTCCGGATGCGGGAATCCACGGCGGGTCACGAACATCCAGCACGCGACTTCGAGCTGATCTGCGAAATCGAACCACCGACCCGGCCGGACCTGACCCACGCCCGCCATCAGATCGGCGTCCTGAGCCCCGTCACCGACGCGTTCCTGATCCCCGACAACCACATCGGACGCGCGACCGTGTCGAGCATCGCCGTCGCCCACGAGGTGCAGACGATGGGAGGACGCAGCATCGCCTGCGTGAACTCCCGCGACCGTAACCTGCTCGGCTTCCGCCGCGACCTGCTCACCGCAGCGGCCTACGGCGTCGAGGAGTTCCTGTTCGTCCACGGCGACAAACCCACCGCCGGGAACCGGACCAGCGACCTGACCGTGCGCGCGATGATCGACGAGGCCCGCGCGGCCAGCGAGGATCCGGCCTTCGCGGACATGCCAGCGTTCCGGGTCGGAGCCGCCGCCGGCCTACGGCCACTGCCCACCTGGAAACGAGCGGCCGACTTCCTGTTCGTACAGGTCAGCTACTCGGTAGACGCTCTACTGCGCTGGCGCGACGCCCATCCGGTCGAACTGCCGGTCTACGCCGGCGTGATGGTCCTCGCGAGCGCCGGGATGGCCCGCCGCCTCGCCGCAACGATTCCCGACATCGACATCCCCGACGACCTCGTCCAAGCAGTCGAACGGGACCAAGCCGCCGGAGTCGAAGCGGCCTGCGACCAGGTGCTACAGCTACGCGACAGCGGCGCCTTCGCCGGTGTGCACCTCGTACCGGTCAGCCGCTACCGCCAGGTCGCCACCCGACTCGAAGATCTTCTCTGACCTCCCCGACCTCCGAAAAAATCAGTGATTGGTGCGTAGCCCGTCGAAGAGGACCGTGTTGAGGCGGGCGGCCTGGTCGGAGGTGGCGTCGGCGTGGCGCAGGGTGGCGAACGCGCCGGCGAGCAACGCGAACAGGTCGTCGATATCAATGTCGCCCCGGATATCGCCGGCATCCTGAGCCCGCTGGAGAAAAGTCCGCAGCATCTCGCGGAGACGGGCCGCGACCTCGGGAGCGGCGGTCCGGACGTCGAAGTCGGTTCCCGCCAGCGCAGCCTTGAGGGGCAGGCTCGCGGCGCCCTCGGCAAGCATGCGTTCCAGCATCGCCACCAGCGCGTCGCCGGCATCGGCCTTCAGAGCGAGGTCGCGGACGTCCGCCCGCGGCCACTACCTGCGGGCTCGAGCGATGAGGTAGCCCAGCAGGACTAACAGGCCGCCACCGACGACGAAGCCCGCGATCTCGGCCGCGGTCACCCATGCTCCATCAAGATAATCATTCGAGTCGGAGATGGCGAGGAAGCATACGACAAGGCCCAGCGAAACAGCGACGATTCCGGGCACGAACCGGGTCGCCTCGCGCTCCACCACAATAAGCTCCGATCATTCGAAAGAACGTCGTTCAGGTAATGGTCAGAATACTTCATGCCATGGTTCGGCGAGAAAGCTCCGGACGATCCAGCGAGCGATTGTCGGATGGCCGACGGAGATGAGCGCCGTTCCCTGGGGCACGCCAGGATCGGCGCCATGGGTGCTGGCGAACAGCACCGAGTTCTCGGCATGGACGGGCGCGCGGACCACCAGTCCCAGATCCACCGCGGCCCGGCCCCGCGACGTTTCGCCGCTCAGTACGACCCGGCCGAGTCTCGCGTGGTCGAGCACGCCGGCGCGGTACAGGGTGACACTGCGCCCCGCCAGCAGTTCTTCGGCGTGGGCGGGATTGGCCACGACGAGGACCTGCCCGTCGCGCACCGTGAACACCGTGGGCAATGTGTCGGTCACCCGCTGGCTGCCGGCCAGCACGCCGAACGCAGCCAGCAGCAGGCAGGCGACCGCAACCCGCCATGGTCGCGGCGCCGCTGCCCGCACGCTGCGCGTCCACCGCGACAGCGACCGCACGATCAGCAGTCCGACCAGCAGGGCCAGCGCGATGCGCAGCAGCGCGCCCACCAGGCCGAACGTCCCGAGGATGCTTCGGTAGTTGATCAGCGTGGTGGCAACCAGCGCTGTCGGGAACAGCGCCGCCGCCGTCCCAAAAATGATCATTCTGCGGCTACCCGCGCTCCGCCGCCCGCCGACCAGCAGGTAGCGCCACCAGTCCAGGGCGGCGGTGATGCTCTTGTCGCGCAGGTGCGACCGGTCAAGGTAGCTGGCGAGCACGATGTAACCGTCCAGCTTGACCAGCGGGCAGGCATTGACCACGCCCATCGCCAGCACGGCCAGGGTGGCGCAGCCACTCCGTGTTACCTGGAGATGGCCCGTGATAGGTCGGATCAGATCGTACTGGCTCGGCCTTCTGGCCGCGATCGGCCGCGCATTCATGCGGGAACCCCTCTCCCATTACCAAGCGCTACCACCTTGACAATAAATGTGTTCCACATCGCATCAAACGGAAAGCTCGGCGAGCATTTGCCACTGCGATCATCGTGTTGGCGTGGGCGCTCTCGCGCTGCACCCCACCGTCGCCCGCGACAACCTCGACTACTTTCGGACGGAATTTAATGCGAGGCATTACATGCGCATCATCAACCATGGGACACGAATATTGAAATATTCCCAAGTGAATCCCGGACGATTTCTTCGCGACTCGAAGGTCGACTGACCTTGAGTCGAATCGTGCCAGCGACGAAGCCAACAAAGGAGCGGTGACGCCAATGAAGATTGTCGCCAGGCACAGGTGCGGATGCCGCGACCCGCAATCGAAGCGGAAGTACCTGGCCGGGACGTGCCCCGACCGCGACAAGCGCGGTCATGGGTTCTGGTACGGCGAGGCCCGGGTTCCCCATGAGCTCGTGGCCCTGGCCGGGACCGCCAGGATCCGGTTCCGCGGTGAGACGAGGAAGGAGGCCGAAGCCGACGGCGACGCGAAGTGGGCGAAGGTCCGCACCGGTCAGCAGCACATCGGCCGGCTCACGGTGGCCAGTTATCTCGACGACTGGTTGAGCCGGAAGAACGCGCTGCGGCCGTCGACCCGGGCACGGTACGGGCAGTTCATCCGGCTACACCTGACGCCGTTCCTGGGCACCATGCCGCTGACAGGGCTGCGGGCGGAGCACATCGACGTGGCCTTGAAGCGCGCGGTGGAGACGTCCCGGGAGCGTCCAGGGCGTGCTATCGGCCCGGCAACCGTGAAAGACGTCCTGGAGATGCTCCGGACAGCGCTGAACGACGCCGTCCGGCAGCGGAAGCTCGACTTCAATCCGGCGCAGGGTGTTGAGCTGGCGTCGTACTCGACGCCGGAAGTTGAACCGTGGGAAGCGGCGGAGGTCGGCCGCTTCCTGGACGAGGCAGCATCCGATCGGCTCGCCGCAGCGTATGAGTTGATGGCCTTGCACGGGCTTCGGCGCGGCGAGGTGTGCGGGGCGACCTGGACCGGGCTGGACGAGACAGCCGGCGTACTGATCGTCCGCCAACAGATCACCCGCTCCGGATCTCGACTCGGCGTCTGGGCGCCGAAAACGAAGTCAGGCCGCCGAAAGGTCGACCTGGCATCGGTAACGCTCGGCTCGCTTGGCGCACATCGCCTCCAGCAGGACGGCGAGCGCGAGGCGGTAGGAGACACCTGGAACAACGGCATCCTGCCTGACGAGCAGGGCAGGCCGGTTCAGCTCGAAAATCTGATCTTCACCCATCCATCGGGACGCCATCTCGCACCGGAGTACCTGACCCGGCAGATGCAGCGGATCGCCCAGCGGGTCGGCCTACTCGGCACGGTGAAGGTGACGGCGAATACCGGCGCGACGTCCGTCCTCATCGGCACCCGCTACCGACCAGCTCCGACACGGCTCGGCTTCGATCATGCTTTCCAAGGGGGTCGACATCACGATCGCCTCGAAGGTCGTCGGTCACTCTTCGACGTCGGTCACCGCGAACCTCTACGCGCATCTGCTGCGGTCGACCGGCCAGCAGGCGGCAGAGACGGTGGCCGCCGCGATCCCCCGCACGACAGTTTGTCCTCACCCTGTCCTCACCACCAGAACCAACGGCGGCGGGATCGTGAAGCGCGGAGGCTTCGGGCCTGGTCAGGGGCCTGCCCGTAAAGGACAGACCCCCGCCAAACGAGTGGAGGTGGCGGGAATCGAACCCGCGTCCTCCGGCACCGAACCAGGGCTTCTTCGGGCGGAGCCTGCTACTTGTTTCTCGGCCCCGGCAGACACGCAGGCAAGCTGTCGTAGGCCCAGTCGCTGTTTGATGTTCCGTCTGGCCCCGCGACCGGGCTGGACGGTGATCCTCCTAGCGACGTCAGACCCTGGGCCGGAGGAGCTCCCAGGCTGACGGCTGAGCTACTTAGGCCGCGAGGGCGTAAGACTCAGCGGGCTGCGTCTTGTTGGCAGCTATTTTTTTGAGCGGAGCGTTAGCGAGATAACCGCTCATCCTCGACCCGCTTCCCCTGTCTCGACGTCCGAAGTCGAAACCGATCACCCCCAGGTGCGATGGTGCGCAGAGGCCAGTCTACCGCAGCTCGGTGCGGGCACAGGCGTCGACGCGGGTGCATCACCGCGGGCATGCCCGCCACCCTCAGACAGTTGTACGAGCAACAAGGCCCGTCCGGGCACCTGTGTCCGTCACCCTCAGGGAGAGCATCGTGGAGATCAAGGAACTGGGGCATCTGGTCCTGTACGTGCGTGACCTCGGACGGTCCGTCGCCTTCTACCGGGATGTCCTGGGCTGGCGCCAGGTCTTCCCGGACCCGTCCGACCCCTCCGGCGGAACGCCGCGGTTTCCCGCGGCCGCGTTCTCCGCCGGGCGCACGCACCATGAGCTGCTGCTCATCGAGGTCGGCGACGACGCGGCCGCCGTCCCGGCCGGGCGTCGGCTCGGGCTGTACCACTTCGGGCTGAAGGTCGGCGACAGCGACGACGAGCTGCGCGCGGTGCTCGACCAGATCCAGGCCGCGGGCGTCCGGATCGTCGGCGCCACCGACCACACGGTCACCCACAGCCTGTACATCCTGGACCCGGACGGCAACGAGATCGAGCTGTACGTCGACGTCCCCGGCGTCGACTGGAAGTCCGACCCGGCCCTGGTCGCCGCCCCGATCCGCCCGCTACGCCTGTAGTCGGCCGGCGTGTGGGTCGCCGTGCGAGTGGCCCGCCGCGCCGCTGGCCGGCTCAGCGGCGGAAGCGACTGGTGCCCCGCAGCTCCTCGACGAGGTCGGCGGGCGCGGTCTCGGGTGAACCCACGTCGTAAGGCGGGTGCGGGTCGTATTCGATGCCCAACTGGATGCCCTGCGCCCGCCGTTCACCGGCGATGCGGCCGGCGAGCGCGAGGGCCATATCCAGCCCGGACGACACGCCCGCCGCGGTGGCGTACTTGCCGTCGAAGGTGAACCGCTCGCGGCTGGGAACGGCGCCGAACGCGGCGAGCTCATCGACGGCCAGCCAGTAGGTTGCCGCCCGCCGTCCGGTGAGCAGCCCGGCGGCGGCGAGGATCAGCGAGCCGGTGCAGACCGACGTCGTCCAAGTGCTGGTCTGGTCCACCGCGCGCAGCCACCGGTGCACCGGTCCGTCGGCCATGTGGTCGCTCTGCCCGGGGCCACCGGGCACGAGCACGACGTCGGGGCTCGTCACCTCACCGAGGGACGCGTCGACGGTCAGGCCGAGGCTGCCCGTCTCGCTGCGGACCGTCCCGGCACGTTCGCCGACGAAGACGACCTGCGCGCCCGGCAGATGCTGCAACACCTCGAACGGCCCGATCGCGTCGAGGACCGTCACCCGTTCAAAGAGCAGGATCGCGATCTGCACGTCGGCCGCTCCCTGCCGCAGACGATGGGTCATCGGCGGTAACACTATGGCGATGACGTCGTCCGAGGAACACGCGGGACGGCGGGTGTGGCTGCTGCTGACGATGGCCGTGCTGACCGGGCTGGTGGACGCGACCAGTTTTCTCGGGCTCGGCCGGGTGTTCGTGGCGAACATGACCGGCAATGTGGTCTTCCTCGCGTTCGCCCTGGCCGGCGCGCCGGGACTGTCCGCGGACCTCTCCGCGCTGGCGCTCGCCGGCTTCCTCACCGGCGCCGCCCTGGCCGGACGGATCGGACGGCGGTGGCTGCCGGAACAGGGATGGCTACTGGTCGGGCTGGCCGTGCAGGTCCTGCTCCTCGGTGCGGCGCTGCTCGCGGCGGCCGTCACCGGGGCCGTCCACCCAGGCTTCCTGGGCACCGGGATCGCCGAGAGCGGGCCCGGCGGGTCAAGCGGGCATCTGCGGTACGTGGTGGTCGTCCCGCTCGCGCTCGCCACCGGCCTCGCCGCGGCCTGCCTGCTCGCGGCGGCCACCGGGTTGCTTTCCGAGGCGTAGACGGCCGACGCGCAGTGCCTCAGGTCAGCGGGGCCGCAGTGCAGACCAGGGCCCAGGGCTCGTCACGCAGGCGGGTCATCACGACGGTGACGGCGGGGCCGCCGGGGACCAGGTCGCGGCGGCGTGGCAGCAGGCGGCGGCGCAGGGCATCGACGTCACCGGCGAGTCCGCGGCGGCGGATCTCGAGGGAGCCGACCCCGCGGGTGCGCAGCAGGGCGCTCAGACGACGCACGTCGAACGGAAGATCGGCGTCGATGCGCAGCAGCCGGGCGAACGGGGTCTCGACCGGGCTGTCCGAGGTCAGGAAGGCGATCATCGGATCGATCTGCCAGGCATCCAGGCGGCGGGCGAGCTCGCCGACGAGGCCGGCGCGGGTCACGGCGGGGCTGGGGTCGTACAGGTAGCGGCCGGGCGCGGCGATCCGGCCGGCCGATTCCGGCGGGTCCGGCTCCCCCACCAGCGACGCCGGCTCCCACCCGGTTCCGCGCGGTTCCGCGGAACCGTCGCCGCGGCCGGCCTGAGGCGGGTTCGCGGCCCCCCGTGGGGGGGGGGGCTACCCCGGGTGCGCGGGTCCGGCGGGGGGGGGGTGGGTG
>NZ_JALKFZ020000112.1 GCF_023243075.1 Frankia sp. AiPa1 | reverse complement strand
CCACGCACCGGCCACGCACCGGCCACGCACCGGCCACGCACCGGCCACGCACCGGCCACGCACCGGCCACGCACCGGCCACGCACCGGTCCTCGACGGCCAGCCGCCCGCCGCCCGCCACCGGGCTCGGCGCGGACCTCCACTTTCGTGGTTGTCCCGCCGGCCGAGCCGTCCGGCCAGGACATGGTCCCGCCCGGCCCATGGTCGTTTTTGCGCGCGTGTGGCCGCGTGGCAGGCTGCCAGGTGTGCACGGGGGCAGCGCCGACGCGGACGGCGGCCAGGAGCAGACCGGATCCCGTCCGCTTCGGCCCCGGCCGGAGCCCACGGGGGCGCCGGGCCCCGCGGACCCCGCTCGGCCGGACCCCGCCGGCACGCGGGCAGCGCGGCCGAGAGGGCCCAGCGTGAGGGGTTCGGCGTGAGGGGTTCGGGAGCGAGGGGTTCGGGAGTGAGACGGCCGGAGTGGGACATCGTCCTGTCCCATGCGCGCGCCGACACGGGCTGGGCACGCTGGCTGTCCTGGCATCTCGCCGAGGCCGGCTACCGGGTGATCACCCAGACGCCCGAAGCGGCGGACCCCCGCGCCGAACAGACGCTGGTCCTGTGGTCGGCCGCCTACCAGGCACAGATCACGGCCAGGGGCATCGGCGACGACGACGGCGGCGACACGACCGAGCAGCGGCCGATCATGCTGGTGCGTCTGGAGGACTGCCCGCGTCCCGCGCCGTATGCCGGACTGCTCGCCTTCGACCTGTTCGGCCTGGACGCGGCCACGGCCCGCGACTGGCTGCTGCGCCAGATCGCCACCGTCGCCCCGCGTCCCGCCGGTGCCCTGGCACCGCCGCCGTTCCCGTCACGGACCGCCGCCGGGGACGTCACCGACGCGCGGCCCGCGGCGACCGCGCACGCCGACGCCCCGGACGTCGCGGTCCTGGGCCCGGGTAGCGCGGGGGAGAACATCAGAGAGAACGCGGTCGCCGCCCCCGGCCCGCGGTCGCGGCCGGCGCCGCCGCGCCCGGCGCCCGCCCGGCTGGGAACGCCGCGGCGCCTGGCCGTCCTCGCCCAGGAGCGGGGGCATCCACTGGCAGTGACGTTCAGCCCGGCCATGCCGCTGGTGGTCACCGCCGGCACGGACACCATGGTGCATCTGTGGACGCTGCCGTTCCCCGACCCGCCGCGGCTGGCCGCGAGCATCGGCTACGGGCGGCGGATCAACCAGGAATGGGCCCGGGCGGTCACCTTGAGCCCTGACGGGCGGACGCTGGCCGCCGCCGGTGACGCCGGCACGACCTTGCTGTGGCAGCTGGTCACCGGCCCCGCGCTCGGCCCCGCGGCCTCCACCGGCGCCGCGCCTCCCACCAGCACTCCCGCGCTCACCGCGGCCCCCACCACCATGCCCGCGGCCTCCTCCCGGTCGTTCTTCGACGCCCTGGCCCCGGATGCCTCGCCCTTTGGCGCCGCGGCCTCGGCGCCCCCGGCCGGCATCGGGGGGTCCGGGCCCGCCGTGGTGCGCCCGGTACCACTGCTCGCGCTCACCGGGCACCGTGGGTACGTTCACGACGTCGACTTCAGCCCCGGCGGGACGCTGCTGGCCACCGCCGGCGACGACCGGGTGGTGCTGCTGTGGGACCTCGCCGAGCCGGGGGCGCCGACCCGGGCGGCGATCCTCGCCGGGCACCGCGCAGCGGTGCGGGCGGTCGCGTTCAGCCCCGACGGCACCCAGCTGGCCACCGCGTCGGCCGACCGCACCGTCACCCTGTGGGATCTCACCGAACCCACCCGGCCGCGGGCCACGGCCACCCTCGCCGGTGCCCGCGGCCCGCTGCACACCCTGGCGTTCAGCCCCGACGGCGACCTGCTCGCCGCCGCCGGCCGGGACCGCACCGTACGCCTGTACTCGGTGGCCGACCCCACCCGCGACCAGCAGATCGCCGCGTTCGGCGAGCATCGCCGCGCCGTGCACGCCGTCACCTTCAGCCCCGACGGGCACCTGCTGGCCACCGCCGGCGCCGACCGCGTCGCCACCGTGCGGCTGGTCACCGACCCCGAACATCCCGGACCGCCACAGCGGCTGGACGCACACTCCGGCGCCGTGCACGCCGTCGCCTTCGCCCCCGACAGCCGGCTGCTGGCCACCGCGTCCGCCGACGGCACCACCGCCCTGTGGGACCTGTTCCCCGACGAGCAGCCCGTGCCCCCGCCCCCGCCCCCGCCGACCTGAACGTGCTCCCGCGAGCCGGGCCCCTGCGGGTTCGTCGCCTCGGCGGCCCCGGCAGCCGACCCACCACCCGCAACCCACCACGACGTCGCTTCTCGTGGCTCTCCGGCTCGCGACAGGTTCCACCCGGTGAATATCACTGTCCGTGATGGCGTGCGGGGGTGGTGGCGCTGCCAATGAGGCACGATGTCGCTTCTACCGGGATTTTCGTCCAATTTGTACCTTCGTGGCCCTGTAGAAGCGACATGGAGAGCTGCGGGGGGCCGATCGGTCGTCACCCACAGCGGCGAGGAGGGCGGCGGCGGGGTCAGTGGGGGGAGAGGGGGCGCGTTCGGTCCGCGGGAAAGGCCCTAGCCTCATGGGATGTGGCGCGGACGGGGCAGGGGGCCGGTCATCGCGCTGGTCGGCGTGGACGGGGTGGGCAAGTCCAGCCAGGCGCGCACGCTCGCGGCGGCGCTGCGCGCGGCGGGACGGCCGGCACGCTCCTTCGAGAACGGCGGGGGTCGCCCGCTGCTTGACCCGCTGGCCCGCCGCTTCGGGCGCCGCGACGGCCCGGACCTGCTCGGCCGCCGCGCGCACCTCGCGGTGGAGGCGACGCTGCGCGCCACGGCGATCAGCATCGCGCTCGCCGTCTGCCGGCTGCGCGGCGAGATCGCCGTCATGGACCGCTACACCTACTGCCAGTACGCCACGATGCGTCTGCGCGCGACCCTCCCGGCCTCGGAAGTCGGCCGAGCCCTCGGCCCGTCCACCGTGGGTACCGCCGACGGCGGGACGACTCCCAGCCGGAACGCTCTCGGCCCTGATGGCGACGGGGAGCGCGTCCACGCCGCGTCGAGCAAGGGCACGGGCGATGCCGGGCACAGCACGGGCGACGTCGAGAATGCGCCGGCGCGCGCGACCATGGCGGCCGGGGAACGGTGGGTTCGGGCCTTCTACCGGCACTTTCCCACCCCTGACCTGGTGGTCTGGCTGACGCTGCCGGCCGAGGTGGCGCAGCGGCGGGTACAGCTGCGAGGTCGGGACCATGAGGATCTCGACCGTCTCGTCGCTTTCGCCGCCGCCTACGCGGACCTGCCCGAAGCGGGCTCGTTTCACCAGCTGGCCGCCACCGGCACCGTCGAGGAGGTCCACGCCGAACTGCTCCGCCTCGCCCACGCCACCCTCGCCCACGCGCCCCTCGACCGCGCCTGACCGGGTGGGCACCCGCCTTCCCGCCCAGCCCGGCGGCATGGGGGCGAGCCAGGGATGTTCGCGTATTCGCCTGCGGCGAGTGCTTGCTCGGCTGTTCCATATCCGGGCCGCGCCGACGATCATCATGCTCACCGTCCGGTGCGACGTCATGGAGCTTCCGCGAGGCAGGTGACCTGCGAGAAGTTCGAATACGTAGTCAATTGGTGGCAGGACTTCCCGAATTGGCCACTCGGGCGGTCGCGGCGGGCCAGATAATCAATCGATCAACAACAAATGGGCATCGACGATCAAAGATCGGATTGTTGCTGCGTTTCCCTGGACGCGCATGTGGCAACCGATCTTCATTGCCACCGCACTCTGCGCCGTCGTGTTCCTGCTGCGCTGGTGGGTGTTACTCCTGTTCGCTGCGGCCCTACCGGCATACCGGTGGCGGCAGGGCCGTCTGAGCCTCGAGGTGCGCGGCGAGGACGCGCTCAGGCAGATCGAACAGCGCAGCGCCGCCGACTTCGTCGATGTCGTCTCAGTCATGCTCAAACGGGACGGCTGTGCCCATGTAAACGTGTTCAAGAAGGACGGGAACCATGGCCTCGACGTGCTGGCGACCACCCCGAACGGCCGGCCGATCGCGGTGGGTTGTTTCCGCCACACTGGCGAGACAACCGTGCACCGCAGCATGGTCCGACGCCTTCATGAGCACGTCCTACGACGCGATCGGACGAACCCGGCCGCTCTCATGATCGTCACCTCGGGTCGCCTGACGTCGAACGCCCACGACTACGCCGACGCACACCGGATCGATGTGGTGGGGCGGCACGCCCTGAGCCGCTGGCTGCTGGGATACCCGCCCCTGCGCGGGCTACGGCCCCTGACACTGGCGCCCGACGAGATTCGCGACCAATCCCTGCTCACCACCCGGGACGGCCCCCGTATGGCCTGGTTGGTCGTACCCGTCGTCCCGATCTCACTTATCACCGCGGGTTTCTTGGCTACCTGGCTGATGGTGGCGGTGGGGTTGAGCACCGCCACCCTCTCCAGCGGCCTCGACGCGCATTTCCATCCCTACCAACCCGCACGGCGCTGGGCCTGGTGGCCGCTGTGGGCTGAAGCATCCGCGCGCCTTGCGGTGGTAGCTGCTGCCACCTGGTTCCTGCTGTGCGTCGTCTTTTGGATCACGCACTGAGGAGATGTCGGCATGGTGCGCTGGGTCTGCCCCGACACGTGACGTCATCCCACTCCCGGACAGCGATAGTGGGAGGCGGAGCGCTTTCGTGCTCGCAGCGGTCCTTTGCCAGCTTCTCCACCGACTCGTCCAGCGCCAGTTGGCCGCGCGCGAACCCGACCGCGTCGTGGCCAGGTTCGGGAAGGAACTCAGACGCTGGTAGCGCCCTTCAATAACTCCCGCCGATGCCGCTCCATCGAGTATGTGCCCCGCAACCGAGGCTACGGTCTTCGGTCGTCCGTGCGTCCAGCGGCCGGTGGTGGTCACGGACGGCCAGGCGCCGTCGGTGTGCCGGTCGCCCCTGCCGCCGGCTCGGCGTCGCGCGCCGCGCGCGGGATCGGCGCGCACGACGAAGGTGGGCAGGTGGTTCGGGCGAGTCCGACGAGCAGGGTGGCGCCGACGAGCAGGTGCAGGGCGGCGAGGCTGACCCCGGCGGCAACGCTGTGCGCGGCAAGCGGGCCGGTGAAGGAGCCGGCGAGCGTGGCGCCGGCGATGCCAGCCCACCAGCGCCGCGCCCGTCGGATGCGCCGTTCGAGGACGACCAGCAGCGCGGTCGCGGCAAGCCCGGCGAGCACCGCGGCGACGACGACCTCGCTGAATCCCACCGCGTGCGTCACCGCGATCCGATCGCCATGCCCACCGGTCGCGCCGGGCGGCGCGACCGGGCCCGGGCCGCCGGCGCGAACCCGCAGCGACACCCCGGCCACCGGGCCCGCGAACACCCAGCCGGCCACACCGAGACCGGCCGCGACCAGCACCACCCGGGCCCGGCGCCCCGCGACCGACCCCGACCCCGACGCCGGCACTGACGCCGGCACTGCCGTGAAGGTGGGCTCCGGGTCGACAGGCACGGCGCCAGGTGAGGATGCGACGGCGGCGGGCGAGTGGGGTGCGGCCGGGGTGGACAGGCGGTGTTCGCGCATGACGCCGAGAGTCGCGGACGCCCGGACCGCCGCGCATCGGCCTCTCGGCCAGGCCGGATCGACCATGGTCGCGGCTGACGTACGCCGGTTGCGACGACCAGGGTGCGCCTCGCGTCGGCGTGGTGCGGTATCGACTTTGGTCGGTGGGCGCGGCGGCCAGGGGGCCATAGCCTTCGGCCCATGCATCGCGTACTGCGCTACCGGCCGGCACACCTTGCCCTTGTCGGCGGCGGCGCGACCGGCACCCGCGGTCGTGTCGGCGACCGCGGTGCCCCCCTCGCCGCGTCCGCCGCGGCGCACGGGTGCGACGGCGGCGCCGCACCCACCGCGCACGCCCGCGCCGCGGGGACGGCACGGGCCAGCGTCATCACGCTGGTCGGGCTCGCCCCGCTGATCGGCGCCACCGTATGGGCGCAGGTGGACGCGCATCCGCACAGCGCCTGGAACACCGTGGACATCGCCGCCGCCGTGGTCAGCTGGGCGCTGCTGGCGCCGCTCATCCGCGCTCCGCTGCCCGCCGCGCTGGGTCTGGCGGCGCTCGCGGTCCTCTCCCCGGCCGCCACACCGCCTGCGACGCTGGCGGTACTGCACGTCGCGGCGCGTCGGCGGTTGCCGCTCGCGCTGGCGGTGGCCGCGGCCGGGATCGGCGCGCACGCGGCCCGCGCCGTGCTGCGTCCGCCTGAGGGCATGGCGCTGCGCTGGTGGCTTGTGCTGATCGTCGTCTCGCATGCGGCGCTGGTGGGCTGGGGGGCGCTGGCCCGGGCACGGGCGGCGCTGGTGGCCTCGCTGGTGGAACGGGCCGAGCGGGCCGAGGCCGAACAGGCACGCCGGGTCGCCGAGGCCCGCGCCGGGGAACGCACCCGGCTCGCCCGGGAGATGCATGACGTGCTGGCCCACCGGCTCTCGCTGCTGGCGACCTACGCCGGGGCGCTGCAGTACCGCCCCGACGCCCCACCCGAGGCACTCGCCCAGGCCGCCGGGGTCATCCGCGACAATGTCGCCGGCGCCCTCGACGAACTGCGCGAGGTCATCGCCGTCCTGCGCGACAACCCCGACCATCATGACGATCATGGTGGCGGGCGGAGCCCGGCCGCGCCGCTGCCGACCCTCGCCGACCTCCCCGCGCTGCTCGACCGGGTCCGCGCCGCCGGCACCCCCATCACCTACCGCACCACCGTGACCGGGATGCCTGCGGTCGCCGTCGCCGTCGCCGTCGGTGTCGGTGTCGGTGTCGGTGTCGCCGGGGCGCACGACCCTGGCGACACGGTCGGTCCCGGCGGCGGTGCCGAGAGCCGGGATGGTCTGGCCACGCTCGCGCCGGCGGTGGGACGCGCCGCCTACCGGGTCGTGCAGGAGGCGCTGACCAACGCCCACCGCCACGCCCCCGGCCAGCCCGTCCATCTCACCGTGCGGGGCGCGCCCGGGCAGGGCCTGACCCTGGACATCGTCAACTCGCTACCCGTCGCCCCGGCACCACCTCCCTCCTCCACGGCGCCACACCGATCCACGGCACCGCCAACGACGGCACCGCCGACGACGGCATCGTCGTCATCCGCATCGCACCGGTCAGCGGCGTCGCCGTCGACCTCGGCGTCAGCGCCGCCACTGTCAGCGTCCCCGGGCGGTGGGATGGGGCTGGTCGGGCTGACCGAACGGGTACGCCTGGCCGGCGGGCAGCTCGATCACCAGAGTGCGCACGGGGAGTTCCGCCTGCACGCCGACCTGCCCTGGCCGCGCGCGTGACCACCACCGGCCCGGACCCGGCGACCGGACCCGGCACGCCTGACAGAGCCAGCGCGCCAGGCAGGGCCGGTGCTGCCAGCGCTGCCGGCGCGGTGGTGCGGGTGGTGCTCGTCGACGACGACCCGCTGGTCCGCGCGGGTCTCACGATGATGCTGCACGGAGCGACCGGCGCCGAGCCCGTGTCCCGCGACACGCCCCGCGCGGACCTGACGACCGGCCCGGCCGTCCCCCCTGCCGCGGCGCGGATCGTGGTGGTCGGACAGGCCGGGGACGGTGAGCAGGCGCTCGTGGCGGTCGACGCCCACGGCCCGGACCTGGTGCTCATGGATCTGCGGATGCCGCGCCTGGACGGGCTGGGCGCCACCCGCAGGCTGCGTGCCCGGCCCCACCCGCCGGAAGTGATCGTGCTGACCACGTTCGACACCGATGACAACGTGCTGGCCGCGCTGCGCGCCGGCGCCGGCGGGTTCCTGCTCAAGGACGCCCCGCCGGCCCGCATCGTCGAGGCGGTGCTACGGGTCGCCGCCGGCGAACCGATCCTCGCCCCCCAGGTCACCCGCCGCCTGCTGGAACGCACCACCGCCGCGGCCGGCACCCACACCCGGGCCCGCGCGGCACTCGCCGGGCTCACCCCCCGCGAACGCGACGTCGCCGTCGGGATCGGTCAGGGCCGCACCAACGCCGAGATCGGCGCGCGGCTGCACCTGTCGGTCGCCACGGTGAAAGCGCACATCACCCGCATCCTGGCCCATCTGAACCTGACCAACCGCACCCAGATCGCCCTGCTCGTCCACGACGCAGGCCTGCTCTGAGCCCCACACGACGCGCAAGCGCGCCGCCGGAAAACGATCTGTATGGCGCATCTACGGCGGGACGGTCCTGAGGCATGCCGAAGTGGAGGCGCATCCCGTGGGTGGTGGCGCAGTCACGGCGCAACGTTGGGTTGCCGGGGTACTCGGCGGCCGCCACGGCCAGAAGCCGTCGACGTCCGCCCGGCGCGCGACCGTAGCCGAGATCCCGCGAGACGGCGGCCCAGAACCCGTTCGCGTGCACACCAGGCACGAACGCGGGGAAACGCTCCAGCGGCAAGCCTGCGCGATAAAGCAGGCCGCTGGCCGCATCTGGCGTCGCGAACACCGTCGCCAGCGTCTCCACCTCAACCGCGGTGAGCTGGTCGGCGCCGTCATCCTCGGGCAGGGATGGGGAACGCCCTGCCATCAGCGAGCGTGCCGCGAGCGGCCGGGAGCTGTTGGTGCAGGCCGGTACGACGGCGAGGCCCGCGACGAGCGTTCTGGGTGCGCCCAGAACGCCCAGCACGAGCTTGACGACGTTCATGGGATGCCGCCCTTCCACCGGTGTCTTTGCCGGCCTCCTTGCCCCATTTTTTGGGGTCGGCGGTGAGGGGCGCGGCCAGTGCTGAATGTGCAAGGACGGGGGATCGCGCTTCCGGGCGGAAAATCTTGGCAATCTCTTGCACGCGGACGGACGGTTCGACACCTCATAGTCAGAGTCGTCTGGCGTCGAGCGCGAGTGCTTTCGGGGGGCTCCCGGGTCGCGCCAGGCCCGCAGAGTCGGCGGGAACGGCCCGACCGGCCTGCATGGTGGGAGAGGTGACGAATGACTGTCCTTCAGTGCTGACCGCAGCCGGCTTCGACCCGTTCCTCCGGAAGACGTACCCCCAGTTGGTGCACTCCCTGAGAAAGATCGGCGGTAGCGAAGCAGACGCACAGGACGCCGCGCAGGAGGCTATGGCCGACCTGCTGTGCGCTCTCAACGAAGGCCGGGAGATCGAGCATCCGCGAGCGTATGCCTACACGGGGGTCGAGGAGGATCGGTACGGAAATTGGCGTTAAGCGGTGACCACTGGCCGGGTCCGGGTTGGGCTGGTCTACGTTGATCGTTCGTGCCGGTGGAGTTTCTGAGTGATGAGCAGGCGGTTATTTGGATCTTGTCCGCGCGATCATGGACTTGAGCTGCTGGTTTGTGTTGCTGACACTGTCAGTCAGGGAGTTGTTAGCTTCAGTTTCGATGCTTGAGCGTCTCCCGTGAGGGGGCGGCGCGAGGCGGTAAGGCCTGAGTTGGCTCATTGTGTCGTGATCTTCGGGGCTGGGGGCGCTGACCTGGGACGATGGCCGGCTGGTGGGCCGTTTTCACGCACTGACGGTGTTCTAGTCTTCGGTCGTGGCGTTCGTTCGGAGGGTGCGGAAGGCCTCGGGTGCGACGGCGGTGCAGATCGCCGAGTACGTCGGTGGCCGCCGTCAGCGGATCGTGGCGCATGTGGGGTCCGCCCATACCGAAGCGGAGCTCGGGATCCTACTGGCGCGGGCCGAGGAGATGCTCGCCGACAGCCAGCAGGGGGCGTTCGACCTCGGGATCGAGCCGGCCGTGCGCACGGCCAGGCTGCTCGGGTCGCCGCGTGAGCCGGCGCTGTTCGACCCCGAGCCCGCCGCCGGACCTGCCGCGGTGGTCGGGCCCGCGAAGGTGCTCGCGACCGCGTCGGTGCTGCTGTTCGACGCCCTGGCCTCGGTGTTCACCGATCTCGGGTTCGACGCGTTGGGCGACCCGGTGTTCCGGGACCTGGTGATCGCCCGGGTCGTGGAGCCGACGTCGCTGCTCGACACCGGCCGGGTGCTCACCGACCTGGGACGCAAGCCCGCGGCGTACGCGACGATGAAACGCACCCTGACCCGCCGCGCCTCCGGCGGCTACCGTGACCAGGTCGCCAACCTGTGCTTCGCCCACGCCCTGGCCCACGGCGACGTCTCCCTATGCCTCTACGACGTGACCACGCTGTACTTCGAGGCCGAGAAGGAAGACGACCTACGCAAGGTCGGCTACTCCCAGGAACGTCGCGTCGACCCGCAGATCGTCGTCGGGCTGCTTGTCGACCGGTACGGCTTCCCGCTGGAGATCGGCTGTTTCGAGGGCAACCGGGCCGAGACCGCGACGATCCTGCCGATCATCCGCCAGTTCAAGGACCGCCACCGGCTGGAGAACCTGGTCGTGGTCGCCGACGCCGGCATACTGTCCGCGACCAACCTGCGTGAACTCGACGAGGCCGGGTTCGGGTTCATCGTCGGCTCACGGGTCACCAAGGCACCGATCGACCTGGCCTCCCACTTCCGCTGGCACGGCGACGCCTTCACCGGCGGCCAGGTCATCGACACGGTCACGCCCCGCACAGGGCGTAACCGTGACAACGACACCGACGTGAAGACCGAGCCTGTCTGGACCCGTGACCAGCACCCCAGGTCGTGGCGAGCCGTCTGGGCCTACTCGGCCAAGCGCGCCGCCCGCGACAACAAGACGCTGACCGCGCAGGAGAACCGCGCCCGCGCTGTCGTCGACGGCGAGAAGACCACCCGCACGCCGAGATTCGTCACCGTCAAGGACGACGCCGCCACCCTCGACGAGGCCAGCCTCACCCGGGCCCGCCGGCTCGTCTGAAATCGGTGTTTTCCCAGGTCAGAGGCACTGCAGCGATTTCTGACCGGCGAACTTTCTGCGCGGGTTGGCAAACTTTCTGCGCGAGTCACGGCGATGTGCGCTTGGTCGTTTGCCGTTATCGGGGTGGGCGGCGACCGCGTCGGGGCCGGGGCGGGCGTAGCGCTCGACAGCCGCCGGGAAACCTCCAGCACCCAGGCCAACCGACACACGGAGTGACACCCAGATATGGGGGAGCACGCCGAATACGCGCCAGTCGAACACGTGACTCTGCCAGTCTCGACGGCGAAAAAGCCGTGGCCACGGCCGCGCCGAGGCCCGAATGGTGAAGGCCACCGAGGTCCGCGCCGGCCTTGGCTTTCCCGCACACTGTCCAGGCGTCCAGATCACTCGCCGACGTCGGGCCCCCAACCGGCGGCCCGACCACCAGTGAGACCGCCTACGTCGTCACCAGCCGGCCATAACGTTGGTTTGCTAACCGACAATTTTGACAGGGTCCTGGGATCCGGCGTTCGGCGCCGTCGCCGACGACCATCGTGATAAGATCGCGACGCGCGGGTGACTAAATTCCGAGCAGGTACGGGGGATAATTTTATGGAAGATGTAATTCGTCATGCTCGGCGGCCGTTACGGCTGGCCGGTATCGCCATGATCGTGACAACGATCTGCGCACTGATTTCACTCGACGGAGGCCACGCATCTGCGAGCACGCCCGATCCCAGACAGGCCTGCGGCATCCTGGGACTGTCCAGTGACGGCATCTCCGGCAGCCCGGACGGAAATGTCAAAATCTCCGTGGGTGACCCTGCGACCGTCGTCGTCACCAATCCCAACATCCTGCCGGAGACCGTCATTCTGAAGCCGGCCGGCGGCGTCGCGCAGTCAGCGCGTCTCTGGCGGTATCTCTCCTCGCATACTTTTCACCTGCCCACACCCGGCAGCCTCCAGAGTCCGTATGATCACTCGTTTAGCATCACGGTGAACGGAACCCGGGTGAACGAAAATAGCTCGGGCATGCTGACTGTCGTCGTGAAAAGCGATCTCTGCCGTTTCCAGCGGAACCTCACGGTGACCCAGACGCCGAACTCGGACGCCGGGAAGATCGGCGTCCGGCTGCACCTTTCCGCACCCGCGCCACCGGTCGGTGGCTACAACCCCAATCCGTTCGTGGTCAACTACTTCGAGGAGACAAACAACGGCACCGCCGACAAGGCGAACGGAATTGACGGGCGGATCACGATTCCTCCCGGCAAGCAGGACTCATTTTTCACCATCCAGTTGAAGGCCGCTCCGGACGGCCACTATCCAACATCAACCCAGTTCCTCTTCACCGGGAACGGCAACAACATTCCCAATCAGTTCCTGTTCACCGGTACGACCAGCGGGCTGGGTAACGCCCTCGGAGCCGGTCAGCGCCTCACCGCCGGAGACCGGCTGACATCACCGAACGGGAAGTACTACCTGCTCATGCAGGCCGACGGAAACCTGACCGAGTACGACAACGGCCGGCCGGTGTGGGCCAGCAACACCGGCGGGCATCCCGGCAGTGACTTCGAGGCCCAGGCGGACGGCAACTTCGTCGTCTACGCCCCCGGCCACGTGGCCATCTGGGCGAGCGGCACCGACCACCATCCGGACAGCGTGTTCAAGGTGCAGGACGACCGTAACCTGGCAATCTACGCGCCGGGGAACGTCGCGGTCTGGGCATCCAACACCGCCGCCTGACCGAAAAGTTTACGACGGGTGCCGCCGGACCACGGTCTGGCGGCATTCGCCTGACCACGTCATCTGGCGCGGCCTCGACGATCCATGCCTCCCGCCGACAGAACTTCGTAAGGTGTCACGCGCGATAATCCCCGTCCTTCCCACGCGCCAGAAACAGGACAACCGGACCTCAGATGATGTTGCAGAAATGGAACCGAAGACGCGGGCCCGAGGTCTACTGCGAGCTGGGGAGGTGGGCGGCGATGGCCGGGTCCGCCCGCAGCGCGGCCTCGGCAAGTACGGTGCGCCCAACGGGTCAAAGACGCATGCGCGACAGCGAAGGCCACCCGCGCCGAGGATCCAGCGGGTAGACCCAGCAGCAGGGTGTGCATCGCCTCGACGGTTTCCGCATGCGCGAGGATGAGAATCCGCTCGCCGGCGTGACGCGTGACGATGTCCCGCAAACAACCGGTCGCCCGTGCGAGGAACGCG
>NZ_JALKFZ020000111.1 GCF_023243075.1 Frankia sp. AiPa1 | reverse complement strand
CCGAACGGGCGGGGACACGATCCGAACGGGCGGGGACACGATCCGAACGGGCGGGGACACGATCCGAACGGGCGGGGACACGATCCGAACGGGCGGGGACACGATCCGAACGGGCGGGGACACGATCCGAACGGGCGGGGGCAGGCTCCGAACGGGCGGGGGCAGGGTCCGAAGGGAGGGGAACGGCAGCCGAATGGAGACAGACTCGGCCCGAGACCGCCGTCGTGGCCCGGGATGATCAGGGAGGCGGCGAGGCGGCATTGATGCCACTGAGCGGGCCGGGCTATCTGATCACGGCACTCGCCCCGGACGCGGTGACGCTACGCCGCCTCCTGTCGACACCCCCGAACCCCGAGTAGCCACGGTGCCGTCCTGACTGCCCACCGACCTCGATCGCTACACTGTGCGGCGGTCCGCACAGCAAGATCCCGCCACACAGGTCGCCATGGGGGGCAAATCAGACACATACCCCCCCACGACGACCTATTTGGATCTTGAGGGACGGAACCTTCGGTCTTGCCATCACGCACCGTGATATCGGCGGTCAACCGGCCGACCCCTCGGCGTCCAGGAGCCGACCCACGAGAGCACCTTCCACGATTCAGGAGACAACACCCGAGGTTCAGGGCGATGTTGTGCGCTGCGTCTCCGGCGCATCGTCGCGGGCGGCGGCGGGAGTGGGGAGGTCCCAGGGGTCGCGGGGCGGCTGGACGACGGCGACGTGCGGCGCGGCCACGTGCGACGCAAGCGTGGTCGTCGCGATACCACGCCGTCCGGGGGTGCCGTGGTCGTCGTAGGTGCGGCCCTTCCAGGCGGCGCCGCGCCCAGCCCGCTTGAGCCGGGCGGAGTCGACCGTCATCGCGGTGTAGAGCGCTGCGACCGCCGGCAGTGCCAGGGCGGACAGCACCGGCTGCCGGTAGTACCGGATCATCGGAATGTAGGTCAGCGTCATGATCAGCCAGGTGACGGCTCCGGTCAGGGTGACCGCGGCGTTCCCTGTGGCCAGTCCGGCGACGGTGGCCACGACCGGCACGAGGAACACCAGGCCCAGCCCCAGCACGGTCCCGACCAGCAACAACGGCGAGTGTCGCAGCTGGGCGTAGGCCGAGCGGGAGACCATCTTCCACAGGTCCGCCAGTCGTGGGTAGGGACGGCGGCTGTGTACCTGCTCGGCCAGCCCCAGCCAGGTCCGCCCGCCGGAGCGCTTGATGATCCGGGCGATGGCCACGTCGTCGATGACCGCGCCGCGCACTTCGGCGAGCCCGCCCGCGCGGATGAGGGCCTCACGGCGCACCAACGAACAGCCACCGGCTGCCGCCGCCACCTTGGACGTCGGCCGATTCGACCACCGGAACGGGTACAGCATCGCGAAGAAATAGACGAATGCCGGAACGATGAGCCGCTCCCAGAAGGTGTCGGCGCGCAGCACCGCCATCTGGGAGACCATGTCGAGGCGCTGAGCGCGGGCCGAGGCGATCAGGGCGGCCAGCGAACCCGGATTGTGGGCGATGTCGGCATCGGTGAGCAGCAGGTACTCCACGTCGCCGGCGCATTCGATGCCGCGGCGCAACGCCCAGAGCTTTCCCGTCCATCCCGGGGGTGGCTCGGTCGAGGCGGTGACGGCGGCGGTCACGTTCGAATCGCCGCGCTGCGCGGCCTGCTCGGCGAGTTCGCGGGCGATCTCGGTGGTGCCGTCCGTCGAGCCGTCGTCGACGAGGATGAGCCGGACCGGGCCGGGATAGTCCTGGGCGAGCAGGCTCGGCAGGGTCACGGGCAGGATGTCCGCCTCGTCGCGGGCAGGAATCACGATCGCGACGCTCGGCCAGGCCGGCGGGGCATGGTGCCGGGGCAGCCGCTGGTCGGTTCGCCAGAAGGTGCCATGACCGACGGCCAGGTACAGCCAGGCGAGCAACGATGCGAGGGCTATCCACTGGAGTACAGTCACAGAGAGTAATGATGCCACGAAGGTCGAACCGGGGACCGGCGGCTGGAGCAATTGTGTGTAAAGAACCGTCGGCCGGCTGGGCGAGACCGCCCGGGACGGGCCCTCAGCTCGAGGTTCCTCGCCGCGCCCCTGGCCTCGATTGATGCCTCTGAGCTGGAGGTAGGCCGCCAGATTGGCCGGTCCCGGCCAGACGCGGTCGTCCGGGGCCGCCGCCCTGGAGCCGCGGGCGCGCCGACCTGGCAGGCCGACGGTGCCAGCACCTCGGTGCCTGGCAGGCCCACGTGCCGGGCACCCCCGGACCATTGATGAACACCGCAGCGACGCCGTCCCCTTCCGGAGCCATTCGCTGCACCATAATCAGGGGGTGACCCCTCGTTCCGAGCAGACGGCTGACACCCGTCAGGCCCTCGTCGTCGCCGCCCGCCGCCGGTTCGCCGAACAGGGGTACGCCGCGACCGGGACAGAGGAGATCGTCGCCGACGCGCAGGTGACCCGCGGCGCGCTGTACCACCACTTCCGCGACAAGGCCGAGCTGTTCCGTACCGTGATGGAGCAGGTTGCCACCGAGGTCGCCGAGAAGCTGGTGGCCGGCGAACTGGCGCGCGACGCCGAACTGCCCAGCGACGCGTGGACCCAGCTGCGCACCGGTTTCCAGTCCCTGCTGGACATTTCGACTGCGGACAGTGACTTCCAGCGGATCGTCCTGGTGGATGGTCCCGCCGTGCTCGGCAGCGAGGCATGGGACACCCTCGTCGAGCGGCACGGCTACCGGCTGCTGTCCGAATGGCTGGAACGGGCCATCGCGGAGGAGCGAATCGATCCGCTTCCCGTCGCGCCGCTGACCCGCTTGGTCGCCGCCCTGTTGTCGGAGGCGAGTATCTACACCGCCCGGGCGACCGACCCGGACGTCGCCCGGGTCGAGATCGGTATCGTGCTCGACCGCCTGCTGCGAGGCCTCGGCCGTGGTGGCGACCTGGCCGCCCAGCCGCCGGTCAGCGCCGAGCCAAGCACCAGCCCCAGCTGACACCCAGAACCAGCGCAGCCAAGATCGCCACCTTCCGCGGTAAGCCGCCCGAAGATCCGGCTACGCAGTTTGGTGTGCGAAGGGTAGCCCGGACACGATCGGCCCCTCACGAGGACCTTTTTGAATCCTGAGCCGATCCGGCTCCGGGATATCCATTGCGGAACGTGACTCTGGCCGTGCGGTGGAGGCGTGGCCGCGCCATGAATCGGCCCGTGAAGTCGCAGCGACGCCGCTCGCGACGGGAGCCGCACACACGCAGACGCCGCCCCGACCGGAAGGGATCCGGCCGGGGCGGCGTTGGCTGAAGGTCAGGCGTCACACGATGCGTGGCCACCGGTCGGTGGCCCCGCGCCGTGCGGTGCAACAGGGTGATGCGGTCAGGCTCTGGAACTGGCCAGGGCCTCGCGGACTCAGGCCCCGCGGACTCAGGCCTCGCGGACGGCGCGGATCGACTCCTTGAGTGAGCCGATCGTGGCGAGCACGGCGGAGGTCTCGTATCCGCAGTGTGCCATGCAGTTCGCGCAGCGTGGGTCCTTGCCTCGGCCGTACGCGTCCCAGTCAGTGGTCTCGACGAGCTCCTTGTACGAGGAGACATACCCGTCGCTCATCAGGTAGCAAGGCTTCTGCCAACCGAACAGCGAGTAGCTCGGGATACCCCACGCGGTGCAGGAAAGCTCCTTCTTGCCCTCGAGGAAGTCGAGGAAGACCGGAGAGTGGTTGAGGCGGAACTTCTTGCGCCGGCCATCCGCGAAGACCTTGGCGAACATCTCCCGGGTCTCCTGGACCGCGAGGAAGTGCTCCTGGTCGGGAGCCTTCTCGTACGCGTAGCCCGGGGAGAGCTGGATCTGGTCGACCTTGAGGTCGTCGTTGAGGAAGGTCAGGATGTCGATGACGTCCTGCGGGCTGTCGTTGTTGAAGAACGTCGAGTTCGTGCCGACCCGGAAACCCGCGGCCTTCGCCGCGTGGAAAGCCCGGACGCACTCGTCGAAGGTGCCTTCCTTCTCCACCACTGCGTCATGCCGGTCACGCAGACCGTCGATGTGCAGGACAAAGGTGAAGTAGGGCGACGGGGTGAAGTTCTTGAGCTTCTTCTGCAGCAGCAGCCCGTTCGTGCAGAGAATCACGAACTTCTTGCGCTTGACCAGCTCATTCACGATGTCGTGAATCTGTGGGTGCATGAGCGGCTCACCGCCCGCGATCGCAACAACCGGAGCGCCGCACTCCTTGACCGCGGCGAGCGCGTCATCGACGCTCATCCGCTGCTTCAGGACGGACGCCGGGTGCTGGATCTTTCCGCAGCCCGTGCAGGACAGGTTGCAGGCAAACAGTGGCTCCAGCTCCAGAACGAGCGGGAAGTGCTTGTGACGCAGCAGTTTCTGCTTCGCCAGATAGGTACCTACACGGAGCTGGTACCGCCACTCGACCGCCACGGCGTAGCTCCCCTCTCTCAGGTCGCCGGTGAATGACCGATGATCGCTGCATTGACCATACAGCCTGTACGTACAGCCTGCATGTGGATCGCGCGATGAGCTGCCGCACAACCGTGTCGCGAAGACGACGCCCGTCGTCAGGCGTTGGGATGCGGACGGCGCCTGGCCAGGTCAGGGGCCAAGCCCGCGCCGCAGGAGACAGATGGCATCCGCGCCGGGGCAATGTCTTCGACGATCCGTCGGACGTGTCAGGACCATCTCGACCGGGGCCGGGGCCACCCCGGCCAGTTCCCATTACCCAGGGTGACACGAGCGTCAGCAATACGCGACCGGAAGGCGACCGACCGCAACGCCGCACGCGGGCGCTCCCGGCGGCGATCCCGCAGGCACTCTCGACAACAGCCCGCCGGACACTCTTCGGTGACGGCAATGGCCCACCCGCGGCACCGGGAACGGCGGCCGGCGGGAAGAAGACCGCCGACCGCCGCCACCTCGGTGGTCGTTCCGCGCGCCAACGGGACGGACATCGGCCCGCGCGGACGGACCTCAGAGGCCCCCAGACCACCCCGGGGTGGCCACCGACATGCCAGCCACACCGGGCACACGACGGCAGCCGCCGTCACCGATTGCCACTCGCCCGCCGCGAGCACCGAGCAAGATCCCGCCAATTAGGTCATCGTAGGGGACAAAACGGACACGAACACCCCCACAGCGACCTGTTTGGATCTTGAGCCTCCACAGTCACAAGATCACCATCACAGACGGTGAATTTGATCGTCGAGTGACGCCGCGCCGACGCCCACCCCAGACCAGCGGCAGCGGCAGCGGCACCAAGCCGCGGCACCGGCAGCGGAATCGGCGCGCTAGGACGAGGCTGATGCCGGTGAGGCAGGCGCGGGTGACCCGGGCGTGGCCGGGGCGGGTGACGCGGCCGTAGCCGGGGCGGACGTGGCCGGGACGGGTGACACGGGCGTGGCGGGGGCAGGCGTGGCGGGGGCGGACCCCGACGCCGGGGGCTGGTCCGAAGCCGACGGGGAGCTCGGCGCCGCCCGGCGAAGCTCCTTGGGCAGGTGGAAGGAGATCGACTCCTGGCCGACGGACCGGACCGTGACGTCGGTGGGACCGAGGCCGGACAGGGCCGCGGTCAGTTCCTCGACCAGCGCTGGTGGCGCGGACGCACCGGCCGAGATCCCGACCGTCTCCACCCCGGCAAGCCAGGACAGCTGCACGTCGGAGACGTTCTCGACCAGGTGCGAGGCGACGCCGTCGCGCTGGCTGACCTCGACCAGACGCACCGAGTTAGCGCTGTTCGCCGAGCCGACGACCAGGACGAGCTGGGCCTCCTGGGCGACCTTGCGCACCGCGTTCTGCCGGTTGGATGTCGCGTAGCAGATGTCGGCCGATCCCGGCCCGACGATCGCCGGGAAGCGGTCACGAAGGGCGTCGACGACCTCGGACGCCTCGTCCAGCGCCAGCGTCGTCTGCATCAGGTAGGTGACCCGCTCGTGGTCGGGAACCTCGAGCCCCGCGACCTCGGCCGGTGACTGCACCAGCCGGATGCGCCCGGGCGATTCACCGAGGGTGCCGTCGACCTCCTCGTGACCGGCGTGACCGATGAGGAACACCGTGTCCCCGCGGGAGGTGAACCGTCGGGCCTCCGCGTGGACCTTCTCCACCAGGGGGCAGGTCGCGTCGATGACTGAGAGCTCGCGCCGGCCGGCCTGGTCCCAGACCGCGGGGGCGACTCCGTGCGCGGAGAACACCACAGTGGCACCGGCGGGCACTTCGTCGAGCTCCTCGACGAAGACCGCGCCCCGTGCGGCCAGATCGGCGACGACATGGGAGTTGTGCACGATCTGCTTGCGGACGTAGACGGGGGCGCCGTGCAGCTCCAGGGCTCGTTCGACGACCTCGATCGCCCGTTCGACGCCGGCGCAGAACGCCCGCGGCTCGGCGAGCAGCACCGTACGCTGCCCCACCGCCGCCGCCCACGCGCCCAGCGGCGGGCCGAGCCGGCGCAGGGTGCGCAGCCCGAGGACGCCGCGGCGGATGAGATCAAGGCGGCCCAGCGGCTCGTCCACCGTGTCGACGATGACGCGCACGGCGGCGAACGGGACGTCGCCAGACCCGTGCGCGATCGGCGCGCTCTCCATGTCGACGGCGATGGCGCCGGTGGCGGCGAGCCGGGTCCGCTCGCTGCCGTGGGCGATCTTCGGCACGGTGACGATCGGGCCGACGTGCACGGTCAGGCCGAGGCGGCGCAGGTCACCGGCGAGCAGCGGCGCCGAGGCGCAGCGCGTGACGGTGCCGTCGGCGGAGCGAACCTCGTCGGCGACGACGATGTCCCCGGGTTTCACGCCGGGGGCGAGCCCGCCGGACAGGCCGACGATGGCCACCGCGCCCGGGCGGGACTCGCGGACCACCCGGGCGGCCTGGCGGGCCCGGTCCGGGCCCATGCCCGTGCGGATCATGATGGTCTCGGGCGGCAGCCCGGAGCGCCCCGCCGCCCTCGCCTCGAACCGCAACGCGGTCACGACGACGAGCCGGCCACTGCGCCGCGGGCCGGTGGTGACGCCGGAAGCGTGGGCACCGGACGCGTGGGCGGCGAGGGTGTCGGCCGCGGAGGTGTCGGCGGCCGACCCGGTGGCCGGGTGAGGGCGCACGGCCGGGACCGGCCCGGTGATCGATGGATCGGCCACCGTGGCGGTGGCCAGGGCGACGGAGCCCGGCCCGATCGAGGCCGACGCCACCGAGCCTGGCGCCACCGAGCCCGCGCAGGCAGCGCAGGACGCAGAGGCAGCAGACGACGCGGAGACAGCAGACGACGCGGAGACGGCAGACGAGGCGGATGCAGCAGACGACGCGGTGACCGCGCGGGACGCCGCACCCGAGGATCGGGACGGCCGCGCGGGGGACGGCGAAGGCACCGAAGGAGACAGGATGTCCTGGGCGGGGATGATCGCGGAACCGACGGCCGTCGCCGGATGTTCTCCGGCGACGGTGCCGTCCCCGCCCGGGGATGCGGAGGTGGTCATGGTGTCGTTACCCCGGTGAGGCTCACGTACCGGCCGAGTGCGGTCAGTGGGAAGACCAGCCGGTACAGGTTGTAGTTCAGCGAGAAGTCGCCTGGAAAACCGGTGCCGGTGAAGTGCGGTTCGTCCCAGGTCCCGTCGGGACGCTGGGTCTCGCACAGCCACCGCACGCCGCGCTTGACGGCGAGGCTGTGTGGATCGACGGCGAGCAGGGCGAGCAGGGCCCAGGCGGTCTGCGAGGCGGTGAGCTCGCCCCGTCCGATCCAGGCGGGGTCGGTGTAGGATCGCAGGTCCTCGCCCCAGCCGCCCTCCGGTGACTGGTGCTCGAGCAGCCAGCGCACCGCCGCGGTGATTGCCGGATGGTCGGTCGGGACGCCCGCGGCGACGAGGGCCGGAACGACCGCTCCGGTGCCGTAGACGTGGTTGACGCCCCAGCGGCCGAACCAGGAACCGCCCGGCTCCTGGTTGTCGAGCAGCCACTGCACCGCCCGCTGGGTGATCGGGTGATCCGAGCGGCCGAGGTCAGCGAGCATCTCGACCAGGTGGGCGGTGACGTCCGCCGACGGCGGGTCGACGACCTCACCGAAGTCGCAAAAAGGGATCTTGGTGGCGAGCATCTGGACGTTGTCGGCGTCGAAGGCGCCCCAGGCGCCGTTGGACGAGCGCATCCCGACGCTCCAGTCGACCCCACGGGCGGCGGCGGCACGGATCGCGGCGGCGAGCGTGGGGTCCGCGTCGGCCACCGTGTTCGGCCGGCCGGTCCGCGCCGCGGCGCCGGCGGACGAGCCCGAGCCCGAACCAGAGCCCGAGCCCGAACCAGAGCCCGAACCAGAGCCAGGGCCCGAACCAGAGCCAGGGCCCGAGCGAGACCCGGCACCAGGGCCCGAGCCGGCGGGTGAGCCCGGGCCCGATCGGCCCGTCCCGGTGACGGAGACGTGCCCGTCGCCGAGCAGCCGACGCAGCGCCAGCACCACCTCGGCCGTGTCGTCCACGTCGGGGTAGAAGTCGTTGTCGAACTCGAACGCCCAGCCACCGGGGGCGAGCTCGGGGCGACGGATCGCCCAGTCGCCCGCGATGCGGACCTCCTCGTTGACCAGCCACTCACCCGCCCTGACCATCGCCGGATGGTCACCGGGGACGCCGGCGTCGGACAGGGCGACCACCGCGAGCGCGGTGTCCCAGACCGGTGACTGGCAGGCCTCGATCTGACGGGCCGGGCCCTCGGGGGTCTCCCGGCGGATCACGTAGCGGTCCATGCCACGGAACGCGGCGGCGATCACCGGGTGGTTGAGCGGGTAGCCCATCAGGTGCAGGGCCATCACCGAGTAGACCCAGGGCGGCTGGATGCCGCCCCAGCAGCCGTCGGCCTCCTGGCGGGCGACGACCCATTCGGTGGCCCGGCGCAGCGCCAGGCTGCGCAGCAGCTTGATCGGCCGGCGCTCGTAGCGGTGCAGCAGCTTGTCGAGCCGCTCGAAGGCGCCCTCCCAGCTACGCAGCGGCGCGCGCCTGCGCTCGGCCGCCGGCACCTTCAGCTCGTCGATGTCGAAGCCGAGGTCGTGCGCCGGGCGCAGCGAGCCGACGATCGTCAGCGCGACGATCGTCTGCCGCGCCCAGCAGGCGAAGTCGTAGACGTTCAGCGGCAGCCAGGACGGCGCGAGGATCAGCTCCGGCGGGATCACCGGCACGTCGTCCCAGGACCACTGGCCGAGCGCGGCCAGCCAGATCCGGGTGAACACCCGGGAGGCGGCGATGCCGCCCTGGGCCCGCACCAGCTCCGCGGCCCGGGCCATGTGCGGTGCGTCGACCCGGTCGCCGGCCAACCGCAGCGCGATGTAGGCCTCGATGGTGGTGGACAGGTCGGCCGGGCCGCCGTAGAAAGTGGCCCAGCTACCGTCGGGCTGCTGCTGGGAGCGGATCCACCGGGCGGTCTGCTCGGTCTCCTCACGCCCGCGGATGCCCAGGAACTGCTTCATGAACAGGTCCTCGGCGTCCATCGTGACGTTGGTCTCGAGGTTGCCCTTCCACCAGCCCTCGTCCGACTGCAGCGCGAGAAGGTGATCCCGGGCTCGCTGCGCCGCCGCCTGGGCGCTGGCCGTGACTGCCGTGGGTGTGCTGACCGGGGTCGGCACCTCGGGCGGGGTGGCTGGTGCGGTGGCGTCCGCGGCCAGCGGCGGCGACGAACGGGAGATCCCGTAGGCGTCGGCCGTCGCGGGCACCGGGATGGCGGGCCGCTTCGGGGCCTCCTGCGCGGACGGAGCAGCCGGGGACGGGTCCGAGGTCAGGCTCATCAACGACTCCCCTCGTCGTACGGGCGATGGTCAAGCAGGCGATCGTCGCAGTCCTGGTGCGGGCGATCGCCGGCCGCGTGAGCGCCGGTGCGCACCTGCGGCCTCCTCTAGCGATCGCGCTCGGTCACGAAACGGGCGAGGGCGACCAGCTCGGCCTCGACCTGCGCCGGCATCGACAGCGAGCGCAGCACACTCTCACACGCCTTGAGCTGGCGGTCGGCCTCCGCGGTGGTCCATTCCCGCCCGCCGGCCCGCTCCACGAGCGCGGCGATGTGCGCAAGCTCCGCCTCGCTCGACGTGCCGGTGGCGGTCAGGAAGGCACGCAGCTCGTCGGCGGCCGGTCCGCCGGCTTCCAGCGCCACGACGACCGGCACCGACTTCTTGCGGGAACGCAGGTCCGAGAGCACCGGCTTGCCGGTGACCGCCGGGTCGCCCCAGATGCCGAGCAGGTCGTCGATGAGCTGGAAGGCGGTGCCCAGGCGCGAGCCGTACTCGGACAGGCCGGCGATCATCGTGTCGTCGGCGCCGGCGAGCACCGCGCCCAGTGAGGCCGAGCAGGCCAGCAGCGCGCCGGTCTTGCCGTCCTCCATGTTCAGCGTGTCCGCGACGGTGACGTCGGTGCGGCGCTCGAACATCAGGTCCTCGGCCTGCCCCCGGACCAGGTCCTGGACGCCGGCGCTGAGGATCAGCGCGGCGCGCCGCGCCGGATCGCCCTCGACCTCCAGCAGGATCTGGACGGCCAGCCCCAGCAGGGCGTCGCCGGCGAGGATCGCGCCGTCGGCTCCGAAGACCGTCCAGGCCGTCGCCCGATGACGACGCTCGGTGTCGCCGTCCATCAGGTCGTCGTGCAACAGCGAGAAGTCGTGCACGAGCTCGACGGCGCAGGCCGCGGGCAGGCCCACTTCCGGCGGCGCGCCCGCGGCCTCCGCGGACAGCAGTGCGAGCGCCGGGCGGACGAGCTTGCCGCCGGAGCCGGTCAGCGGCTTGTTCTCGGCGTCGACCCAGCCGCGGTGGTAGGCGACGACATGGCGAAGACGCGGGTGCAGGCGGTCCACCACGGCGCGCAGCGCCGGAACGGTGAGGGCCCTCCCCCGCTCGATCGCGTCCGGAACCGTCATGGTCATACCGGGAATCCCCCTGTGGATGAGTGCCCTTGCTGGCCGGTGGGCACCGGTGCGACGGCCGCCGTCGTGCTGGCGGTGACAGTCGAGCCGGCGTCCACCGCGTTCGCCCCCCGTGGATCCGGAGAATTCGACGAATTCGACGCTTCTGGTCTAACCGATGGCTGGTCGTCCGCCCGCCGTGGTTCAAACGGGACCGCGCTCGTCATCTGCCCGGCCTCCGCCGGCACCCGCGGCGTCGGGCCGGCCGGAGCCCGGCCTGACGGCTCCGCCGATATCCGGCCCGCCGGCACGCGGCCGGAAACCACCGCCGCCCGCCGCGTGGACGGCTCGGTCAGGTCCCCCACGACTACCCCCATGCCTGCCAGACTCTCACGGGCCGCAGCCACTCCGCTACGCACAGCCGATTCCATGGTCGCCGGCCACCCGGTGTCGGTGAACGTCCCGGCCAGGGCAAAGTGCGGCAGTCCGGTCGACGCACCCGGGCGCAACGCGAGCGAACCGGGCACCTGGCGGAACGTCGCCGTGCGCTCCCGGGTCACGAAGACCTCGAGCGGCCGCGCGGCCCGCGCGGCCGGGAACAGCCGGGCCATCTCGGTGACGAACAGCTCCGCGACGTCGGAGGCCGGCATGGTGATCCAGGGCTCGGCGGCCGACTGGGACAGGGCGAGGTACTGCGCGCCGGACGGGCCCGCGGCGGCCAGGCCCGACGAGATCGTCCGATCGAAGATCCACTGAATCGGCGAGTCGACCACGGCGAGGAACGGGCCCTCGATCACCTGCCGCGGGTAGATCATGTGAACGTTGATGATCGGCGAGTCGCCGAGGGCACGCAGCCGGTCCGCGTCGACGCTCGCCCCGGCGGGAAGCAGCCCCGCGGCCGCGGGCGCCGGGGTGGCGAGCACCACCGCGTCGGCGTACAGCGCGCCGGAGGCGTCGGCGCCGGGGACGGACTCGCCCCGGCTGGTCCCGCCCGCCGTCACCGCGATCTGCCAGCCGGCGCCGTCGGCGGTGATCGAGCGGACCTTCACGCCGGTGCGCACGTCCGCTCCGACCTCGGTGAGCGCCGCGAGCGCCGCGTCGCCGTGCAGCCGCGACAGCGGCACCTCCGCCCAGCCGAGGTCACCGGCGTCGGCGCCCTCCAGCAGGCCGGTGCGCACCACCTTCGCCGCCAGACCCAGCGAGGCCTCGTCCGCCGGCGCGTTGAGCGTCGCGACGGTCAGCAGCTCCCACAGCGCGCTGGTCGCCGCGGGGCCCTGCCCGTGCTCGGCGAGCCAGCCGCCGAACGAGCGGCCGTCGACCTGCGGGGAGCGCTCGTCGAGCCGCCCGAGCTGGAACGCCGCGAGCCCGGCCCGCAGCCGCTCGACCAGCGGCAGCGCCTTGTAGCCGAGCAGTGCCGGCGCCAGGTGCAGCGGCGCCGGCAGGCGCACGCTGGTGCGGCGCAGCCGGGTCCGGGTCAGCGAGTCACCGAGCAGCACCGGGACGTCGAGGCGGGGCTGCAGCGTGGTCAGGTGGGTCACGCCCAGGCGGGCGAGCAGCCCCCGGTAGGCGGTGCAGCAGCGCATGAACACGTGCTGGCCGGTGTCGATCCAGAGCTCGCCGCGGCGGAACGAGGTCGTCGCCCCGCCCAGGCGCGGACGGGCCTCCAGCATGGTCACCCGCGCGCCGCCGTCGGCGGCCACCAGCGCCGCGGCCATCCCGGCCAGGCCCCCGCCGACGACGACGAGGTGCGCCCGGCCGTCGGGGCTGGTGTCGCCCGGCGATCTCGCGGCGCTCACGCGGCCCGCGTCTCGGGGCGGCCGGCGAGACTGCGGGCGGCGACGACGGCCTTCTGCCAGCCGGGCAGGGCGAGCCGGCGCTCGAGCACACCGGACGGCTCGGTCTTGATCCGGCGGTTGAGCCGCAGGTAGATGCCGGCCATCGCGCCGCAACAGGCGGCGCTGCGCCGATCGAGCAGATCCAGCAGGACTATGCCGCGGTCGTACCAGTCCTCGGCCCGCTGCGCGGCGAAGCGAAGGTAGCCCAGCAGCTCCACCTCGGGGCCGCCGAGCCGGCCGCCGGCATCCACCGCGAGGTCGACGCCGAAGTCCTTCAGCTCCTGACCGGGCAGGTAGATCCGTCCGTTGAGCAGATCCTCCCGCACGTCACGCAGGATGTTGGTCTGCTGCAGCGCGACACCGAGGGCGTCGGCGATCGCCGGGGCGTCCCGGTTCGACGCCGCCCGCTCGGTGCCGAAGATCCCCAGCGAGAGCCGGCCGATGGTCCCGGCGACCAGCCGGCAGTAGCCGACCATGTCGTCGAACGTGTCGTAGGTGGTGCCGTGCACGTCGCTCTCGACGCCGTCGGCGAGCTCGATGAACGCCTCCAGCGGGATCGGGAAGCGCCGGGCGGCGTCGGCGAGCGCCACGTACACCGGGTCGCTCGAGCTGTTCTCGCCGAGGTCGTTGACCTCCGCGCGGACCTCGGCCAGGCCGGCGAGCTTCTCGACGTCGGGCAGGTCGCCGTCGCCGATGTCGTCCAGGCGACGCGACAGGGCGTAGACCGCGGACAGGGCGCCCCGCTTGTCCGGGGGCAGCAGGCGGATGCCGTAGGAGAAGTTGCGGGCCGCCTCGCGGGTCAGCGCCTCGCAGGAGGCGTAGGCCTCGGCGACGGTGGGCCGGTGCGCCGGATGCGGGATCGAGGTGCTCATCGGCCCGCTCCCGCGCCCCGGGACGCCGCCGGTCGGGCTGGAGCGCCACCAGCGCTGGTGG
>NZ_JALKFZ020000110.1 GCF_023243075.1 Frankia sp. AiPa1 | reverse complement strand
ATGTTGCGGACCTGGCTGGTCAGGTTGCCCGCCATCGAGTTCACCGACTCGGTCAGGTCCCGCCACACCCCCGACACCCCGCGCACGTGCGCCTGGCCGCCCAGGTTGCCCTCGGTGCCGACCTCCCAGGCCACCCGGGTCACCTCGTCCGCGAACGAGGAGAGCTGGTCCACCATCGTGTTCAGGGTGTGCGCCAGGCCCGCGACCTCGCCGCGGGCGTCGACGGTGATCTGCCGGGTCAGGTCGCCTCGGGCCACCGCGGCCGCCACCTCGGCGATGCTGCGGACCTGGGTGGTGAGGTTGCCGGCCATGACGTTCACCGAGTCGGTGAGGTCCCGCCAGACCCCGGAGACCCCCTTGACCTGGGCCTGGCCGCCGAGCTTGCCCTCGGTGCCGACCTCTCGGGCCACCCGGGTGACCTCGTCGGCGAACGCGGAGAGCTGGTCCACCATTGTGTTCACGGTCGACTTCAACTCATGGATCTCGCCACGGGCATCCACCGTGATCTTCTGGCTCAGGTCGCCCTGGGCCACCGCCGTGGTGACCTGAGCGATGTTGCGGACCTGGCTGGTCAGGTTGCCCGCCATCGAGTTCACCGACTCGGTCAGGTCCGCCCAGACGCCGGAGACGCCCTTGACCTTGGCCTGCCCGCCCAGGTTCCCCTCGGTGCCGACCTCGCGGGCCACCCGGGTCACCTCGTCCGCGAAGGACGAGAGCTGGTCCACCATCGTGTTCACGGTGGTGCCGATCCGCAGGAACTCGCCACGCACCGGCTGGCCAGCGATCTCCAGCGCCATATGCTGGGACAGATCGCCCTCGGCCACCGCGGCGATGACCCGGGCGACCTCGTGCGTCGGCCGGGCCAGGTCATCGATGAGGGAGTTCACCGCCTGTGTCATGTCCGACCAGCCGTCCGGGCTGCCCAGGTCCTCCATCCGCAGAGTGAGCCGGCCGTCCCGGCGGATGACCTTGCTCACTCGGGCGAGTTCCCCCGCATGCCGTTCCTGCAGTGCGGCGAGCTCGTCGAACCGGCGAAGCACTTCGCCGGCGACGCCCCCCCGGGCCGGCCCCCGAGCTGCCAGCCGGGTGGAGAAGTCGCCCTCGCAGAGCTTGGTCAGCCCGGCCAGCAGGTCGGCGATCAGATCGTCCGACGACGTCCAGGCCACCCCGTCGTCCCGTCCAACCAGGGGCGCATCCGGATCGCGTGGTGCATGAGGGACGATGGTCGCGGTAGCGTCACGGCCGGGCACGGCACCGTTGCCGGGCCGGGCGGCAGCGCTGTCGGGCCGGGCGGCACCGCTGGCGGGCCCGGAGGGATCGCCGGGCACAGCGGGATCGCGGCGGGCCGGGGACTGGTGATCGTCAGTGGCACTCATCGGTCTCCTAGCTGAGCTCGGTCGGCACGATCGTCTCGGACGACGGGCCGGGCGGAGCTGCCCGGACCAGGGGGCGGTCTCCTCGGGGCACCGGCGTGGCGGGCGTCGGTGGACAGGTGACACCAGCCGTCAGTATCCGCCTCACGATGGACAACGCAGGAGAGACTGAGCGACATGAGTGGCGCAGGAGGGGGTCCGGCAACGTCGGAGCACGCCATCACGTTGCCGCCCACGCCCGACTCTCCCCGGTCGGCGCGACGGTTCGTTCTCGAGACCCTACGCGGCCGGCTCGACGACGACCTGCTCGACTCCGCGTTGCTGCTGGTCACCGAGCTGGTGACGAACGTCGTGGTGCACGCGGGCACCGCGGCCACGGTTGACGTGCGCCCGGAGGGGCTCGGCGTCCGGGTCGGCGTCGCCGACCGCCATCCCGTCCGCATCGGCATGGCCCGGGTGAAGAAGGTCGATGTTCCCCGCCCGCCGTCGGCGTTCGCCGAGGATGCTGACTTCGGCCTCGACGGGCTGCGCGAGGACGGACGTGGCCTCGCCCTCGTGGACGCGCTGGCCACCAGCTGGGGCACCGAACACCACCGTGGCGGCAAGACGGTCTGGTTCCAGCTCCGCCCACCAGCCGGCACCGACACCCTCGTCGACACCGGTCGCGACGTCAAGGACACCGAGCTCACCGGGGCCTTTTCCGACGGCCGCACCGGCATCGACGCCGACCCGGCCGGCGCGGACGGCGGTGGCCGCACCGGTCCGGTTCCCGTCACCGGCCATCACGGCGCCGTCGATGATCCAGACCGCCGGGTGCCGGCTGGCCTGGTGCCCCGGCAGCTGGGGCCGCCCCGGCCGCCTCGGCTCATCGCCCGCGACACCGCTCGCGCGCTGACCGCCGAGGGCGAGGTGAACGAGTTGCTCGCCCAACTCGTCGACGCCCTCGGGGTCACCGCCGGACTCGTGCGTCGCCCCGGGCGCGACGGTGGACGCGTCGAGACCGTCGCGAACCTCGGCGTGGTAAGCGACGACGCCGAGGCCCTCGCCTACTCTCTCGACCCGACCCAGGAAAGCCTCGGCGAGCTGTTGCTGTGGCCCGTGCCCGGGACGGGCCTCGTCGCCGGCGACCTCGAGCGGATCCAGTTGGCGACCCGCTGGATGGCCCTGGCGCTCGGCGGCGGGGACATGCGGCGGGCCGAGGAACGCCGCATCGGCATGCTGTCCTTCCTCGCCGAGGCATCCGACCTGCTGGCCGGCAGCCTGGAACTCGGCCACTCAATGGCGTTGCTGGCGCGGCTGCCGGTCCCGCGGCTCGCCCAGTGGTGCACGGTCTACCTGCATCGGGAAAACGCCGATCCCACGCTCTGGCAGGCCACCCACGCCGAGGAAAGCCTGGAGGGCCCACTCGGCGAGGCAGCCGCTGACGAGAACGGCCCGCTGATGGCGGCGGTGCGCGGCGCCAGCGGTGACCGGGTGCGCTCGCTGACCGCCTTCGGCGGGCCGGCCCTGGTCATGGTGCTCAAGGCCCGCCGTCGGGTGCTGGGCGTGCTGGCCCTGGGGCGTCCGGAGGGCAACGCGTTCGCCGCCGACGAGATCGACCTGCTCGCCGACCTCGCCCGCCGTGCGGCGTTCGCCATCGACAACGCCCGGCTGTACAGCCGGCAGGTGGAGCTGGCCGGCACCCTGCAGGCCGGCCTGCGCCCGCCGGACCTGCCCCGGATCACCGGCCTGGACCTCGGCTCGGCCTACGGCGCCGCCCAGTCCGCCGGGCTCGATGTCGGCGGCGACTTCTTCGACCTGCTCTGGGGCCCGCTGGGGTGGACGATCGCGATCGGCGACGTCTGCGGCAAGGGCGCCGAGGCGGCCACCGTGACCGGCGTGGCCCGTGCTGTCCTGCGCCTGCTCACCGGGCGCGGCACCGATCTCGGCGAGGTCCTGCTCGAACTGAACCGGACACTGCGCGACGCCGCCTCCTCCCATCCGAACGGCCAGGGCCGTTTCTGCACCCTGGCAGCGGCCTCGGTCCTCGGTCCGGCTCTGTCCCCACCGACGGCGGCCGACCTGGCGGAGCCGGCCGGGTCGGCAGGCACGTCCGCCCAACCCGCGATCACGGCCCAGGCGGCGGGTGTGGCCCAGGCGGCGGGTGTGGCCCAGGTGGAGGACCTGGGCGGGACGGGAGTGCGGCTGCGGCTTTTCCTCGCCGGGCATCCACAGCCGGTCGTGCTGCGCGCCGACGGGCAGGCCGCTCTGATCGGCCGTCCCGGAACCCTGCTGGGCATCCTCGACGACGACGAGGTCTCCTTCCCCGCGATCGATGTCACGCTCGGCACCGCGGAGGCTCTGATCTTCTACACCGACGGAGTGATCGAGGCCCGCGACGGCAACGAGATGCTCGGCGAGGAACGACTGCTGGCCGCCGTCGCCGACTGTGCCGGCCTGTCCGCGCAGGGCATCGCCGATCGGGTCCGCACCACCGCGGAGCGCTTCGCCGGTGGCAACCTGCGCGACGACGTGGCCATCCTCGTCGTGCGCGTCCCGGGCTGAGCGCTCCCGGCTACCGACCCGTCTGGCCGGGCAGGGGATGAGGGCGGCGCAGGTCAGCGGGCCCAAACAAGTGCCGATGCCCGTCTGGCATCGGCGTAATCCACGCGATCCGGATGCCGACGCTTCAATCGGCCCCCAGCGGGTACACCAGCACAAGATGTCCTCGTTGTTCAGGCTTGGTGGTCGATGAACGCGTCTTCGGTTCCGATGGACGTGGTGCGGCAGGCGACAACACGGTGTCCGCCCGCAACCCACATCCTCGCCGAGCTCCCCTACCTTCCCTCGGCCGTGCCCCAGGCACGCCACGTGCTGCGGGAGGGCTTGCGCATGTCGGACATCCCCGAGGATGTTCGCAATACCGCCGAACTGCTCGTCAGTGAACTGGTGACGAACGCGGTCAAGTACGGTGAGCCGCCGTTGTGGCTGTTCATCGAGATGCGGCCCGGCCTCATCCACGCCTCGGTGTCGGACACGTCCACCGTCCTGCCGCAGCGCCGTACGGCCGCAGCCGACGCGGAGGGCGGTCGCGGCCTGCTCGTCCTTGATGCTCTGGCCGGCAGTTGGGGGACGGTGGCCGCCGAGACCGGCAAGTACCTCTGGTTCGACCTGCCGGTTCCGCCCGCGCCCACCGCCGCCCGGACGACGCAGGAGGCGGCCCAGGACAGCTCTCGGGCGGCGCCCGCCCCGGCATCCGACCCCGCCGCGGCCACAGCGTCGGAGCCGGCGCCGCGGCGCGCGGCAGGCGTCGTTCCAGCGCCCGCGTCGACGCCCACCGAGCCGGAGTCACCGCCCCGTTCCGGGCCGGCCTCCATCCCGCTCACCAGCCGCGGCACCTCCTCCACCCGAGGGCACTCGTCGGCTCGGGGCGCCCTGGCCGTCTCCCTCACCCGGGCCGGATCGGCGCACCCGTCTCGGGGTGCTGCCCGGGAGGCTCAGGACACCCACGAGGCCCTGAGCCTCAGGGACGTCCAGAACGTCCGAGAGCGGCAAGGCCCTCGCGACGCCGGGGATGGCCGTCGACTTCCCGATGCGCACGGAGCGTCCGGTCAGACGGGCCCGACCATCGTGACCCGTCTCCTCTAGAATTCACTCCCAGTATTTGTTCCGTCGCCATCGGCGGCTCCTCGGCCCGTTTCGGTGGCTTTCCGGACCGGACGATCACCCGGTCCGCATCGCATCGCATCGCGGCTGCCCGGCCGCCCGGCCGGCCGTGGAACCTCCGCGGTGGCCTTGATCGGGCTCACGTCATCGACGTCATGCCGCCACGCCGGGCCATGTCGCCGCCGTGGCCGGCGCCCATCGGCGTACGGCTCACCGCTCGTCCGCTCACCGCTCGTCGGCGCACGGCCCCGTTGGCACACGGCAAAACTGCGACTTTGGCCCGCAGGTATACTTGCGTTCCTGGTTCGGAGCCGCGAGATCTGGTGGGAATTTTATCCGATAAACAACAGCCACGACCGAAGGAAATACGATCGCCGACCAATCGCCTCGATAACGGATGGATGTGCGGGTCGGTGCTACCCGACTCCCCCGACAAGGACTGTTACATGGCTGAGAACGACACCACCACCACCGACGTCTTCGAACCGTCCGTGGACAACGAGGCCACGATAAAACTCTGGCAGGACCGGCACTCCTTCGAGGTGGCCGATCTCCTCCCCGCGGACGATGACGAGCGGCGGCGCTATGTCGTGAGCATGTTCCCCTATCCATCCGGGGACCTGCACATGGGCCACGCCGAGGTGTACAGCATCAGCGACGCGATCGCCCGGTTCGAGCGGCTGCGTGGCGGCGCGGTGGTCCACCCCATCGGCTGGGACTCCTTTGGCCTGCCCGCGGAGAACGCGGCCCTGCGCCGGAACCTGGACCCGGCGGCGTGGACCTACCAGAACATCGACGTGCAGGCGGAATCGTTCCGCCGGCTCGGCATCTCCTTCGACTGGCGCACCCGGCTGCACACCTCCGACCCGGAGTACTACCGCTGGAACCAGTGGATTTTTCTGCGGATGTTCGAGAAGGGCCTCGCCTACCGCAAGTCGGCCCCGGTGAACTGGTGCCCGACCGACAAGACCGTGCTCGCCAACGAGCAGGTCATTCAGGGAAAATGTGAGCGGTGCGGCACCGAGGTCGTCAAGCGAAAGCTCACCCAGTGGTTCTTTCGCATCTCTGACTACGCCCAACGCCTGCTCGACGACATGGCCCAGCTCCAAGGGAGATGGCCGGACGACGTGCTGGCGATGCAGCGCAACTGGATCGGCCGTTCGGTCGGCGCCCACATCGACTTCGCCGTCGACGGGCGAGACGAACCCGTCCGGGTGTTCAGTACACGTCCTGACACGTTGTACGGGGCGACCTTCTTCGTCGTCGCCGCGGATTCGTCGCTGGCCGACGAGCTGTGCGCGCCAGAGCAGGCAGCCGCGCTCGCGGCATACCAGGAACGCACCCGCGCGACTCCCGAACTGGAACGGCTGGCCACCGACCGGCCCATGACCGGTGTTCCCCTCGGCCGCACCGCCCGTAATCCGCTCACCGGCGATCCCATACCGATCTACGCCGCCGACTACGTCCTGGCCGAATACGGCACCGGCGCCGTGATGGCGGTACCCGCGCATGACCAGCGCGATCTCAACTTCGCCCGGACGCTCGAACTGCCCGTGCGGGTGGTCATCGACACCGGTGAGCCGGATCCGGCGGCGACCGGCGTCGCGACCTCGGGTGATGGCCGGCTGATCAATTCCGGCTCGTTGGACGGGCTGTCGGTGACGGAAGCGAAGGCGGCGGTCATCGCGGACCTCGAGGCCCGCGGCGTGGGCACGGCCGCCGTGACGTTCCGCGTGCGGGACTGGCTGATCTCCCGCCAGCGTTACTGGGGCACCCCCATTCCGATTATTCATTGTCCGGCGTGCGGTGAGGTCCCCGTTCCGGACGCGGAACTGCCGGTCCGGCTGCCGACCACCGGATACGAGCTGCGTTCCGAGGACGGCAGTTCCCCGCTGCAGTCGGCGTCGGAATGGCTGGCGACGACCTGCCCCACCTGCGGCGCGCCGGCCAGCCGGGACACCGACACGATGGACACGTTCGTCGACTCCTCCTGGTACTTTCTGCGTTTCCCCAATCCGACCTACACCGAGGGTCCGTTCGATCCGGCCGGCATCCGGGCCTGGCTGCCGGTGGACGAGTACGTCGGCGGCAAGGAACACGCCACCGGTCATCTCTTCTATGCCCGGTTCATGACCAAGGCTCTGCACGACCTCGGTTATCTGCCCTTCACCGAGCCGTTCACTCGGCTGACCAACCAGGGTCAGGTCATCATGAACGGCCGGGCGATGAGCAAGAGCCTGGGAAACCTGGTCAATCTCCAGGAACAGCTCGCCCAGTACGGTCCGGACGCGGTCCGCATCACCATGCTGTTCGCGAGCCCCCCCGAGGAGGACATTGACTGGGCAGACGTCTCCCCGGCCGGTTCCATCAAATGGCTCAACCGGGTGCTGCGGCTCGCCCACGACATCGGACCGGCCACGGGAACCGGCATCGCCACAGGCGCCCTCGCCGCAGAAACGGCCTTTCCGACGAGTGGGGATCCGGCCGTCCGAAAGCAGGTTCACGGCCTCATCGCGGCAGTGACCCGAGCGATGGAAGCCAAACGGATCAACGTGGCGATCGCCCGGATGATGGAACTGACCACGGTGGTGAAGAAGGGCCACGACACACTCCGGGCCCCGGACGCCGCCGTGCGCGAGGGCGCGTCGTCACTCGTCCGGATGCTCTCCATCGTCGCGCCGTTCTCCGCGGAGGAGGCCTGGTCGCTGCTCGGGAATCAGCCGTCGGTCATCGACGCCGGCTGGCCGGCGTTCGATCCAGAACTTCTGGTCGAGACAACGGTCACCTGCGTCATTCAGGTCAACGGGAAAGTTCGTGACCGGATCGAGGTGCCAACATCTGTTTCCGAGGACGAGCTGCGGGCGCTGGCCCTCGACGCGCCGAAGATCCAGTCCCTGGTCGCCGGCAACACGATCCGCAAAATGATCATTCGTGCGCCCCGGGTAGTGAACGTGGTGCTCTGAGCCTGCCGCCTGCCGGTGGGAGGACGACACGACGTGGCCGGGCGTGCCCGAGGAACTCCGCGAGGGCGAACTCGTAGCCATAGGCACCGGCCATCGGGAAGACAACCGCGTCGCCGGTGCGCACCGGACCGACTGTGATGTCACGGGCCAGGGTGTCCTCCGGTGTGCACAGCTCCCCGACGACGGTCACTGCCCGCCCTGTCGTGTCGACCTCCGCCATCGGCCACGTGGCAGCCACCTCACGCTCCTCCGCCGGTCCCGCCGGCCCCGCCGGCCCTGCCTGGTCCGTCTGCCCTGCCTGGTCCGTTGTGCCAGATCCGGCCGGGTCACGCACGCCGGGATCCTCGCCGCGGCCGGGATCCCCTGACCCGTTCGGGCCAGTCGCCAACTCCTGGTCACCGGGGTCGCCCAGCAGCGGCCCGTTCCGGTTCACGACGGCGAAGTTGTGCACGATCTCCCAGGACGTGGGCAGAGCGAAATGGTGGATACCGCCGCGCAGTACTACGAAGGTGGTCCCGTAGGACCGCTTCACGTCCGCGACCTGCGCGGCGTACCACCCGCAGTCGGCGACGAGGAGCCGACCGGGCTCAAAGATCATCTGCACTCCGGTGGGGACGGCCAACCGGCTGAGGCCGTCCCCGAACCGGGCCAGATCAAACGGTCGTTCGCCTTTCCGGTCCGGCTCGAACGGCACTCCGAAGCCCCCGCCCACGTCCAGAAGACGCAGGTCCATCCGGGCGGCACGCGCCGCCCGTTCGGCGAAGTCCAGGCACCAACGGACGTAGTCCAGATGGGCCGGCACATCGAGATTCGCGGAGACGGCGTGGACATGGAATCCGGCCACGTCCACGTGCGGCAGACGTCTTGCCAGTTCCAGGACGGCCGGCACCTCCGGCTCGGGCACTCCGAACGCGCTCGGGCGCCCGCCCATCTGCAGTGATCCGGTGAGACGGACCTGCCGTGGGTTGACCCGCACGGCGACGGTGACCCGCCGCCCGAGCCGGGCGGCAACTCCCTCCAGACGGTGCAGCTCGCCCGGGCTCTCCACATTGACCACCGCATCCGGCGTCTCGGCCAGCGCAGTCAGCAGAGCGAGTGACTTCGCCGGGCCGGAGGAGACCAGCCGGCGACGCCGTGACGCCACCCGGTCAAAGGCATCCAGGGCCAGGCGCACCTCTCGCGTCGAGGAAACCTCGAAGCCGTCGATCCCGAGGCCCGACAGCAGCGCGTCGAGGATCGGTGCGAAGCCGTTGGCCTTGACCGCGTAGCAGATCTCCGCCCACGCCGGCAGGCAGGCCCGCAGCGCGGCGGCGTTGCCGGCGGCGATCGCCGGCTCGTACAGGTAGGCACTGGCATCGGCGGTGCCCGCCGACCCGTCTCGCACCGCGCTCAGCACAGTGCTGGGCAGGCTGTCCGCCGGCAGCGCACGCAGCGGAGCCGCCGATGGCGGCAGTTCCATCCGAGATCTCCCTTCCGGGGTGGAGGACCAGACCGACCGCCCGTCCGGGCGCAGGCCCACACCGACGGGCTCCCTGCCGCGGCTGTGTCCTCCGTACCACCCATCGGGGCCATACGCCGAAATAACCCACATACGAACCCGACACATATCTGCGGCGATTCGCGCCGTCTGGCGCCCGCGGGCGACGAACTCTCATCCCGCATCGGTGATTGCCACAAATCTGGATCATCGGCCTAGCAGGCTCGGATTCGGCGTGTCCACATCCGAGTGACCACTGTTGGGCGTGTGCCTGGCCACTCACCCCCACCCGACCGGCACTCCGTCGGCCGATGCGGCGTTTGCGCGACGATGCGGGATGAGCAGGCGGACTATGGAGTGGCCGTCGACGCAGGCCCCCACGCGGACGCGCCAGAACCGCGGTCCCGGTGCGCGACGCACATTTTTCGATGAGTTAGGTTAGGCTTCCCTCAAACCGGTCCGCTCCAAAGGGAGTCGCCCCCTTGTCGGTTTCCGCTCACAGCGGCACAAATGCCGTTCCACCCGTTCCAGCGGTGGACGCGGCTGCGATCCTTGCGCGGCAACGCAGCCAGGAGTCCGCTGCCCGTACCTATGCACGCACCTTCCCGATCGTGCCGGTCAGGGCGGAAGGCGCGATCATCCACGGCGCGGATGGGCGACGCTACCTGGACTGCCTGTCCGGCGCCGGCACGCTGGCCTTGGGGCACAACCACCCGGACGTCGTCCAGGCCATGAGCGAGACGCTGGCCCGAGGCGCCCCTCTGCACACCCTCGATCTGGCGACCCCCGAGAAGGACGCCTTCATCGAGGAGCTGCGCGCCGGCCTGCCTGCGGGGCTCGGTCAGGACGCGAAGCTGCACTTCTGCGGCCCGAGCGGCGCCGACGCGGTGGAAGCGGCACTCAAGCTCGCCCAGACCGCGACCGGGAACCACACACTGCTGGCATTCACCGGTGGGTACCACGGAATGACGGCAGGCGCGCTGGCGGTGACGGGCAACGTCGCCGCGAAGAATCCGCTGCCGGCGCCGTTCTCGGTGGTCCGTCTGCCGTTCCCCCATCCCTACCGCTGCCCCTTCGGGGTCGGTACCGTCACCGGCCCCGCCGGCGGCCCGGACGGCGCGCAGCTGTCCTCCCGCTACATCGAGCGCCTCCTGGATGACCCACTCGGAGGGGTCACCGACCCCGCCGCCCTGATCGTCGAACCCGTGCAGGGCGAAGGGGGGGTGGTCCCGGCGCCCGACGACTGGCTGCGAGCGGTACGCGAGATCACCCGGCGGCGCGGGATTCCGATGATCGTCGACGAGGTACAGACCGGCGTGGGCCGAACGGGCCGGTTCTGGGCCGTGGAGCACAGTGGGATCGCCCCGGACATCCTCGTCATGTCCAAGGCGATTGGCGGCGGCCAGCCGCTCGCTGTCATCGCCTATCGCGCTGAGCTCGACGTCTGGTTGCCCGGCGCGCATACCGGAACCTTCCGCGGCAACCAGCTCGCCATGGCAGCGGGCCGTGCCACGCTGCGCCGGGTCCGCCTGGACGGCCTCGATGAACGGGCCGCACGTCTGGGCACGAGCATGCTGGCGGCCCTGGCCGAGATCGCGCGCGAGCGGCCACATCTCGGACACGTCCGCGGTCGTGGTCTGATGCTCGGGGTCGAGGTGGTCGATCCGACCGGTGAGCCGGACAGCACCGGAGCGCATCCAGCCGATCCCCGCCTCGCCGCCCTGATCCGGGCGGAATGCCTACATCGCGGAATGATCATCGAACTGGGTGGGCGGCATTCGGCGGTAGCGCGCCTGCTCCCACCCCTGATCATCACCGAGTCGCAGGCCGAGCATGCCCTGGCAACGCTGGCCGATGCTGTCGACGCGGCCATACACCGTCTAGGGTCGGCACCTGTTCAAGCTGGCCCGAGCAGGCGCAACCGTGCCGGCTGCACGCCATGGGATCGCCCGGACACCAGTCGCGATGCCACATGAACGGGCCAGCCGAGTCTCCGCTGGAGCTGCCCGATCTGGTCAGGCTGAGCATCGCCGCCCTGGGCGAGGGCCGTCGCCGCAGGGGCGGCCCGCTCCCGGACGGTGGCCCCTCGCGGGTGCACGCGGACGTACTGGCTGCTCTCGGCGCACCGCCCGACCGGCCCAGCGCACCGCCCAAACAGACCGAGACACCGCCCGACCGGACCGGGGCACCGCCCGACCGGGCCGGCCTGCTCCCGGCCGAGGGCATCGGCGCTGCGGCCTCGTTGACCGCACTCGTCACGGCACTGGCCGCTGGCAGCGTGGATCCGGCCGATCCATGGTGCGCGGGCCATCTGCACTGCCCGCCGCTGGCAGTCGCGATCGCTGCTGATCTCGCCGTCAGCGCGCTCAATCCGTCGCTGGACTCCTGGGATCAGGGGCCGGCGGCGATGACGGTCGAGGCCGAGGTCATCGCCGCCCTGGCCGCCCTGGTCGGGTTCGATCCCCGGCTGGCCACCGGAACGATCACCACTGGCGGCAGCGAATCCAACCTGCTGGGCCTCCTGCTGGCCCGCGACGCGGCCGCAAGCTCAGCATCGGCAGACACAGCGTCCGCAAACGCACGGCCGACCTCGCTGGAGCTGACCGCACAGCGGGCGGATGCCGGCGGGGCACCGCTGCGGGTATTCCGGTCAAGCGCCGCCCACCTGTCCGTGGATCGGGCCGCTGCCGTGCTGGGCCTGCACGGCCTGCCAGTGGCCGAGATCGCCACCGATGAGCGAGATCGGATGCGGGTCGATCTACTGCGTCAGGCCCTCGCCAACCACGACGGGCCCGCCGTCGTCGTCGCCACGGCCGGCACCACTGACGCGGGGGCTGTCGATCCTCTCCCGCAGATCGCTGCGGCGGTCGAGGAGCACCGCAGGCGGCCGTGGGGCCACATGGGCCAGATGAACCACCCAGATGCGTCTGCCTCCTCCCTCCACCGCGCCTGGTTACACGTGGATGCGGCCTATGGCGGCGGCGCGTTGTTCTCCCCGCGGCTGGCCGGACTCCTCGCCGGCATCACCCTCGCCGACTCGGTCGCGTTGGATCTGCACAAATGGGGGTGGCAGCCGGCGCCGGCCGGCGTTTTCCTCACCCCCCGTCCGGACGGGTGGCCGAGCCTGCGGGTGGCCCAGGCCGACTATCTGCGAGCGGACGACGACGAACAGGCGGGCTACCCAAGTCTGCTGGACCGGTCACTGCGCACCACCCGGCGGCCCGATAGTTTCCCGATCGCTGTGACCTTTCGGGCGCTCGGCCGGCGCGAACTGGCTGCTCGAGTGGACATCTGCCATGACCTCGCTCTGCATGCCGAACGTACGGTCCGTGCAGATCCCAGGCTGGAGCTCGCCCATCCGGTCACGCTGAGCACGATCGTCTTCCGCTATCGGCCGGCCTCCGCCGACCTGGACGATCTTGGCTGTGTGGACGAGCTGAACGCGCGGATCCGCCGCGCCCTGCTACAGGGGGGACGGGCTGTGGTCGGTCGCACCCGGGCGGGCCCCGAACGGGCGGTGCATCTCAAGCTCACCCTGCTCAATCCGGATGCCACCCCCGCCGACGTGAGTGCTCTGGTGAGTCTGATCGCCGCCACCGGCGACCATCTGGCGCGCCCGGACCACTCCGAGCATGCGGATCCGCCACACAACCGGAGCATCGCGTGAGCGTGGCTACGCCCAGCGCAGCAGGCATCGCCGACGACATCACCACCGAGACCCTCCTGCGCTGCTGGCTGCGCGAGAGCGGTGTGTTGCCGGCAGCCGACGCCGACATGGTGTACATCCGGCTGGCCGCCTCGGGCCTGTCCATCCGCGCGCGTCTTGCCCACCGCTCACCGTCCGGCTGGCACCGATTCGACCCGCCCGAGCTGGTCAGCCCAAACGGGTCGGCATCCGGCTTCATCGACGCGGGCCTGCTTGCAGCGCTGCTTGTCCGGGAGATCACCGCGGAGCGCGACCGGCCCGCGGCGGACGGCACGGTAGGCCTGCAGCGCATCGTCGAGTCGAGCGCCCGGATCGCCGGGCATCTCGAAGCCCGACGCCTGGCCGGCGATCCGACGCCGGCCGCGCCATTTCTGGCCGCCGAACAGGCCTCGCTCACCGGCCATCCGTTCCACCCTGCGGCGCAGAGCCGCCAGGGCGCGTCCGAAGCGACGATGGCCCGCTACTCCCCCGAACGGGCTGGTTCCTTCTCCCTGCACTGGCTGGCGGCGCACCCCTCCGTTCTGGCGATGCCGGGGGCCGCATCCCCCGGCTGGGGGGGGGGGGGGGGGGGCCGGCCCCGCCCCGCCCCCCCCCGGGGCGGGCGCGGGGGGGGGCGGGGCCGGCCGTTTTGGTGTCTTTTTTAAATATGTGGCCGCGCGCGC
>NZ_JALKFZ020000127.1 GCF_023243075.1 Frankia sp. AiPa1 | reverse complement strand
CCCCCCCCCCCCCCCCCCCCCCGGGGGGCCGGCGCCGGCGCCCCCCGCGCGCGCCCCCCGCGCGGGGGCGGCGGCCGCGGCAGCGGGGTAGCAGCGCCCGGGGGCGGCGGGCGCGGCCCGCGGGCGCCCGCGGCGGCGGCCGCGCTGCCGCCGAACCGTTCCACGAACACCTGACCGGGACCGGGCAGGGCGGACTCGACCAGGGTCATGAACGCGTCCGGCCCGCAGACGTAGCTGTCGGCGCCGGTGTCGTCGCCGACGAACGCCCGGATCGCCGCCGCGTCCAGGTATCCGCGCTCGTCGTCGAGATGCCGGATCACGCGCAGCCGGCCGGGGTGACGCTCGGCCAGCTCCGTGAGCTGGTCGTAGAAGATGGCGGTCTTGCGGTCCCGGTCCGCGCACAGCAGCCGGACCTGGCGGGAGGTGGACGCCAGCGCGCTCTTGGCCAGCGACAGGACCGGGGTGATCCCGCTGCCGCCGCAGAACCCCAGCAACGGCGCCTCGGTGGGGCGCAGGCAGAAGGTGCCGTGCGGTTCGGTCACCTCAATCTCGTCCCCCTCGGCCAGATGATCGATGAGCCAGCCGGAGACCCGCCCGCCGGGGACCCGCTTGACGGTGGTCATCAGCTCGCCGTCGGTCTCCGGGGCACTGGACATCGAGTAGGACCGCAGCAGCTCCTCGCCGCCCACGGTGACCCGGAACGTGACGAACTGCCCGGCCCGGTAGCGAAACGGCCCGGAGTGTGGCGCGAGCACGAACGTGCGGGCGTCCGGGGTCTCCGACACGACCCGGGTGACGGTCGCGCGCTGGAACAGGGGCGGCCTGGGCATCGGCGGACATCCTTTGATATTGAGGTTCTAATTCTGCGAGAATACAGTTCCCGACCTGTGGTCGGGACCCTCTCCTCTGCCTGCGCGGGCAGCGCACAAGGAAGCGGACGGCGATGCTACGCACGGTCTACGGTCCTGAGCACGAGGCGTTCCGGGCCACCATCCGGACCTTCCTGCAACGGGAGGTCGGTGATCACTACGAGGAGTGGGAGGAGGCCGGTCGGCCACCGCGCTCGTTCTACAACCGGGCCGGCGAGGTCGGCATCATGGGCCTGGCCATCCCCGAGCAGTACGGCGGCGGTGGCGCCGAGTTCCTGTTCAACGCGGTCGTCACCGAGGAGGGCGCCCGCGCCGGCTACGCGCTCGGCCCACTGCGCATCCACGCCGACATCAGCGTGCCCTACGTCGTCCACCACGCGGACGACGAGCAGAAGGCCCGCTGGCTGCCGGGGATGGCCAGCGGCGATCTCGTCCTGGCCCTGGCGCTGACCGAACCGGGCGCGGGTTCCGACCTCGCCGGGATCTCGACGTCCGCCCGCCGCAAGGGCGACGACTACGTGGTCAACGGCGCGAAGACGTTCATCACCGGTGGCCTGAACGCCGACCTGTACGTCACCGCCGTGAAGACGGACACGAGCCAGCGCCACGCCGGCGTCTCGCTGCTGATGATCCCCGCGGACGCGCCGGGCCTGAGCCGTGGCACGCCGATGCGCAAGCTCGGGCTGCACATCCAGGAGGCCGTCGAGCTGTTCTTCGACGATGTGGTGGTGCCCGCGGCGAACCTGCTCGGCGAGGAGGGGAAGGGGTTCAGCTACCTGACGTCCAACCTGCCCCAGGAGCGGCTGTCAATCGCGATCAACGCCCAGGCCGCGGCGGCGTCGGTGGTGGAGCAGACGGTCACCTACGTCACCGGCCGCAGCGCCTTCGGCAAGCAGCTGAGCTCCTTCCAGAACACGAAGTTCGTGCTCGCCGGCGCCGCCACCGAGGTGGAGGCCGGTCAGGCGCTGCTCGACCGAGCGCTGCTCGCCCACGACGCGGGCACGCTGACCCCGGCCGACGCGGCGAAGGTGAAGCTGTTCTGCACCGAGATGCAGGGGCGGGTGATCGACGCCTGCCAGCAGCTGTTCGGTGGCTATGGCTACATGACCGAATACCCGGTCGCGCGGGCCTGGGCCGACGCGCGGGTCGGCCGGATCTACGGCGGCTCCAGCGAGATCATGAAAACGATCATCGCGAAGTCGCTCGGCCTGTGACTCCCGCCTGGCGGGACGGACGGTGCGTCGTGCCGGGCGGCCGGTGACGCGCGTCTCCATGGGCGAGCGGCAGAACTCGGATGAAGGGCGGTGGCAGTGGACAAGGCGGTAGCGACCGCGGCACAGGCGGTCGCCGACATTCCCGACGGGGCGTCGCTGGCGGTCGGCGGCTTCGGCCTGTGCGGGATCCCGTCGATCCTGATCGAGGCGCTGCTGGCCCAGGGCACGACGGACCTCTCGACGGTGTCGAACAACTGCGGAATCGCCGGACGCGGGCTCGGCCTGCTGCTCGACCAGCGCCGCATCCGGCGCACGACCGGCTCGTACGTGGGGGAGAACAAGGAGTTCGAGCGCCAGTTCCTCGGCGGTGAGCTGGAGGTGGAGCTCATCGCGCAGGGCACGCTCGCCGAGCGGCTGCGCGCCGGCGGCGCCGGGATCCCCGCGTTCTACACCCCGGCCGGAGTGGGCACCGGCATCGCCGAGGGCGGCATCCCGGTGCGCTACGACGGCGCGGGGGGTGTCGCGATCGCCTCCGAGCCGAAGGAGGTCCGGGAGTTCGACGGGCGCGAGTACGTCCTCGAACGCGCCATCGTCTGCGATTTCGCCCTGGTGCACGCGGTCCGCGGCGACCGGCACGGCAACCTGGTGTACGAGAAATCCGCCGCGAACTTCAACCCGCTGTGCGCGGCGGCCGGACGGATCACCATCGCGCAGGTCGAGGAGCTCGTGGAGCCGGGGGACCTGGACCCGGCGACGGTGCACACCCCGGGGATCTTCGTCCAGCGGGTGGTGCACGTCGGCGCGGTCGACAAACCCATCGAGAAGCGGACGGTGCGCTGATGGCCCTCACCCGTGACGAGCTCGCCGCCCGGGTGGCCCGCGAGCTGTCCGACGGCCAGTACGTCAACCTGGGAATCGGGATGCCCACCCTGGTACCGGGCCACGTGCCGGACGGCGTCCAGGTGGTCCTGCACTCCGAGAACGGAGTGCTGGGGGTGGGCCCCTACCCGGCGCCGGACGTGGTCGACCCGGATCTGATCAACGCCGGCAAGGAGACCGTCACCGTCGTGGCGGGCGCCGCGTACTTCGACTCCGCGACCTCGTTCGGGATGATCCGCGGCGGCCACGTTGACGTCGCCGTGCTCGGAGCGATGCAGGTCTCCGCCGCCGGTGACCTCGCGAACTGGATGATCCCCGGCCGGATGGTCAAGGGAATGGGCGGCGCGATGGATCTCGTGCACGGCGCCCGGCGCGTCATCGTCATGATGGAGCACGTCGCCCGGGACGGGGAACACAAGATCGTCGAAAGCTGCACGCTGCCGCTGACCGGCCTTGCCTGTGTGGACCGCATCATCACGGATCTCGCCGTCCTGGATGTGCGTCCCGGGGGCGGTCTGACGCTGCGCGAGACCGCCCCCGGGGTATCCGTCGACGAGGTGCGTGCCGCCACCGGCCCCGAGCTCACCGTCGTGCTGGACTGAGCCGGGCCACCGCCAGACAGATCATCGGGTGGGCAAGCCCGGCCGGCCGAGGTCCGGTGGGGGCCGGGCCGTCGGCCGAGCGGCCCCGGCTCAAGGCAACTGTCGGCTCAAGGCGGCTCTCGGCTCAGGCGGCAGCGGCTCAGGCGGCTTCGAACAGTGCAGCGAGGCCCTGGCCGCCGCCGACGCACATGGTCTCCAGCGCGTACCGGCCCGAGCGCCGGCGCAGCTCGTGCAGCATGGTGGTGAGGATCCGCACCCCGGTGGCGGCGATCGGATGGCCGAGCGAGATCCCGGAGCCGTTCACGTTGAGCCGGTCGGCGACCTCGTCGTCCTTCACCGACCAGCCGCGCAGCACCGCGAGCACCTGCACCGCGAACGCCTCGTTCAGCTCGATGAGGTCCAGGTCGTCGAAGGACAGGCCGGTGCGGTCGAACAGCTTGCGTACCGCGGGGACCGGGCCGATGCCCATCGTGGCCGGCTCGCAGCCCGCCGCCGCCCAGCCGACCAGGAAACCGGCCGGCTCCAGGCCGAGCTCGGCGAGCCGGTCCTCGGCCACCACCAGGCAGGCCGCCGCCGCGTCGTTCTGCTGGCTGGAGTTGCCCGCGGTGACAGTGCCGCCGGCACTGATCGGGCGCAGCCCGCCAAGCACCTCGACCGTGGAGTCCGGCCGCAGGCCCTCGTCCCGGGTGACGTGCAGCGGCTCGGCGCGGCGCCGCGGGACGTCGACCGGCACGACCTCGGCGTCGAAGCGGCCGGCGTCCCAGGCCTGCGACGCCCGGCGGTGGCTGCGGGCGGCGTACGCGTCGGACTCCTCGCGGCTGATCCCATAGCGGGTGGCGAGGTTCTCCGCGGTCTCGATCATTCCGCTGATCGGGCCGAATCGCCACTGCGGCTGCGAGCGCTCCCGGCCGCGGTCCATCCGGTCGTAGAGGGCGACGGTGCCGGACCGGCTGCCCCAGCGCATGTCGGTGGTGTAGTGCTCGATGTTGCTCATGCTCTCCACCCCGGCGGCGACGACGACGTCGGCCGCGCCGGTCTGCACCATCATCGCGGCCGACAGCACCGCCTGCAGGCCGCCGCCACACCGGCGATCGAGCTGGTAGCCGGGGACGTCGATGGGCAGATCCGCATGCAGGGCGGCCCAGCGCCCGATGCACGGAGCCTCCGAGTTCGCGTAGGACTGGGCGCAGACGACGTCCTCGATCCGGGCGGGGTCGATGTCGCTGCGAGCGACCAGCTCCCGCAGGACGGCGGCGGCGAGCTCCTCGGCGGGCAGCGGCCGGAACACCCCGCCGAACCTGCCGACCGGTGTCCGGACCGGGCTCACGATGGCGGCGCGTCTCATGCGAACTCCTCTGGGTAGGCCGTCCGTCCAGGAACCCGCCGGTTCGGCAAACAGGCCGATAGAAAGTACATCGATAGCAAGTACATCGATAGCAAGTAGGCCGATAGCAGGATAAGAGAATATCATTCTCTGGAGGGGGAAACTCTGGTCTCTGATGTGATGGATCCGACGATCAAAGCGGGAGTGGGCTTGTCGGAGCGGTGCAGTAGGTTGGGTCGGTGGCACGGGAATCGGAGCTGCTTGTGGTGAGCGCGACTGGTGGTGAGCCGGCGTGGAAGCAGCGTGCCGTCGAGCGCTCGACCCGGGCCGCCAAGCTGCGGGCCGAGCGCAAGGTGGAGCAGTTCCTCGACGCGGCCCAGGCGATCATCGTGGCGAAGGGCACCACTGACTTCACCGTGCAGGAGGTCGTCGACCGGTCGGGCCAGTCGCTGCGCAGCTTCTACCAGCACTTCGGTGGCAAGCACGAGCTGCTGCTCGCGCTGTTCGAGGACGCCCTGCGTCGATCCGCCGAGCAGATCCGTGCGGTCGCTGGCGACGAGGTCGACCCGGTCGTCGCGTTGCGGACGGCCGTCCGGCTGCTGTTCGAGAGCTCAGTACCGGATCCGTCCGCCCGCCATCCGCTGTTCACCGAGTTCGCTCCCCAGCTGCTGGTCTCCTACCCGGCGGAGGTACGCGCCGCGCACGCGCCGCTGCTGGAAGTGCTCGCCGAGATGACAGTGCGGGCCGAGGCTGTCGGCCAACTCCGGCCGTCCCTACGCCCCCGGCGCGCCGCCGCGATGGTCATGGAGACCGTGATGTTCCTTGCCCAGTCCACCGCGATCGCGGACGACGAGGGCTCGCACCCGATCACGGCCGACGAGGTCTGGGATTTCTGCGCCTCGGGGTTCGTCGCCGGCTAACGGTCGTCGACGAAGGTCCGCCGGTGCTCGGCTATCCATAGCCTCCGGTCACCAGCCCGCCGCCAACACGCGAACCGGCCACCGCGCGCATCCCGGCCCCTGTTGCTACCTACCGGGCGGCCACGCCGGCAGCAGGCGCCGAAATCCGGCATAGAGCATGCGATGGCACCTGAGGTGCACGGGTGTTGACGGGGCGTAACGAAGATGCGCCACCGATCAGGCGGACGCGGTGCGGCCTGCTGTCGGTGTCCGGGCCGGGAGGGGTGGGTGGGGCCGCAGGCGGCGGTCGGGCTCGGGTGGCCCGGCCCGGACGCGGCGGCCTGGCCGAACGCCGTGGTGCGCGCCTCGTAAAGCCCGCGTCCGACCTCAAGGCTGATATATTAGATGAGCACGGTAGACGGAGAGTGTCGCGGCGGCCGGAGGTCGGGCCAGTGAGGCGTTGGCCCGCCCCGTGAAGGTCCGGGCCGGGCCCGCACTGGTGGTCCGCGGCGACGAGGACGGAGGGCGTGCGGGTCCATGACCACACCAGGGTTTGCGCCGATGCGGGACGAGTCCCGTCTGTTCCGCGACGCCATGGCGTCGTTTCCGAGTGGCGTGACGATCGTGACCACGACCGACGAGTCCGGTCGCTGGTGGGGGTTCACCGCCAGCTCGTTCTGCTCCGTGTCGATGGAGCCGCCACTGGTGCTGGTCTGCCTCGCGACTTCGGCGCAGTGCCATCCGGCCTTCGAGCGGGCCGAGCGTTACATCGTGCATGTGGTGCACCGGGAGCATGTGGATCTGGCGGTTCGTTTCGCGACGCGGGGGGCGGACAAGTTCGCCGACGCCGGGTTCCGCTCCGACGAGCGGGGCCTGCCCGTTCTCGACCAGGCCAGCGTGACTCTGGAGTGCGCCGCGCACGCGGTTCACTCGGCTGGTGACCATTCGATTCTGCTCGGCCGGGTCGAGCGGACGCTGATCGGGGAGGAGCGGCCGGCGGTCTACTTCCGGCGCCGATTCCACCACATCGGCGATGCCGCCTAGCTGGGGTTTCTCCCGCGGATCATGATGGTCCATCACAGCAGGCCGGCCGGTTCCCGCTCGATCCCCGGCCGGGCTCGGACCACCTCCGACGTCCTCGGCGCCACGCGCACCGTCCGACGCACCGCCGCGTGCCCGGTGCCCGAGGGGTGCACGATGCCCCGCCGTCACCGTCAGCTCCGGTCGTCACGACCAGCGAGCCATCTCCCCACCGCCGACTCGCTTCCGCTCCTCCTCGCCGCCGTGCGTGACGACGGATCGGCCCCGGAAAACCTCCGTGTCGCTTCTACAGGGTTACGAAGGTACAAATCGGACGGAAGGCCCGGTAGAGGCGACATCCCTGCGCATCTGCAGCTCCACCACCCCCGAAAGCCATCACGGACAGTGAGATTCACCGGGTGAACCTGGCCGCGGGCCGGAGATCCACGAGAAGCAACCTCGCCTGGCCTGCCGTGCCGGGGCTGCTCAGCCCTGCCCCGCGTCGGCCCTCCGGTGCGGTCGCCGCCGCGAGGGCCCGGCCGCGAGGGCCCGGCCGTAAGGGCCCCGCCGCGAGGGCCTGGCCACGAGGGCCTGGCCACGAGGGCCTGATTACGAGCGTTCGGGCAGTCGGCGCTGTCGTGTCGCGTGGCGGTTGTGGCCCTCTTCGGTGAACCATCCGTCCTGGGATTGGAGTATCTGATATACGCTGGCTTCGTGGCGCGGGGCCCGGCACCGGCTGGGCTGCCGGCTCGGAGGGCAGGAGGGCCGATGGCGACTCCAGGTTTCGCACTCGGTGGTCTGCGACGGCTCCGGTTGGGTGCCACCGCGCGGGACCGGGTGGCCGATGTGCTCCGCGATGAGATCATCGCCGGCCGGCTGCCCTCCGGTGCGCGGATCGACCTCGACGAGACCTCCGTCGAGCTGGGGACGAGCCGCACCCCGGTGCGGGAAGCCTGTCTGGCCCTGCAACACGAGGGGCTGGTCCGGGTTGCCCCGCGCAGTGGCGTCACGGTCATCGGCCTGACCCGACGCGACGTCGAGGACAACTTCGCTCTGATGGCGATGCTGTCCGGCACGGCGGCGGCGTGGGCGGCGCGGCGCATCGCGCCGGAGGGGATGGCCGAGGTACGGCGACTGGCCGGCGAGGTCCGTGTGGCGGCCGAGACCGGCGGGGATGTCGGGACACCCAACTTCCTGTTCCACCGGGCGATCAACCGCGCCAGCGACTCCCGGCGGCTGCTCGCGCTGCTCCGGCAGACCGGCCTGATCATCCCGTCGACGTTCTTCGATCTCGTGCCGGAGCAGATCGGGTGCGCCCTGCGGGAACACGACGACATCGTCGATGCCCTCGGCGCGCGCAACGCCGCCCGCGCCCGCCGGGTCGCCGAGGAGCATCTGATCGGCGCCGGCGACCTGCTGGTCGCCCGGATGTTCGGGGCCCATCCGCCCACCGAGGGCCACGCCACCGAGGGCCGGGGTGCCGACCGGCCCGATCTGGGCGGCTGAGCCTTGGCCGGCTGGGTTCCGGACGGGCGGGGTCCGGCCGACTGAGGTCCGACCAGCCGGCCGAGTCCTCGCGGGATCAGCCGAGGGGCGGGATCAGCCGAGGGACTGCCCGGTGCGGCGTTCGATCTCTGCGGCCTGGGTGAGGACGGCCTCAGCGAGCTTGACGTGCGCCGCGTCGACGAGCTGCCCGTCGACGCCGGTCGCCCCGAGACCGCGGGCCTCCGCCTCCCGGTAGGCCGCGAGGTTGCGCCGCGCGCGGACGATCTCCTCGGCGGTCGGGCCGTAGACCCGGTTGGCGATGTCGATCTGGGACGGGTGGATCGCCCACTTCCCGTTGAACCCGAGCGTGGCCGACCAGCGAGCCTCCCGCTCGTAGCCGGCCGCGTCCTTGTAGTCCGGGAACGGCGAGTCGATGGCCAGCAGGCCGCCGATCCGCGCGGCGGTGACGACCTTCAGCCGGGCGTAGTGCCAGAAGTCGCCCGGGTACGGGTCGCGGGGCGCGAAGTTGGTGTCGACCCGCGCGCCCTGGGACACCGACAGGTCGCCGGCGCCGAGGATCAGCGCGTCCAGCCGAGGGCTGGCGGTCGCGATCTCCTCCGCATGCGCGATCCCGGCGACGTCCTCGATCAGCACCTCGAGCCGGATCCGCCGGCTCAGCCCTATGGTCTGTTCGATCTGGGTGAGCAGGGTGTCGACCCACCACACGTCCCGGGCGGCGGTGACCTTCGGGATGATGAGGGCGTCGAGGTTCTCCCGCGCGCCGGTGACGATCTCGATGATGTCCCCGTAGGCCCAGCGGGTTCCGATCCCGTTGATCCGCACCGAGCGGACCGTGGTGCCCCAGTCGTACTCGTTGAGGGCCCGGACCGCCTTGCCTCGCGCCTGTTCTCGCAGCGCGGGCGCCACCGCATCCTCCAGATCGAGGAACACCAGGTCGGCAGCCGATCCCGCGGCCTTGGGGAACATCCGGTCGTTGGTCGCCGGGGTGGCGAGCTCGGAACGCCGCAGCAGCGGCGGCGGCGGCGCGGCGTCGCCGGGAGTGTGGTCGGTCACCAGCGTGGCTCCTGTCGCCGAGGGGTCGGGGAGGTGAAGAGGGCCACCAGCTCAGATGACATGGCGATCCCGCAGGTCCTGGAGTTCCGCCTCGGACAGTCCGAGCACGCTGGCGAGCACCTCGTCGGTGTGTTCGCCGAGGCGGGGGCCCAGGCGACCGACGATGCCGGCGTGTTCGGAGAAACGCGGCACCGGAGCCTGCACCAGCATGGACCCGAGCTCGCTGTCGTCGATCCGGGTGAAGACCTCGCGGGCCCGCACCTGGTCGTCCTCGACCAGCCCGACCACGTCGTAGACGGGTGCCGCGGCGATCTCCTCCCGTTCGAAGACCGCCATGGCCTCCTCCAGGGTCTGGCCGGCGATCCAGGTGGCGACGACCTCGTCGACCTCGCGGGCCCGGGTGAGCCGGCGGACCGGGTCGGCGAAGTCGGGATCCGCGGCGAGGTCAGCGCGTCCGATGGCGCGAAAGACCCGTAGCGCCACGGTAGGCGCGCTGCCGGACATCGCCAGCCACCGGCCGTCGGAGGTGCGGTAGGTGTTGCGCGGCGCGGAGATGTCCCAGCGGTTGCCCGACCGGTGCGGGATCGTCCCGATCTGGTCGTAGGTGATGACCGACTGTTCCAGCAGCCGGGACAGCGGGTCGATCAGGTTGATGTCGATGAGCTGCCCGTCGGCGCCGTGGACGTCGCGGTGGTACAGCGCCATCATCACGGCGTACGCCGCGTTCAGCGACGCGACCCCGTCGGCGAGCATGAACGGCGGCAGCGTCGGCGGGCCCTGCTGCTCGCCGGTGATGTGCGCGAACCCGCTCATCGCCTCACCCAGCGTGCCAAAACCGGGCCGGTCCGACTTCGGACCGGACAGGCCGAAACCGGTGATGTGCAGCATGACGATCTTCGGGTTGAGCGCCCGGAGCCGCGGGTAGTCGAGCCCCCAGCGGCGCAGCGTGTGTGGCCGGGTGTTGACGACGACCACGTCGCTCGCCGTGGCGAGCCGGCGGGCCAGCTCCTGGCCCTCGGGTTGGCGCAGATCGAGAGTGACCGACCGCTTGTTGCGGCTGACGCTCTTCCACATCAGCCCGACGCCGTCCTTCTGCGCCCCCCAGCCACGGATCGGGTCACCGCCCTGCGGCTGCTCGACCTTGATGATCTCGGCGCCGAACTCGCCGAGATAGGTCGCGGCCAGCGGCGCCGCGGCGAGGGAGGCCAGGTCGAGCACGCGTATCCCGGACAGCATGGTGCTGGGCCCGGCCGGGGCGGGCGCTGGCGGCTCCGACGGTGCCCGCACGGACGACGGGCGCACGGACGACGGCCGTTGCGACGCCGGCCCCCCCGCGGGTGGGTGGTGGGGTTGTGGGTGTGTCGGGGGCTGCTCAGGCAAGGGCTGCTCAGGCACCGGTGCCGCCGGCGGCGGTCGCGGCGATCGTGTCAGCGTCCGGGGTGCTGGGGACGGGAGTGTCGCGGACCGTGTTGGCCGGGCGCGCCAGGCCCAGGTTCTCGCGCAGCGTCGAGCCGGTGTAGGCGGTGCGGAAGATCCCGCGGCGACGCAGTTCAGGCACCACCAGGCGGACGAAGTCCTCGAACGCGCCGGGGAAGTGGGTGGCGGCGATGACGAAGCCGTCGCAGGCCCGGGACTCGAACCACTCCTGCATCTGGTCGGCCACCTGGGGGCCGGTGCCGACGAAGCGTGGGCCCTGGAGCAGCGTGGCCCGGTGGCTCGCGAGCGTGCGCAGGGTCAGCTTCTGGTCACCGAGGTGCCGCTTCACGCCCTGGACCAAGCCGCGGATGCCGGACACCGAATTGATCAGCTCGTCGGTGACCTCGTCGTCCAGCGACATGCCGGCGAAGTCGTGGTTGGTGAGCTCGGACAGCAGGGTCATCGACGCCATCGGGTGCACGAGCTCGTGCAGGAAGATCTGCTCCTTCTCCCGCGCGATCGTCTCGGTCTCCCCGACGATGGTGTAGGCCATCGGCAGCATCCGGACCTTGGCCGCGTCCCGGCCGCCGGCTGTGATGAGCTCCTTCTGCGCCGTGTAGTGCTCGACGGCGACGGGCTGGCTCGGGTCGGCGGTGAAGATCACGTCCGCCCAGCGGGCGGCGAACCGCATCCCGCGGCCGGACTGGCCGGCCTGGATGATCGGCGGGTGGCCCTGCGGCGGGCGGGGGACGGTCAGCGGACCCTGGACGTCGAAGTACTTGCCGTGATGGGCGAGCTCGTGCACCTTGGCCGGGTCGGCGAAGATCCCCGTCTCGCGGTCGATCGCCACCGCGTCGTCCTCCCAGGAGTCCCACAGCCGGGTGACGACCTCGATGAACTCCTCGGCGCGGTCATAGCGCTCGTCGTGGGCGAGGTGCGCCTCGACGCCGAAGTTGCGGGCCTCCGCGTCGTTCACGGAGGTGACCACGTTCCAGGCGGCCCGTCCGCCGCTGAGATGGTCCAGGGTCGCGAAGGTCCGCGCGACGTGGAACGGCGGGTAGTAGGTGGTCGAGTAGGTCGCGCCCAGCCCGAGGTGCGTGGTGGCCGCCGCGGCGGCGCCCAGCACGGCGGTGAGGTCCAGTTTGATCGGACGGGCGCCGTAGCGGACAGCCTCACCGGGTGACTGGCCGTAGATGGACGGCATCGCCAGTCGGTCGTCGAAGAACATCATGTCGAATGTGCCCTCTTCGAGGACGCGGGCGATCCGCTGGTAGTAGCGCAGGTCGAGGAAGTCGTGCGCCGAGCTCGGGTAGCGCCACGAGCCTGCGTAGACTGACACGTTCGACGCCTGCATGAAGGCGACCAGGGTGAGCTTGTCATCGCGGCTCGTCGACACGGGGAGCTCCTCTCACGACATGGGCAACTTGGGCGGAGCGGGTGAGCCGGCGGGTTACCTTCCCCCGCCGACCGGGCTGGTGGCCCTTGGGCGGCGCGGGTCGTGCGGGCGTCCGGAGTCGTGCGTCCCGTTGCGGCGGATGAACGTCATCGCCCGGGTCCGCAGCCGCCAGCCCTGCGCGGTGCGCAGATAGGTGTCGTTGTAGTAGCCGATGCGCAGGTCGTGGGTGGCGTGGTCGATGAAGCACAGGGGCTGGGTGCCGGTCGCGGTGTCACCCCGCGCCGGCTCGACGTCGGACGACTGGGCCCCGGACGACTGGCCGCCGGAGAGGTCCACCAGTGCCGTGCCGGTCAGGAACAGGCCCGAGGGCGCGGCCGCGACGAGCTCAGGGAAGTCCGCCAGCGTGTAGGTGTCGCCGAACGCGCTGTAGGTACCGTCCGGGGTGAAGACCTCGATCAGCCCCGGTATGTCGCCCTGGGTGATGGTCACCGCGTACCGGGCGAGCAGCTGGTTGATCGCGACCAGGTCCTCGGTGGCCGAGGGCCGCGCGCCGGGCACCCCGCTGCCGGTGGGCGTCGCGTCAGCGGTGGGTGTGCCGCCAGCGGCGGGCGTTCCATCAGCGGCGGACGTCGCGTCCGTGGTGGACATAGGTCGTTCCTCCCTTCATGACGAACTGGACGTCCCGCAGGGCGGTGATGTCGTCGAGCACGTCGCCGCGCACGGCGATGACGTCGGCGAGCAGGCCCTCGGCGAGCTGTCCGCGGTCGGTGACGTTGATCAGGTCGGCGGCCGTCAGCGTCGCCGCCCGGATCGCGGCCAGCGGTGTCATCCCCCGGCTGACCAGGGCGACCAGCTCGTTTGCGTTCTTGCCGTGCGGGATGGCGGGGGCGTCGGTGCCGACCGCGATCTTCACGCCGGCGTCGATGGCGGCCCGGATCGACTGCCGGGCCTTCGGGAACATCACGGCCGCCTTGGCCTTGAGCTCCGGCGCGGCCCGGGAGACGTCCATGCCGTCGGCGAGGAAGGTGGTCGCGACGAGGAAGGTGCCGTGCTTGACCATGAGCTCGATGGCGTCGTCATCGATCAGGAAGCCATGCTCGATGCAGTCGATGCCCGCCTCGACCGCCGAGCGCACCGCGTCCGCGCCATGGGTGTGCGCGGCGACCCGCAGGCCGCGCCGGTGCGCCTCGTCGACGATCGCGCGCAGCTCCTCGTCGGAGTAGTGCTGCGCGCCGGGCTCGCCGCTGAGTGACATCACCCCGCCGGACGCGCAGACCTTGATCAGCTGCGCGCCGTGCTTGATCTGGTAGCGCACGGCCCGGCGCACCTCGTCGACCCCGTTGGCGATGCCCTCCTCGACGGAGAGCTCCATGATCCCCGGGGCGAACGCGGCGAACATCGTCGGGTCGAGATGGCCGCCGGTGGGCGTGATCGCGTGGCCGGCCGGGATGATCCGCGGGCCGTCGATCCAGCCGGCGTCGATCGCCTTGGCCAGCGCCACGTCGAGCAGGTAGCCGCCGGTCTTCACGAACAGGCCGAGGTTGCGCACCGTGGTGAACCCGGCCCGCAGGGTGCGCCGGGCGTTGCCGACGGCGCGCAGCATCCGCAGCGGCGGGTCGTCCTGCACGGGGGAGAGCACCGGCGTCTCGCCGCGCCCGCCCATCAGCAGGTTGACCTCCATGTCCATCAGCCCGGGCAGCAGGACGAGGTCGCCGAGGTCGACGACCTCGCCCTCGGGCGGGCCGCCGACCCGCACGATCCGCTCGCCGTCGACGACGAGGACACCCGGCCGGACGATCTCGCCGGCCACCACGTCGAGCAGGCCGCCCGCCTGCAGGGTCAGCATCAGCCGACCACGGGCTCGGCAATGACGTCGAGGTAGGCCGCGCCGCTGTCGGGCACCCGGGCCTGCTTCCAGACCTCCACCGGGAAGGACACCATGACCAGGGACTGCATCAGGTGCATCAGGGTCACGGCGTCGTCCGGCAGGCTGTCCAGCGGGAACTTGTCGCAGTAGGCGATCGCGTCCTCGAGGCGGAGGAAGGCGGCGTCGTAGAACGCCTGCATGTCCGCCATGCTCGAGGCCAGCCGGCGGGCGTAGCGTTCCGGCTCGGTGGCCAGGGCCCAGTCCGCGTACGGCTCGAGGTCGGCGAAGTCAGCGGGCAGCGGCATTCTCGTACTCCTTCACCCGGTCGTGGGTCACCTTGTGCAGGTGGCGCAGCAGGATCTCCTGGTCGCACAGCGGGAACTCGGTGACCGCCCGGGAGGCGATCATCGTCTGGGTCGCCTCCAGGGTGTTGCCGTCCTGCAGGGCGTATTCCTTGAACGTGACGGCGGCGAGTTCCTGGGCCAGCCGTTCGCGGGCGTTGCGGGGCGGGACGAAGTAAAGGCTGGCCTCGAAGACGTGCTTGTTCACGGCGGTCGGCCAGTAATGGTAGGTCAGGTACCATCCGGGCGCCCAGACCAGCAGCATGAAGTTGGGGTAGATGACGAACGAGTCGATGCCCCAGGAACGGCTCTGGGCCGGGTTCACACTCGGCGGCAGCGCGTCCAGGCCCTCGATGTCGGGCGGGTCCCACGGGCCGAACAGGCCGCTGCGCAGGACACGCTCGATCGGCTTGACCATGTTGATGTCCTTGGGCGGCGCCATCCCGCCCCAGCTGGAGACCATCGAGTGCGGGCCGTCCAGCTCGTAGTGCAGCGCCTCGAAGCCGAAGCCGATCAGCTTGTCGGCCTCTTCCTTCACGGCCTGCTTCTGGTGCAGCACCGGCGCGTGGTAGAATTCCGCGAACGCGTCGATGAACAGCTTCCAGTTGCTGCCGATCTCGGCCCGGTAGCTGTAGACCTCGGTCATCTCATGGAACGGGTAGCCCGCAATCCCCCGGACCATCGGACCGAGGTACTCCTCCAGCGTCTGCTGCGGGTCGAGGTTGATGAAGATGAACCCCTCCCAGACCTCGCAGGCCACCTCCTTCAGCCCGTAGTCGGCCTTGTCGAGGTCGAAGAACTCGCCCTCCTGCTGGACGAAGGTGAGTTTGCCGGTGAGGTCGTAGCGCCAGGCGTGATACTTGCAGGTGAACTGCCGGCAGGTGCCCGACGTCTCCTCGTTCGGAAAGTCGTTCCACACCAGCTTGTTGCCGCGGTGCCGGCAGATGTTGTAGAAGGCGCGGACCTTGGCGTCCGGTCCCCGCACGACCACCACGGAGGTCCCGGCGAAGACCAGTTCCTTGGTGAAGTAGTTGCCGGTGCGCGGGATGCGCTCGGTGCGGCCGACGTTCAGCCAGCTGCGCCGGAAGACCGCGACCCGCTCCTTTTCGTAGTAGGCGGGGTCGATGGAGTCGTTGTAGTCGATCGGGGCTGTACCCAGCGCGGGATAGTGCGCTGTCCAGCTGCCCTCGGCGGGTTTGGCGAAGTGGGGCACGGGGCTACCTTTCGTGTCCGGGCTTGGAGCCACGTCCGACGCCGGCCGCGCTCGCACGGGTGGCGTCGTCCCCGGGCCGGGCGTCCGGCTCCTCCGGGGCGGTACCGAAGGTGTTGAAGGCGACGGCGAGCATGGCGTAGCCGCCGACGGTGAAGATCAGGTCCATCAGCTGCTTCTCGTCGAGCTCCTTGCTGAGGCGCTCCCATGTCCCGTCGGACAGGCCGGTGCCGCCGTCGAGCTCGTCGACCGCGCGCAGCACCTCGCGATCGAACGGGTCGGCGGCCTCGCCTCGCCCGGCTGCTTCGATCTGGACTTCGGACAGCCCCAGCCCGGCAGCCAGCCGCACGTGCTGCGCCCACTCGTAGGCGCACTCCCGGCGCTTCGCCACCCGCAGGATCGCGAGCTCGCGCACCCTGGGCGGCAGCGTCGAGCGCAGCAGCAGATGGTTGTTGAACGCCAGGAAGGCCTGGGTCAGATCGGGATGACGCAGCAGCGTGGACAGCCCATTGCCGGCGCCCCGCGCGTTGCGCAGGCGGCGCGGCAGCATGTGCGACACGGCCTCCCGGGTCCGGTCATCCCACTGCTCTTCCGGCAGAGGCGGCAGCCGTACCGCGCCGGCACCCTGCGTGCGGGACGGCGGCCCGAGAGCACTGGGCCTGTCGTCATCGCCTGTCGTCATCATCCTCCCGTCGGCCACCTGAGAATGTGGTTCTCGGTGATGAATATCAGGTTCTCATGTGGGGGGGCTCCACGTCAACGAAAGGCGGAGCGGGCGCCTGGCCTCGTGGTGCGGGGTGGATGCCTGCCCGCGGTCCGCTCCTCGTCGACGTGGGGCGGTCGTGCTCGGGCGAAGGTTCGGGGGTGTGCGCGCCTGAGGTTCGGCGCCGGGTGGCGCGTTGTCGTATTTGATTCTCGAACCGCGAGAAGCTAGTTTCCTTCTCGGTAGAGGAGGATGCCATATGGGACCCCGCAACGGCCGGAGCCGCCGTCGGCGGACCGTGGCCGCGCGGGCAGATCGGTGACCGACACCCGCCGCGGCCCGACCCGGGCGACCGGTGGGTGATTCCCTCCCTCCCTCTCTGCCGGCTGTGCGGCTGTGCGGGCAGCCCAGCGCCGCAGCGGCGGCCCAGCTCTGGCCAGGCTCCGGTCGGTGCCCGTCGCGCGCACTCGGCCTGCATCTTCACCGATCGTGGCCCCGGCTACCTGCGCCCATGATCTGTATGTATCAGTGACCCAGGACGGTGGAGGTGGAGTCTTCATGGACTTCGAGCTGAGCGACGAGCAGAAGCTGTTTCGACGGACCCTCCGGGACTTCGCCGACAAGGAGATCATTCCGGTCGCACCCGAATGGGAGCGGACCGGCCGCTACCCCACCGAGTTCGTCGAGGCGTTCCGTGAGTTCGGGCTGTACGGGCTGAACGTGCCGACCGAGTACGGCGGCCTCGGCGCGGACCGGGTCTCCTATGCCCTGGCGTTCGAGGAGATCGCCCGAGCCTGGTTGGGTGCCGCCGGGCTGTTCGGACCGCATTCGGTGGCCTGCTGGCTCCTCGCCCGCAACGGGACGCCCGAGCAGAAGCAGCGCTTCCTGCCGGCCATGGCGACCGGTGAGCTGCGCTCCGGGCTTGGCCTGACCGAGCCGGGCGCCGGAACCGACCTGCAGGGGATCACGACGACGGCGGTGCGAGACGGCGACCACTACGTCGTGAAGGGCGCCAAGACCTGGATCACCAACGCGCGGGTCGCCGGCATGCTGCCGGTACTGGTGAAAACCGGGGGCCCGCAGCGGTCGCCGAAGGGGATCTCCCTGCTGCTGGTCGACACCTCGTCGGCGGGGTTCAGCGTGACCCGGGACCTGCCCAAACTCGGCTACAAGGGGCCGGAGACCTGCGAACTCGTCCTCGACGAGGTGCGGGTGCCGGCGGAGAACCTGCTGGGCGGTGCCGAGGGGCGCGGCCTGGCCCAGATCCTCAACGCCCTCGAGATAGGCCGGATCAACATCGCGGCCCGCGCCGTCGGCGTCGCCCAGGCGGCCTATGACGCCGCCCTGACCTACTCCCGGGAACGGACGTCCTTCGGCCAGCCGATCTCGGACTTCCAGGCGATCCAGCTGAAGATCGCGGACATGGCCACCGAGATCCAGGCGGCCCGGTTGCTCACCTACTGGGCCGCTTCCAGGTCCGAGACGACCGGCGGCCGGGTGGACCTGGAAGCGGGGATGGCCAAGATGTTCGCGTCGGAAGTCGCCATCAAGAGCTCACTGGAAGCGATGCGCATTCACGGCGGGTATGGCTACTCGGCGGAGTTCGTGATCGAACGTCTCTACCGCGACGCCCCGCTGATGGCCATCGGTGAGGGAACGAACGACATCCAACGCCTCGTGATCGCGCGATCGCTGGTGTCGGGCGCCGGCCGGCTGGGCTGGTGAGATCCGCGGGCATCCATGATCTCGGGGAGACCGCCGCCGCGGGTGGGCGGTCTGCGCCGACCCGCTGCCGCGTCCCGCACGTAGGTCGCGCGGGACGCGGACCGTCTCCTCGATGGCCGCGCCCGCCCGCGGCCCCTGGATGGCCGCAACCCTGGACCGGCCCCACGGCGGGCCCAGTTCCCGGTGCATGCCCGGTGCGGCGATCAGGGGTCTTCTCAGGGGACCTGGACGATCAGGGCTGCCAGGGTCAGACCGGCGCCGAATCCGACCAGGAGCGCGGAATCACCCGAGCGCACGCTGCCCTGTGCGCGCAGGGAATGCAGGGCAAGCGGGATGGAAGCCGCCGAGGTGTTACCGGTCGTCCGCTCCCGGGCGACGACCGCCCGCGTGGCGCCGAGTTTCGCGGCGAGCGCGTCCACGATGCGCAGGTTCGCCTGGTGCGGTATCACCGCGGCGAGGTCCCCCGGCGCGATTCCCGCGCGTTCGCAGGCCGCCAGAGCTACGGGATACACCGCTGTCGTCGCCCAACGAAAGACCCGCTGGCCCTCCATGCGCAGCTGGCCACTGGTCTCATCGACCTGGATCAGCGACGCCCCGGACCCGTCATGGCCCCAGGCGGCCGGGCCGATGGCCGCGTCGTCACCCGGGCCCACCACGACCGCGGCCGCACCGTCACCGAAGATGATGCCGGTCCCGAGGTCCTCGGGATCGACCAGCGAGCTCATCTTCTCCGACGCCACGACGAGCACGCGGCGCGAGGAACCCGTCCGGACGAACGCCGCCGCGGCGACCACCGCGTAGCAGAACCCGGCACACGCGGCATTCAGGTCGACGGCCCCGCTGCGCTGCGCGCCGAGCGAGGCCGCCACCTGCGCGGCGACACCTCCCTGTTGCCTGTCGTTACTGCAGGTCGCCGCGATGATCAGATCGAGATCCCCGGCCTGCAGGCCGCTGTCCCGCAGCGCGTCCTCGGCTGCCGCGAGCGCCATCGACGCGACCGTCTCATGCTGGCCGGCCTGCTGCCGGGAGACGAAGCCGGTACGGGTCTCGATCCACTCGGGTGTCCGGCCGAAACGGGACGCAAGCGTCTCGTTCGTCAACCGACCCGCAGGTCGATAGGCCCCGAGACCCACCAGCCGCGCCCCTTGGCCCCTGCCAGCGGGCCATTCACCGTCCACCATCGAACTCCTCTCGACCGCAGCGGCAACGACCGACGGCCCTGGCGACCATCGGGGATCGGGGGGGATCGGCGGCGACCGCCGCTGGCCGGGCCCGCCGGCATGAGGCGCGAACAGCTTGAGATCCCCCCAATTGCCGGAAGCCATACTTTTGGACACCCTATAAAACCGCGGGTGCGGTGGCCACAGTAGCCGGTCGGATTCGCTGGAGTAGGTAGCGCATCGACTGCCGCTTGGATACGGTCAGTAATGATGGGCGGGCGCCGGTCATCGCGTCGCGTGGCCTGGGGCGCCGCAGGCGCAAGGGCTCCGTGTGGTCGGGGGCGCCGCACGCACCCAGGCGGGCCGCGGGGCGAGCGCAGGCCGGGTGGGCCGGCCTGGTCGGCCGGGGCCCGGTCGCTGACCAGGGCAAACACTGGCCACTCGGCGAGGGAGACGGTCGAGCGCGGCGGTCGGAGGAGACGGTCGAGAACGCCGGTCGGGGCAGCGCGTCCTCGACCTCGGAACCATCAACCTGCCCGGGCGGACCACCTCGCACCTGCCAGTCGGGCGGAACCCCCGGCGGCGTCACCCCGACAGGGCCGCGCCGCCGGGGGTTTGGGTCAGATCAGGATCGGCAGCTTGAGGAAACCGCGCACCGTGCTGGTGTGCAGGCGGACCGCATTGTCATGGTCGACCTCCCAGGTCGGGAAGCGGCGCAGGGTCTGCTCCAGGGCGATGCGCCCCTCGACCCGGGCGAGCGCCGCGCCCAGGCAGTAGTGGATGCCGCGGCCGAAGGACAGATGCCGGTCGAACTTGCGCTGGACGTCGTAACGGTCCGGGTCGGTGTACTTGCGGTCGTCTCGTCCGGCCGAGCCGGTGAGCAGCAGGATCTTGGACTTCGCCGGGACCGTGACGCCGTACAGCTCGACGTCGCGCGTGAGGGTACGGCCCTGCACGGGGGACGGCGCCTCGTACCGCAGCGTCTCCTCGATCGCGTTCGGGATGAGCGCGTGGTCGGCGGCGAGCGCGGCCCGCTGGTCGGGATGGGCGGCCAGCAGGTTACCCGCCCAGCCCAGCAGCCGGGCGACGGTCTCGGTGCCGGCCGAGACCAGCAGCAGGACGAAGTCGGCCGCCTCCGACGTGGTGAGCTTGCGGGTGACGCCGCCCTCGGTGATCTCGACCTGGACGAGATCGCTCATCATGTCGTCGCGCGGCGTGACCCGCCGGGCGTCGAGCTGCTCGGACGCGTAGGTGTGCAGGTTGATCTGGGCCGTCAGGGAGACGTCGTTGATCATCCCCTTCTCCGGGTCCAGGTGGAAGGTCTCGTCAATGAGGCCGCGGACCCGCTCCTGGTCGTCGGGGTCGACGCCGAGCAGCCGGGAGATGACCAGCGACGGGAGCCGGGCGGCGAAGTCCTGGACGTAGTCGAAGCCGCCTGAGCCGATCAGCGGGTCGAGCAGCTCGTGGCATAGTTCGGTGATGACGCCGTCGAGGCTGCCCACCCGGCGGGGGGTGAACGCGCGCACGACCAGCGCGCGCAGCATGGTGTGCGCGGGCGGGTCAAGAAAGATCATGTGACCGGTGCCGAGTGGCTCGTCACCCATGATCTCCAGCACGGTCCCGTAGGCGGAGCTGTAGGTCGCCGGGTCGACGCTTGCGGCGTCCACGTCGGCGAACCGGGAGAGGGCGAAGAAGTCGTGCTTGTCGTTGCGGTAGAGCGGCACGTCGTCGCGCAGCTGGCGCCACCGCGGATAAGGATTGACGTCGATCGCCGGGTCAAACGGATCCCAGTACACGTCATCCGTCATGGTGCGGACCTCTCTCGGGCATGCTCCGGCGGGCCGGATAGGGGCCGGCGGCGCGGGGGGTGAGAGCGCCGCGGTCAGGTGGGACAGGCAGTTCAGGGCAGAGGCAGTGCAGGACAGGCAGTGCAGGACAGCCGGTTGAGCACAGTTGAAATGGGGTTTTTGTCCTGCGGGCGGGCCGCAACGTACCACGTGACGCCAGTCGCATTCCTGGCACGGAGAGCGCGGCCAGCGGCGGGTGCTCACCCCAGGTCGACGCGCTCCGGGCCGTGCCGGGAGCTCTCCAGCGCGAGTAGCTGCGCATCGATGGCGGCGAACACCGCTTCATCATCGCTCGCGATACCGAGATCCGCGTCGATCGCCATGACCTGCGTCATGCCGATCATCGCGACCTGGGCCACCCGAGGGGAGAAACGGTCTTCGGGAATCCCCAGGTCGGCAAGTGCCGCCGTGAAGGCGTCGAGCTGGAGCTGACGGTAGGCCCGGTAGTACTCGAGAATGCTTGACCGGATGGCCTTGCGATGGTTCGCCAGTGCCATGAACTCAAGGTTGAACCGGCTGGAGGTCATGCCGATCTCGCGCATCGCCCACAGCTGCCGCAGCGTCGGACGGGCCCGCAGCGCGTCCCGCAGCATCTGCAGGCCCACGTCCGCCCGCCGCCGAAAGATCTCCAGGAACAGGTCGTCCATCGTGCGGAAGTAATAGTGCACCAGCTGGGGGGCGAGATCCGCCCGGGCGCCGACCCGCCGTGAGGTGACCGCGGCGTAGCCCTCCTCGAGCAACAGCCGCTCCGCGGCATCGAGCAGCTTCTCCCGCGTACTCGTCGCGGCCGCGTCGGAGCGGCGGGGGCTAGTCATGCCTCCTTCATATTCCATCCGAGCATCGGGTTCTGCCGGTTGAGTCTGGCCGCCCAGCCGGGCGTCGCGTCCCGGCTGGGCGGCGTCGCGACCGGTGGCGCGAGCCGTCAGATGTACATCCCACCGTTGACGCCGATCACCTGGCCGGTGATGTAGCTGCCGGCGTCCGAGGACAGGAACGACGTGGCGGCGGCGATGTCGGCGGGGGTGCCGGCCCGGCCGAGCGGAACCATCTTCGCGATCGTGTCGATGGCCACGATGTCGCCCCGGGCCTCACCCTCACGCGCCATCGGTGTGTCGACGAGGGTGGGCGGAATCGTGTTGGCCGTGATGCCGTGCGGGGCGAGCTCCCGGGCCAGCGACTTCGTCAGCGCGATGACGCCGCCCTTGGACGCGGTGTAGTGCGCCATCGTCGCCGCACCGGACTGCGCGCTCGACGACGAGATCGTGACGATCCGCCCCCAGCCCGCGGCGATCATGTCGGGTACCGCGGCCTGCACGGAGATGAACGTGCCGGTGAGGTTGACGGCGATGACCCGATCCCAGGTCTCGGCGGTGATGTCCAGCAGCGGGTTGAACGCCTCGACCCCGGCACTGGTCACCAGGATCCCGACCGGGCCGAGTTCGGCCCGGATCCGCTCGAACGCCGCGGTGACGCTGGCGCGGTCGGCCACGTCGACCGCGAGCGCCAGGGTCCGGTCGGGGGCGCCGAGGTCGGCGGCCGCGGCGTCCGCGGCTTTGCCGTCCAGGTCGAGGATGGCGACCTTGTGGCCGTCGGCCAGGAACTGGCGGGCGACCCCGAGCCCGATGCCGGACGCCCCGCCGGTGACGACGGCGACCCGGCTCACTGGCCCTCACCCTCGGCCAGGTCGAACTCCACGTGCAGCTTGGTCAGGCCGCGCAGGATCCAGGTCGGCTCGTAGTCGTAGTGCCGGTCGCCGGCCGGGCCGTGGTGCTCCTCGGAGATCCGGATGTCGGTGGTGCGGTCGAACAGCCGCTCCAGGCTGATCCGGGCCTCGACCCGGGCCAGCGGGCCGCCGGGGCAGGTGTGCACACCGCGGCCGAAGGCGATGTGCGAGCGGACATTCTCCCGGCCCAGCCGGAACTCGGCCGGGCACTCGAACTGCTCCGGGTCGCGGTTGGCCGCGCTGTTGAGCAGCATCACCGGCGTGCCGGCGGGCAGGTCGACACCGGCGAGGGTCATGTTCCGCTTGGCCAGCCGGAAGTCGGTCTTGACCGGGCTCTCGACCCGCAGCGTCTCCTCGATCAGCTCCGGGATCAGCTCCCGGTGCTCGCGGACCCGCGCCTGCACGTCGGGGTTGTCGCCGAGGTACTTCACCGCCGAGGCGAGCAGCCGGGCGGTGGTCTCCTGGCCGGCGGCGAACAGGAAGGTCGCGGCGCGGACGACCTCGTCGACCGACGGCACGGTGCCGTCCGGGTAGGTGGCCGTCGCCATCTGGGTCAGCACGTCCCCGGTGGGGGTCTCGCGGCGGTCCTCGATGTACCTGCTGAACCAGTCGTCGAGCCAGGACAGCGCGTTGAGGCCGCCGTCGGCGTCAGTGCCGCCCTCGCCGCCGGCGCCGATCTGGCCGGGGCTCTGCGACAGGCCGAAACCCTGGCGGAACCGCTCGTGGTCGGCCTGCGGCACCCCCAGCAGGTCGGCGACCGTCAGCATCGCGAACGGCTGGGCGAACTCGCGGATGAACTCGCACTTCCCCTGGGCGAGGATCGCGTCGAGCTGCCGGTCGGCCAGGCCCCAGATGAACTCCTCGTTCTCCCGCAGGCGCTTGGGCGTGAGCATCCCCATCACCAGGGTGCGGCCCTGTGTGTGCGACGGGGGGTCCATCGTGACCAGGTGCTCGTTCATCGGGATCTGGTCGCGGTACTTCTCGATGAGGGGGGTGATGTCATCACCCTCGAGCGGCACCGGGAACGTCGCGTACGGGCCGATCACCGAGTTGATCGATGAGTAGTTGGCCGGGTCGCGATAGACCTCGGTGATCTCCTGGTAGCCGGAGACCGCGACGACGCCGAGTTCGGGCAGCGGCAGCACCGGGCACTTCGCGCGCAGCGCGTCATAGTACGGATACGGGTCGTCGTTCAGCGAAGGATCGTTGAAGTAATCGACCGCGGTCAGGTCAGTCAACCCGCTCTCCTCCCGCGCATCGGGGCACCGAAGGCCCCTTGTGCGGTCGCCAAATACCTACAATGTGTTGTGTAACACGTGCGTGGAGCGATCCGCAAGCGATAGCCGGATCCGGCTTCCGTGGGGATGCACCACCTTGGTGCCGGCGTGCCCCGGACGGTTTGCCACCTGGGCGGCGTGGCGCGGCGCGGTGGTTTGGCGGCCCGGTCGGCTTCTCTCGGCGGGCCGGCGCCCGCGCGGGCCACCGTTCCTCAGTTCTTCCTGGCTGACAGTTCGTCCTGGGCGACACATCGTCCTGGCTGACAGATCGTCCTGGTTGACAGAGCTGGGGACCTCGGAGCAGTGTGATGACGTCCAGCGGTTTTCCTTCAACGGGCGGCGCCGACCTCGGGGGACCAGCCCGCCCGCGGCGGCCGCGTGGTGCACCAGGCGCGGGATTCGGTATGGCATTTCCGGCTGGTCCGCAGTTCATAACGCCTTTCGGCGTGTCCCGTTCTTCGCGGCGCGTCCTCGGCGCAGCCTCGAACGTCCGGCTGGCACGCGGTCCGCGCTGCCTCGCGGGTCCGGCCGAGCGGCCAGCGTGCCGGTCGATCACCGATGTCCGATCCCGCCCCCTCGACACAGGTCGACGGACGTCGACGGACCAGGTAGCACGGATCACGGACATCGGACCGGGGATCCAGGGATCACAGGAGGTTCGCAGCAGTGACCGAACGACGAACGGCGCTGGTCACCGGCGGTGGCTCGGGCATCGGACGGGCCATCAGCCGCCGGCTCGCCGCGGACGGCTTCGCGGTGGCCGTCCTCGACCTCGATCATGACTCGGCCAAGCGGGTCACCGAGGAGATCGCCGCGGATGGCCACGAGGCGAGCGCCTTCGGTGGCGTCGACGTGTCCGACCGGGCAGCCCTGAGCGCCGCCGTCGACGGCGTCCGCGAGCGGTTCGGCCCGATTCTCGTCCTCGTCAACAACGCCGGTCTCTCCGGCTTCCGGCCATTCCTGAAGATCAGTGAAGCGGCCTGGGACAAGATAATCGCGGTCAACCTGTCCGCCCCGTTCTACCTCACTCAGGCCGTGCTGCCCGACATGATCGCCGCGAAGTGGGGGCGGATCGTGAACATCTCCTCCTCCAGCGCCCAGGGCGGCCAGCAGTACATGACCCACTATGTCTCGTCGAAGGCCGGCCTGATCGGCATGACGAAGTCGTTGGCGCTCGAGTTCGGCCCGGATGGCATCACCGCGAACACGATTCCGCCCGGGTTCATCGACACCCCGATGATGCGTGACTCCGAACGGCGCGGATTGCTCGGCGGAAGCGTCGAGGACAACGCGCAGCGGATTCCGGTCCGTCGCCCCGGAACCCCCGAGGACATCGCCGCAGCGACCTCGTTCCTGTGCCGTGACGAGGCCGGTTATATCACCGGCCAGATCATCGGCGTCAACGGCGGCCGCGTCACCTGAGCCGGTCCGCGTAGGCCGGATGACCGGCGAACCACGCCACTGCGGCGGCGTCCCCGAGGCACCTGATCGGCGGGCGGCCGCCGCGGTGGCATTTCCGCGGTGGCGTCACCCCGGTGTCAGCGGTGGCCGCGGTGTCAGCGGGTTGGCCCGGTCACGGCGGGGTGGGCTGGTCGCGTAGGGCCGCACGCTGGATCTTTCCGGTGGCGGTCTTCGGTAGCGCGGGGATGACCAGCACGCGACGGGGGCGCTTGTACGCCGCGAGCCGCTCCCCGGCGAAGGCGACGAGCTCCTGCTCGTCCGCGGCCATGCCGTCGCGCAGCGAGACGTAGGCCGTGACCGCCTCGCCCCGGTAGGCGTCCGGCTGGCCGACCACCGCCGCCTCGAAGACTGCCGGATGCTCGTAGAGGGCGTCCTCCACCTCGCGGGGCCAGACCTTGAAGCCCGAGGTGTTGATCTGGTCCTTGATCCGGTCGACGAGGTAGATCCAGCCGTCGCCATCCATGACCGCGACATCGCCGGTGTGCAGGTGGCCGTCCGGCATCGTGTGGGCGCTGGCCTCCGGGTTGCGCCAGTACCCGGGACTGACCTGTGGCGCGATGAACACGAGCTCTCCCTCGCGCCCGGGTGCGAGCGGCACGCCGGCGGTGTCGACTATCTCGACGGCCGCGTTCTGCATGGGCACGCCGATCGACAGGGTCCCGCTGGCCTGGTGCACGGGAGCCTCGGTGCCGGCCGGCACGGCGATGCCGCCGCCGGTCGTCTCGGTCATTCCCCAGATGTTGTGCAGGTACGGGCCGAAGCGGGACCGGAACGCCTCGATGGTCGCCGGCGGAATCGGCGCGCCCCCGGAATGGAGCCGCTTGATCGAGGCGAAGTGCTCGGGGCCCGCGTCCGGCACCCGGAAGAAGGCGTTGAAGGCGGTGATCGAGCCGATGGTGGTGGTCACGCCGTGTTCGCGGAAGGTGTCGAGCACGACGGCCGGGTCGAACCGCCCGCTCATGCTGAGCGTGACATCGTCCAGCAGGGCGATGCCGGCGTTGAGGGTCAGCCCGGTGATGTGGAACAGCGGGGCGATGGCGAACGAGACGTCCCCGGGCGCGAGATCCAGCCATCGGCCGTAGTTCAGCACCGAGTGCAGGACGCCGCGGTGGGTGTTCAGCGCGCCCTTCGGCGGGCCGGTGGTCCCCGAGGTGTAGGTGATGAAGGCGATGTCGTCCGGGCCGACGTCTTCGACGGAGTGGGGGCGTTCGCCGCGGCGCGCGGCGAGGATCTCGGCGAGATCGCCGTCGGGCGACGGGGGTGGCTGCGGCGCGTCGTCGAACACCCGCGGGTCGTCGCGGGTCTGGAAGTCGCGGGAGGAGGCGGACAGCAGCCAGCCGACGGTCGAGCCGGCGAGGGCGGCCCGGGTGGGTTCGTCGGTGCCCCGGGCTACGATCATGCCGCTCGTCCCGGAGTCGTCGATCAGGCGGCGAAGCTCCGGCCCCCGGTACATCGGGTTGAGCGGGACGACGGCGGCCCCGGCCTTCCAGACCGCGAGCAGGCTGATCGGGTAGTAGGGCACGTTCTGCAGGTAGATGCCGATCCGGTCGCCCCGCCGGACGCCACGGGCCCGCAGTTCGGCGGCCAGCGCGTCGGCGTGCGTGTCGAGTTCGGCCGCGCTGATCGACCCGTCGAAGTAGCGCACCGCGGCCCGGTCCGGGCCGGCGGCGACCCGGGCCCGCCAGGCCGCCGGGATCGTCTCGTGCGCGATCCGCGGGGTGGGGTCGAGCCCCGGCGGATACCGGGCCAGCCACGGTCTTGCCTGGTCCACCGTCATGTCGGTTCGGCACTCCTCCCTGGCGGGTTGACGGGTCGGCCGGACCTTACTAGCTTTTTTGCAGTTAATGAATCCCGTGTTGCATATAACGGACAGATATAACGAACAGTGGTGGCCGGTGGACAGGACCAGCCGGCGGCCCGGTACGGCCCGGTACGGCAGGGTGCGGGAGCCCGGCCTGCCATCCCATTGCGAGGTCCGTCATCTGAGGAGCTGCGGTGTCCACTCCGCTCGGCGCGACCCAGCCACCGTCCGTGCCGGGCGAGGCGGGACTCGACGCGGACGTTGCCGTCGTCGGCGCGGGGCCGACCGGGCTGATGCTCGCGAACCTTCTCGGGCTGCATGGCCTGCGGGTGCGCGTGCTTGAGGCGGGCCCGGCGCTCATCGACTACCCGCGCGGGGTCGGCATGGACGACGAGACGCTGCGGACCTTCCAGACCGCGGGCCTGGTGGCCGAGGTGCTGCCGCACACCGTCCCGCACCAGCTGCTGGTGTTCGTCGATGCCAAGGGCCGTGACCTGGCCCGCCTGGCGCCGCCGACGGCGGAGTTCGGCTGGCCGCGCCGCAACGGCTTCGTCCAGCCGCTGGCCGACCGGGTGCTCTTCGAGGGCCTGGCCCGCTTCGACCAGGTCAAGGTCGACTTCTCGACCCGGGTCACCGACCTCACCCAGGACGCGGGCGCAGTCACCCTCACCGCCGAGACGCCGCAGGGGAGCGTGGCGGTGCGGGCGGCCTACGCCGTCGGTTCGGACGGCGGGAGCAGCGCCACCCGCAAGGCCCTCGGCCTGGGCTTCGACGGCACGTCGGCGGCCGAGAGCTGGTTTGTCGTCGACGTCCGCAACGACCCGCTGGGCCGTCCCGGCGCGTACGTCTGCTGCGACCCGCGCCGGCCGCACGTGTCGATCAGCATCCCGCACGGCATCCGCCGGTTCGAGTTCATGCTGCTGCCGGGTGAGACCGAGGCGGACGCGATGTCCGAGCAGTTCCTCGCCCGCCTGCTCGAGCCGATCGTGCCGGCGAGCGCCAAGGTGGACGTCATCCGTCGCCGGGTCTACACCCACCACTCGCGCCTGGCCGAGCGCTTCCGCCACGGCCGGGTCCTGCTCGCCGGCGACGCGGCGCACCTGATGCCCGTCTGGCAGGGGCAGGGGTACAACAGCGGGATCCGGGACGCGCTCAACCTGTCCTGGAAACTCGCGGCGGTGTGCCGGGGGGTGGCCGAGGACGGTCTGCTCGATTCCTACGAGTCCGAGCGCCGCGACCATGCCCGGGCGATGATCGACCTGTCCACCAGGGTGGGGCAGGCCGTGTCGGTCACCAACCGGGCCGGGGCGGCCGCGCGCAACCTGTTCTTCCGATCGCTGTCGGCGATTCCCCGGGCGAAGACCTACATCGTGACGATGCGTTTCAAGCCGATGCCGACGATGCGGGATGGCGCGCTCACCCGGGTCGGCTCGGTGAGTGAGCCGAGCCCGGTGGGTCGGCTGTTCATCCAGCCGACCGTGGCGACCCGCGCCGTCGCGTCGGCCCGGCTCGACGACGTGCTCGGCCCGTGGTTCGTGCTCCTCGTCTGGAACAACGACCCGCGCCAACTCCTGGACGACGACGCGCAGCGACGACTGGCCCAGGCCGGGGTGCGGCTGGTTGAGGTACGCCCCGCCGTCCAGCTGCCCTGGAACGCGAGGACCGCCGACGCCGAGGCCGGGGGCCCGGCCGGCCCCGCCGATGGCGTCGACCACGGCGGGCCCGCCTGGCCCGCTCCCCTCGACCCTGCTCGTCCCGGCTCCGTCGGCGTTGCCGGGGCCGGGGCGGGCGGTGGCTCGGTGCTGGTCGTCGGCGACCTGGACGGCTCGCTGAAACGATGGTTCGACGCGCACGCCGAGTCCGTGGTGCTGGTTCGCCCGGACCGGATCGTGGGCGGCGCGAGCCCGGCGCACGCCGCGTCCGACATGGTGCGGGCCTTCGACGCCGCCTTGCGCGCAGGAAACAGTGCAGGGAACAGCGCAGGAAACAGCGCAGAGAATGAGGACGCATGACGCTCTGGACCGACCTGGCCGGCGTGGACTTCACGGTGCGCCACGTCGATGTCGGCCCCTGGTCCACCCGGGTGCTGGAGACCGGCGCCGGGGAGCCGCTGGTTTTGCTGCACGGCACCGGCGGGCACCTGGAGGCGTTCACCCGCAACCTGCGCGCGCTCGGGGCGCGCTACCGGGTCATCGCCTACGACTTCCCGGGCCACGGCTGGACGACGACCACCACCCATGACCTGGAGATCGACGACTACCTGGAGCATCTCGGCGGCCTGCTCGACGTGCTCGGCCTCGACCGGGTGCACCTGTCGGGGGAGTCTCTCGGCGGATGGGTCGCGGTGAAGTTCGCCGCCCGCCATCCCGAGCGCGTCCACCGGCTGGTGCTCAACACCCCCGGCGGGACGATGGCCACCCCCGAGGTGATGGAGCGGATCCGCTCGCTGAGCCAGGCGGCGGCCGACGATCCCAGCGAGCAGCGGATCCGGACCCGGCTGGAATGGCTGATGGCCGATCCGAGCTCGGTCACCGACGAGCTGGTCGCGATCCGCCGCGGGGTGTACGGCCGGCCCGGATTCGCCACGTCCATGCGGCACATCCTGTGCCTGCAGGCCCCGGAGATCCGCCGGCGCAACCTGGTGACCGACGCCGAGCTCGACGCCGTCACCGCGCCGACCCTGGTGATCTGGACCAGTGACGACCCGTCCGGCCCGGCGAAGGCCGGCCTCGACATGGCCGAACGCATCCCCGACGCCGAGTTTCGGCTGATCAAGGATGCCGGCCACTGGCCGCAGTGGGAACAACGCGCCGAGTTCGACGAGATCGCGCTGGAGTTCCTGGGACGGTCCGCGTGACCACCGCGCGACCGGCATCCCAGGCGGCGCGGGCCGTCCAGGCGGCCGAGGCAGTCGGGGTGGCGGTGGCCGGCGAGGCGCTGGACGCGGCGGCCGACCGGCTCCAGCTCGCGGCCGAGACCGGCGTGGCCTGCGCGCCGCTGACCGATCTGCTCGTGGCCGGGGACATCGACGCCGCCTACCAGGTGCAGCGCCGGCTCACCGAGCGTCGGCTGGCCGGCGGGGCGCGCATCGTCGGACGCAAGATCGGCCTGACCTCGCACGCCGTGCAGCAGCAGGTCGGCGTCGACCGGCCCGACTTCGGGGTCCTGTTCGCCGACATGCACTACGCGGACGACGAGCTGATCCCCATCGGACGGCTGCTGCAGCCGAAGGCCGAGGCCGAGGTGGCCTTTCGGCTGGCTCGCGACATCCCTGACGCCTCCGATCCCGCCGTGGTGGCGGACGCGGTGGAGCTCGCGTTCCCCGCGCTGGAGATCGTCGACAGCCGGATCGCCGACTGGCGGATCGGCATCACCGACACCGTCGCCGACAACGCCTCCTCCGGCGTGTTCGTCCTCGGTCCGACCGGACTGCCCCTGACGGAGCTGCGGCCCGTCGACGTCACGATGACCCTGCGCCGCAGTGCCGGGCCGGAACGTGACGAGACGCCGGGTCCCGCCGAGCCGCCGGGCCGCCGCGGAGCGCCAGACCGCGGCGGCCCGGTCAGTCCGGGCGCATCCGCCGCCGAGGTGGTCTCCCAGGGCGACGGAGCCGCCTGCCTGGGCGATCCGTTGAACGCGCTGGTCTGGCTCGCCGCGACCATGATCGAGGTGGGCACACCGCTGCGCGCGGGCGAGCTCGTGCTCTCCGGAGCGCTCGGTCCGATGGTGGCGGTGGCCGCCGGCGACGTCTTCACGGCGGACATCGCTCCGCTGGGCACGGTGACCGCACGTTTCTCAGGAAGGGACGTCAAGGGATGACCGAGCGCACACAACCGTCCGGACGCACAGGGGTCGCGATCATCGGCTCCGGCAACATCGGCACCGACCTGATGGTCAAGATCCTTCGTGGCGACACGAATCTGCGGGTCGTCGCGATGGTCGGCATCGACCCGAACTCCGATGGTCTGGCCCGCGCCCGCCGCTTCGGCATCGCCACCACCGCCGACGGCGTCGAGGGCCTGATCGGACTGCCCGAGTTCGGCGAGGTGGAGATCGTCCTGGACGCCACCAGCGCCGGGGCGCACCGGGCCAACGCGGCCCGCCTGGCGCCCTACGGCCTGCGCCTGGTGGACCTCACCCCGGCGGCGATCGGGCCCTTTGTGATCCCCGCGGTGAACTTCGAGGACCACCTCGACGCGCCGAACATCAACATGGTCACCTGCGGCGGTCAGGCCACCATCCCGATCGTGGCGGCGGTGTCGCGGGTGGCCGAGGTGCCCTACGCCGAGATCGTCGCCTCGGTGGCGTCGAAGTCGGCCGGCCCCGGCACGCGGGCGAACATCGACGAGTTCACCGAGACCACGGCCGACGCCATCGAGCAGGTCGGCGGGGCGCGCCGCGGCAAGGCCATCATCATCCTGAACCCGGCCGAACCGCCGCTGATCATGCGGGACACCATCTTCTGCCTGGTCGGCGCGGCCGACCACGAACGGATCCGCGCCTCGATCGAGGACATGATCGCCGAGGTGGCGACCTACGTGCCCGGGTACCGGCTGGTGCAGCGGGTGCAGTTCACCCCGGTCGACCCGGCGCAGGTGGCGACCCTGCTTCCGGCCGGTTCCGGCCCGGTTGACACCCGGGTGTCGGTCTTCCTCGAGGTCGAGGGTGCGGCCCACTACCTGCCGGCCTACGCCGGCAACCTCGACATCATGACCTCGGCCGCGATGCGGGTGGCCGAGCGGATCGCGCAGCGCGCGAAGGCGGTGGCCTGATGACCGACTCCACGACGCCGGCGACTCCGACGGCGCCCTACATCCAGGACGTCACACTGCGCGATGGGATGCACGCCCTTCGCCACCGAATCACGCCGGAGCTGGTCGGCCGGATCGTCGAGAACCTGGAGGCCGCGGGAGTCGGCGCGATCGAGATCGCGCACGGCGACGGCCTGGGCGGCTCCAGCCTGAACTACGGGCCGGGCAGCAACACCGACTGGGAGTGGATCGAGGCGGCCGCCGAGCACGCGCGCACCGCGGTGCTCACCACGCTGCTGCTGCCGGGCGTCGGCACGGTGCACGACCTGCGTCGCGCCTATGACCTGGGCATCCGTTCGGTGCGCATCGCCACCCACTGCACCGAGGCCGACGTCGCCGCGCAGCACATCGCCGAGGCCCGCGGCCTGGGCATGGACGTCTCGGGCTTCCTGATGATGGCCCACATGACCAGCGCCAAGGAGCTCGCCGACCAGGCGCTGCTGATGGAGTCCTACGGCGCGCACTGCGTCTACATCACCGACTCCAGCGGCCGGCTCACGATCGACGAGGTACGCGCCCGGGTCCGCGCCTACCGCGAAGTGCTGAGCCCCGAGACCCAGGTGGGCATCCACGCCCACGAGAACCTCTCGCTGGCGGTCGCGAACTCGGTGGCCGCCGTGGAGGAGGGCGCCTACCGGGTCGACGCCTCGCTGACGGGACTCGGCGCCGGAGCCGGCAACGCTCCGCTCGAGGCCCTCATCGCCGTGGCGAACGTGCTCGGCTGGGAGACCGGCTGCGACCTGTTCGCCCTGCAGGACGCCGCGGAGGACATCGTCCGCCCGTTGCAGGACCGGCCGGTGCGGATCGACCGGGAGACCCTCACCATCGGCTACGCCGGGGTCTATGGCAGCTTCCTGCGCCACGCCGAGACCGCTGCCGTCACCTATGGCGTGGACGCCCGCGAGATCCTGCTGGAAGCCGGCCGGCGCCGGCTCGTCGGCGGCCAGGAGGACATGCTCACCGACATCGCCCTGACCCTGGCCGCCCGTGCCGGCTGAGTACGCCGGGTGTGAGGTGGTCGCTGATGTGCGTGGTGGCGCGTGGATGCGCTGGGGGACCGGTGGCGATCGTCGCCGGTGGAGGCGGCGGAGGGCGTCACTATGCTGGGCCGTGTGCCGGAGCTGAGCGTGGGCGCGCCGACCCGGGCGCGGGACGGGAACCAGACCCTGGCCCGCGGGCTGCGGGTGCTGCTCGCGATCGCCGATGCCCGGGCGGGAATGACCGTCGCGCAGGTCAGCGAGCTGCTCGACGTGCACCGGTCGATCGCCTACCGGCTGTTGCAGACCCTGGTCGACTTCGACCTGGTCGCGCGCGGCGGCGAGGGCACCTACCTGCCCGGCGCCCGGCTCGCCACCCTGGCCGAGGCCTTCCTGCCCGCGCTGCGCGACGTCACGACGCCGGTCATGCGGTCACTCGCCGACCGCCTCCAGTCGACGATCATGCTGTTCGTCGCCCAGGGCGGGGACGCGGTCGCGATCGCGATGGCCGAGCCCACGACGGCATCCCACCATCTGGCGTTCCGGCTGGGCATGCGCACCTCGCTGAGCCGGGGCGCGGCCGGGTACGCGCTGCTCGCCGCGCAGCCGTCCATCCCGGGCGAGCCCGAGCCGGTCGCCCAGGCCCGTGCGCGGGGCTGGGCCCGCAGCCATGAGGAGATCGAGGCCGGCCAGTTCGCGGTCGCCGCGTGGATCCCGATCGCCGGGACCGCGACGCGGGCCTGCCTGAACCTGATCACCTATCGCGAGGACGTCGCGGACGCCGCGGGCCAGGAGATCCGGCGCGCGGCGGACCAGGTCGGACGGATGCTGCGCCGCCAGCCCTAGCGGGCATCCCCCGCGTCCGCTGGTGACACCAGGTGTTCGGGCCGCGGGTTTCGTCGGTGTCCGTGCGGGGCGTCGCCGGGCTGGGGAGAGGGCGCGAGATCGTCAACGGGGCGCGGTGGGCGGCGATCCGCCTGCGTCGGGAGTAGCCCTCGCTGCTCGCGTCGCGGCTGGTGTTGCCTTTGCCGGGGTGGCCCAGTAATCTTCGGCCGGTGCACTATGAGAACATTAATGTGCATTATCTGCACGATTCTCGTCCGTACGAGTCTTGATCTGCACGAGTTTCGCCCGGTGAGGGGACGCGATGCAGCAGACATATGACGTTCTGGTCCTCGGTTCCGGCGCGGCCGGCCTGACCGCCGCCCTGTCCGCGGCGGTCGAGGGCGCTCGGGTCGTCGTCCTGGAGAAGGCCGACCTGCTCGGCGGCACGACCGCGCTGTCCGGCGGCACGGTCTGGATCCCGGGCAACCAGCCGGCGCGCGCGGCGGGGATCGCCGACTCGTGCGAGAGCGGCCTGCGGTACCTGCTCAGCCTGTCCCACGGCCTGATCCTGCCCGAGCTCGCCGAGGCGTTGGTCCAGCGCGGCCCGCGGTACATCGACTTCATCCACGAGCACACCGAGTTGCGGTTCCAGCTGGTCGAGGGCTATCCCGACTATCATCCCGAACGCCCCGGCGGACTGCCGCGCGGCGGGCGATCGATCGAGGTCGGCCTGATGGATCTGGCTGATCTCGGGCCGTGGGCTGATCGCATCGCCGGCGTCCCGAGCCACCTGTTGATCCGGGAGACCCCGCTCGGCGGCGGAACCGGCGTGCTCCCGGCGCCGCTGTTGGCCGAGCGGTCCCGGGCGGGCGCCGAGGGCCTCGGCCGCGGACTGGTGGCGGGCCTGCTCGCCGCGTGCCTACGGCGCGGCGTGGAGATCCGCACCAGCACTCCCGGCCGGCGGCTGCTGACCGACGACGGCGCGGTCGTCGGCGTCGAGATCGGTACGGATGCTGGCGCTGGAACGGTGTCCGCCGGGTCGGCGTCGACCGGCACGCCCGTCGCCGACGTGGTGCTGGCCCGGTCGGTCGTGCTGGCCACCGGTGGCTTCGAGTACGACCCGGTGCTCGTCCGGGACTTCCTGCGCGGTCCGGTGACCCGTCCGCTCGGCGCGCCGACGAACACCGGCGACGGTCTGCGGATGGCGATGCGCGTCGGTGCGCGGCTCGGCAACATGCGGGAGGCCTGGTGGGCGCCGGCGGTGAGTGTCCCCGGAGTACGCCGGGACGGCGGGGCCAACGGACTGCTCGCTTCCCGTGACCGCGCTCTGCCCGGGTCGATCATGGTGAACGGCCACGGGCGACGGTTCGCCAACGAGGCCGCCAACTACAACGCGTTCGGTGGCGCGTTCCATCAGCTGGACGCGGCGCGGTTCGAGTATCCGAACCTGCCCGCCTACCTGGTCTTCGACCAGTCGGTGGTGGACCGTTTCGGGGTCCTCGGCGGCGGCCCCGGGGCCCCGGTACCCGCGTGGGTGGCCCGCGCGGACTCCCTCGGCGCGCTGGCGGCGGCGCTCGGCCTGCCCGCCGGCCAGGTCGAGGCGACCGCGGCCGCCTTCAACGCCCACGCCCGCGCCGGCACCGACCCGGACTTCGGTCGCGGCGAGAGCGCCTTCGACCGGTTCCCCGGCGGTCGCACCCTGGACCCCGACACGCCGTCCTCGACGCTGGGGCCGGTCGAGACCGCACCCTTCTACGGCGTGCGCGTCGAGTCCTCGCTGCTCGGCACGAAGGGCGGCCCGCGCACCGATCCCGACGGCCGGGTCCTCGACGTCGACGGCGATGCGATCCCCGGGTTGTACGCGGCCGGCAACGTGATGGCCAGTCCCACCGGCATGGTGTACGGCGGAGCCGGCGCGACCCTCGCGGTCGCCGGGATCTGGGGGATGAGCGCCGGGCGCGCCGCCGTGCATGACCCGAAATCCGCAACATCCCAGGAGAGACGATGACGCAGACCGCGGAAGCACAGACGGCAGCGGCACGGACGGCGCAGCCGCCGGCCGGCAACCCGCGGACCGCGGACGATACCGGCGATCGACCCTCCGCGCAGGACCAGCCCGGGCCCGGGCCCACCGCCGCACAGGCGGCTCGGATCGCCGCCGGCTGGGTCGCCCAGCTCGCGACGGCCGTGTGGGACGGGTCGGTGAACGCCCTGGCGGAGCTGTTCTGCGCGGAGGCGACCTGGCGTGACTTCATGGCGTTCCCCTGGGACTTCCACCACGCCGTCGGCCAGGAGGAGACCGTCGCCCGGTTCCTGGAGCTGGCGGGAACCTGGCAGGCTGGCGACTTCGCGGTCAACGCGGAACAGCCGCCCGTCGTCACCGACGGCGCCATCAACGCCTTCTTCGACTTCACCACCCGGGACCGCCAGGACCGCGGATACGTGCTGCTGGTCGACGACGGCGGCACCTGGCGGGCCTCGATCATGCAGACGCAGGTCATCGGGCTGACCGAGCATCCGGAGCGGATCCGGCACCGCCGCCCGGAGGGCAAGGTCTACGGCGTCGTGCCGGGACGCACCCGCTGGACGCATGACCGGGCCCGGGAGGCGTCCTTCGCCGAGGACGACCCCGCGGTGGTCGTCCTCGGCGCCGGGCACAACGGTCTGGCCCTCGCGGCCCGGCTCGGCGCGCTCGACGTCCCGACTCTGGTCATCGACAAGGAGCAACGGGTCGGCGACACCTGGCGTCGGCGGTACGCGTCGCTGGCGCTGCACAGCACCGTCTTCGGCGACCACCTGCCGTACCTGCCGCTGCCGCCGAACTGGCCCGCGCACACGCCGAAGGACAAGTTCGCCGACTGGCTGGAGTCCTACGCGACGCTGATGGACATCAACGTCTGGACGTCCACGACGTTTATCTCCGGCCGCTACGACCCTGACGCGCAGGTCTGGACCATCCAGGTCCGCCGGGGTGACGGGTCGATCCGGGAGCTGCACCCACGGCACTTCGTCGTCGCCGGCGGCATGTTCGGCGCCCCGAAGATCCCCGACATTCCGGGCCTGTCGAGCTTCGAGGGCATCTGGGCGCACTCCGACGAGTTCCAGAACGGCGCCGACTTCGCCGGCCGGCGCGCCCTGGTGATCGGCGCCGGGGTCAGCGGGCACGAACTCGCCCACGACCTGTACGAGCACGGCGCGGATGTCACCCTGCTGCAGCGCAGCGCCACGTATGTCGTGACGTACGAGTCCTACCACCGCTTCTGGTCGACGCTGTTCACCGAGTACATGCCCTACACCCCCGACTTCGCCGACCAGATGACCTACGCCCTGCCCAACGAGCGGGTGGACGAGCTGAACAAGAAGCTCGTGAAACTCGCGGCCGAGGCGGACCGGCCGCTGCTCGACAAGCTCGAGTCACGTGGCTTCAAACTCGAGTGGGGACCCGACGGCACCGGCATCATCGGCGCCCACATGTCCGGCCGCGACGCCTACCAGATCAACATCGGCGCGTCCGAGCTGATCGCCGACGGGCTGGTGCGGCTGAAGCAGGGGGTCGAGGTCGCCGAGATCCGCGGCCGGACCGTCGTGTTCACCGACGGCTCGACGCTGGACGACGTCGACCTGATCGTCTTCGCCACCGGCTACCACCAGTTCTGGGGGCATCTGCAACCGGTACTCGGCACGGCCGCGGAGAAGATCGACAAGGCCTACGGCCGCGCCGCCGACGGCGAGTACGCGAACACCTGGCGCCGCTCCGCGCAGCCCGGCCTCTGGTTCGGCACCGGCTTCATCCGGATGGCCCGCTTCTACACGCGGTTCACGGCCCTGCTGATCAAGGCGATCGAGGAGGGCATCGAGCCCGTCGACCCCGAGCGGGAAGTCGCGACCACACGGTGACCGGCAGTCGGGGAACCACCTCCGCCCACCCGGTCACCCCCCGCCCTGCCGCGCCCACGCCGGTGCCCGCGGCAGCACGTCCGCCGGACGGCGCCCCGCCCCCAGCCATCGACGTGCGAGCGCGGGTGGAGCCCGGTACGGTGGCGGCCCTCGACCGGCTTGCGCGCTGGGACCTGACCTCGGTCGCGACGATCCGCGCCTCCTACGCCGCGGTGGCCGCCCCGCCGGCGCCGCCCACCCCCGGCGTGATGCGAACCGACGCCACGATCGCCGGCGTCGATGGCCGTCCCGACGTCCGGGTGCGCTGGTACCGACCCGACCTGAGGTCCGGAGCCGATCCGGGGCTCGCCGAGGCCGGCGCGGACACGAGGCTGGGGGCGGTGGCGCTGCCATGCCTGCTGTGGCTGCATGGCGGGGCGTATGTGATGGGCACCCTGGACGAGAACGACGACCGGCTCGAACGTATGGTCCTGGAGCTGGGCTGCGCGATCGTCTCGGTCGACTGGCGACTCGCCCCCGAGCATCCCTACCCGCAGGGCCTGGACGACGCCGCGACGGTCTGGGCCCGGCTCGTCGAGGATCCGGCGGCGCACGGCGTGGACCCGGATCGCCTCGTCGTCGGCGGCGCGAGTGCGGGCGCCGGCCTGGCCGCCGCGCTCTGCCTGCGCCTGCGCGCGGCCGGCAGTCCCCAGCCGGCGCTTCAGCTGCTCATCTACCCGATGCTGGACGACCGAGAGCTGACCGCGTCGATCCGCGCGAGCGAGGCGCCGGGGCACTGGGGCCTGTGGCACCTGCGCGCCAACCGGCTCTGCTGGGGCGCCTACCTGTCCGACCTGCTCCCGGCCGTCCCGGCTGGGAATGATTCGGTCTCGACCGTCCCGACCGGGGACCCACCCTTGGCCGTCCCGGCCGATGGCGATCGCGCCCCGGCCGATCCGGCGCCGAAGAAGCCGACCCCGGACGACGCGGAGGGGACGGACGAGCCCGGCGGGTGGGACATTCCGGCATGCGCGGCTCCGGCCCGCGCGACCGACCTTGCCGGACTCGCGCCGGCCTACCTCTGCATCGGCGATGTGGACGCGTTTCTCGACGAGAACCTCGACTACGCGGCGCGGCTGGCCCGGGCCGGCACGCCGGTGGAGCTACATGTGTATCCCGGAGTCATCCACGGAGGGTTCGGCACGATCCCGCGTACGCCGCGCACGGCGCAGCTGTTGCGCGATGTCTATGCCGCGCTCGCCACTGCCTTCGGCTCCTCCGGTCCGTCCGCGGGCGATCCGCGCCGCGTGCTCGAGCCAGTCGAACGAGCCGCCCCTTAGACTCGCCCGCGCCAACCGAGAGAGCGTCTCCGGCCACGCGCCGGGAGGCGACTCCGCTGGCCAGCGCCAGGTCGGAGGGCCCCACCACGCGATGGGAGTCACGTTCCGTAACGGATGTCTCCGGGTCGGCTGGGCTCAGGATCCAAGCAGGTCGTTGTGGGCGTGTTCGTGTCCATTTTGCGCCCTACAACGACCTACGTGGCGGGATCCTGCGGAGTTTGGCCGGCTGGCGGCTACCCGGCGTTGTCGAGCTGGCTGTAGTAGCGGACCCGCGGCGGCGGCTTGAGCTGCAGGCCCTTCGGCGGGGACATGGTGCCGGCGGCGTTGGCGGCGGCGAGCGTCGCCTTCGCGACCTCGACGTCCCCGTCGATCTCGTAGATGACGAGGAAGGTGTCGCCGTCGCCCGCCGCGAGCCGGCGGGCCGAGACGAAGCCGTCCAACGTGAGGATCTCGGGGATGTGGGTGTTGTCGTACCAGTCGTGGTAGGCCGCCGCCTCCTCGGGCGAGGCGGGGCCGGACTCGACTACCAGCACGCCGGACATGCGTGCTCCCTTCGGATGCGATGGTCTCGGGTGACTGCTGTTGATGGTGGCGGGTCAGCGGTTCAGATGCACCCGACCGTCCTTCATGACGAAACGGACGTCCTGGGTGACGGTGATGTCCCTGGTCGGGTCGCCAGGGACGGCGATGATGTCGGCGAGGTAGCCCGCGCGCAGCCGGCCGAGCTCGTCGTCGAGTTCGACCAGCTCGGCACTGGTGACGGTGGCGGCCCGCAGCGCCTGCGCCGGGGTCATGCCCCGAGCCACCAGCGCGGCGAGTTCCTTGGCGTTGTCGCCGTGTGGAACGGCCGGGGCGTCGGTGCCGCAGGCGATCCGCACGCCGGCGGCGATGGCCTTCGGCAGCATGGCCCGGGCCTGGGGGAAGACGGCGGCGGCCTTCTTCTGGAGCTCGGGGGCGGCGCGGGCGATGTCCATCGCGTCGGTGAGGTAGGTGGTGGAGACCAGGAAGGTGCCGTGTTCGGCCATGAGGGCCAGGGTTTCGTCACTGGCGAGAAAGCCGTGCTCGACGCAGTCGATGCCGGCCCGAATGCAGGCGCGCACCGCCCGGTCGCCGATGGCGTGCGCGGCGACCCGGATGCCGGCGCGGTGGGCCTCGTCGGCGATGGCGGCGAGTTCGTCGTCGGAGTACTGCTGGGCGCCGGGGCCGGTGCTGTGCGACATGACCCCGCCGGACGCCGACACCTTGATCACCTTGGCGCCGTGGCGGAGCTGGTAGCGCACGCAGTGCCGCACCTCGTCGACGCCGTTGGCCTGGCCCTCGCCGATGCTCAGCGGCATGATCCCAGGAGCGAGTCGCTGGAACACGGTCGGGTCGAGATGCCCGCCGTAGGGGGTGACGGCGTGTCCGGCGGGAATGATGCGCGGCCCCTCGACCCAGCCGGAGTCGATCGAGCGCTGCAGAGCGACGTCGAGCAGGTAGCCGCCCGTCTTCACCATGAGGCCGAGGTTGCGCACGGTGGTGAAACCGGCGAGTAGGGTCCGGCGAGCGTTGACGGTCGCCCGCAGGGTGCGGTAGGGCGGGTCGTCCTGGACGCCGTGCATCGGCAGCGGCAGGCCGGTAGGCGTCTCCGGGCCGCCGATGAGCAGGTTGAGCTCCATGTCCATCAGCCCGGGCAACAGCGTCACGTCGCCCAGGTCGATCTCGGTGGCGCCGGCGGGGATGGTGGTGTGGCCGGGCGTGGTGCGGTCGGGAGCGTCGGGGCCGAGCGAGGTGATCCGGTTGCCCTCGACCACGATGACCGCGGGGGAGCGGATCTCGGCCCCGGCGGGCGCGTCGAGGTCGAGCCAGCGGGCGGCGCGCAGGACGGTCAGCGCGCTCACGGCACCGGTTCCACAAAACAGTCGAAGCTGGTGGCGCCCGAGTCCGGTACCCGCGGCTGGCGCCACAGTTCCACGGGAAACGAAGCCTGGATCATAGAATAGAGCAGATACAGCAGGTTTGTCGCCTCGTCGGGCAGCGAGTCGAGGGATAACGCGTCCAGGTAGTCCATCGCGGCCTCGGCGCGCGGGGTGACCGCGTCGTAGAAGGTCTGCATCTCCTCGGTGGTGCTGGCCAGCCGGGCGTGGTAACGCTCGTGTTCGGTCGGCAGGCACCACTGCGCGGCGAACGGCTCGAGGTCGGCGAACTCGGCCGGCAGCAACGCTTTCATCGGCGGACTCCCTCGCGGACCTCATGGGCGTCGATCCAGTCGCGTACCTCGGTGTGCAGCGCGCGGCAGAGGATTTCCTGGTCGTTGAGCAGGAATCGGTCGACGTAGCGGGTCTCGAGCATCATCTGGGTGGCCTCGAGGGTGTTCGCGTCCTGTAGGGCGAACTCCTTGAACGTCACCGCCGACATCTCCTGCGCGACCCGTTCCCGGGCGTTCTTCGCCGGCAGAAAGTAGACGTTGCCCTCGAAGACATGGGTGTTGTACGAGGTCGGCCAGTAGTGGTAGGTGAGATACCAGCCCTGGCTCCAGATGAGAATTACGAAGTTCGGGAACAGCTGGAACGAGTCGAGCCCCCAGGGATCGCACTTCGCCGGGTTGACCCCCTTGGGTAGCTCGCCCAGGTCGGCGGGCTCCCACGGGCCGAACAGCCCACCCTGGGTCAGCCGCTCCATCGGCTTGGTCATGTCCGGGCCCATCTCCCAGAACCGGACGCCCGACGTGCTCACCAGCCGATGCGGCCGCTCGATCTGATAATGCGGCGCCTCGAAGCCCGCCTGCCGGGCGGCATTCGAGTACTTCTCCGGCGACTGGTTCCCGTGCAGGACCGGCGCGTGGTAAAACTCCGCGAACGCGTCCATGAACAGCTTCCAGTTCGCCCCGACCGTCGTCGTGTACCCGAAGCGGGACGTCATCCGCTCGAACGGATAGCCCTCCAGGTCGGTGACCATCGGCCCGAGGAACTCGCGCAGGCTCTGCGTGGGCTCTTGGGCGAAGTTCACGAAGATGAATCCCGCCCACACCTCGCAGTGCACCGGAGCCAGGCCCCACTGGCTCTTGTCGACGTCGAAGAACTCGCCTTCCTGCTGGATGTAGGTGAGCGAGCCGTCGAGGCCGTAGCGCCAGCCGTGGTACTTGCACGCGAACTGCCGGCAGATGCCCTGGCTCTCGTTCTTCGGGTCGTCGGTCCAGACGAGCTTGTTGCCGCGGTGCCGGCACATGTTGTGAAACGCCCGTACGCGCCGTTCCCTGTCCCGGACCACGATGATGGACGCGTGGGCGGCCCGGACGTCCTTGGTGAAGTAGCTGCCGATCCGGGGCAGCTGCTCGACCCGCCCGACATTCAGCCACGCCCGCTTGAAGACCGCCTCCTTCTCCCGCTCGAAATACTCGGGCGTGATCGAGTCGTCGTAGGACACCGGGCCGGTGCCGAGGTTCGGATACCGCTCCGTCCAGCTACCTTCCGGCGGCTTCGGGAAACGTGGCATGGCTCTCCTCCTTCTGCGCCAGCGGGGACGTGGGCGTCCGCGCGGACGTGGGCGTCGGCGGCGAGGGGCGCGACGGCTGCGAGTCGATGCCGGGCCCGGGCTGCGCCGCGGGCCCGGGCTGCAGCCCGACGCTGTTGAGCACCGCCGCCAGACACACGTAGCTGCCTACGACGAAGGTCAGTTCCAGCAGTTGGCGGTCATCGAAGTGCCGGGCGAGCCGCTCCCAGGTCGGGTCGTCGATGACGTGGCCGGCGACAAGCTGGTCGGCCGCGCGCAGTAGGTCGCGGTCACGCTCCGACCACGGATGCGCCTCGCCGGTGTCGGCCACGGCGGCGATCCGCTCGGGTGTGAGCCCCGCGGCCTGGGCCATCCCGGCGTGCTGGGTCCACAGGTAGGCGCAGCTCGTGCGGTGACCGACCCGCAGGATCAACAGCTCGCGGTCGTGGGCGTCGAGGACGCCCTGCTCGAGCAGGGTCGAGGAGAAGGCCAGCCAGGCGGCACCGACCGTGGAGTGCCGCGCGAACAGGCCAAGAATCGCCGGCATGGGCGGCGCGTCCGGCTCACCCGACAGGTAGCGGTCGGCCCGGGCCAGGTTGCCGCGCAGCAGCTCCCGGTCCCGTGCCGACCACTGCGACACCGCGAGGGGCCCGATCCGTGGCCTCGCGGCGCGGGTCACAGCACCGACCCGCCGTTGACCCCGAGCACCTGCCCAGTGATGAAACCGGCTTCCTCGGAGGCGAGGAAGGCCACCGCGGCGGCCAGGTCGTCCGGGACGCCGAGACGGCCCAGCGGGATCGTCGCCGCTATCACCTCGTTGGCCGGCAGGTTGCCCGCCGCCTGGTCCCGGTGCTGCATCGGGGTCTCGATCCCCGACGGTGGGATGCAGTTGGCGGTGATGCCATGGGCGGCGTAGGCCCGGGCCAGGGACTTGGTCAGCACCATCACCCCACCCTTGGCGGCGGCGTAGTGGGCGTTGCGCGGCGAACCCCGCTGGGCACTGGACGACGAGATGGTCACGATCCGGCCCCACCGCGCGGCGACCATGTCCGGCACCGCCGCCTGGCAGCAGTGGAACGTGCCGGTGAGGTTCACGTCGAGGACCCGGTTCCACTGGTCGAGGGTGATCCGCTCGAAGTCCTCGAAGTCGACGAGACCGGCGCTGGTCACGAGGATCTCGGTCGGGCCCAGCGCCGTGCGGATCTCGGCGAAGGCGGCGTCGATCGCCGGGCGGTCCGTCACGTCCAGGGCGAGGGCGAGGGCGTCGACCCCGTCGGCCCGCAGCTCCTTGGCCACCCGCAGCGCCGCGTCACCGTCGAGGTCGAGCACCGCGATGCGGTGACCGCGCTCGGCCAGGTGGTGACAGCTGGCCTCCCCGATGCCCGACGCCCCGCCGGTGACCACGGCCACGCGGGACTGCTGCGGCCTTCCTCGCGGCATCGTTTCCGCCTTCCTCGTGAGCCGGTATGGCCTGGTGGGCCGGTATGGACCGGTGTCCGCCGATCCGGCCTGGCTCGCCGGTCCGACGTGCGCCGCCCGCGCGGCGGATCCGGCGTCTGGCACGCGTCGGGCCGTCTGGTGGACGGGCGTCCGCCGGCCGGGGCTGGTCCGGGCGGGCCCACCGGGCCGCGTCGTCGGCTACGCACCCGGGTTCGAGTGCGACCGGCCCGGACCCGGGTGTTCTACGAGCGACCAAGGATAGTTCTTCATATGACTAACATGGAGTGTGGCCGAGGGCAAGGACTGCGGGAGCACGGGCAGGGGCGACACTTGGACGAGCGGGCGTACGGGGACGGCGGGCGAAACGGGAGGTCGACATGACACGGGTACGGCGCGGTGCCGCCGACGACTCGGCCACCCGCACGGCGCTGCTCGACGCCACCGAGGCCCTGATGCTCGAGGACGGCTACGCCGCCGTCACCACCCGCCGGATCGCGGCCCGGGCGGGCGTCAACAACGGGCTGGTCTACTACTACTTCGGCTCGGTGGACAGCCTGTTCATCGAGCTGTTCCGCCGAGGTGCCGAACGCAGCCTCGCCCGGCTGCGCGTGGCGCTGCGGTCTCCGCAGCCGCTGTGGGCGCTGTGGGAGTTCGCCCAGGACTCCTCGAACAACGCGCGCACGATGGAGTTCACGGCACTGGCCAACCACCGCAAGGCGATCCGGGTCGAGATCGCCTCCTACGCGCGGACGTTCCGCGCGCTGCAGCTCGAGCTGCTCGCGGGCGTGCTCGAGGGCTACGGCGTCGACCTGGGCCGCTGGCCGGCGTCGTCCCTGCTGCTGGCCATGGCCGCGATCTCCCGCTTCCTGCACCTGGAGGAGGCGTTCGACGTCGAGCAGGGCCACCGCGAGCTGATCGACGTCGTCGAGCGCGAGATCCGCGCGATCGAGGGGGAGCGTCGGGCGGCCGGCGAGCAGGCCATGGGCGCCATCACGGTCGCCGGCACCGGCCACCCGGCGCGCTGACGTCCGCCGTTGGCCGGGTGCCCTTCGCGGGTGGGTCACGGGTCGTCGTCCACGTGGCGGTGATGTGCGGGGCAGGTCGTCCGGATCGGTCCTACTGGATCGGTTCGGTGCCGAAGACGGCGGTGCGCAGCATCTCGCGAGGTGAGTGGCGAGGGTAGGGCGTCGCCCGGTGCACGAGGCCGGTGTTGTCCCAGATGACGGTGTCGCCCACCTGCCATTCGTGCCGGTAGACCCGTCCGGGCGCCGTCGCGTGGTCGAGCAGGTCCGCCAGCAGCGCCGACCCGGAGTCGGGATCCGTCCCGACGACCCGGCCCGCGCTCACGCCGATCACCAGCGAGCGCCGGCCGTCGCGGTGCGTCCAGACCAGGGGATGCACCGAGGACGGGCGTTGCCGCCAGCGCTCGAGTTGCTCGGGGGTCGGATCGGTGACCACGTGCCGCTGGGAGTACTCCATGGAGTGCACCACCCGGATGGCGGCGAACCGGGCCTTGTCCTCGTCGCCCAGCGCGTCGTAGGCCGCGTAGGTGCTGGCGAACTCGGTCTGCCCACCGGCGAGGGCGACCGCCTTCGCGGACAGGATGGTGGCCTTCTGCGGCGGCTCGCCATGCAGCGGGGTGCAGCCGTCCATGTGCCAGGCGAAGGTGGCCCGCAGATAGTCGGCGGAGGCGTTCTTCGACGTGTCGAGCGTGACCCGGTAGATCCCCGGGACGGGGTGGTGGCCCGGCTCGAGATCGATCTGGCCGAGGCGTCGGCCGAAGGCGACCTGGCTGTGCGGGTCGAGGTCCAGCCCGCGCAACACCAGGACGCCGTAGGTCTCGAGGGCCTCGAGCACCGCGCCGGCGACGGCGTCATCCTGGGCGAGCTGGCGCGCGTCGACGCCGCGCACCTCGGCGCCGACCGTGGCGGCCAGAGGTTCACAGGTAAGTGTCGTCGTCACGGTGTGGGCTCCAGGTGGCGGTCGAAGTAGGCGGTTCCGGCGTCGATGACGCGCGGCTGGTGCCAGACCTCGACGGGCAGGGACACCATGACGAACGAGTACACGAGGTGGAGCAGGTTCTCCTCCGGCTCGGGCAGCGCGTCGAGGGGGAACCGGTCGAGATGGGCCATCGCCTCCCGGACGCGGGGGCGGGCGGCGTCGTAGAACGCCTCCAGCTCGGCCATGGTGCTGCGCAGCCGCTCGGCGTACCGGGCGGGCTCGGTGGGCAGGCACCACCGGGCGGCGAAGGGGGCCAGGTCGGAGAACGTCTCCGGGAGGATCGGGAGGACCGTGGCGCTCCCGGGGATCGCGGGGATCGCGGGGATCGCGTCGCTCATGCGGGGGCTCCCATCCCGTCGCGCAGGTAGGCCTGCACCCAGTCGCCGGTGGTCTTGTGTAGGTGACGCACGGTGATCTCCTGGTCGGACAGCGGCCAACGGCTGACCACCCGGGACTCCAGACCCATCTGGGTGCCGTCGAGGGTGCCGGCGTCCTGCAGGCCGGCCTCCTTGGAGATGACCGCGGTGACCTCGTGCCGGATCCGCTCGCTGGCGTTGCGTGACGGCGGGAAGTAGTACGACATCTCCCACATGTGCGTGCGATGGGACGTCGGCCAGTAGTGGTAGGTCAGGTACCAGCCTCGCTCGTAGAGCAGGATCACGAAGTTCGGGAAGATCTGGAAGTTCGAGATCGACCACGGGTCCAGACCGCCGGGGTTGATCCCGGGCGGCAGGTTGGCCGGGTCGAGCTCGGGGATGTCCGGGCGCTGCCAGGGGCCCATGAGGCCCGCCTCGGTGAGCGGCTCGAGCGGGTACATCTTGTCGTGCGGCAGCTGGTGACGGGGCACGCCCTTCCAGCCGCCGGTGCTGACCAGCCGGTGCGGCCCGTCGATCTGGTAGTGCGGCGCCTTGTAGCCGGTCGCGAAGCTGCGCAGGCTCGGCACCTGCTGCTGCGAGTGCAGCACCGAGGCATGGTAGTACTCCTGGAACGCGTCCAGGTAGATCTTCCAGTTGCTGTTCAGGTCGGCCCGGAACGCGTACCGCTCGGTCACCAGGTGGAACGGATATCCCTCGAGCCCGCGCACCATCGGCCCGAGGAAGTCCGTCAGGGTCTGGCCGGGCTGGTCGGCCAGGTTCACGAAGATGAACCCTTCCCAGACCTCGCAGTGGACCGGCACGAGTGGGAAGTCGCGCCGGTCGAAGTCGAAGAACTCCTCCTCCTGCAGTACGAACGTCAGCTGGCCCTCGAGGGTGTACCGCCAGCCGTGATAACGGCACATGAACTCGCGGCAGACGCCGCTGGTCTCGTCGTTCGGCGTCGTGCCCCACAGCAACTTGTTGCCGCGGTGGCGGCACACGTTGTGGAAGGCGCGGACCTGGCCGGACAGGTCGCGGGCGACGATGACCGAGGTCTTCGCGACCGCGAGGTCCCTGGTGAAGTAGCTGCCCCGTCGCGGCAGCTGCTCGACCCGACCGACGTTCAGCCAGGCCCGCCTGAAGATCGCCTCCCGCTCGAGTTCGTAGAACTCCGGCGAGATGGAGTCCTCGTACGACACGAGCCCGGTGCCCAGTTCCGGGTACCGGCCCGTCCAACTGGCCTCCGCCTCCTTGATGGCACGTGCCATGGCCCAGCCTCCCGTCGAGTCCGCTCTCACTGGTCGAGCGTGTTCTACGACTGACTAACGTTCTCCAAGTGACTAACATAGATGTGCGGTGAATCGCAAGACCTCCGCGGTCGCCGCGAAACGTCCGAACAGTCGTGGCGCCCGGCCGGTGGCCGCGGGAGGCTTGCTGATCGGCGGGGTGGACCTGGCCGCCGCGGCCGTGACCGTGACCCGTCATGGTCGTGGGCATCGAGAACGTGGCCATCGAGAACGTGGCCATCGGATGGCCGCGGGTGCCGTCTTTCCTCTAGTGCAGCCGGTGGAACGAGGCCGGCACAGGGAGTGCTGATGCAGGAACGCAGGCAGCTGTTCGTCGGCGGCCGATGGGTTGCCCCGAGCACCGGCGAGCACATCGAGGTGATCTCGCCGCACAGTGAGAAGCCGGTGGGGCTGGTCGCCGCGGCCGGCACCGCCGACGTCGACCGCGCGGTGGCCGCCGCCCGGGCGGCCTTCGACGAGGGCCCATGGCCCCGTCTCGACCCGGCCGATCGCGCCGCGGCGATCCGGCGCCTGGCCGCGCTCTACGCCGCGCGGGCCGGCGACCTGGCCGAGGCCATCACGGCGCAGCTCGGCGCCCCGATCACCTTCGCCCGCCGGGTCCAGATCGGCCTGCCGACACTGTTGATGACCACGTTCGTCGACCTCGCGGCGGGCTACCCGTGGCAGGAGAGCCGGTCCGGCGTCTACGGGCAGGACGTCCTGCTGCGCCGGGAGCCGGTCGGCGTCGTCGCCGCGGTCGTCCCCTGGAACATGCCGCAGTTCCTCACCGTAACCAAGATCATCCCGGCGCTGCTCGCCGGCTGCACGGTCGTGCTCAAGCCCGCACCCGAGTCGCCGCTGGACGCGCTGCTGCTCGCCGACCTGTTCGAGCAGGCCGACCTGCCACCCGGCGTCGTGAGCGTGCTGCCCGCCGAGCGGGAGGTCAGCGCCTATCTCGTCGGTCATCCCGGCATCGACAAGGTCTCGTTCACCGGGTCGACCGCGGCGGGCCGACAGGTCGCCGCGGCCTGCGCCGCGAACCTCACCCGGGTCAGCCTCGAACTCGGCGGGAAGTCGGCGGCCATCGCGCTGCCCGACGCGGACCCCGTCGCGGTGGCCAAGGCCGTCCGCCTCTCCGGGCTGGGCATGGCCGGCCAGGTCTGCAACGCGCTGACCCGCGTGCTCGCCCCCGTGGATCGCATGGACGAGTACGCGGACGCCCTCGCCGCGCAGCTGTCGGCCATCCGGGTCGGCGACCCGGCCGATCCGGGAACCCAGATGGGGCCGCTGGTGACCAGCCGGCAGCGGGATCGGGTGCGCGGCTATATCGACACCGGCGTGCGAGAGGGCGCGCGTCTGGTCACCGGCGGCAGCGCGGCGCCGGCCGGGGCCGACACCGGGTGGTACGTGGCGCCGACCGTCTTCAGTGACGTCGACCCCGCGATGACCATCGCCCGGGAGGAGATCTTCGGCCCGGTCATCGTGGTCCTGCCCTACCGGGATGAGGACGACGCCGTGCGCCTCGCGAACGACAGCGACTACGGTCTCGCCGGTTCGGTGTTCACCGCGGACACCGACCGCGGTCTGCGGATCGCGAGCCGGGTCCGGACCGGGACCTTCGGTGTCAATCAGGGGTACTCGATGGACCCGGCGGCGCCCTTCGGCGGGGTGAAGAACAGCGGCTACGGCCGTGAACTGGGCCGCGAGGGCCTTGACGGCTACCTCGACACCAAATCAATCTCCGTCGCGGCGCCCTGACCCGACGCGTGTCGCGGCCCCGGACCGTACCCAGGCCCGGGGCCGCGCGGTGGTGACGGCGAAACCGGCGATGTACTCGGGTGTCGCCCGGTAGTAGCGGTATCCCACCTCGTACGGGCCGGCCGCGGCCAGCGCCGCGTACGCGGCGACCCAGGTCCGGATCTCCTGCGCGCCGCAGCCACGGGCCCCGATCTCGGCCTCGGTCCAGCTGTCGGTGTCGGCGAGGCGTCCCTGCCCGAGCAGGTCGAGGAACGCCTCGTCCCAGTCCGGGTCCAGCGGCAGGCGGTCACTGGTGCCGGCGGCCAGGCGCAGGCCCTCGGCGATCGCCCCGGCGTGTTTGCCCGCCGCCTCCTGCTCGGTCAGGGCCCGGCCGGAGACGAGCCGCTCGGCGACGGGCACGGGGGCGGAGTCGAGCCTGGGCACCGGCGGGTCGTGGGAGAGCCCGCCCGAACCGACGACGAGGACCCGTTCGTCCCGGGACTCGAAGAACCGCCCGATCGCGGTTCCCAGCGCCCGTGCCCGGGACAGGGGCGCGAGCGGCGGCGCCGCGGCGTTGACGAACACCGGGATCACCGGGCGTGCGTCCAGCGAGCCGAACAACTCCCGCAGCGGCTGTGCGCTCGCGTGGTCGACCTGCATCCGGTAGGAGACCGTCAGGTCGACCCCCGCGGCGAGGACCTCGGTGGCAAGCTCGCGGGCCAGGGCCTGCGGCACGTCCAACCGGCCCGCGGGGCTGGCGTAGTCCCCGACCGCGGTGGCGGACAGGCCCAGGCAGAACGGCGGCATCTGCCGGTAGAAGAACCCGTTGAAATGGTCCGGCGCGACCACGACGACGATGTCGGGATCGACGCTGGCGGCGAAGGCGCGGGCCGCCGCCAGCGCCGCGCGCACGGATGACTCCAGCTCGTCCTGCTGACGGGTGATGTCAAGCAGAGGGCTGTGCGACATACAGCAGAGCGCGAGCGGCATCGCTTTCCCCGTTCCCCGAGGCGCCGGCATCCGCGGCGGCCTGGTCGTCTCGGCCGGCCTGGTCGTGACTGCCGGCCTGGTCGTCTCGGCTGGCCTGGTCGTCTCGGCCGGCCGCGTCGGCGCCGGCGTCGATCCCGTCGTCCTCGACGTCGGCCGGCAGATCGCCCCAGGCGTCCCGGATCGTCGCGAGCAGGCCGACCAGCTGCCGGGTCTGCTCGGGCCCGAGCCCGAGCCGCGCGTACAGCCCACCGCTCAGCCGCTCGATCGCGTCGCGGATGCGCTCCCGGCCGGCGTCGGTGATCCGCGCCAGCGTGACGCGGCGGTCGCCGCGGTGGGCCTCGCGGGTCAGGAGTCCCTGCCGCTCCAGCTTGTCGACCAGGCCCGTGACGCTCGCCTGGCGCAGCTGCAACGCCCTCGCCAGGTAGGACAGCGAGACGGCGTCCTCGTTGAAGTACAGGACCACCAGCACCTCATAGCGCGCGAACGTCAGTCCGACCGGGGCCAGGATCCGGTCGGCGCGCTGGGTGAGGAGCTGATGGACCCGCAGAAGTGAGGTCACCGCCGTCATTCCGTCGGCGGTGACCGCCCAGCCCTGGTCGACCCACAGGTCGTAGGCCGCCCGGATCGGGTCACGGTGCCAGGGCTTGGGCATCGCGATCAGGCCAGGGCCGGCTGGGTGAAGCCGAGGACGCCGGCCAGGGTGCCGCCGACGATCGCCCGGCGCTCGTCGTCCGGGACGTCGGCGAACTGCGTGCGGATGAGCTCCTGGCTGTGCCGGAAGGTTCCCTCGGCGTGCGGGTAGTCGTTGCCCCAGATGATCGAGCTGACCCCGGTGATGTGGCGGGCGGCGACCGCCGCCGGGTCGTCCTGGAAGGAGATGTGGAACTGGCGCCGCACATACTCGCTGGGCAGCATCGGGTAGGGCCACTTCTCGTTGAGCAGGAACAGCCGCGACATCGTCTGCTGGCCCTCGGCGGTCGCCGGGGCCTCGTCGTCCCAGGAGCCGATCCACCAGTCGGTGTCCTGCCCGATGCCGGTGGTCCACGCCTTGTCCATCGCGCCCACCAGCGAGGACAGCCAGTGCGCGTTGAACTCGATCAGGCCGAAGTGCAGCTCGGGGAACCGCTCGGGGACGCCGGCGCCGATCAGCTCGCAGATCAGCTTCTGCGGCACCAGGGTGGACAGCACCGCCTGGGTGTAGAGCCGCTCGGCGGCGGACTTCGCCGTGACCGGCTGGTTCACCTGCCGGGCCGACTCCTTGACCACCCGCATCGTCGACGACGACGGGTTCTTCATCTTCACGCCACCGGTCTGGGTGTGGAAGAAGATCTGCGCGCCGGCGTGCCGCGCCGCCTCCCAGACCCGGTCGAGCGCGGGGTCCCAGTAGGTGGTCGGCGGGACGCCCGGCAGCAGCAGCGCCCGGAAGCCGGCGCCCGTCACCCGCTCGATCTCGGCGACGGCGTCGTTGACGTCGGTGAGCGGGATCGGGCAGGTCGGGCGGATCCGGTCCGCGAACGGCAGGAACCGCTCGACCAGGTAGCTGTTGTAGACCCGGGCGTGCGCCATCGACAGCTCGTGGTCGTCCGAGTAGAGCCCGAAGATCGACAGGTTCGGGTGCATCAGCGTCGCGTCGATGCCGTCGAGGTCCATGTCCTCGAGGATCCGTTCGGGATCGCCCTCGGGCATACGGCCGCCGGTCTGCCGGTAGCGGGAGATCGTCCAGCCCTCGAAGCCCGGCGTGTGCAGGCGTCGGTAGATCCGTGGGCCGCCTTCGACCAGCGGCTCCACCTCGAAGTCCTCCTCCCACACCGCTCGGTCGCGAAGATGCGCCGGCAGGCGGGTGCGGAACAGGTCCGTGGGCTCGAGCACGTGCGAGTCCGCCGAGACGACGAAGTCCTTGGTCATGTCACACCACCCGTTCGGGTCGGGGTTGTACCGACCGGTCAAGGTGATTCTGGCCCCAGCGCATGGTCAGAGTCAAGACAGTTTGACACCAAACCTTCAGCCACCAAAGTTACCTTCCGTGGTGGCGCGATGGGCTGACGAGGATCGCTCGAGGTCAGAACGGGGGTATCCGCGTTCCGACCTCGGGCGCGATCCGCGGGCCGGTCGAGGAGATCAGGGCTGCCAGCGGTGGATCAGGGCGCGGGCGGCTCACGGTCGGGGGCGGCTCAGGGCGCGGGCGATGACGTTGCGCTGGATCTCGTTGGTGCCCTCGCCGATCTCCAGCACCTTCGCGTCCGCGTAGAACCGCGAGATCGCGGACTCGCGGACGTAGCCGTAGCCGCCGTGGATCTGCACGCTCGCGCTGGCGGCGCGGTTGGCGACCTCGGAGGCGTAGAGCTTGGCCATCGCGGCCTCGGTGGCGAAGGGGCGACCCTGGTCGCCGAGCCACGCCGCCCGGTACACGAGTGCCCGCGCGGCCTCGACCTCGGTGGCCATGTCGGCGAGCTTGTGGCCGATCGCCTGGAACCGGTTGAGCTTGCTGCCGAACTGCTCGCGCTCGCTCGCGTGGCGTAGGGCGAGGTCGAGGGCGGTCTGTGCGAGCGACAGGCCCAGCGCCGCCACGCTGATCCGTCCGGCGTCCAGGACGGCGAGGAACTGGCGCAGCCCGGCACCCTCCTCGCCGATGAGGTGGTCGTCGGGGATCCAACAGTCGCGGAAGACGAGCTCGCGGGTGTCCATGGCGTGCCAGCCCAGCTTGCGCAGGGGCTCGCCCTTGGTGTAGCCGGGGGTGCCGTCAGGGATGAAGAACGTGCCGTAGCGCTTCTGGCCGTCCGGCGAGGTGCCGGTCACCGCGAGGATGGTCACACCGAGGCTGATCGGCGTGCCGGCGTTGGTGATGAACATCTTCGTGCCATTGATCCGCCAGCCCTCGCCGTCGCGCTGCGCGCGGGTGCGGATCGACGCGGCGTCCGAGCCCGCGGTCGGTTCGGTGAGGCCGAAGGCGCCCAGATGGGTGCCGGAGGCGAGCGGGACGAGCCAGCGCTTCTTCTGTTCCGGTGTGCCGAAGACGGCCAGCGGCAGCGACGCGATCGTCGAGTGGGCGTTCCACGCGGCGGCGACCGACTGGTCGGCACCCCCGATGGCCTCCATCACCGCGACGTAGGAGACATAGCCGGCGCCGGCCCCGCCGAACTCCTCGTCCACGAGCATGCCCATGATCCCGAGCTCGGCGAACCGGCCGAACAGCTCGTGCGGGAAGTACTCGCGCTCGCTCCAGTCGGCCGCGTACGGCTCGATTTCCCGGGCCGCGAACGCACGGCAGACGCGTTGCAGGGCGAGTGTCTCCGCGGGGAGATCGAAGTCCATGGCACCGTCCATCGGCAAAGGGTTGTTTTTTGGAACGAGCGGTACAAGAATGGCGCGCTGTCGCCCAATGTCAAGGCATCGGCACGGCGTCCCCGGCATCAGGGCCCGGCGGCGACGCGTGCCCGGGTGGCGGGGAGGAGGGGAGCGGGCGGTGGGTTCCACCGAGGGGAGGGGCGAGGCTGTGCAGTCCGAAGCCGCGCAGTCCGAGGCGGTGCAGTCCGAGGTGGTGCAGCCTGAGCTGGACGCGGCCGCGCTGGGTGAGATGTACCGGCGGATGCGGCTGATCCGGCGGTTCGAGGAGTCGGCGGCGGCGCTCTACCGGGACAGCCGGATCCCCGGCTTCCTGCACCTGTCGATCGGCCAGGAGGCCAGCGCCGTCGGGGCGTGCTGGCCGCTCGACGAGCGGGATGTGATCACCTCCACCCATCGTGGCCACGGGCACTGCATCGCCAAGGGCCTTGACGTCACCGAGATGTTCGCCGAGCTGATGGGCCGCGAGACCGGGACGAACCGGGGCCGCGGTGGCTCGATGCACATCGCCGACCCGCGGCGCGGGATCTTCGGCGCGAACGGCATCGTCGCGGCCGGCCTGCCGATCGCGACCGGCGCGGCCACGGCGGCGCGGCTGCGCGGCACCGGCGGCGTGGTGGTGGCGTTCTTCGGCGACGGCGCGGTGGGGCAGGGAATGTTCCACGAGGCGGTGAACCTCGCCGCGGTCTGGGACCTTCCGGTGATCTTCCTGTGCGAGAACAACCACTACGCCGAGTTCTCGGCGGAGGCCGACCAGCACCGCGCGCCATTGTCCGACCGGGCCCGTGGCTACGGGATCCGGTACGCGCACGTCGACGGCAACGACGTCGTCGCCGTGGCGCGGACGACCACGCGGCTGGTCGCCGAACTGCGCGGCGGGGCCCGCCCGGTGCTGCTGGAGGCCGAGACCTACCGCTGGCACGGCCATTACGAGGGCGACCCCGAGCGGTACCGCGACGCCACCGAGGTCGACACCTGGAAGGCCCGCGACCCGCTGGTCGTCCACGCCCGGCGCCTGGCGCCGCGGCAGGTCGCGGCGATCGACCGCGAGGTCGACGAGCAGATCGACAAGGCGCAGGCCACCGCGTCGAGCGCCGCCGAGCCCGCGCCGGCCACGCTGCACCACTTCGTCACGAGCCCGCGCATCGACCGACCCGAGCCACCCGAGCCCACCGGCGAGGTCTTCCGGACGATGGACGCGGTGCACGATGCGCTCGACCACGAGCTCGCACATGACCCCGACGTCCTTATCGCCGGCATCGACGTCGGTGCCGGCGGCAACGTGTTCGGGCTCACCCGAGGGCTCGCCGCCCGCTATCCCGGCCGGGTGCGCGACACGCCGATCTCGGAGAGCGCCGTCGTCGGGGCGGCGGTCGGCGCGGCGATGGCCGGGATGCGGCCGGTGGTCGAGGTCATGTACCTCGACTTCATCGGCGTCTGCCTCGATCAGATCATGAACCAGGCTGCGAAGCTGCGCTTCATGACCGGCGGTGCGGTGGAGCTGCCGCTGGTCATTCGTACCCAGTTCGGGGCGGGCCGCTCGTCCGGCAGCCAGCACTCGCAGAGCCTCGAGGCACTGCTCGCGCACCTGCCGGGGCTCACCGTGGTCATGCCGTCCACCCCGGCGGACACCTACGGGCTGCTGCGCGCCGCCATCCGCGACCCCAACCCGGTGATCTTCATCGAGAACCGGTTGCTCTACGGCCGCAAGGGGCCACGCCCGGAGCCGGACGCGCTGGTGCCGCTCGGCCGGGCGATCGTGCGCCGGCCGGGCACGGACGTCACGCTGGTGTCCTACTCGCGGATGGTGCACGACTGCCTGTCCGCCGCCGAGGCGCTGGCCGCCGAGGGGATCAGCGTCGAGGTCATCGACCTGCGCACGATCACGCCGTTGGACTACGACACCGTGCTCGCGTCACTGGCCAGGACCAACCGGCTCGTCGTCGCGCACGAGGCGGTGACCCCGTTCGGGGTCGGCGCGGAACTCGCGGCGGCGGCGGTGCGCGAGGGCTTCTGGACGCTGGACGCGCCGGTCATCCGCGTGGGCGCCGAGCCGACTCCGGCGCCGTACGCCCCGTCCCTCGAACATGCCTGGCTGCCGGACGTGGACCGCATCGCCGCCGCTGTGCGCGAGTCGGCCCGTGCCTAACCGAACCGGAGACGTCACGATGACGGAACAGCGAAGCCCGAACGACTCGAGCACTCCGAACGACTCGAGCACTCCGAGGGACTTCAGCACGCTGAACTACTTCCGGGACCGCGATGTCGCGGTCAACCCGTGGGACTACTTCAGCTTCCTGCTGCGCGACCGGCCGATCTGGATCGAGCCGACCTACGGTGTCGCCATGGTCTCGGGCTGGGAGGAGGCGCTGACCATCCTGCGGGACACCGACTCCTTCTCATCCTGCAACATCGTCGCGGGCCCCCGCCCGCCGTTCCCGGTCGAGCTGAAGGGGCAGGGCGACGACATCAGTGCGCTGATCGAGGCGCACCGCGACGCGCTGCCGCAGAGCGACCAGCTGGTCACCTTCGACCCGCCGAAGCACACCGCGCACCGGGCGGTGCTGGCCGGGCTGATCACCCCGAAGCGGCTGAAGGAGAACGAGGAGTTCATGTGGCGGCTCGCCGACCGCCAGCTCGACGCGACCCTCGAGGTGGGCCGGTGCGAGTTCGTCAACGACTTCGCCCAGCCCTACACGCTGCTGGTCATCGCCGACCTGCTGGGGGTGCCCGAAGAGGACCATCAGATGCTGCTGGAGCGGACCGGCATCGGTGAGCTGCCGGGCAGCCTCGCGGAAAAGCACGACTCCCACCACACGCTGGATCCGATCTACGACTACTTCATCGAGCGCATCGGCGAGCGCCGCGCCGCGCCCCGCGGCGACGTCCTCACCGGCATGGCGCAGGCGACGTTCCCCGACGGCACCACGCCGGACCTGCTCGACGTCGCCCGGATCGGCGCCAACATGTTCGCCGCCGGCCAGGAGACCACCGTGCGGTTGCTCGGCGCCTGCCTGCAGATCCTCGGCGACGACCCCGAGCTGCAGCGCCAGCTGCGCGACGACCGCGAGCTCATCCCGCGGTTCGTCGAGGAGACGCTGCGCCTGGAGTCGCCGATCAAGGGTGCGTTCCGCCTGGTCCGCAAATCGACGCGGGTCGGGGGCGTGGACCTTCCCGCCGGCACGGTCGTGCTGCTGATGAACACCGCGACCGGCCGGGACCCCCGCCAGTTCGACCAGCCGGACGAGCTGCGCCTGGAGCGGGCCAACTCCCGCCGGCACCTGGCGTTCGGCCATGGCACGCACACCTGCGTCGGCGCGCCCCTGGCCCGCTCGGAGGTGCGGGTCGTGCTGGAGCGGCTGTTCGACCGCACGTCCGAGATCGCGATCTCCGTGCAGGAACACGGGCCGGTCGGTGCCCGGCGCTACGAGTACATGCCCACCTACCTGTTCCGCGGCCTGACCCGGCTGCATGTGGAGCTGACCGGTGTCGCGTGACACCCGCCGCGACGGCACGGTCCGGCCGGCCGCGAACCGACCGGCCGCGAACCGACCGGCCGCGAACCGGCCGGCGGAGCGCGACCGGTCCGGTGTGGACCAGCTCAGCGCCGCCTGGACAGGTGCGGCCAGGAGGCGACGGGCCAGGAAACTGTGGGCCAGGAAACGGTGGGCCAGGACCATGACGAGAGGAACGGCGGTGGCACGCGAGATCCGGATCGACCGGGACCGGTGCATGGGGTCCGGGCAGTGCATGCACTATGCGCCGGCGGTCTTCGGCCAGGACGAGGACGACATCGCGATCGTGCTTGACCCGGACGGCGGCACCGACGCGGCGCTGCTGGACGCCGCCCAGGGCTGCCCGACCACGGCGATCTCGGTCCACGGTGTCTGACGCCGACCGGTACGGGGACTTGCCGGCCGGGTGGCGGGACGGCCCGCGCGGCGGGGCGGTCCAGGCGGACCCGCGGCGCCGGGAAGACCGGGGGGACGCGGAGTCCCGGGCGCCCCGGGACGCGCGGTCGCCGGGCTGGAGCCGGCGATGACCGAGCGGATCGAGATCCCGGCACAGTTCCCCGGCCCTGGAGATGTGCGTGGTCGGCGGGTGGTGCTGACCGGGGCCGGCCGCGGCCTCGGGGAGCTGCTCGCGCACGCGTTCTCCCGTGCCGGCGCCCACCTCTCCCTGGTCGCGCGCACCGAGGCCGACCTCAAGTCGGTCGGGGATGCCCTGCCCGGCCCGGTGCTGCGGTTCAGCGGGGATGTGCGGGACGAGGCCTTCAACGAGTCGGTCGCCGACGCCACGGTGGCCGCCTGGGGCGGGATCGACGTGTGGATCTGCAACGCCGGGATCTCCCCGGCGGTCGGCGGGCCGTTGAAGACCGACCCGGCGGTGTGGCGGGATGTCCTGGACGTCAACCTCACCGGCGCGTTCCTCGGCGCGCGTGCCGCCGCCCGGGTGATGGGCGAGGGCGGCCGGCTCATCTTCACCGGTTCGGTGCTGGGGGAGCGGCCGGCCCGCGGGCTTGCCGCCTACAGCGCGTCCAAGGCGGGGCTGGTGGGAATGTCCAAGGCGCTGGCGTTGGATCTCGCCGCCGCGGGGATCACGGTGAACGTGGTCGCGCCCGGCTGGTTCGACTCGCCCCTGGCCGCCGGTTGGAAGAGCAACGACCGCCTCGAGCAGTCCATCCTGAACCACACGGCCCAGGGCCGCTGGGGCCATCCGGCCGATCTCGCCGGCGCCTACCTGTTCCTGGCCTCCGAGGCGGCCGCGTTCGTCACCGGCGCCGTCCTGTCCGTCGACGGCGGCTACCTGCTGAAATAGCGGGGCCCGGACGGGGCACCGCGGAACAGGGGATCAGATGTCCGATCAGCCACGCGTGGTGGTGCTTCTCGGCGCGGGCGGCGCCCTCGGCAGTGCGCTCGCCCGCAGGTTCGCGGCCGAGGCCGGCACCGCTGTCGTCCTCGGCGACGTGAGCGAGGCGGCCCTGGCCGCGACGGTCGAGAGCATCAACGACGGCGTGGCCGTCGGCGGTGCGGCGGTCGGCGGTGCGGCCGTCGGCGGTACGGCTGGCGGTGGTGGGGCCGTCGGCGGTGTGGCCGTCGACGGTGCGCAGGTGGCGACGGCGCTGGTCGACGTCAGCGAGCGGGAGCAGGTCGAGGCGGTGGTGCGGCTCGCCGTGGAGCGCTTCGGGCGGCTCGACGTGCTCATCAGCAACGCGGGCGTGCTCGCGCCGAACGGGCGCATCCACAACCTCGCGACGGCGGACTGGGATCGCTCCTACCGGATCAACGTCCTGGGGGCGGTCAACGCGGTCCACGCCGCCGTCGGCCCGATGCGCCAGGGCGGCGGCGGGTCGATCGTTCTCACCGCCTCGGTGGCCGGGCTCACCGCCTGGTCGCACGCCGCCCCGTACTGCGTCACCAAGGCCGCCGTCATCCATCTTGCGAAGGTGGCCGCGGTCGAGTACGCCCGCGACCGCATCCGGGTGAACGCGGTCTGTCCCGGCACCTTCCTGTCCGCCATGCACGAGACGTTGCCGGCGACCGCGGTGGAGGCGATCGCGGCGAAGCATCCGCTCGGCCTCGGCACACCCGGCGATCTCGTCGGCGCCTACGCCTACCTCGCCAGCGACGCCGCACGGTGGACGACGGGCTCGGCCCTCGTCGTCGACGGAGGCTACGCGGCGCCGTGACCGGGATCCGCCAGCGGGCCAGGCACGGGGCCGCTGGCGATGCCGCGCACGAAGATGTCCGCGTACTGCGCCGCCAGATCCTCGACGGCGACCCGTCCGTCGGTGCGCATCCACAGGTATGTGTAGTTGTGCATGCCGAGCCATGCCTTGGATGCCATCGGGGCGTCGATGGCCCGGAAGTCCCCGGAGCGTCGGCCCTCCTCGAGGACCTGCTCGACGCGGGTCTCGTACTCCCGGCGCCGGTCCCGGAACGTCTCGGCGTTGGTGCCGGTCAGTGCCGGGAACTCGTGCAGGAAGACCCACACGTGGTCGGGGTAGCGGTGGATGACGTGGAGCAGCTCGGTGCCGAGGCGCGCGAGCCGCTCGGGCGGTGTGCCCCCGGCCGTGGCCACCCGGTCGGCACCGAGCATCACCTCGTCCATCACCCGGTCGTGGATCGCGACGAGCAACTGCTCCTTGGAGCCGATGTAGTAGTACAGCGCGCCCTTGCCGACCTCGTTGGCCTCGCAGAGCTCCGCGGTGCTGGTGGCGTGGAATCCCCGCCGGGCGAAGACGCGCGCGGAGGTGTCGATGATCGCCCTGCGCCGGAGCTCCCACTTGGCGCTGCGCCGAACCTGGACATCGGTCATGGCGGTTGACATCGCTCCGTTTCGCCGGCCGGCACTGGCTGCGTCTTCGTGGGCCAGAATACGCGGGTCCAGAAGTTGACCGACCGGTACAAACAAGGCTAGGTTCGCCGGGACGGAAGGCGGCCGGTCCCAGGACGTGCGCGGACCGTCCGCCCCGCGGGTCTCGCGCGCGGCACCGCGGGGCCGGTCCCCGGGGCGCGCGGCCGGGCTGGACGCGAGGGAGTAACGGTGGCGAAGCGCTGGAAGCAACGTCCGGACGGCTCCACCTGGGGTGACTGGGGCGACGACGACGAGCTCGGCCGGATCAACCTGGTCACGTCGGAGAAGGTGCTCGAGGGCGTGCGGGAGGTGCGGGCGGGCCGGTCGTTCTCGCTGAGCCTGCCGCTGGACCTGCCCGGCGGCAGCTCGCTGAACCAGCGTCGCTACCCGCCGATCCTGCGCCCCACCGAGGACCTCGCCCGCAAGCCCGACACCTTCTACAACGTCGTCGCTCGGGACTCGATCCACCGCTCGTTCACCGACCTGTGGTCCGACGACGTCGTGACGCTCTGGCTGCAGTACTCGACGCAGTGGGACGCGCTCGTCCACCAGGGCGCGCTGTTCGACGCGGACGGCGATGGCGTCGCCGAGCCGGTGTACTACAACGGCTTCCGCCCTGGCGAGGACGTCGTCGGGCCGGCGCCCGACGCCAAGGGCGACGGCAGCGGCAGTGTGAGCTTCGCCCGCCGCCTGGGCCTGGAGCACATGGCCGCGCACGGCGTGCAGGGCCGGGCCGTACTGATCGACATCGCGCACCATCTCGACCACACCGAGGAATGGCGCCCGGTCGGCTGGCGGACGCTGCGCGACATCATCGACGCCGACGGGGTGGAGGTGCGGCCCGGGGACATCGTGCTGCTGCACACCGGGTTCGCGACGAAGATCCTCGAGTGGAACGGCCAGCCCGACGCCGCCCGCATCCAGGCGATGTACCCGTACCTCGACGCGATGGACGACGACGTGCTCGCGTGGATCGTCGAGTCCGGGATGTCGGCACTGGTCGCCGACAACTACGCCGTCGAGGGCTGGGCCCCCGCGAGCCGCGAACCGCACACCCTGCTGCCGATCCACCACCTGTGCCTGTTCAAGCTCGGTGTGCCCCTCGGCGAGCTGTGGTACCTGCACGAGCTCGCCGCCTGGTTGCGCGCCCACGGTCGCACCAGCTTCCTGCTCACCGCCCCGCCGCTGCGCCTGCCCGGCACCGCCGGCAGTCCGCTCACCCCCGTCGCCACCGTGTAGCCCGGATCGCGTGTCCGGGCGGTCGGGTAGCCCGGACACGCGGTCCACGGCGACGCCGTGGCTCTGGGCCGGCCGTCAGCGGGGCCAGCCCTCAGCCAGGCTGGGGCGGCCGTCAGCGGGGCCAGCGGCCCCAGCCTGGCTGCTACACGGGCTGGCCGTCGGGCTGGTCAATGAGGGCGCGCAGCTCGCGCTTGAGGATCTTGCCCGACGGATTGCGGGGGAGCGCGTCGACGAAGGTGACGGCGCGGGGCACCTTGAACCGGGCGAGCTGGCCGCGGCAGTGTTCCAGGAGTTCCTGCTCGGCGACGCCGGATCCAGGGCGCAGCGCGACGAACGCCACCGGAACCTCGCCCCAGCGGGGGTCGGGCCGACCGACCACGGCAGCCTCGCGCACGTCGGCGTGCTCGTAGAGCACCCGCTCGACCTCGGAACCGGCGATGTTCTCGCCACCGGAGAGGATCATGTCCTTCAGTCGGTCGACGATGAAGACGTAGCCGTCGGCGTCGCGCACGCCGATGTCGCCGGTGTGGAACCAGCCGCCGGCGAAGGCGCGCTCGGTCGCCGCGGGGTCGCGCCAGTATCCGCGGAACACCTTCGGCCCGCGCAGGACGATCTCGCCGGACTCGCCCGCCGGCAGCGGACGGCCCTGCGCGTCCCAGATGTCGAGCTCCAGGTACAGGCAGGTGCGGCCGACACTGCCGCGCTTGGCGCGGATGGACGCGGCGTCCAGGAAGGTGTCGCCGGAGACCGTCTCGGTCAGGCCGTAGGCGTCGGCGAACCAGGCTGACGGGAAGATCCGCTCGATGCGGTCGATGAGGGGAAGCGGCATCTTCTCGCCGCCGCCGATGAGCAGGCGGACCGAGGACAGGTCGCGCGTCTCGATGCCGGGTAGGTCCAGGATGGCGCGGACCATCGCCGGGGCCAGCCAGACCACGGTGATCCGGGCCGACTCGATGTCGTCGACCACCCGGGCGGCGTCGAACACCGGGTGGACGTGGGTCGATCCGCCCGCCGAGATGATCGACGTGGTCACCAGGTCGAGCGCGCCCACATGGTAGAGCGGGCCGCAGGCCAGACCGATGTCCGCGCCGGTGAGGCCGAACTCGGCGGTGTGCGCGTAGTTCTTCCACGCGAGGTTGGCGTGGGTGATCATCACGCCCTTGGGGCGCCCGGTCGTGCCGGAGGTGTACATGAGCCGCTGGAGGTCGTCGCCGGCGGCTGGGGCGCGTTCGACCGGCGGGGCCGTGCCATCGGCGACGTCGTCGAGGCGCACCCAGCCGGCCCGGTCCTGGCGCCCGATCAGGACGCGATCGAGGGCCGGGAGCGCCCGCGCGGCGTCGGCGCCGAGCGCGGCCAGTTCGGCGTCCGCGACCAGGACGCGGGCCTGCGCGTGCTCAAGGATGTAGGCGAGTTCCGGCGCGGCGAGCCGCCAGTTCAGCGGCATCACGACCGCGCCGAGGTGGTTCGCGGCGAAGATCGTCGTCAGGAAGTCGATACTGTTGTGGGCGAGCAGCGCCACGACGTCACCCGCCGCGACGCCCCGGACCCGCAGGCCGGCGGCGATGGCGGCGGCCCGGTCGAGGGCACCCCGGTAGCTGACGACGTCGCCGTCCTGCACGGCGAACGGCCGGTCCGGGGTGCGGGCCGCATGGTGCTCGAGAACGCCGACCCAGTTCATGTCCGCGGTGCTCATCTCGCCTGCCTCGGCTTCTTCCGGACCGACCTCACCTTGGCCGGCCTCACCTTGGCCGACCTGATCCTGACCGACCGGTACAAACAACGTGACCGTAGTCCGATCGGGCCGGCGGTTCAACGACTGGCCACGCCGATCCCGCGGCGGTACCGGTCGCGGCGACCCGTGTCCCATCCCCGGTGGCGTGGCGTTCCGGCTGGTCGGCCGGGCAAGCCTTGACGCCTCTGGGGGCGGGGGCTAGCGTCAGTGCACCAGTGGACCAAACGGTACAAAACTGCTGTGCACCGCTGCGATGTGGCTGTGGGAGACATGGATCAGGCTGACGTCGACATCGTGATCGTGGGAGCGGGCGTTCTCGGGATCAACCAGCTCTACCGCGCCCGCCGCGACGGGTACTCCGTGCTGTTGCTGGAACAGGGCGGCGGCGTCGGAGGAACGTGGTACTGGAACCGCTATCCGGGCTGCCGCTTCGACTCGGAGAGCTACACCTACGGCTATCTGTTCTCCGAACAGCTCTGGCGGGACTGGGAATGGAGCGAGGAGTTCGCCGGCCAGCCCGAGACCGAGCGTTACCTCAATCATGTGGTCGACCGGTTCGATCTGCGCCGTTACATCCGCCTGGGCAGCCGGGTCACGTCCGCTGAGTGGGACGAGGCCACGCGGACGTGGACGACGCGGACCGAGGACGGCTTCGAGGCCCGCTCGACCTACCTGATCAGCACGACCGGCGTGCTGTCCGTGCCGCAGTACCCGGATGTGCCCGGCCGGGAGACCTTCGCGGGGGAGCAGCACCACACCGGAGCCTGGCCGGACTCGCCGGTGGCCATCGAGGGCCGGCGGATCGCGGTGGTCGGCACCGGGTCCAGCGGGGTACAGATCGCGCCCGTGGTCGCCGAACAGGCGGCGTCGGTGACGGTGTACCAGCGCACCCCGTCGTGGTGCACGCCGCTGAACAACCATCCCATCACCGCGCGCCAACAGGCCGAACTGAAAGAGAGCTTCACCCGGATCCGCGACGCCCTCGCCGTGGCGGTCGCCGGATTCCTGCACGAGTCCTCCGGGCGGCGGACCTTCGATGATTCGAAGGAACAGCGCTGGGAGTTCTACGAGACCATCTGGAACAGCCCCGGATTCGCCAAGCTGAGCAGCAACTACGAGGACATGATGCTCGACCCGAAGGCGAACGGGGAGTGGTGCGAGTTCCTCGAGGAGAAGATCCGCGCCCTCGTCGCGGACCCGGCGGTCGCCGACCTGCTCGTGCCTGACCACGGCTATGGCGGGTTACGGCCGCCGTTCGTCACCGGGTACTACGAGATGTTCAACCGGCCGAACGTCGAGCTCGTCTCCACCCGCCGCACACCGATGCTCCGCCTCACCGAGACCGGCATCGAGACGACGGACGGCCTGCGTCCCTTCGACCTCGTCGTCTGGGCCACCGGCTTCGACTTCGGCACGGGTGCGATGCGGCGGATGGGCATCCGCGGCGTGGACGGGCTGCCCCTGAACGAGTACTGGGCGGACGGCCCGCGTACCTTCCTGGGCGTTATGTGCCACCGTTTCCCCAACTTCTTCTTCCCCGGCGGTCCGCACGGGGCGGCCGGGAACAACCCCCGTTACGGCGGGGACCAGGTCGACTTCGTTGCTGACCTGCTCAACCACGCCCGAGACCGGGGCGAGCGCCGGGTCGAGGTCCCGCTCGAGACCGAGCGGCGCTGGGCGGCCACGATGGAGAAGGCGCTGCCGCGGTCCACCTTCGTGGAGCACGGCCAGTACTACGGGACGAACGTGCCCGGCAAGCCCCGCCGGTTCCTGCTGAACCCGGCGGGACGGCCGGTGCTGCTGCGGGTGATGGCGAAGACCATCGAGGGCGGCTATGCGGGCTTCCTCGACTGACCGCGCCGTGCCCAGCACGGCCGGCCGGCCGGCCGGAGCCGGCGGGCCGTGCTGGGCGGCGCGGTCAGATGAACACAAGCTCGCGGCTGGCGAACAGCCAGGCGTTGCCGCTGCGGCGCAGGTGGTCGGTGTAGCGGCCGACGATGCGAACCGCCCAGTGGCCCTCCTTGCCCCTGGTCAGGAAGACCAGGTCGCTCGTGGCCGTGGCGGCGTCGCCGTCGAACTCGGTGATCAGCGTGTTGCCCACGAGGTGCCGCTGGGCCCGCCCGGGGGGGAGGGCCGCGTACGTCGCGCGGATTCCGTCGTGGCCGCGGGCGATGTCCGCGCCCGGGAACGACGCCCACCCGTCGGGCAGGAACGTGGCGACGATGTCCTCGGTGCGACCGTCGTCCACCGCCTGCGCGTAGGTCGCGATCGTGTCGCGGATGCGGGCGGCGGCGTCGGCGTACTCGGTGCTCATCGGCCCGGGCCTTTCTTCCAGGATTGGACTGACCGGTCAGTTTGCAACGCTATCTCAGGCCATGACGCAGAGGAACGGTAGGCAGACCATGGGCGGGTTCACCTTTGACGGGCGCGTGGTGGCCGTGACGGGCGCGGGGCGGGGCATCGGCCGGGCCTACGCGGAGCTGCTGGCGCGCCTCGGCGCGAAGGTGGTCGTCAACGACCTTGGCGCGGCGGCTGCCGGCGCCGGCAGCGACCCGGCTCCGGCGAACCGGGTGGTCGAGCGGATCCTGGCCGCCGGCGGCGCCGCGGTGGCCGACCACGCCGACGTCTCGACGGCCGAGGGTGGACAGTCGATTATCGACACCGCGCTCGGGGAGTTCGGCCGGATCGACGCGGTCGTCAACAACGCCGGGAACATGATCTGGGCCGGTCTGCCCGAGGTCGACCTGGCCACCCTCGAACGGTTGCTGGACGTGCACGTCAAGGGCGCGTTCAACACCGTGCGGGCGGCCTGGCCGCAGATGCTGCGCCAAGGCTATGGTCGCGTCGTGCTGACGACGTCCATCGGTATGTTCGGCCTGCCGGACAACCTTGGCTACGCCACGGGGAAGGCGGCCCTGCTCGGGATGGCCCGGAGCATGTCGGCGGCGGCCGGCGAGCGGGACATCCGGGTCAACTGCATCGCCCCGAACGCGCTTACCCGCCTTGCCGGCAAGCCGGGGGACGCTCCGGCGAACGAGGGGTTCCGCCCCCCACCCGAGCTGAACCCGGCCGCCGTCGCACCCATGGTCGCCTATCTGGCGCACGAGGCGTGCCAGGCCCGCGGCGAGGTGTACGTCGCCGGCGGGGGACGCTTCGCCCGGCTCTTCCTCGGCGTGACCGAGGGTTACGTGAGCGCCGAACCGGCGCGGGCGAGCGTCGAGGAGGTCGCCGCCAACTGGGAGACCATCAACGACGAGAAGGGGTACTACGTGCCCACCGATCCAGTGGACTGGTCCGAGCACTTCATGGCGCACCTCCACCAGCCGGACTGAGCCTGATCAGCCGGACCGAGCCGTGGTGCACGGCGCTGCCCGTGCGGGCTGGCGCTACCCGCGGTCGCCCGGCGGGCCCGGGCGCGAGGCCTGCGCTCCCACCTGACGGGCCGAGCCCGCGGCCGGTCGGCCGTGGTCCGTCTACTCCATGGCCCATCGACCCTCTGGCCCATCGACCCTCTGGCCCATCGACTCCGGCGAACCTCACCGGGGCCGGTCGGCTGTCTGGCGAGGACTGCTTTACGCTGTTAAGCTCGCCTACCCCTGAATGTTGTGCGCTCAATGTTGGTGGAAGTGTTCCGCGCCCGTGCCGCCGGTCGCTGTCGACACGTCAATGGAAGATCGGACCGGGGGATGCTATCGTTCCGGCCGGCTGGGGAGTTGACGAACGGGTGGCATCCAAGGGGCTCTCGCCGGGGGGCTCGGGTCGCTCGGACAGGTCGCTCGGACAGGTTCCGCCAAGATGGCCCTCCTCGGTGTCCGGAAACACCGACGGCGCTGTCGAGCCGGTTGATACCTCCCATGAGAACAGTGCCCCCGCGAAGTAGTGAAGGGCGCGAGAAGCAAGGAGCAGTACCCTGTGAAATACATACGCCGCTTATCAGTCCTCGCTGTCGCGCTGGGTCTTGCGCTGGTCGCGTGCTCGAACGCCTCCTCCGGTGGCGGTGGCGGTGGTGGTTCCACCGGCTCGGCCCCGGCGAACTCCGCGAACGGCGCGCCCGGCGTCTCAGCCTCGGAGATCCGGTTCGCCGCGCTCGGCACGAACTCCAACAACCCACTCGGCACCTGCGTGCTGGACTGTTACGCCCAGGGCGTCAAGGCCTACTTCGCCTACCAGAACAGCAAGGGCGGTGTCTTCGGCCGCAAGCTCGTCCTGTCCAAGTTGGTCGACGACCAGCTTGGACAGAACAAGCAGGGCGCACTGCAGATCATCACCGCGAATGACACGTTCGCCACGTTCAGTGCGCCGCAGCTGGCCACCGGGTGGCCGGACCTCGCGAAGGCCGGCATCCCGAACTACGCCGACCCGTACTTCCCGGCAGACATGGCCGGCAAGGACTCGGCCTACTCGACCGTCGGCATGAACTGCATCGAGTGCACCAGCCGGACCTATCCGTACGCGGCACAGCTCCTCGGCGCGAAGAAGATCGCCGCCCTCGGGTATGGCGTCTCGGAAAACTCCAAGCAGTGCGTCAACTCGGTGGTCGCCACGACCAAGCTGTACGCGGCCCAGACCGGGCAGTCGGTCGTCTACTCGAACAACTCCCTGCCCTTCGGCCTGCCGAACGGCATCGGCCCCGAGGTGTCGGCGATGAAACGCGCCGGCGCGCAGGCGATCATGCTCTGCATCGACCTGAACGGCGCGAAGACCGTGGCCACGGAACTGCAGCGCCAGGGCGTGTCCAACGCCAAGCTGGTCATGCCGAACACCTACGACAAGGACTTCCTGGCGAAGGCCGGCAACCTGTTCGACGGTGACATCGTCGGCACTCCGTTCGTGCCCTTCGAGGCGAACCCGAAGGGCTCCGGCCTGGCCGACTTCCTCAGCTGGGTACCCAAGACCGGTGGCAAGCTGACCGACTACGCGATGTACGGCTGGGTCTCCGCAGACCTCGCCTACCAGGGCATCAAGGCCGTCGGACCCTCCTTCACCCGCTCCTCGGTGATCGCCGCCACCAACAAGCTCACCGACTACGACGCCGGGGGCCTGGTCGTCCCGGTCGACTGGTCGCGCCAGCACCAGGCACCCACCCAGTCCGACCCGATCACCCACGGCCCCAAGCTGGAGTGCTTCGCCTTCCTGAAGGTCGTGAGCGGCAGCAAGCTGCAGATCGTCGGCGGAACGAACGACAAACCGTTCGCCTGCTGGGAGACCGCCAAGCGCAACTGGTACCAGCCGGTACCGACCAGTTTCGGTAGCTGACGCTGATCTGACGCGGGCTCGGCTGCTGTCCAGACGGACAGCAGCCGAGCCCGCACCCATGCTTAGCCGCGCCGGACAGCTGCTTGCAGCGCTTCGAGCGCATCGTCGGCGTGGCGGCCCATCGCGAACTCGGAGTCGATCCGGGCCAGCACGATGTGGTCGATGCCCACGACGAAGGTGGACCGCTTGTTCGGGCCGCGCTTGCGCCGGACGCCGAAGGCCTCGGCGATGCTCCTGTCCGTGTCGGCCACCAGCGGGAATCCGAGCGAGTGCTTGGCGCTGAACTCCGCCTGCTTGGCCACGTCGTCGGCGCTGACGCCCACGATGCCCGCTCCGACCGCCTCGAACTCGGCGGCGAGATCGCGGAAGTGGCAGCTCTCCTTGGTGCAGCCGTAGGTCATCGCCGCGGGGTAGAAGAACACCACCAGCGGACCCTTGGCGAGCAGGTCCGAGAACTTCAGCTCGGCCCCGGTCTCATCGACCCCGGACAGCTCCCCTACCTTGTCTCCCACGTTCATGGCGATCCTCCACTCGCACGATGTACCTAAATATGCACCCAGGTCGGTAGCGTAAACGGTATGTGGCCGCGGTGCAGGCCGTGGCCCGCCTGCGGTCAGTCGCCCGCGGTCGCGGGTGCGGGACGGCGGGCGCGCCCCGGCAGCGACGTCGCGCAGACGATCGCGCCGACCAGCAGGATCCCCCCGCTTGCCACCAGCGCGAGGCGGGTCCCGGCAGCGGTCGTCGCCCCCTGTCGCAGCAGGATGCCGAGGATGGCGACGCCAAGCGCCCCACCGACCTGCCGAGCGGAGTTCAGCGCACCCATGCCCGTTCCGGTGAGCTCGGTCGGGACGGAGCCGACCACCGCGGCAACCAGGGCCGGCAGTGCGAAGGAGATGCCGACCCCGAGTACCAGCAGGCCCGCGGCGGTCGTGGTCACCGCCGCCACCGAGCCGCCCGTGGACGGCGCCAGGAGGGCAACGCCCACCGCCATCTGCACAAAGCCGAGCGTGGCCGGCCGGCGCGGCCCCATCCGGGCGACGAGCCGGCCGGTGAACATCGGGTTGACGGCGGTCGGAACCGTGAGCGGAAGAAAGGCCAGCCCCGACCCGAGCGCCGAATACCCACGGGCATCCTGGAAGTACAGCGAGAGTACGAACAGGAGCCCGGACAGCGTGAAGGTGGCCAGCAGCCCGGCGCTCAGCGCGGCGCAGAAGCCGCGACTGCGAAACAGGTGCAGCGGGAGCATCGCCGCGCCGGCGGCCCGTGCCTCGACCGACCCGAAGAGCACGGCCGCGAGCACCGCGCACCCGAACGCGCCGATGACCTCACCGTCGACCCAGCCCCGTTGCGGGCCCTCGACCAGGACGTATATCAGTCCGGCCAGGGCGAGGACGCCGCTCGCCTGGCCGGGCAGATCCAGGCTGCCGCGCGGTGCGGGTGCGGTCCGTGGCGCCAGGCGCACGGTGATGACGAGGCTCGCCAGTGCCAGCGGCACGTTGACCAGAAAGACCGCACGCCAGCCGAACGTCTCGGTCAGGACGCCGCCGATCACCGGCCCCGCCGCCAGCGCGGCACCGGTGATCGCAGCCCACGACCCGACCGCCCGCGCCCGCGTGGCGGGATCGTCATGGGCCCGGGTGAGCAGCGCGAGCGATGCCGGCAGCAGCAGTGCCCCAGCGAGCCCAAGCGCGACGCGCAGGGCCACCAGCGTGGCAAGGTCGGTCGCGGTGGCCGAAATTCCCGACAGCACGCCGAACGAGGCGAGCCCGCAAAGGAACACCCGTCGGCCGCCGAAACGATCCGAAAGCCAGCCGGCGGTGAGCAGCATAGCGGCGAAGGACACCGTGTATCCATTGCTGACCCACTGCAATCCGGCGAGGCCGACGTCCAGGCTCCGAGAGACAGCGGGCAGCGCGACCGTGACGACCGTCAGATCCAACAGCACCATGAAATAGCCCAGGGAAAGGCCGAGCAGAAGTATCCGCGACAGCTTTTCTGGCGCTGGGTATGACGGCCCGTTCGCAGGATTCTCCCGCTGGCCGTGAGTGCTTTCCCGTGGCTGCGTTCCTGGTGTCGAACGGGGTGGTTCCGGCCCTGGTCGCGCCGTCGGTTCTGACTGTGCTGACATCTGGCCTCCCGGGTGTCCGCCGCAGGCGGTCAGGCCCGGAGTTCTCGACGGGCGGGGCGGCGGTGCACCCATTCAATCGACCATGCGGTGTACCGGACCGGATCTCGCCACCGGAATTCCCGGTGCACGACATCGGCTGATCCGATGGTCGCGGTATCGGCGGGTAGCCTGGCACGCGGGATCAACGGACGGGCACGGGGAGCGCCGGGGCGGCACACCTGCGGCACGGATAGCGGAACACGGATCGGGGAACACGGATTGGGGGCGCGGGCTGTGGAGCTCAGACAGCTACGGACGTTCGAGGCCGTCGCCCGGACACTCAGCATCACGCAGGCCGCGCGGGAGCTGCACTACGCACAGTCAAGCGTGAGTGACCAGGTGCAGGCCCTCGAGCGTGACCTCGGCACCCCCCTGCTCGATCGCACGCGGCACCGGATTCGGCTCACCGTCCAGGGCAGGGCGCTGGCCGACTATGCCGGCCGGATCTTCGGCCTCGTCGAGGAGGCCCGATTCGCCGTGGCCCAGCCAAACCCGGATCTTGCCGTCGGCGCGCTCGAGACGCTCAGCGCCCACCTGCTGCCGGACGTCCTCGCCCGGTACTGCGCGCGCCATCCAGGCGCGCGGGTCCGGGTGGCGCAGGCCAGTCGGGGCGAGCTGTACCAGCAGGTGCGCCGCGGCGAGCTGGACGCGTGCCTGACCTTCGGAGATCCACCGCCGGACGCTTCACTGCGTGCGCGGACACTCAGCACCGAACCGCTGGTGGTCATCGTTGCGCCGGCGCACCCACTCGCCGGCCGCGGCCGGGCAAGCCTCGCGGACCTTGCCGCCGAGCCGTTTATCGCCACCGAGCCCGGCTGCGGCTTCCGCGAGATGCACGACAACGCCTTCGCCGCGGGGAGGGTCGTCGGGACCTGCCGTGCCGCGCAGCCGGTGGCGGTTGTCTCGAGCATCGGCACGCTGCGCGGCTGCGTCGCTGCGGGCATGGGCTGCGCCCTGCTGCCTCTGGTCGCCGTACGCGCGAACGCCGAGCGCGGCGAGGTGGCTCTGGTCGAACTGGACGACATCGCCCTGGACACTGCCGTCACCCTGACCTGGCTCGCCCGCAACGCCGCCCACCCCGGCCTGCTCGCCTTCCGGGCAGTTCTGGGCGACCACCTGGCCGAACCAGCGCGTTGATCCTGAGACAACCGTCGGCCAGGACTACGGCCAAGGTGCGGCGGAGCCGCCCGCCGCCATGCGGTTGGTCACCCGCGCCAGCTGCGCTGCGTTCGATTCATATGCGCGGGGCTCGACCCGCAGACGCGGTGTTCAGGACCTGCCCGCGTTCCTCGTGGTAGGCCGGCGTCGGGTGTCCTGGCGGGCCCTGCACCAGGTATGACGGCGATCCGATGATTATCGCCGAGTGGGAGGAAATCACGCTGGGATCCGCGCGTTATCCACCTCGCTGTTGATATTCCGGGGTGGGTGGTGTAGATGGCGGGGGCGGTCGAGAACCAGACAACAAGGTCCCCGGATGTCGGTTGAGAGGGCGCCATGAACCCGATACGGTTGATCCCGCCTCGGGGAGTCCCTCCCGGTGCCGGCGCCGTTCGTCCGCGTCGCCGAAGAGGTCCTGGTGCGAGGGCAGATGGTGTTTCGCTTCAATCCACCTCCCGGTTGGCCTGTTCCCCCGCCGGGCTGGGTTCCGCCGCAGGGCTGGCAGCCCGATCCGGCGTGGCCCGCACCGCCCCCGGGATGGAGCCTGTGGCTGGATGATTCCGCGGTGGCCGGCGCCGGGCCCGCGACCGGCTGGGCCCCAGCGGTTCCCGGCGCTGGCGCCGGGTGGGTCCCGGCCGCCTCGGCCGGCTGGGCGGCCTCGCGCTCCGTGCCCGGCTGGGGCGTACCGCCGCCGGCCGGTGCGCCGCGGGCGGCTTCCTCATCCTGGAAATGGGCGCTGGGTGGAGGGGCAGCGGTGTTCCTCGGCTCACTGCTGCCCTTTGTCACCTACACCGACCTCTACGGCTACACGGTTGTTCCCGGGGCGCGGCTGATATCGGCGGTCTTCGGGGCGATTCTCGCTGGTCTCGCGCTTGGTGCGGGCCTCGCCTCCCGGACTCAGGTGTTTTATGGGCTGGTCCTGCCCGCCGGGCTTCTGGGTGCGCTCGGTTACGGGACTTTCATCCTTCTCGGGCTCACTGGTGTTCACAACGACGAGGAATCCGCCTTCGGCGCGTCGAGAACGGTCACCGTCCACTTCGACCCGAACATCGGCGTGACCTGCTGTCTGGCCGGTTGCATCGTCACTGCCGGCGCCGCGATCGTCGGGTTGCGCAGCAGTAGCCTTCGCTCTGGGTGAGGATGGAGCCATGGCCGCATCCACCTCCTCGTTCGACCCCCATGCGCTGCTTGCGCAGAGCCGCCTGGGCGTCCTCGCCACCACCCGGACCGATGGCCGCCCCCAGCTGTCGCCGATCCTGCCGTTCTACGACCAGTCGGCGGGCGTCATCCTCATCTCGACCCGGGCTGGACTGGCCAAGACGGCGAACCTGCGCCGCGAGCCCTGGGCCGCCCTGGAGGTCACCGGCCCCGACGGCCGCTCGTGGGCGACAGCCGAGGGTCCGGTGACGATCACCGGCCCGGGCGCGGACGAGGCCAGCCCCGAGGTGCGGGCGCTCGTCGACTACTACCGCCGCGCCGCCGGCGAACATCCCGACTGGGACGAGTACCGCGCGGTGATGGTCTCCGACCGCCGCGTCCTGCTCACCCTCACGGTCGAGCGGGTCTACGGCCAGTCCCTCTGAGGGCGCACCCGGCCATATCGCGGCCGGAGGCCGCGGGTCCAGTGCGAGAATCGTTTTCCGGCCAGGCAATACACGTGACCACAGCCGGATCCCCTGACGTGATAGTTGTCACGTACGTCGGCAATCATCCGTGATCGCCATGCCGGTTCGGCGAGATGCCGCAGGTGAGCGCGGGATTCCCGGTGCACCGCCGGCGTTGCGCGGCCGTCCGTGGGGGTCGCTGGGGCCGGCCAGTCGATAATGAGTCGGCAAGATGACAGTCCCACGGTATGACTGTCCCGTGGCCGGCGTGCCGGCCCTCGCGCGAGCGGGCTATGTTCGCATTGGTGTTCGCACTGGCCGGTTCACAGGGACCGGCCAGGTGCTGGCACGGACTCCGAAGGGTGGCCGGACTCGCTGGACTGCCGTCTGAGGGGTTTGGCTGGTCGGTGGCCCGTGCGACGGTGTCGGCCGACCGCCAGGTAGCCGCCAGGTTACCGCCCGGCTAGTTGTCTCTGCACATAAAGCATATCGGCGCGGTCCGTCCGCCGCCTGTACATCCGCCCTCAGCAGCCGCACACCGTGGCCCTGATCAGGAGAACTGATGAAGACCATTGCCGAGTTCGCCATCCGCCGCCGATGGCTTGTCATCGTCGGCTGGCTGGTGGTGATCGTCGCGGCCCAGGGCATCGCCGGTGCGATGGGCGGGTCGGCCTACAAGGACACGTTCAGCCTCCCGCACACCGAGACCGCGAAGGTCGCTGACCTGCTCAAGGCCGGCAACCTGGACAACCGGAACGGCGCCGTCGGAACCGTCGTCCTCAAGAGCAGGAACGGGGACCTCAAGTCCGAGCCGTCCGCGGTCAAGCCGGCCCTGATCGACCTGTGCGCGTCGCGTGATCATGTTGCGTTCATCGCCACGCCATGGCAGTCGATCAGCTGCGCCGAGAGCGACAAGCCGACGGCCGGAAACCCCCAGCTGCTGAACACCGCACGTGGGTCGACCACCGCGCTGGTCTCGATCACGTGGGAGAACAACCACTACGAGCCGGAGCTCTTCAAGAACGCCTACGACTCGCTGAAGAAACTCGACAGTAACTCGCTGCAGGCCGAGTTCACCGGCAACGCGTTCTCGGGCATCGGGCAGAGTCAGGGCGGCGGCGGCGCCTCGGTGTTCATCGGCTTCGGCGCCGCACTGATCATTCTGGCCATCGTGTTCCGCACCGTGGCGGCGACGGTGCTGCCGCTGGCCAGCGCCGTGGTAGCGCTCGTGAGCGGCCTTGGCCTGATCTACATCCTCAGCCACGCGATCAGCGTCTCCAACATCACGCCATATCTGGCGGAGCTGATGGTGATCGGTGTCGGCGTCGACTATGCGCTGTTCATCGTGACCAGACATCGGCGCAACCTGCGCCGCGGCATGCCGGTCCCCGAGTCGATCGTGTCGGCGATCAACACGTCGGGCCGGGCCGTGCTGTTCGCCGGTACCACCGTGTGCATCGCCATTCTCGGCCTCATCGCGCTCGGCGTGAGCTTCTTCAACGGCATGGCGGTGGCGACGGCCCTCGCGGTCGGGCTCACCATGGCTGCGTCGCTGACCCTGCTGCCCGCACTGTTGAGCCTGTTCGGGCTGAAGGTGCTGACTCGCAAACACCGGGCTGCCGTGCGCGCCGGGCAGTTCGTCGGTAACACGCAGGTCGGATTCTGGGCCCGCTGGTCGGAGTTCGTCGCCCACAACCGCATCGCCGTCGCCGCTGTCTCCGGGGCGATCATCGTCGCGCTCGCGGTCCCGTTCTTCTCGCTGCAGCTCGGCGCCAGCGACCAGGGCAGCGATCCGAAGAGCTCCACCACCCGGTCCGGCTACGATCTGATCGCCTCCGATTTCGGGGTCGGGTACAACTCCGCGCTGGAAGCCGTCGTCAACGGCCCCGGCGCCTCCGACAAGGCCTTCCTGCAGAAGGTGTCCCAGACGCTGGCCGCCGAGCCGGGCATCGACCGGGCGAGCCTGAGTACCCTCCCGCTGGCCAAGGACATCGCGTTCGTCTCGTTCAAGACGACCACGTCGCCCCAGTCGGAGAAGACCTACACGCTGGTCCGGCACCTGCGCTCGGACGTGCTGCCGCCGCTGTACAAGGGCACGGCGAACCAGATCTACACCTACGGTGACACGGCGATCAACGTCGACTTCGCCAAGGTGCTCGCCCGCAAGCTGCCGCTGTTCGTCGGGGTCGTCGTCGGGCTGTCGTTCCTGCTGCTGCTGCTCGCCTTCCGTTCCGTGGTCGTCCCGCTGACGGCCGCGGTGATGAACCTGCTGGCCGCCGCGGGTTCCTTCGGCCTGATCGTGGCGATCTTCCAGTACGGCTGGGGCTCGGACGCCCTCGGTGGCGGGCCCGGTGGCCCGATCGACGCCTGGATCCCGGTCATGCTGTTCGCGATCCTGTTCGGCCTGTCCATGGACTACCAGGTGTTCCTCGTCAGCCGGATGCACGAGGAGTGGGTCCACACCCGGGACAACAAGCGGGCGGTCACCGTCGGCCAGGCCGAGACCGGCGGCATCATCACCGCCGCCGCGCTCATCATGATCGCGGTGTTCCTCGGCTTCCTGGTCTCCCCGGGCCGGCAGATCAAGATCTTCGGCCTGGGCCTTGCATCGGCGGTGTTCCTGGACGCGTTCATCCTGCGGACGATGCTGGTGCCCTCGCTCATGCACATCATCGGGAAGCCGAACTGGTTCTTCCCCCGCTGGCTGGACCGGATCACCCCACGGGTGTCCGTCGAACCGCCCGACGACGACGTCACCCCGTCCACGGACAGCGCGGCCCGGACCCCGCCCCAGTCCGGGCCGCACGACCAGGCCATCAACGTCTGACCATCGTGCGCGTCTGACCATCGTGCGCGGTTGATCGTCGTGCGCGGCTGATCGTCACGCGGAGGGGACCATCGCGTATCGCGACTGACGGTAGATTGCCCGGCCCCGGAGGGTGTTCGACTCCGGGGCCGGCTCTGCGTTCGGGAGGGCTCGGCCGGGCACCCGACCCGCGCGACGCGCACGCGCCGCACGTGCGGCGGGCGAGGACAGCCCGCGGGCTGCTCAGTAACCGATCGCCTCGCGGACGAGGATCACCGTGCCGCGCTCGGGGAACACCTCGCGCTCCAGGATGAGGATTCGGCCGATGACCGAGCCCTGGTTGTACCGCTCCTGGAGCCGCTGGTGTTCACGCGGCAGGCTGTACGTGTGCAGACGGCGTAGTCCGGTCTCCACGTCGGGCATGATCTTCTGCGCGCCGACGACCCAGTAGGCGAGCTTCGCTCCGCTGGCATAGGGCGCGAACTGGCTACCGCTGGCGGAGGCGACGAGCAGCTGGCCGTTCTCGGTCACCGCGTGGACGCTGCCGACCACGACCTCGGGAGTCGCGCCCAGCCGGATGGTCGCCCAGAGGTCGTCGGGCGTGGGTGGGCCAGCCTTGGCCCGCACCGAGACGAACTCGCCCGACTCGTCGATGTCGGCGGTGATGCCCGAGAGCTCGAGCGTCTGGCTGGAGGCGGTGAAGATCTCCCGGTCCCGGGGGAGCAGCTCGGCGAGCAGCGCCCGGGCGTCGGCAACGGTGTCCACCACCCGGACGATGAAACCGTTGGCGCGCAGCGCGGTGACCGCGCGCTCGAGTGCGGCCTCGTCGGCGGGCACGGCAAAGGACTCGTCGGCGAGCAGGGCAGGAGAGCCGGCGGAGGCCGTCTCGTCGGCGGCCGCCGCGTCAAGGGCCGCCGCGTCGAGGGCCGCCGCGTCGAGGGCCGCCGCGTCGAGGGCCGCCGCGTCGAGGGCCGCCGCGTCGAGGTCCGCTGTGCCGAGGGTCGCTGTGTCGGAGTCCGGTGAGTCGATGGTCATCGTCGATCCTTCGGTCGCAGGGCGGCAGGGCCGAAGATCCGCAGGGCGGTCGGGCCCGGCCGGACCGGGGCGAGCGGTCCGCCACGCCGGAGTTCCCGGTGGAAACTGGCCAAAGTCTCGACAAGATAATGGTCCAGTGGAAGACGGCACTTTTTTCTGCCTGGGTTACCCGGAGGGAACCGTGACGATGCCGGACGAGGGCGAGGGCGAGGGCGAGGGCAAGGCGGGCGAGGCGGGCGAGGCGGCCCAGCACCAGATAGCGGCCGCGTTGGCCGCGCGGGGTGAGGCCGTGTGCCGGGTGCGGGACGTGCTGGACCGCATCGGCGATAAATGGTCAATATCGGTGGTGTACGAGCTGGGAAGTGGCGTCCGGCGGTTTTCGGAGCTGCGCCGCGCCGTGCCGGGTATCAGCCAGCGGATGCTGACCTCGACGGTGCGCGGCCTGGAGCGGGACGGGTTCGTCAACCGCACCGTCCACGCGACCGTTCCACCACGCGTGGACTATGTCCTTACGCCGCTGGGCGAGAAGCTCCTGGACAACGCATCGGGCCTCATGGCCTGGCTGCTGGCGCACGCGGACGAGATCCAGGAGGCCCAGCAGGAATACGACACCCGAAGGGGGTAAGACGTGGTCCGCCCCGGTCCCCACAATGTGGAGACCGGGGCGGACCAGATACCGCGAGCTGGTCAGGTGCTCAGGCCGGGCTTGTTGGCTGCCGGACCGAATTCGGGCGTGGCGTGGTAGTCCACGTCACCGGCGAGCTCTGGATAGTGCAGGTCGAATGCGGGGCGCTCGGAGCGGATCCGCGGCAGCGTGGTGAAGTTGTGCCGCGGCGGCGGGCAGGACGTCGCCCATTCCAGCGAGTTCCCGCATCCCCACGGATCGTCGACCGTGACGATCGGCCCCTTGCGGTACGAGATCCAGAGGTTGAACAGGAACGGCAGGGTGGAGAGCGCGAGGATCACGCTGCCCAGTGACGAGATGGTGTTCAGTGTGGTGAAGCCGTCCTGCGCGCTGTAGTCGGCGTAACGGCGCGGCATGCCCTTGACGCCGAGCCAGTGGTCCACAAGGAACGTCGAGTGGAAGCCGACCAGCATCGTCCAGAAGTGAATCTTGCAAAGTCGCTCGTTCATCATCCGGCCGGTGACCTTGGGGAACCAGAAGTAGATCCCGGCGAACCCGGCGAACAGCAGGCCGGCGACCACATAGTGGAAGTGGCCGACGACGAAGTAGCTGTCACTGACGTGGAAGTCGACCGGCGGGCTCGACAACAGGACGCCGGTGAGACCACCGAACAGGAACGTCACCAGGAAGCCGACGGCGAACATCATCGGCGGCTCGAAGGTGAGCTGGCCGCGCCACATCGTGCCGATCCAGTTGAAGAACTTGACCCCGGTCGGTACCGCGATCAGGAACGTCAGGATCGAGAAGAACGGCAGCAGCGCCGCACCGGTCACGTACATGTGGTGCGCCCACACCGCGATCGACAGGCCGCCGATGCCGATGGTCGCGTACACCAGGCCCTTGTAGCCGAACAACGGCTTGCGGGAGAACACCGGGAGGATCTCGGTGATGATCCCGAAGAACGGCAGGGCGATGATGTAGACCTCGGGATGCCCGAAGAACCAGAACAGATGCTGCCACAGGATGGACCCGCCGTTGGCCGCGTCGAAGACATGTGAGCCGAACCGGCGGTCGCACTCCAGCGCGATGAGCGCGGCGGCGAGCACCGGGAACGCGATCAGCACCAGGATCGACGTCACCAGGACGTTCCAGGTGAAGATCGGCAGCCGGAACATCGTCATGCCCGGTGCCCGCAGGCACAGGATCGTCGTGATGAAGTTGACCGCGCCCAGGATCGTGCCCAGACCCGAGACGGTCAGCCCCACCAGCCACAGGTCACTGCCGAGCCCCGACGAATACGCCGAGTTCGACAGCGGCGTGTAGGCGAACCAGCCGAACGAGGCGGCACCGTTCGGCGTGAGAAATCCGAAGATGACCGTCAGGCTGCCAAAGAAGAAGAACCAGAACGACATCGCGTTCAGTCGCGGGAACGCGACGTCCGGTGCGCCGATCTGCAACGGGATCAGATAGTTCGCGAACGCGAACGCGATGGGCGTCGCGAACATCAGCAGCATCAGCGTGCCGTGCATGGTGAAGAGCTGGTTGTACTGCTCGTTCGAGACGAACTGCAGACCGGGTCGCGTGAGCTCGGCCCGCATGAACATGGCCAGGACGCCAGCGAACGCGTAGTAGACAAGTGACGTCAGGGTGTACATCACCGCGATGTCCTTGTGCGACGTCGTCCGCAGATAGTGCAGCGGCGAACCCAGCGCCTTCGGCGGGGCCTCGTCGTCCGGCGGGTCCGCGTGCCCGGCCGGTGTGTCGTGCACCAGTGTCACAATCCGCTCCCGATGGTGTTGCCGCTGCCGGCACTGGCGGGCGCGGCATCACCATCGGGTGTCACGACCGCCGCCGGGCAGCCACAATCAATGTGTTGTTATCGCCAGCGGGGACGGGCCCGGCGGTCAGACGGCCCCGCGCCGCCCGGCTCGGCGCGCCGGCCGAGAAACCTGCCGGCGCACGTCACGCTATCCAGGTGCCGGTTTCCCCGGCCTTGGCGGACGTCCCACGCCCAAAGGAAATCCGGCACACCGAATCAGCGTAGAAGGTCCCGCTCTCTCGGCCCCACCATCGGGTCCCGCACTTTTCGGCGATTTTCCGACCGCTTTCCGGCTGTGTTCATCGCCACGGCGGGATTTGAGGTCGGCGGGTGGAGATCCGCCAGGCCCGTCATCAGGCTCGTTCGACTGGTGGACGGCCGAGTGCGTGCCGGCCCGCGGTCCGTGCCGGCCGGTTTCGACTCAACGGATGTCGTCGGTCGAGGTAGCGCCAAGGAGCGCCGCTCGACAGTCGACCGCGTAACGTGACTGATCGAGTTCCAGGAGTCGCCGGTGTGGTGCTTCCGTGTGAGCGTGCGGGCTCGGGCCGAGGTGATGTGACGACAGCCAGGCGGCGCACGGCGATCGGAACGCGGACCACTGCTGGACGAAAGCACGCGGTCACGCGAGCCCGGCGGGTGACCATCGGGCCGTAGGGTGACGGTGATGGGCGGCGGCGGAGTGCGGCCCCGGTGAGGGGGAGGGGGCGCGAGTGGCGCGCAGCTTCAACACGGCTGGCCCCAACCGCCCGGACCTGAACTACACGATTCCCGCGCTGTCCCGGCTGCCCGAGGCTCCCGCGCTCGTCGAGCAGATGGGCTACTTCGTCGTCCACGCGCCGCGCCAGACCGGCAAGACGACCGCGCTGCGTGCGCTGGCAGCCGAGTTGACCGCCGCCGGCAGCCATGCGGCGCTGCACTTCTCCTGCGAGACCGGCCAGGTCGCCGAAGACGACTACGCTGCCGCGCAGCGCGCGATCCTCCTGCAGATCCGCACCGAAGCCGAGACGGCACTTCCCGCCGCGCTCCGTCCGCCGGCCTGGCCGGAAGCCGCGGGCGAAGGACTGCTCACTGTCGGCCTGACCGCGTGGGCGCGGGTTTGCCCTCGTCCGATCGTGCTGTTCTTCGACGAGATCGACGCGCTGCGTGGGCAGAGTCTGATCAGTGTGTTGCGCCAGCTTCGGTCGAGCTACTCGCGCCGGCCCGATGATTTTCCGGCGTCTGTCGTCCTGTGTGGCCTGCGGGACGTCCGCGAGTATCGCCTGGCCTCGGGCGGCGACCCGGCCAGGCTGGGCACGTCGAGTCCGTTCAACATCAAGGTGGAGTCGCTGCGGCTGGGGGACTTCACCCCCGGCGAGGTACGGGAGCTGTACGGGCAGCACACCGCCGACACCGGGCAGGAGTTCACCGGTGGCGCGATGGAACGGGCGTTCGAGCTGACCGTCGGGCAGCCCTGGCTGGTCAACGCGCTGGCCCGGGAGGTTGTCGACAAGATCGGTGTGCCGCGGACCGAGCCCGTCACGGCCGAGCACATGGACCAGGCGAAGGAGCGGCTGATTCTCGCTCGCGCCACCCATCTGGACTCGCTCGCCGCCAGGCTCGCGGATCCGCGCGTCCGGCGGGTGCTGGAACCCGTGCTCGCCGGCACCGTGGTGAACCTCGACGCCTACGACGACGACCTGACCTACGTCCGCGACCTCGGGCTGATCGCCCAGAACAATCCGGTCCGCGTCGCCAACCCGATCTACCGGGAGGTCATCGCTCGCGTTCTTGCCGACGGTGTCGAGGCCGTCGTCCTGGCTGATCCGCGCACGTTCGTACTGGCCGACGGGCGGTTCGACATGGACCGGATGATCCACGAGTTCGCCGATTTCTGGATGGAGAACGGCGAAATCCTCGCAGCCGGCCGGCGCTATCCGGAGGCCGCTGCCCAGCTGGTCTTCATGGGGTTCCTGCAGCGCGTCGTCAATGGTGGAGGTTACGTTGGGCGCGAATACGGAATCGGACGTGGCCGCATCGACCTGCTGGTCCGATGGCCCTGGCGGACGCCCGAGGGCAAGCGCCACTGGCAGCGGGAGGCGGTCGAGCTGAAGGTGCGCCGGGAGCACCAGGCCGATCCGCTGCCGGCCGGGCTGCGCCAGCTCGACGGGTACCTGGACCGCACCGGTCTCGACCACGGCGTACTTGTCGTGTTCGACAGCAGGCCAGGCGCCCCGCCCATCACCGAACGCACCACCATCACCGCCATCACCAGCCCCGGGGGCCGGCCCGTCACCCTGCTGCGAGCCTGAACACCGCGCCCTCGCCGAAGGGATCCAGGCCGGCCCGGGAAGGGGAGTGGTGATCGGCTCTGCCGGCTGTCGGCCACCCGTCCGATCCACGGGTGTCCATACTGGCCGCGATGGTCTCGCGTCCGCCCCTCGCGAGTCGGTCGACTGCGGTGACTCCAGGCCGTCCGGCCCGGGTCCGTCCTACTCGGCGGCCGGCTGGCCCGCGGCGGGGCGCAGGGTCTCCCAGTAGCCGCACAGGGCGGCCTTGAGCTCGCGGATCACCGCGGGTCGCTCGGTCGGGGCCGCCGCGACGATGCCGGGCAGCACCCCGGTGAAGATCTGGAACGACACGTTCGCCGCGAGGTGGCAGGCGTCGGCCGCGCGCTGCGGCGCGATCGCGGCGATCAACGCGTCCACCGGGTCGCAGATCGCCGCGTGCAGCGCCCGGGTCGCGTGCGCGAGCTCGGGGGAGACGTTGGAGCCCGCCAGCAGGGCCTTGGCCGCGGGATGGGCGACGTTCAGCTCGATGACGGGGTCGACGACCCAGTCGATGATCTCGGCGGTGGGCCGGGTGGCGAGGCCGGCCGGGAGGATCTCGCCCCTGGCCCGGCCGGCCGCCCCGTGGGCACCCGAGGCGACCGCCACGTCGCCGGAGCCGCCATGGCGGTCGAGGTACCGCAGGTAGCGCGTGGCGAGGGCCTCGGCGATGGCCTGCTTGTTGGCGAAGTACTGGTACAGCGAGCCCGGCGAGATGCCGGCCCGCGTCGCGATCAGATTTGTCGTCACACCGTCGTAGCCGATCTCGTCGATGGCGGCTTCGGCGGCGTCCAGGATCGACTCGGCGCGTCGGCGGCCACGTTCCTGCCGTCGTGGCGCCGCCCGCGCACCAGGGTCCGCCCCCACCTGCGCGCCAGCGGCTGAAGCCGGGCCACGTGGCGTCACCGAGTCACCCCTCCTTGACTAATGCGAGCAATCGCTCGTATTCTGTGGTCGCCCTGCAACGCGAGCAGTTGCTCGCATCTTAGCTGTCAAGGAGACCCAGATGAACGGCTCGACGCTGCGTGGCCGGACCGCGATCGTGACCGGCGCGTCCAGCGGGATCGGCCGTGCCATCGCCGAGCGGCTGGGTGCTGCCGGCGCCGCGGTCCATCTCGTTGGACGGACCCGCGAACCGATGGCAGCCTCGGCCGCGCGCATCGTGGACGCCGGCGGCACGGCGACGACGGCCGTTCTCGACGTCCGCGACGGCGATGCCCTCGCCGCACTGGTCGACCAGATCGCGGACAAGGCCGGCCGACTCGATGTGATGGTCAACAACGCCGGGATCGCCAGCAACCGTCCCATCCTCGTCGAGGAGCCGCCCGCCGCCCGCGAGATGCTGGAGGTCAACGTGCTCGCGTTGCTCGCCGGCTGCCGCGCCGCGGTCGCGGCCATGCGCCGCACCGGCAGCGGCGGGCACATCGTCAACATCTCGTCCACGGCGGCCCAGCGTCCGGACTTCGGCGTCTACGGCGCCACGAAGGCGGCGGTGAGCTATCTGGGGGAGGGGCTGCGCCAGGAACTCGAGGCCGACGACATCCGCGTCACCACGCTGCTGCCCGGGGCGGTCGCGACCAACGTCGTGCGCAACTTCACCCCCGAGACCATCGCGGTCGTCGGCGAGCTCGGCGGAGCCGCCCTCGACATCGCTCCCGGCGAGCGTCTCCCGGACGACGTCCTCGACGCCGCGCAGGCCGCGCTCTCCACGCACCTCGCCCGGCCGGACGACATCGCCGACGCGGTCGTGTACGTCCTCGGTACCCCGCTGCGCCTGAACATCCCCGAGATCGTCGTGCGCCCCGCCCAGACCCTGCGCGTCTGAGTGCCGTGCTTCGACCGGTGGTCACCGGGACTGGTGATGGTCAGTGCAGACGGGTGAGGGCGTCCTGGAGGGCGGCGCCGGCGTCGGCGGTCACCGGGTCGCCGTGGCCGAAGCAGGCCATCGTGGGGTTGAGAGCGGCCTGGCGGCGCAGGGAGGTGATGGCGGCGTCCCGGTCGATGTTGAAGACGCCGAGGATGACCTGGTCATCCGCGCTGCGGGCAACGGTGTCGCCGGTAAACAGGACGCCATGGTCAGGTAGGTAGAGGGCGACGCTGCCGGGGGTGTGGCCAGGCACGGCGATGGCCTGCGCGCGCCCACCGACGTCGAGCACGTCGCCGTCGTCCAGCTCGCGGTCCACCCGCACCGGGGCGGGCGTGGGTATGGTGCCGCCGCTGACCTGGTCGAAGATCGGACGTTCCCAGTCGAGTAGGACGGGCGGGGCGCCGGGCACGTCACCGCGGATCACGGGTGCGTCGGCCCGGTGGGCGCAGATGACGACGTCGCCCCAGGCGGCGACCTCGTTCGCCGCGCCCACATGATCGTGGTGGAAATGGGTGAGGACCAGCTGGCGCACCTGCGCCGGGTCGCGGCCGAGGCGGCGGTTCGCGGCCGCGATCCGCGGGCCGGAGCCGGTGACGCCGCAGTCGACGAGCGTCATGCCGTCGTCGTCCAGCCAGAGATAGGCGTGCCCGACCGGAAACCGTAGGAAGTACAGGCTGGGCAGCAGCATTCTCAGCTCCGCTGTGCTCAGCTCGCTCGCACTCATGGGGCGGACGGTAGGAGGGCTGGCATCACTCCACCAGACGATTGCGCCGTGCGCGGATCTGCTCGTGGCAGAGACGCGGCCCCGCGGACGGGGCGGAAACCATGTCTGTTCCGACTGCGCGAACAAGATAATCAACGGCGTTGACAGCGACTCCGCGCATTTGATCAACGACGTGCCGGCCCGCTACACGGTGGTTTGCCGCCGCGACCTGAGGAGGAACAGCAGGAGGGTCGCGGCGACGAGAACCAGGACGCCGGCCTCGGTCAGGATGCTCTCGAGCGCGTCGGGCGCCGGGTTCAGACCATGTTCGGCGAACCCGAAGACGCCGACCGTCCGGGACAGGACGAAGCCGACCAGCGCGCCGCCGGCAAGGCCCGCCGCCGCCAGCCGCAACATGAGCGATCCGGACAGCAGCAGCAGGAACGCCACCGCGAACGACCCGCTTTCCTGCAGCAGGAACATCGTGCCGACCTTCGGGATGACCCGGTAGCCGGTTCGGTAGAGGTCCAGGTGGATGTAGCCGCTGGCGGCCAGCAAGGCGGCGATGCCGAGCCGTCCGGCGAGGTCGGCCCACTGCGCCGGGCGCGCCGGCGCCCACGCTGGCTGCCATCCCGGTGTCCGTGCGCGGACCGCCGCGCTGCCGGCGCCGCCCGTGCCGACCGATTCCTCGCCGCGCTCCATGTCGAGTCTCACCCTCACTCCGCTCTGTTCGGGCGCCTGCCCGGCGCCGTGGTGGGGGCCGGGCAGGACTCCAGGTCGGGCCGCTTCCCACGGCCTGTTCGCCAACAGATAGCGGTAGGGGTTACTCGTGGCTGTGGCTGTGGCTGTGGCGCGGCGGCTGGCGGTCTCGGCGGCGTGGCTGCCGGCGGGAGCCACGCAAGCTCGCCGAGCGCGATGTGGCGGTCGACCGCGCGCTGAGCTGGCTGCCAGCCGTGAACCTGGGCAGTCCGCTCCCGTTACCAGGCGGTCAGACCTGCCTGCTGACCGCCTGGTGATCCGGGTAACTCCCGTTCGCGCCGCGCCTTCTCGGAGGTGTGCTTCCTGGATGCCGGGCCCGGCTGGCCTGGCTGACCCGCCGAGGTGGCGCCGTAGAGGCCGATCGCCAGCAGGCTTGTGGTTCCCGCAGTGTAGATGTCGGCGCCGTGCGGCCGCCCCGTCCGGACGGCATGGCGCGCGGGACGCGGGGGACGAGCGGGCGCGACACCTGATCCAGGTGGTATGTCTGACCAGGTTGCCCCGAACCTACTGCGTTGCGGCCAGCCGGCTGCCGGGGCCGGGCTCGAGGCGCAGCCGGGGACGAGGGCCGAGTTCATGCCCGTCGTCGCAGGTGAGGACGAGCCGCACCGGCGCGCCGCAGTCGGCGTGGCGGGGCACTGCCGGCGGGCCGTCCGGGCCGGCGAGGTGGCGGTCGCCCCAGGCCAGGAAGGCCAGGAGGATGCCGGCGAGCTCACGGCCGGGGCCGAGCAGGCGGTACTCGTGCCGCTCGCGCGCACCATTGTCCCGATAGGCCACCCGCTCGACGAGCCCCGCGTCGACCAGGCGGGCGAGCCGCTGGGACAGGACGGTGCGGGCCACCCCCAGATGGCCGGCGAGCTCGTCGAACCGGCGGACGCCGTTTGCCAGGTCGCGTAGCACCAGCAACGACCAGCGGTCGCCGACGAGCGCCAGGGTCCGAGCGATGGAACAGGTCTCGCTGTCGTACGCGGTGAACGGCATCACCATCCCATCGTACGTCGGCTGAGTTGCCTTTCGATACTCAGCGGCCGTAGCGTGGATCGTATGACGACAGCACCCGAGACCAGCTCGGCGACAGCGCCCGGAGCCGAGCCAGCCGGGGGTGGCGTGCCCGCGGCCCAGGTGCCCGGGGCCAGGGCACCCGAGGCCAGGGCACCCGGGGCGGAGATTCCCGAGCCCGCGGCACCCGGGAGCGGGGCGTCCGGGGTACCGGAGCCCCGGCAGCGGACGTTCACGTGGTCGGATCCGGGTGCGGTGGTGGCCGGTGGGGCAGGCCTGAGCGGGGTGGAGTTCTTCACCGAGATCGTTGCGGGTCGGATCCCGCCGCCGCCGATCATGCAGGCTCTGGACCTCGACGGCGTCTCGTTCGGCGAGGGCACCGCCACGTTCCGCGTGACGCCGCAGGAATTTCACTACAACACGCTCGGCACCGTCCACGGCGGTGTCTTCGCGACGCTGCTGGACTCCGCCTGCGGCTGCGCCGTGCACACCCGGCTGCCAGCGGGTGTGTTCTACACCAGCCTCGACCTGTCGCTGAAGTTCCTGCGACCGGTCACCATCGACACCGGCCCGGTCACCGCGCAGGCCACCGTCACCCACCTCGGCCGGCGCACGGCCCTAGCCGAGGGCCGGTTGACCGACGCGGCCGGCAAGGTGTATGCCACCGCCACGAGTAGCTGCCTGATCATGCGTCCGGCGTAGTGTCGCGACCGCCAAGGCGGCCCGTGCGGTCCCGGTTCCGCGGAGCCGGGACGAGTGCGTCTGACGACGAGGGCGCTTTGGCAAGGACAGACAGGGCGTACGCCGCCAGCGGCGGTAGGAGCGTCCGGCACCTGGGCGGCGGCCTACGCCGGTGCGGCGGCCCGACCGGCGCCGAGAGTGTGCCAGAGGAACTCGTAGGTCAGCGCGGAAACGTACGCGAGCTGCTCGTTGTCGGCGGCGCCGCCGTGGCCACCCTCGATGTTCTCGTAATAGCGCACGTCATGGCCCTGTTCGCGCAGGCGGGCGACCATCTTGCGAGCATGGCCGGGATGGACACGGTCATCCCGGGTGGAGGTCGTCAGAAGCACCGGCGGATAACGCCGGTCGGCCCGGGTGTTCTGATAGGGCGAGTACTCCTGAAGGAACACCCAGTCGTCCGGGTCGTCGGGATCACCGTATTCGGCCACCCAGGACGCTCCGGCCAGCAGTTGGTGGTATCGGCGCATGTCCAGCAACGGAACCGAGCAGACGACGGCGCCGAACAGCTCCGGATAGCGGGTGAGCATCACGCCCATGAGCAGCCCGCCGTTGGAACCGCCCTCGGTGCCGAGCAGGCCCGGTGTCGTGATGCCGCGGGTGACGAGATCCCGGGCGACGGCGGCGAAGTCCTCATACGCGCGCGGCCGGTTCTCCCGCAACGCCGCCTGATGCCAGCCCGGGCCGTACTCGCCGCCGCCGCGGATGTTCGCGACCACGTACGTGCCGCCGCGGGCGAGCCAGGCGCGGCCGATCGTCCCACTGTAGGCCGGGGTGAGCGAGACCTCGAACCCGCCGTACCCGTACAGCAGGGTGGGTCCGGGACCCACGCCCGGTCCAGGCTCGCCCGCCTTGCCGGAGTTCTCCGGGTGTCCGGGGCTCGCGGGGTTTCCGGGGCCGACGACGAAATACGGGATGCGGGTTCCGTCGTCCGACACCGCGAAATACTGGTGGATGGTGTGCTCGATGGTGGAGAAGAACGCGGGCGCCTGCTTGAGGATCTCCGGCTGCCCGCTCCCATCCGTGCCGCTCGAATCTGGGCCACTTTTACGAGTGCCGGGATTCCCGGTGCCTGCCTCGGCGCGATAGAGGGTGGCGGGCTGCAGGTAGCCGCTGGCGGTGAGGAGGTACTCGTCGTCGTCGTCCGGATTGGTGTCGCTGACGTAGACCGCACTCGTGTCGGGCAGATCGGTGAGCGCGGTCCGCGTCCAGCCGGCCGGTGTCGGGGTGAGCAGAGTGAGCTTCGTCCGGACGTCCTGCAACGTGCCGAGGATCAGATGATGGCGGGTCCAGATATGGTATTCGAGTGAGGTGTGCTCGTTTGGTTCGAACAGGACCTCGAATTCGCGATGTCCCGCCAGAAAGGCGTCGAGGTCGGCGGCAAGCAGCGCCCCCGCCGGAAAGTCGCGTCCGCCGACCGTCCAGGAGGAGCGGGTCGTGACAAGTAGCCAGGTGCGGTGGATCGAGCTGTGCGCATCCTCCGGCACGTCAATCCGGACCAGCCCGGATGGAGTGCGCAGATACCGTTCGTCGCGGTAGAAGTCGATGCTGCGGACAATAACGTCGTGCTCGTGGCCCTCGGTCGGGTCATGGTAGGCGCCGACCGAGACGTCCTCCGGTTTGCCCTCGAACACGGTGACCGCCTCGGACAGCGCGGTGCCGCGCCGCCATTCCTGCACCAGCCGCGGATACCCGGAGGTGGTCAGCGAACTCCCGCCGACATCGGTGCCGACGTAGATCCGGTCCAGATCGATCCAGCCGACCGAGCTCTTGGCCTCGGGCAGCGCGAACCCACCGTCGACAAAGGACTTCTCGACCAGGTCGAACTCGCGGACCACCGCGGCGTCCGCGCCACCGCGGGACAGCCTGACCAGCGCCCGCCGGTGGCCGGGCCGCAGCACCTGTGCACCGTGCCAGACCCAGTTCTCGTCCTCGGCCGCGGCGAGCGCGTCGACATCGAGCACGATCTCCCAGTCGGGGGTCGCAGCGCGATAGAGCGGGAGCGTCGTACGCCGCCACAATCCGCGGGGATGCGCCGCGTCCCGCCAGAAGTTGTACAGGTGCTCACCGCGCCGGACCGGGTAGGGAATCCGGTCGTCCGCGTCCAGCACCTCGCGGATCTCGGTGCGCAGTGCGGTGAACGAGGCGGATCCAGCTAGGTCGGCGGCCGTCTCGGCGTTGCGCTCCCGCACCCAGGCGAGTACGTCCTGTCCGTCGATGTCCTCGAGCCACAGGTACGGATCGTCGTCAGCCACCCGTCCAAGTCTGCCCGAGTGCACCCCCCGCGCGCCCGCTCGCGGGGGAGCCTGAAACGGGGTACCCGGCGCCGGGAAGATCCGGCGCCGAGAAGGGAGGACCGACGCCGGGCAGGAAGGACCGACGCCGGGCAGGACGTGATGGCGGGCAGAACGTGACAGCGAGGGCGCCGATGGGTTGCGCGGGGGCGGGACGGGCGGACGGGCCGCTGCGTCGCCTCCGTGCCGGCCGGTCGGCCACGAAAATGTTGCTGATGTGTGCCGCATTCCTTTCACCACACCGATGAGGATTGCGGAATCGGTTGCGGTGGAGTTAGCGTCCGGCTGACCGATGTGTCAGATCAGACGTCGCGCCTAGGCAAAGGGGGACACGGTGACCACCGCCCGTACCGCGCCTTACGAAGTCCGTCAGGCCAGTCCTGTCCTCGGGGCCGAGATCGTCGGCGTGAATCTGGGGAGCGGCGTTGACGAGGCCACCGCGCAGGCGCTGCGCGAGGACTTCTGGGCGCACAAGGTCCTGGTTTTCCGCGGCCAACATCTCTCCCCCGCCGCGCACGTGCGGGCTGTGCGGATCTTCGATGAGCCGTTCGACCACCCCACGTGGCTGCGCCGTCATGAGGACAACCGGCTGGTGTATACTTTCGACCTTGAGAAGGCGGGTGCCGCCTCGACGTGGCACGTCGGCGGCGTGTGGCGCACCCCGCCGTTCAACCTCGAGTCGCTGACCTATCAGGTGGTGCCGGAGGTTGGCGGCCACACCCTGTGGGCGGACCTGCAAGCGGCCTACGACGGTCTGTCCGAGCCGTTCCGGCGACTACTCCAATCGGTCAGCGCGGTGTACGACGTCTATCCCGGGGACGGTACCTATAACCGGCCGCCGGTGACCGAGACCGTCGAGCATCCCGTGGTGCGCACCCACCGTCACACCGGTCGCGAGGGGCTGTTCCTCAGCTCCTCGGCGCTGCGCCTGACCGGCGGCATCAGCGCCGCCGAGGGCGAGGCGCTCCTGCCGTTTCTGCTCAAGCACGCCTCCTCGCCGAACTACACCGTGAGCTTCGGCTGGAAGCCCGGCGACTTCGTCATCTGGGACAACCAGGCCACCTGGCATTTCGCGGTCAACGACTACGATGGCCCACGGGCCTACCGCAAGGTCATCGGCGGCTGAACCGGCTGTGCCGCCCCAACCGCGGCAGCCGGGCAGGCCGGCCCAACCAGGAGGATGACGAGCGTGTCCCAACAAGTGAGTTCCCTCTTTGCCAGCCCGACCGACGTCGCCACGTACGGCCAGTACACGATCAGGCAGGACCCGGGGGACCCGCGGCCGCTGTATCGGTTCACCGCACGGATCACCGCGGACGGGTCGAGCGGATATCGGGCCGAGCCGGGGCGTTACCACATCTACTCCGGCTGGTTCTGCCCCTGGGCGCAGCGGGTCATCCTGCAGATCGCGCTGAACGGACTCGAGGACGTCATCAGCGTGTCCTACGTCGACAACAGCCGGGACGCCCGCGGCTGGGCATTTCGCGAATCCAACGGACCGGACCCGGTGAACGGGTTCACCCTGCTGCGCGACGCCTACGAGGCGACCGAGCCCGGCTTCGACGGCCACGTCTCCGTGCCGACGCTGTGGGACCGGGAGACCCGCCGGGTCGTCAGCAACGATTTCGTCACCCTCGGCATCGATCTGGCCACCCAGTTCGGGGCCTGGTCCAACGGTGCCGACATCTACCCCGAGCACCTGCGCGCCGAGATCGCCGAGCTCGACTCCTGGATCGGTCCCGCGGTGAACCGCGGCGTCCACCGGGCCGCCCACGACGAGGCGGCCCGCGCCGCGCTGCAGGGCGCGTTCACCCGGCTCGACGCCCGCCTCGCCGACGCCCCGTACCTGGTCGGCGGCCAGCTCACCGAGGCCGACATCCGCCTGTGGGTCTCGCTTGCCCGCTATCCTGGACGCGCCGACGACGCGCAACGCCGCAACCACCCGAACCTGTGGGCCTATGCCCGCCGCCTGTACCAGCTGCCCGCCTTCCGGGCGACGACCGACTTCACCACCTTCGCCGATCCCACCGTCCCTCCCGGCTGGGACACTCCCGCGGCCGGCTGACGGGCGACCGGGCTGACTGGTGACGGGACGGTGACGGTGACGGGACGGGGGGACGGGGACGGGGACGGCGGGATGGTGCGAGGACGACGTGACACGTCGATCGGGCCGGGCCAGGGCGTCATGATCGCCGACCACACCCAGCAGTGGTACGAGGGCCGCGCCGCCGCGGCCTGGAGTGGCCACAGCGCTTCGGTGTCGCTTCTGCAGGGGCAAACCAGGGCATAACACCCTTCGTAGCCCTGTAGTAGGAACACCATCCCCGTCCCGACGCGCGGGTAGCTTGGGTACCGGTCGGACGGACGGTGTGGAGACGGGTGAAACTCGCCGCGATGCGGCTCCTGCTCGCCCGGGGCCAGGCACGGTGGAACAGGGGAAAGGGGAATCGCCTCTGTCGGCGCCAGACCGTTCGGCGGCTGCCAGCATCACTCGGCAGCCGCCGAACGGGGTCGGCGTCAGGATGTGGCGAGCAGGAGTCGCCTTTCGTCGTCGGCGGGCAGGGGCTCACGTCCGTCGAGGGGGCCGCCGCGGGCAGCGTCCCAGGTCGCGACATCGGTGACGGTCTGGACGATCGGGCGGGTCCGCAGGCCGTGGGCGCGGGCGCGGCGGCCGTCGACCAGGTTGGCCGCGCTCCAGGCCGGATCGCCGATCCACAGAGGCACACCCATCCACGGCGCGACCCCGGCCGCCAGCAGGTCCGCGGTGGACCTCCAGACGAGCGGCGCGTTCGAGCCCGCGACCGTGCGGCAGACGTCGAGCAGTTCGCCCATCGGCAGCGACAGCCCGACCGCGTTGTGGATGCCCGACGCGGTCGCGTCGACCAGCCACGCGCCGAGGTCCCGGACGTCGAGGAACTGGGCGGGATCGGCCGGATGGCCGGGGGCGAGGACCGGGCCGCCGCGGGTGAAGCGCCGCGTCCAGTAGGCGAACCGCTCGGTGGGGTCGTGCGGGCCGACGAGGAGCCCGGACCGGGCGATCAGGGCGCGATCGCCGAAGCCGGCGAGCACGATGCGCTCGCACGCCGCCTTGCGGCCACCGTAGGAGTCGTCCTCGCGGACGACGGCGCCCTCGACGGGCGCAGTGGTCTGGTCGGCGTAGACCGAGACGGAGGAGACGAAAACGTACCGGTCGACTGCCTCGCCCAAGGCGGCGACCGAGCGGGCGACCACGGCCGGCTCGTACCCGGCGCAGTCGATGACCAGGTCGAAACGCCGTCCGGCAAGGGCGGACAGGTCCGTGCTCCGGTCACCGAGCACGGTTTCCAGCTGCGGGAACAGTCCCGGGGCGGTCAGCCCCCGGTTGAACAGGGTGACCTCGGCGCCGGCGGCGAGCGCCGCGTCCACGACGGCGCGGCCGACGAACCTGGTTCCACCCAGGATCAGGAGATGCATGAGGGAGATGCCTTTCTCAGGCAGGAGTTACCGCTGTTTCAGGGCATGGAGAAGAGAGGCGCTGCGCACGCATGGCCTCACCCCGGCAACTCACCGCCCACGTCCATCCCCGGACGCGGCGTCTCTCGCCGAACCCTACGCCCTCATCTCCTCCTGCGATGGCCACGCACGCAGCGCGCCGCAAGCAGGATCGGGATGAGTAGGTCGTCGTGAAGGGCGTCCTGGCACGGTTCCAGTCTCGAGGGCACCGACCGGGCACTGACACGTCGCCGAGGACGCGGCGGCCGAGGCGTTCGAGGCCGCCCTCGAGGCCTGCGGGCGCCCCGTCCCGGCCGGCTCGCCGATCACCATCGTCGGACGATCGCCGACGTCGATCCCGTGGCGACCGCGAGCACGGTCATCTGCGCCCTGCCCGGAATGTCGCGCCGTCGCCGCAATCTGCCCGCATGGCCCGGCGCCCGGGGCCCGGTCGAGATGTGCAAAAACCCGGAAAGAATTCCGAATATATAGCGAGGTTTGGCGGCTGGATTTGCGGCCCGTGGCAGACCGGATACGCTTTCCCGCGACCCTGATTGGCTGCTCTTCTGAAAGCAATGGAGAGAACCGTGCAGAGATCGATGAGAACTCGGGCCGCAGTGGTCGCGCTGTCGAGCGCGGCGACCATTTTCGTCGCACTGGGGCCGGCGGCTTCGAGCGCCTTCGCGTCGGACGGCCGGGAGACGGTCGCGCAGGCCGACCGCTGGGGAGACGACGGGTGGCGGAAAGACAACCGCAAGGACGACTGGTTCGACGACGACTGGTTCGACGACAAGGGAAAGGATGGGCACTGGAAGAAGGACGACTGGTTCGACGACAAGGACGCCCGCCACAACGATGACCGACACAAGGACGACTGGTTCGGCGACAAGGACAAGGATGACTGGAAGAAGGACAGCTGGAACAGGGACGGCTGGAACAAAGACCATGATCGCAAGGATGGCTGGAAGAAGGACCATGATCGCAAGGACGGCTGGAACAAGGACGACTGGAAGGGCGACGGCAGGGACTGACGACTAGCGACCGAGTCGGCCACTTGTGCGGGCCCCACCGTTGGTGCGGTGGGGCCCGTCCGGTGAGGGTGGCCGCGGCGAACACATACTCGTCCAGGTCGAACGAGGTCAGGATGATGACCCGGCTGGCCGGGTGCGCGGTGATCCGCCGAGTGGCGTCGATGCCGTTCAGATCGGGCATCCGGATGTCCCTGAGGACCAGGTCGGGACGCAGCTGGCCGGCGAGCTTCACCGCCTCGGCGCCGTCCCGCGCGGCGCCGACGACCCGCATCCCCTGTCCTGCGAAGCGACAAGCAGCCCGGTGACATCGCCGCGGAAACCGCCGTTCCCGCCGCCCATTCGCTCATCGCCGTGGCCAACTCCGACGCCCGTTCGAGTATCTCGACGGTCCCGCACTTCCGCCGGCCCTATGATCACTCCTGCTCCCGTATGTTCGACGGTTTCGCCGTACAGCCGGGTGGTCGATCTCGGGGGAGGCGGCATCGTGGCAGGGTCCGATGGTCTGGCACCGACACGTGGGCGCGGGGTGCTGGAGGGCGCCTTCGGCATTCTCGACGCGCTGTCCTGGTACCACTCGACCGGCCTGTCGGAACTGGCCAGGACGACCGGCCTGCCGAAGTCGACGGTGCACCGCCTGGTCGAGCAGCTCACCGCGGTGGGCGCCGTAGACCGGGACGGCGCGGGGGGCTACCGGATCGGCGCGGGCCTGCGGCGGATTACCGCCCCCGACCGGTCATTGCACCGGTTGGCTCGCATGGCCCGGGAGCCCGTCGCCGCGCTGAGCGCCGCCACCGGCGCGGCCGTCGCCGTCGTCGTCCTGCGCGACGACCAGGTCGTCGCCGCCACCAGCGCCGCCGCTGAGCGCGGCCTGGACCTCGGCGACAGCCCGACATCACGGCGCCTGGACACCGCCGGCGGCCAGCTCCTGCTCGCGCACCGGTCCGACCTGGCTGACCGGTCCGACCTGGTCGACCGGTCCGACCCGGCCGGACCACCGTCGATGTCGCCGCGGCAGTGGCAGCGTGCCCTCGCCGAGATCCGCGAGCACCACGTCGCCTACGACCGGCAGGATCTCGTGACCGGCGTCTGCTGCGTGTCGGTACCGATCCGCAGCCTGGACGGGACGGTGCTCGCCGCGCTGACCGCCATGGTGCTGGCGCCGCGGCTCGCGCCGGACCTCGTCGACCGCCTCCGGCACACCGCGACCCGGCTCGGCACAAGGCTGCCCGGCCCGCCGCCACCCGGCCCGTCGACGTCGGTCTGGTGCGAGTAGCACGACACCCGCGCGCGTGAACACGTGCGCGCACGGACACGCAAGCTCGACGACCGCGGGCAGGATCGCGCGAACGCAGGGTGCGGTGTACGCGCAGGGCGGGCGTCCCGGTGAGCGGACCGGGGCCGTGGCCAGGTCGCGACAGAACGCGGCGCAACGGGCCGGCGGCGAAGACCCTGGGTTTCGCCGCCGGTTGCCCGGTCTCCCGGACGGCCCCCGCGACCCGTCCCAGGAGGACACGTGACCGCCCGCCTCGCGCTTCCCGCCCGCCGTCTGGCGGCCCTGGCCCTGACCCTGGCACTCGCCGTCGGGTTCACCGTTGCCGCGCACCCCCCGGCGGCCCGTGCGGCCACCGTGAACTGCGGCACCAGTCACCCCTATGCCGGGAACTGGCACTCCTACGCACCCGACGGCAGGCTGGTCAACATCATCATCAGCTTCACGGACTGCGACAAGTGGTCAACCGCGTCGGTCCGAGTCATCGGCCGTCCCTGGCTGGGCCTGCCGAACAACAACCCCTTCCTCTGGAAGGCGCCCGACAGCGTGCGCTGGGGCTACGTGGGCGTGTCCCTGACCGTCACGTTCCGCTACAACGGTCTGACCGAGAGCGTCTTCATCACCCCGGCGCAGAGGTGGACCGGGCTGCCGGCAACCCTCACTCAGCACTTCAGCAACGGAAAGACCCACACCTACCCGCGCCAGTACCTCGCCCGCACCTGATCCAGACCGCCCGCCGCCCGCGCGACCGCCGCGACCAGCCATCTTGCGGTTCCTGACGGTTCCACGGTGGCAGTCTGGCGGTCCCACGGCGGCGGCGATCCCTGGCGGTTCCACGGTGGGCGGCGCCCCTGGCGGTCCATGACGCTCCAACGGGGGCAGCGGTCCTGGCGGTCCAACGGTCCTGGCTGTTCTGGCTGTTCGCCGGGCCCTGCGGACACTGCTGCCGACCACCTTCCCGCCGTCCTGCTGGGGCCCCCGCCTTCCCTTCCCCTCCTCAGGCTCGGCGGAGGACCCTGCGGCGGGAAGTCACCCTCCGTGGCAGAGCTGGTCCGGTCAAGATCCAAACAGGTCGCTGTGGGGGCATTCGTGTCCGATTCGCCCCCCACGGCGACCTGTTTGGACGGATCTTGGTCGGTGGCCGACCGCACGGCGTGGCGATCATGGGATTCGGGCCGGCGTTGCCGGGGTCGGACGGGAAAGGGCAGCCGGAGGCCTGCGGGCCCGCATGGGTCCTGGCGAGCGGGTCCGGCTCGTGGCGCGAGCGCACGCGAAGCGGACTACGGGAGACTCCAGTCGACGGGCTGGGCACCCTGGCGAAGCAGCAGGTCGTTGGCTCGGCTGAACGGCCGGGAACCGAAGAAGCCGCGGTCGGCCGACCGCGGTGACGGATGGGCGGATTCGATGGTCGCGGCGCCGTCCAGGAACGGTCGCAGGCTGCGCGCGTCGGCACCCCACAGGATCGCGACCAGCGGCTTTCCTCGTCCGGCCAGCGCCCGGATCGCCTGTTCGGTGACCAGCTCCCAGCCTTTGCCCCGATGCGAGCCGGGCTGGCGCGGCGCCGTCGTCAGCGCCCTGTTCAGCAGCAGCACACCCTGGCGCGTCCAGCCGGTCAGATCACCGTTGGACGGTCTGGGCACGCCGACGTCCGCGCACAGCTCCTGGAAGATGTTCTGCAGACTGCCCGGCAGACTGCGCACCTCGGGCGCCACCGCGAAGCTGTAGCCGATGGCCATCCCCGGAGTCGGGTAGGGATCCTGCCCGACGATCAGCACCCGCACGTCGTCGAACGGCTGCTGGAAGGCTCGCAGCACATGCGGCCCGGCCGGCAGGTAGCTGCGACCAGCCGCGATCTCCGCGCGCAGGAAGTCACCCATGGCGCTGATCTGCCCCGCCACGGGTTCGAGGGCCTGCGCCCAGCCCGGCTCGACAAGTTCCCGCAGTGGTTGCCCCGGCATGGCTGATCAGCCTACGTCGCACCACCGACCCCACCTGCCGGCGGGCCCACAGTCGTGGCGATCAGCTGGGGCCGGGACCGCTTGGGATAAGGCGCGGACAATCTGTCCGGGTTTCATTAGGGGAAGATCCATGTTGATGCTGCGTTATGCGTCGCGGACCCGGCTGGGCGAGGAATCGAGAGACAACGAGAGGGGTCCGCATGTTCCCGCTTCGTAGGATGGTCAGCGCCGCTGCTGTCGCCCTGCTGCTGGACAACAACGCGGTTCAGAATCCCCGTGATCCCCACGAGTTCATCCACAACCTGCCCGACCACCGGCAGCCGTACCACTGGTTGGCCAGCGGCACCTTTCCGCCCAGCCTCTACTCCCGGATCCACAGGATCGGTCTGACCGTGCACTGCTAGGCCCGCGTCTCGCACCTGGACTTCTGGTGTGCCCACCCGACCCCCGTGATCATACTGTGCCGCTCCCGGGCGATCCGGTCGTCGCTCAGCGCGTCCGCCGGGGACCTGGACCTGCCGGCACAGGGCGGCACGGAGTGGCAGGCGGTCACGGGTGCCGATGTCGCCGGGCGTGACGCCGGGATGCGGACCCGGTACGGACGGGTGATAGTGAGAGATAAAGGGCCCGCGCCGGCCGGACCATGACGATCAGGGGGGCGGGTCACGGAAGGAACCGGTGAGTGTGGCAGCGGTCATCATCCCGGGGGTGAGCCTGGGAAGCGAACTGGGCCGGGGAGCCTCGGCCGTGGTGTATCACGCCGAGCGGCACGGCCGAGGCTATGCGGTGAAGGTGTCCCGGGGTGTTCCACCGTGTGAGGTGATCCGTTCCTTCCGGCGGGAGGCGACCGTGCTCGCCTGCCTACGGCATCCCAGCATCGCCCGGGTGTTCGCCGCGGGGGAGGCCGACGGCCGTCCCTACCTGATATTGGAGCTGATCGAGGGCGAGCCGGTGGCGGCCCGGCTCGCCGCCGGACCGCTGACGGTTCCGACCACCCTGCGCATCGGCCTGGACGTCGCGGGGGCGCTCGCCGCTGCCCACCGGCTGGGCCTCGTGCACCAGGATGTCACGCCGACGAACATCATGATCAGGTCGGACGGCCAGGCGGTCCTGGTGGACTTCGGGTTGCTGGGCCGCGCCGGCGGCGTCCCGCGGGACGAAATGGTCGGGACCGTGCTCTACAGCGCGCCCGAGCAGAGCGGAATGCTGAACCGGCCGGTGGACGCGCGCTCGGATCTCTACGCCCTCGGCGTCGTGCTCCACGCCTGTCTCACCGGACGCCCGCCGTTCGAGGCGGGCGACGTCGCCGAACTGATGCGGCTGCACGCGGTCGCCATGCCCCCGGACCCGCGTCGCGTCCGCGACGACCTCCCACCCGGTCTCGTGGACATCGTCGCCACCCTCCTGGCCAAGGATCCGGACGACCGGTTCCAGTCCGCGGACGACCTGGTCGCGGCATTGGCCGCCGTGGCCGGGCCGGACACGCCGGCGGCGGTCGCCGGGACCTTCCCCCGGCCGCCGTCGGACCAGCCGGTGGGACGCGCGGTGCCGCTCGGGCAGCTACGGGCCGCCTGGGATCGTGCCCGCGGACCGGCGGGTGAACGAACGGTCGTGGGCGTCACGGGGGACATGGGGATGGGAAAGACACACCTCATGCGGACGTTCGTCCGGGAGGCCCGGGCGGTGCCGGGCGCCATGCTGATGGAGGCGAAGTGCGCCGAACGGGCCGACGCTCCCTTCGTCACGTTCCAGGCGCTGGTGGAGAGCTGGCTGCACGCTCCCGGGGCCTCGGTCGGCCGGCTGCGGGCGGCGGCCGGTGACGACGGCGCCGTGCTGGCCGGTCTGCACCCGTCCCTGGGCGGTCCGGACGGTCCGCGCCGGCCGGGATCGGCGGCGACCGGCGACGCGGGCGTCCAGCTGCGGCTGGCTGTCGCTCGGTTGGTCCGGGAGCTGGCCCGGCGCAGCGGCGGCCTGCTGCTGTGGGTGGACGACACCCAGTGGCTCGGGGCGGCGGACCGGCAGCTCCTGGAGGAGATCGTGGGAGACCCGGAGCCGGCGCCGCTGCTGGTCGTCGCGACGGCCCGCCGGGCCGAGCGCCTCCTGCCGGCGGGCAGGTCGCCGCGCCTCGACATCCGGCTGGAGCCGTTGGGCGAGCCCGAGGTCGCCGAGCTGGTCCGCAGCTGCCTGGGTGACGTCGCCGACGACCGCTTCGTCCGGGAGGTGGCGGTCCGTTCCTCCGGCTGCCCGCTGGCCGTCTTCGAGTATGTGCGGGCGGTGATCGACGCGGGCCTGATCCGGCCGTCATGGGAGGGTTTCGACCTCGACCGGGAAGGACTGGACTCACTCGCCCTGCCGGACGAGGTGCTGGGGCTGATCCGGCGCCGGGTCGGCATGCTGGACTCCTCGTCGTTGCCGGTGCTGAGCACCGCGGCGGCGATCGGGCACCAGTTCGATGTCACGCTGCTCGCCGCGGCGGCCGGGGTGACGCCGGAACACACGCGGCTCGTCCTCGCCGAAGCGGAACATCACCAGCTCGTGACGCCGGCCCCCGACGGCTGGTCGCCGGAACCGGGCGGGGGCTGGTCACCGGAGCCGGACATCTGGTCGTCGAAGCCGGGGAGCTGGCCGCCGGGCGGCTGGTCGTCGACGTCGAGCGGCGGGCCGTCGAGGGCGGGGGGCTGGTCATCGGATCGCTGGTCGTTCGTGCACGACTGCGTGCGGGAGGCACTGCTGTCGACCATCAGCGCCGACGGCCTGCGCCGACGGCACGTGGCGATCGCGGACGCGATGGAGGCGGCCGGAACCGTGCGGGGCGCCGCCCGGTTCGCTCTCGCCCGGCACGCGGTCAGCGGCGGACTTCCCGCGCCCCGGCTCTACCGCCTCGCCCGGGCGGCGGCCGAGGCCGCGCTCGCCGGGCGCGCTCCGGTCGAGGCGGAGGGCATGTTCCGGGTGGCCGCGGGTGCCGCCGCGCGGGCCGGTATCGCCGCGGACGGCGCCTTCGAGACGGGCTTCGGCCTGGCCTGCTCCCGCATCGTGAAGCCGGACCGGGCTCGCGCCCACTTCGCCCGCGCCCTGACGCTGGAAGCGGACCCGCTGGCCCGCGCGGCGCTGCACGCGGAAGCGGCGGGAATCGAGCACGGAATGCGCAACTACGGTGCCGCCGCGGCCCACGTCCGGCGGGGCCTCGCCGAGGCCGGCCGGCCGATCCCCGGCCCCGTGCTGGTCGGCCCCGTCGCGTTCGGCCGGATGCTGTGCGCGCTGGCCATGCGCTGGCCGGCGACCGGCTTCGGGACGGCCACCGGGCCGGCCCGGCGGCGCTACGAGATCGAGCTGCGCCTGCATGAGATCGGCGGGCCCAACTCGCTGTTCCTGTCCGACGCCCCGACCTTTCTGTGGCATCTGGGCGGGCTGTACGTGATGAAGCGGCTGGGCTTCGGTGAGCTGTTCATCCGCGGCCACAGCATCATCAACTGCGCGGCGGCGGAGATGGGCCGCCGGCGGCCGACGCGCCGTTCGATCAGGACGTTCCGGGTGCTGGCGGAGAAGACCGGCAATCCGGCCCTGCTGGCCGAGGTGGACCTGTACACGGGTTTCGCCCTGCAGTTCCTCGGCGAGACCACCGTCGTCAGCGACCAGCTCGAGGCGACGCTGCGCCGGGCGGCCCGCTGGGTCGACGCGTCCCTGTACGACGACGCGGTGACGGCCCTCGCCATGAACTACGACTACCGGGGCCTGTGGCGGGAGGGCCTGGCCTGCCTGCAGCCGAACGCCTACGGCATCGACTACGTCTTCAACGACATCCGGATCATGAGGTCCCGGATGGCACGCTCGCTTGGCGGTGCCGGCGAGGACCTCGAATCGGTGCTCGCCGCCCTGCCGTCGGCACGGGAGGAACCGGTGCGCACCTTCATCGTCGACCACAACCTGATCGAGACCGAGCTTGAGGAGGCCGGCACCGAGGCGGGAGCAGCGGGCGCCGGCGCGGGCTTCGACCGCCTGGTCGCCTCGGCCCAGGCCAAGGGCCGCTCGCCGTGGCGCAGCGCGAAGTTCCACCGGCACTACTGGCTCGTCCAGGCTCGGGGCCGCCTCGAACAGGCCCGGGCCGCGACGGGCAGTGAACGAACCGAGCGGGCCCGCGTCGCCCGCCGCTGTCTGCGGGAGGCGTTGCCGGCAGCGGCGCTGCCCCTGTTCCGTGCCGACCTGCTGGTGCTCCGGGCGATCGCGGAGCAGATCGCGGGCCGGCCTTGGTGGGCCCTGCGCTGGCTCACGGCGGCGCAGCACCTGGCGACCCGGCTGGATGCTCCCCGCATCATCTTCGACGTGTGCGTGGAACGCGCCCGCTGCCTGCGGTCCCTCGGCCGGGACCGGCAGGCCCGAGAGGAGGCCGGCCACGCGCTCGCGCTGGCCGACGCACACGGCTGGATCCCCCGCGGACGTGCCGTGCGCCGCGAGTTCGGACTCTCCGATCCCATGCCCAGCCCGGCCAGAGGGCCAAGCGTGGTGGGCTCGACCCGGGATCGGCGCCGCCTCGACGCGCTGCTGCGGGTCAGCGCCGCCACGAACGGTGCCGTCGACCCGGAGGCGGTGGCCGACATCGTCCTCACCGAGATCACCGACATCCTCGGCGCCGACCGGGCGCTGCTCCTGTTTCCGAAGGACGCGGCCGCCGTGGTCGCCGGAGACGACGCCAGGCCCGGACCCGAGGACGGGCCCGCCGGGGAGGGCCGGTCCGTGACCCTCGTTCCCCACGCCGGGCACACCGCGCGGGACGGCGCGGCGACGGGCCTGTCGTCCTACGCCCACAGCATCGTCGCCCGGGTGCACGCGGATGGACGGCCACTGGTCGTCACCGGCACCGCGCAGGGCGCGGCGCTCGGCTCCGACAGTGCCGTCCAGCACGGTCTGCGCAGCATCCTGGCCGCGCCCATCACGATCGAGGGCGGTGCCTCCGGTGTGATCTACGTGGACAGCCAGGTGGCCAAGGGCCTGTTCACCGAGGATGACGTTGACGTCCTCGTCACGCTGGCCAAGCAGGTCGGGGTGGCGCTGCGGACCGCCGAGGCCGCGCGCCTGCAGACCCACCTCGCCGCCGAGCGCCGCCAGCGTGAGCTCGCCGAGGCCCTGCGCGACGTCGCCGAACAGGCCGGCTCGACCCTGCGCTCACGGGACATCCTGGGTCGGATGCTGACCGCGGCGCGACCGGTGCTGCCGCACGACGGCGTGTGGGTCCTGCGCCAGGACGTCCGGTCGACCATCCGGGTCATTCAGGTCCACGGGGACGTCGACCCGGGTGCGGTCGGGGCGGCCGTCGAGGACGCGCGCACGGTGCTGACCCCCGCCTTCACCGGCGCCACGATCGGTGGCAGCCCGGCCGCGGCGGCCATCCGTCTTCCGGGCGTGTCCCATCCGCTGCGATCCTGGTTGGCGCTGCCGGTCACACCGCCGTGCGCCGTCCCGACCATCATCGTGCTCGCCGGCTCCCCCGGCGCGGACGGTGCGGGCCCGCAGGCGGAGGTGGCGAGGATGGTCCTGGGCACCGCGGCGACCGCGTACGACAACGCCCGCCTGTACGAGGAGGCCCGGCATTCGGCCGCCACCGACGTCCTCACTGGCCTGCCCAACCGGCGGCACTTCGTCGAACAGGCGACCGCGCGGGCGCGGGCGCGGATGTCCGCCGGTCGGCCGACCTCCGCCGCGATGATCGACGTCGATCGGTTCAAGCAGGTCAACGACCTGCACGGGCACGCGGTCGGGGATGAGGTGCTCGTCGAGATCTCCCGCCGGATCGAGCGCTGCGTGCGCGGGGAGGAGCTCGCCGGCCGGCTCGGCGGGGAGGAGTTCGCCGTCCTCGTCGCCGGCGGCACCGAGCAGGCACACGCGCTGGGCGAACGCCTTCGGCGCGCCGTCTGCGCCCGGCCGGTGGGGACGTCCGCCGGTCCGCTCCACGTCACCGTCAGCGTGGGCACCGCGATCTTCGACCCGGACGAGCCGTCGCTGTCCGCGGTGCTGGGACGCGCCGACCAGTCGCTGTACGTCGCCAAGAGCACCGGCCGGAACCGGACCGTCTCGGCCCACCCCCATCCGCCGGCCCGGGCCGGCCGGCAGAACTGACGACCAGCCCGGCATCCCATGCCGGTCGTCTCCGCCGTGCCGTAACCGGCCCCGGGGTGAATTCCTCAGCCCCAGGTGAGGAACCGGTAGTGCAGGCCACTCGTCGACGCCTGCCATGCCCCGAGGGAGTTCGGCGGGCGCCCGACGTCGGGTGCGTGGGTGTCGCCGTCGAAGTGTTCACGGATCTCGGTGACGACGATCCGGTCGGCGAACGGCAGCGCTGCCCGGTACACCGCGCCGCCGCCGATCACCCACAGATCACCGGCTACGGCACCGAGCGCCTGTGACAGGTCGGGGAACGTCTCCACATCCGGGCGCGGCGTGCTCGACAGCACGAGGTTGCGCCGGCCGGGCAGCGGCCGGAACCGGGGCGGCAGCGACTCCCAGGTGCGCCGGCCCATGAGCACGGTCGCGCCGGTGGTCAGGGCGCGGAAGTGGGTCATGTCCTCGGGCAGGTGCCAGGGCAGGGCACCGTCGCGGCCGATGACCCCGTTCGCCGACTGCGCCCAGACGAGCCCGATCACACCGCCACCGGTGCGGCGATCGCGGGATGCGGGTCGTAGCCGTCGAGCGCGAGGTGCTGGTAGGTGTAGTCGAACAGGCTGGTCGCGGGGGACAGGCGCAGGGTCGGGAACGGCCGCGCCTCACGGGTGAGCTGACGGCGGACCTGGTCGATGTGGTTGTCGTAGAGGTGGCAGTCGCCGCCGGTCCAGATGAAGTCCCCGACCCCGAGCCCCACCTGTTCGGCGATCATATGCGTGAGCAGTGCGTAGCTCGCGATGTTGAACGGCACGCCGAGGAACAGGTCCGCGCTGCGCTGGTACAACTGGCAGGACAGCAGGCCGCCCGCGACGTAGAACTGGAACAACGCGTGGCACGGCGGCAGTGCCATTCGCCCGAGGTCGGCGACGTTCCACGCGGACACGATGATCCGCCGCGAGTCGGGGTTCTCCCGCAGCGTGCGCAGCACCTCGCTGATCTGGTCGATGTGCCCGCCGTCCGGGGTCGGCCACGATCGCCACTGCACGCCGTAGACCGGGCCGAGGTCGCCGTCCGGCGCGGCCCACTCGTCCCAGATCGTGACCCCGTTCTCCCGCAGCCACGACACGTTCGCCTCGCCGCGCAGGAACCACAGCAGCTCGTAGGCGATCGAACGGAAGTGGACCTTCTTCGTCGTGATCAGCGGAAAGCCGTCGGACAACCGGTAACGCAGCTGGTGGCCGAAGATCGACCGGGTGCCCGTGCCGGTGCGATCCGCCTTGCGGGCACCCGCGTCCAGCACGTGACCCAGGAGCTCCTCGTACTGCGTGTCCGGCATGCCCGCAAGCCTAGATGAGCGGATCCGAAGGCCTGGGCCGGTGTATGAGCTCTTCGGCTCGCGGACCGCGGACCGGCGGCCAGCGATTGTGGGCGGTCCGTGAACATCATCGTGGCGGCGTTGCGATGTGACACCCACGCCGGGCATTGGGAGTGGGCGCCGCTGCCCGCCGCCGGGCCACCGGTCCTGATCCGAGCCCTGAGCTGACGAGCTCGAGGCCCGGCGCCCGCCAGGCGCGAACCTCCTCCTCCTTCGCGGAGCGCTGGCGGACGCGTCCCGTCGAGGTGGGTCCTGTCTCAGCTCATCTCGACGGGGTGGCGACCCGCACCCGCGAGGCCTCCCACCCGAGTCTGACCGGAGGAGGGCGCGGCGACGCCGGGGTGAGCACAGCGGGCAGATTTGCCCGGGACCGTACGTTCAGCTTCCGATACACCCTGGTCAGGTGCTGTTCGACGGTACTGGTCGTAATGTACAGCCGGTCCGCGATCTCCCCGTTGGTGTGTCCCAGGGCGGCCAGGGAAGCGACCCGCCGTTCGGCGTCGGACAGTGTGTCGACCGCGGCCGGTGGGTACTGCCGCGCAGCCCCGTACGACTCCTCATGCCCGCGGCTGCCGCGTTGTCTGGGTGGCTCGACGATCGCCTCGGCCCGGCTCTGGTTCGCCAGTAGTCGGGCGCCTCGCGAGATGGAGCGGGCCTGGGCCGTGTCGCCGCTGACGTGATAGGCCATGCTCAGGTCGGCCATGGCGCGGGCGAGGTCCACTCTGGCTCCGACCTGGCGCAGGACCTCGACGGACTGCCGCAGCAGGCGCAGCCGTGCGCCGGGTTCGCTGGCGGCCGCCAGCAGCCGAAACGCGTTTCCCGATGTCCTCGAGGTGGTGAATCCCTCCCGGCTGAGTTGCTCCTCGGCCAGGCTCCGGCCGCGGTCGCGCTGGCCCATCCGCAGGTGTGCCTCGGCGGCGTCGGTCCGCCAGGCCACCAGGCCGGACACGTCCATCCCCCAGCGGATCATCAGATCGCCGCAGGTGCCGAAGTCGGCGAGCGCCTCGTGCGGTCGACCGGTCGCGAGGTGGAAGTGCCCTCTGGCGTGCAGATAGTGCAGACCGAACCGGGTCTGGAACATCGCTTCCGGGACTGGGGTCGTCAGCCATCGTGCGGCCTCGGTCAGACGGCCCATGCGGACCATGGCAAGCAGCAGGCTCGCCAGCGGCGCGCCGAGGCCGACCCCCCAGCCGTGCGGCGTCACATCCGTCAGCGCTGCGCGGGCGTGTCTTTCCGCATCGGGCAGGTCGCCCCGTCTCAGCGCGATCTCGGCCCGTAGCCCGGAGACCAGTGCCCGCCAGGTGTTCGAACGGGTGATCGTGGGGTGCGAGCTGAGGATGTCGGTGCCGGTGGTGGCGGCGGCGAGGTGGTCCGTGTAGATCAGAACGAGCGCCGCGGACATGACGACCCTGATGCCGGTGTGGGTCGGCGGCACGTTCTGGAGCAGATGTTCCGCCTCGGTACTGGCCAGGGCGTGCCCACGGCCGGTGATCACGGCCGCCAGCGCGAGCGCGGCACGTTCGACCGGATCTGTCGTGGCCGGGTTCAGCGGCCGCGCCGCCGATGCGATGGAGACGTGGTGGGCCTGGTCCATGAGGCCCGGATAGGTGCAGAACAGCAGGAGCCGCCCGACGTCGAGGTCGGCGGCGACCTGCCCGCCGCGTCGCGTGCTCGCTTCGCTGACGTGGACGAGTGCCGCTGACGCCTCGGCCAACCGGCCGTGCCAGGCTGACGCCGCCACGAAGTCGACCGCCCGGCGGCCCACCAAATGGCCCTCGCGCGCCGCGGCCGTCAGGCGCGGCAGGTAGTGAAACGTCGTGGACGGGCTGAGCCGCCAGTCGACCTCCGCCGCGTCCAGCAGGACCGCGCTGCGTTCCGACTTGGCGGAGCACGCCCGGGCGGCGTGCTGGAGAAACTCGACGGCGTTGGCCAGCTGGTTGTCCGCCTCCGCCTCGGCCGCCGCGACCCGCAGCACCGGCAGAACCCAGACGTCCTCGGTGTGCCGCGCGGCGACCAGGTGCCGGGCGATGTCACCGGCCCGGGCGCCGTCGTGATGCAGCAGTGCCGCGGCGCGTCGGTGCAGTTCCAGGCGGCGGTCGGCGTGGATGTCAGCCGCGATCGCGCGGCGGGCCGCCGGATGGCGCAGGCACAGGTTCTCGAGCAGCCCGGCCTGTTCCAGCACGCGAAGCCCTCGGTCGACGGCGTCCGCGGGGCTGCCGAGCAGCCGGGAGATCCGGTCGGGTCGCCCGGCGTCGTCCAGCACCGCCACCGCCTGGGCGACGTCCAGGACCGCCGGCCCGGCGCGTTCGAGGCAGGACAGTACCGCCCGCTCGAAGGCCAGCCCGGCCACCGGCTCCGTCGCGGGCGGCGCGGCCAGCTGGCCGATCGCCGCCTGATGGTCCTCGATCAGTGCCCGTACCAGGAGGGGATTTCCGCCAGTGGCCCGGTGGACCGCCCGCGCCAGCTGGGTTGTCCCGCTACCGGTCCGCCGGTCCATGATCAGGCCGACGTCCTCGGCGGACAGCGGCGGCAGCCGGATGCGGGTGACCTGCGGCTGCAGCAGGACCCTGCTCGCCGCCGCGGTTTCCCAGGCGGCTTCGCCGGTGGTGGGCTCCGCCAACACGATCAGGGCGCGGAGGAAGGTGATTCGCTGCATGATATCGATGAGGCACCGTCGGGATACGGGGTCCGCTCTGTCTACGTCGTCCACCAGGACGAGAACCGGGCCCCGAGTACCGAGGTCCCGCAGAAACACCTCGATACCGCCCAGCACCCGGGAGTAGGCTGCCGTCAGCTCCTCCCCGCCCGAGCGGTCCAGGGTGAGCGCCACGTAGTTGTCGATCGCCCTGGTCACCAGGTGGTGATGGCGCGAATCATCGGCGAATTCGCTGAACAGCTCCTGGGCCAGCCGGAATGGAAGCGAGTTGTTCTCGGCGCACCCGATCGCGCGCAGCGGGCGAATTCCGGTTGCTACGGCTCGCTCGGAGAAGGCGCGCAGGAGCGCGCTTTTTCCGATCCCGGTCGGGCCGGTGACAAGGGCGATCTGACCGTTTGGAGGATCGCTCGCGCAATCGGCGAGCAAGCTTTCAAAAACCGCTATTTCGGCCTCGCGCGCGACGAAGATCATGGTCGGCGGTCTCCTTGCGGATGTGGTGGACGGGCCCTGCGGGCAGCTGGGTGGACGAGGTGGTGACGGGGGAGCGTGGTCCCGGCGATGGCGCGTCGGGATGCCCGCTCGCTGCCCGTGGGCTGGGCGGAGGTGATCGTCGCCGGTGGAGGGGACGGGGTGCTCCGATCGATGCCGGCGCGGCCGATCAGTCAGGTGCGTCTCTCGGCGGATGGACCTCGGTCTCTGTCGCATGTGGCTCGCGGACGTTCGATATCAGATCAATAGGAAGTGCTCAGGGCAAACTGAAAGAAGCAATCTGTAACGGTTCTGCATGATAGGCGAGAATAGATGGCTGTGTGTCTCCATCCACAGGCTGTGTGCAACGCAGTGGGGTGGCGGGGGGATAGCCCCCAATCGTCCGCAGATGTGGAGGGGCCCGCGGCTGCGACCCGGCGCGTGGGGCCTCCGGCTTGTGGGGCCTCCGGCTTGTGGGACTGCCGGCTTGTGTGCCTGCTGGCCGCGTCCGGTGGTCACCGACCGGCGGCCGCCTCGCGCCGAGCCCCGGGGGGAGCCGGGGGAACCTGCTCGGCGGCGAGAGCGCCGCCGCTCGCGCGGGGAGCGCGGAAAGCCGACGGAGCTCGCGGTTCCCAAGAAGGGTCGACAAGACTTTCGTGTACGGCCGCGATGCTGTACCCCTATGGCCCCCTGTTTCTCATCTCACTGTGCCGATTGGCGCTGCCGCCAGCACGGGTCGTAGGGGTTGTCGCGGCGGTCGAGGGTCAATCAGGATAAGAGCTGCGATGATGCGCCGCCGGTGAACGGTGCGGTCGCCCGGCCGATCCAATACTCCATTGAGTGGACGCTGATGACGGGGTCGATAGCATTGTGGGATTCTCGCGTGGATGGTGTCCGCCGAGTCATCCCGTGGGTTCTGGGGGCCGCTGGCCCGGCGGGTCTGCGGATGCGGGCGGCCGAGCTGTGCGCGCAATACCGCTCCGATGCCGCGGGCCGTCCGCTGGACGTCGGGTTTTCGCTGGCATCGCGGGTGACTCCGTCGCCCTACCGCGCCGTCGTGGTCGGCGCGACCCGCAACGACTTCGTACGCGGCCTGGAGGCCCTCGCACGCGGTGAAAACGCTCCGGGCGTCGTGTACGGCCCGGCCGGCAATGCCGTGCGCCCCGTTTTCGTCTTTCCCGGGCAGGGCTCCCAGTGGCCGGGAATGGCGACGGATCTCATGGCGGAGTGGGGCCCTTTCGACGCCGCTGTCCGGGCGGCGGCCGAGGCGCTGGCGCCGTTCACGGATCGCCCGATGGTCGACATCCTGCGTTCCAGCGCCGGTGCGGGGGCGCCGACGCTGGAACGCGTGGACGTGGTCCAACCGGCGTTGTTCGCCGTGATGGTGGCGCTCGCCGGGATGTGGCGCGAGTTCGGGGTCGAGCCGGTGGCCGCCATCGGTCACAGCGTCGGAGAGCCGGTGGCGGCCTGGCTGACCGGTGCCCTCTCCCTCGCTGACAGCGCGCGTGTCGCGGCACGCTGGAGCCAGGCGCAGCAGACCCTCGCCGGTCAGGGCGAGATGGCCCTGGTGTCGCTGCCCGCGGCCGAGGTCGGAGGCGATCTCGCCGCCGAAGGAGACCGGGTGGGCATCGCCGCGGTCAACGGTCCGTCCTCCGTTGTGATCTCCGGTGACGCGGACTCCGTGCGCCGGGCCGTCGCGGGTTATGCGGCGCGGGGCGTGTGGGCGCGCCGGATCGCGGTCGGCCTGGCCGCGCACTCGGGCCAGATCGAACGGGTCCGAGACCGTCTGCTGCGCGACCTGGCACCGGTCGCACCCAGATCGGGGCGGTTGCCGTTCTACTCCGGCCTGGCCGGGAATGTCCTCGACGGGAGCGGCCTGACCGCTGACCACTGGTATCGAGTTCTCCGGGAGCCGGTCCAGTTCGCCCGGGCGGCCCGGGCCGCTCATCTCGCTCACGCCACGGCCGCGGGCGCCGCCTTCATCGAGATCAGTCCGCATCCCGTGCTCACCGGGAGCCTGCGGGACATCGTCGATGCCCCGGATGCTCCCGTCGGTCCGACGGCGATTCTTGCCTCCCTGCGCCGCGATCAGGACGGCCCTCGCCGGTTCCTGCTCTCGCTCGCCGAGGCCTGGGTGCGAGGCGTGGCGGTCGACTGGACGGTGGCCTTCTCCGGCACCGGCGGCCAACTTCTCGAGGATGTGGGCCGGCCGGCCGGGCACGGTGATCCGGCCCCGATCGGCGACGCGGTGCCCCGCGATGACGCGGCGCCTGGCGATGTGGTGCCCGGCGATGTGGCGGCCGGCGGCGCGGTGGCTGGTGACGCGTTGGGCGCGGCCGGGGGGCCCGAGCTGCTGCGGCGGCTGGCCGGCCGGTCACCGGCGCAGCGCCAACGGATCCTGCTCGCGGCGGTGCGGGGCGAGACCGCGTCCCTGCTAGGGTGCCCATCGGCCGAGTCGGTGCCACCCGGGGCGGCACTGCGCGAGATCGGTCTCGACTCGGTGCCGGCGCTGGAGCTGCGCAGCCGGCTCGGCGAGCTGACCGGCCTACGACTGGCGCCGACCCTCGTCTTCGATCACCCGACTTCTCGCGCGTTGGCCCGTCATCTGCTGGCCGAGCTCGAAGCCACCGGCGAGCGGGGATCGTGGGAGCACGCCACGGCGGGCACGTCGGCGACCACCCGGAGCGGCGCGGGCGAAGCGGACGGCGCCGACGAAGCGGACGGCGCGGGCCATGGCGCGGGCGCGGATCTCGACGAGCCGATCGCGATCGTCGCGATGAGCTGCCGGCTGCCCGGAGGCATCGACGACCCGGACGCGCTGTGGCGGCTGCTCGACGACGGCGCGGAGGTGGTCGGCGGGCTGCCGCGTGACCGTGGCTGGGACCTCGACCAGCTCACCGCCGCCCAGCCAGCCCACCACGGTCCCAATCGGCAGCGCGAGGCAGGCTTCCTGACCGGTGCGGCCGCGTTCGACGCCGCCTTCTTCGGCATCAGCCCGCGGGAGGCGCTGGCGATGGATCCGCAGCAGCGCCTGCTGCTCGAGACCTCCTGGGAGGCCCTGGAACGGGCCAGGATCGACCCGACGAGTCTGCGCGGTACCGACACCGGGGTGTTCGCCGGGGTGACCGAGCAGGGATACGGCCCGAGGCTGGACGCGGCCCCCACCGAACTCGAGGGCTTCGTCCTGACCGGCACCACCGCGAGCGTCGCCTCCGGGCGGGTGGCCTACGTGCTTGGGCTCGAGGGACCGGCGGTGTCGGTGGACACGGCCTGCTCGTCCTCGCTGGTGGCCATCCATCTCGCCGCGCAGGCGCTGCGCCGCCGGGAGTGCTCGCTGGCGCTGGCGGGGGGTGTCACCGTGATGCCGCATCCGGGCTCGTTCATCGAGTTCAGCCGGAAGAACGCGCTGTCCGCCGACGGCCGGTGCCGTGCCTTCTCCGCCGACGCGGCCGGGTTCGGGCTGGCCGAAGGCGCGGGGGTCCTGGTCCTGGCACGGCTGTCGACGGCCCGCCGAGCCGGGCATCCGATCCTCGCCCTGATCCGTGGCAGCGCGGTCAACTCGGACGGGGCGAGCAACGGCCTGACCGCACCCAACGGACGGTCCCAGCAGCGGGTCGTCCAGCGGGCGCTGGCCGCGGCGGGTCTGGCCCCGGATGACGTCGACGTCGTCGAGGCCCACGGCACCGGCACTGCCCTGGGCGACCCGATCGAGGCCGCGGCACTGCTCGCCGCCTACGGCCGGGACCGGCCGGCCGAGCGCCCCCTGTGGCTGGGCTCGGTGAAGTCCAACGTCGGCCACCCGCAGGCGGCCTCGGGGGTGGTGGGCGTCATCAAGATGATTCTGGCGATGCGGCACGGCCGGCTACCGAAGACGCTGCACGTCACGTCGCCGACACCGCACGTCGACTGGTCCTCGGGTGCGGTCCGGCTGCTGACCGCGAGCACCAGGTGGCCGGCGACGGTCCGCCCCCGGCGGGCCGGCGTCTCCTCCTTCGGGATCAGCGGGACCAATGCCCACGCCATCCTCGAACAGGCTCCAGCCGCCGCCGCCGCGGCCGGCACCGTCACCGCGGCCGGCACCGTCACCGGACCGGCGAGGACCGCCGCGACGCCGGATCCGGCCGACTCCGCTGGGCCCGATCATCCCGCCACGCCGGTGGTCCCATGGCTGGTGTCCGGGCGCGGGGAGGCGGCACTGGCCGCGCAGGCGCGGCGCCTGCGGGTCCAGGCCGAGGCGGACGAGGCCGCGGCCGGCACGATGCCGGGCGCGGCGCTGGGCCCGGCACTGGCCCGGCCGCGCGACACCGGCCATGCGCTGGCCACCACCCGTGCGGCGCTGAGTCATCGCGCCGTCGTCACCGCCGCGGATGTCGACGGATTCCGCCGTGGGCTGCGCGCGCTCGAGACCGGCCAGCCGGCGGCGAACCTGACCCGGGGCGTCGCGGACATCGAAGGCGACATCGCCTTCGTCTACCCCGGCCAGGGCTCCCAGTGGGACGGCATGGTCCGCGACCTGCTGGCCGACGAGCCGGATTTCGCGGCCCGCCTGCGTGAGTGCGCCGACGCGATCACCCCGCACACCGGCTGGTCCGTGCTCGACGTGGTGCGCGGCGAGCCGGGGGCACCAAGCCTGCACCGGGTCGACGTGGTCCAACCGGTCCTGTTCGCGGTGATGGTGGGGCTCACCCAGTGGTGGCGGTCCCACGGGGTCGAGCCCGCGGCGGTCGTCGGGCACTCCCAGGGCGAGATCGCGGCGGCCTGTGTGGCCGGCGCGCTCTCCCTGCCAGACGCGGCGAAGATCGTCTGCGTCCGGGCCCGGGGGTTGCGCGCCGCGGCGGCCGGCCGCGGCGGCATGGTCTCGGTGTCGCTGCCCCGCGACGCCCTCGAGGTGTCGCTGCGGTCCTGGCCGGGTCGCCTCGAGGTCGCCGCCGTCAACGGGCCTGGATCACTTGTCGTGGCCGGTGATCCGCGGGCGCTCGACGAGCTGCTGGCGCGCTGCGAGGCCGACGGCATTCGGGCCCGGAGGGTTCCCGTCGACTACGCCTCGCACACGGCACAGGTGGAGGCACTGCGCGAGCGCCTCCACCAGGAGCTGGCCGACGTCACCCCACGACCGGCCACCATCCCGTTCTACTCCAGTCTCACCGGATCGGAGCTGGACACCGCCACGCTCGACGCGGGCTACTGGTACCGCAGCCTGCGCGGAACGGTGGAGTTCCAGCAGGCCACCGAGTCGCTGCTCGCCGACGGGCACCGGGCGTTCGTCGAGATCAGCCCCCACCCCGTCCTGACGGCCGCGGTGGAGGAGACTGCGGCGCAGGCGGACCGGTCGGTCGTCGTCGTCGGTTCGCTGCGCCGCGGCGACGGGAGCCGGGAACGGCTGTTGGCCGGCGCCGCCGAACTGTTCACACGCGGCGTGGCCGTCGACTTCACCGCCGCGTTCGCGGACCCCCGCGGCGACCGGCCGCGCCCGGTCGACCTGCCGACCGTCGCGTTCCAACGTGAGCGGTTCTGGCTCGATCCCCCGTCGGCGATGACGCCCACCGAGGCCGCCGGGAGCGGTTGGCGTTACCGCGTCGCCTGGCGTTCGATGCCGCCTCGTCCGATGCCGGCCGGGTCAACGCTGGCCGGGTCAACGCTGGCCGGGTCAACGCTGGCCGGGGCGACCGCGGGCACCGGCCCTGACTCCTGGTTGATCGTCGTGCCGGCCGGCGACGCGGCCGCCCTTGCCGATGCCTGCGCCGCCGCGTTCTCCCGTGCCGGCATGCGACCGGCGATGCTCCGCGTCGATCCGGCCGCGGTCGATCGGGACGCGCTGACCGGCCAGCTGTCCTCGGCTTTGGCGGGCGGCTCCCGGGCCGGCGTGCTGTCGCTGCTGGCCCTGGATACCGACCCGCATCCCGGTCATCCCGAGCTCGTCCGCGGTCATGCGGCGACGGTGACCCTGCTCCAGGCGCTCAGCGACGCCGGGGCTGACGGGCCGCTGTGGTGCGTGACCCGGGGAGCGGTGCGCGCCGTCGCGGGCGACACGTTGCCGAGCCCGGCCCAGGCGCTGGTGTGGGGCCTCGCGCAGGTCACGGAGCTGGAGTACCCCGACCTGTGGGGCGGGACCGTCGACCTCGCCGACGACGGCACAGCGGCGGACCTCGACCTGCTCGCCGCCATCCTGCGCGACCCGGACGGCGAGAACCAGCTGGCGATCCGCTCGTCCGCGGCGCTGGTCAGGCGGATCACCCCCGCCCCGCTGCCCGGTGCGGCGGACCGGCCGTGGCGACCGCGGGGCACGGTCCTGATCACCGGTGGGACCGGCGGCGTGGGGGCGTCGGTCGCGCGGTGGCTCGCCGGGGCCGGCGCCGAGCGTCTCGTCCTCGCCAGCCGGCGCGGCGCCGACGCTCCTGGTGCGGCCGAGCTGGCCACGCGGCTGCGCGGCCTCGGCGCCGAGGTGTCGCTGGTCAGCTGCGACGTCGGCGACCGGGAGGCGGTCACGGATCTGCTGGCGGGCCTGGCGGCGGGGCCGCCGTTGCGCGCTGTCGTGCACGCCGCGGCCGTCCTCGACGACACGGTGGTGGACCGGCTGACGGCGCAGCGGATGGCGGGCGTGGCGCGGGTCAAGGCCGGCGGCGCATGGCATCTGCACGAACTGACCCGCGAGCTGGACCTGGACGCGTTCGTGCTCTTCTCGTCGGTGACGGCGACCTTCGGCCTGCCCGGGGTCGCCAACTACGCCCCGGGCAACGCCTACCTGGAGGCGCTGGCCGAACACCGCCGGGCGCGAGGCCTGCCCGCGACCGCGGTGGCGTGGGGACTGTGGGCCGACGGGGGCATGGTCGAGGGGGCGGCCGGCGAGCGGCTGCGCCGCCACGGTCTGATCGACATGCGTCCGGAGCTGGCGACGAAGGCCCTGCAGGACAGCCTCGATCACGATCTCGCCACGTCGGTTGTCCTCGACGTCGACTGGGATCGGCTGGTCCGCACGCTGGCCCGTGGCCGCCCGAAACGACTGCTCGACGAGATCTCGGCGGTCCGCCGGGCGGTGGGACCGGCATCGTCCGGCCCCCGGGAGCAGGCGGCGGCGGACGCACCGCTCGTGTTGCGCCAGACACTGGCGGGACAGCCGGAGCCTGCGCGCCTGCGGACGCTGCTGGCGCTGGTCGGCACGCACGCGGCCGCGGTGCTCGGGCATGGCTCGGTCACGGCGATCGGCGCCGACGCGGCATTCCGGGACCTGGGATTCGACTCGCTCACCGCCGTCGAGCTGCGCAACCGGCTGAACGCGGCAGCCGGAACCCGACTGCCGACGACGGCCGTGTTCGATCATCCGACTCCGGTGGCGCTCGCCCGGGAACTCGGTGCGCTGTGCGGTCAGGACGGCGCGGGCGGCGCTCCGGCCGCCGGGGTCACGGTTGACGGGGTCATGGTCGACGGGGCCACGGTCGACGGGAGGTCGGCCGCCGCGGCGGTGGCCCACGTCCGTACGGAACTCGACCGGCTCGCGCCGGCCCTGTCCGTCCTGTCCGCGCTCGGCCCCGAGTCCGCCCCGGAACGGGCGCGGATCGCCCGCCGGCTCCGGGGGCTGCTGACCGATCTGGTCGCCGAGCCCCCGGCCGGCGTGGAACTCGCACCTGACTCGGACGACGACCTGTTCGACCTTCTCGACTCCGAGCTTGAAACACCCTGATCCGGTGACCACGGGAGTACGCATGCCGCACCACGCAATCTCGCCGCGATCGGGCGCCGTCGCATGAACAACGAGGACAGGCTCCGCGACTATCTCCGGCGGACGACCGCCGACCTACGCCTCGCCCGGCGGCGACTGGCCGACGCGGAGGCCGCCGGGCGGGAGCCGGTGGCGATCGTCGGGATGGCGTGCAGGTTCCCCGGGGGGGTGCGGGCTCCGGCTGACCTGTGGGGGCTGCTGGTCGACGGCCGGGACGCCGTCACCGGCTTCCCCGCCGACCGGGGCTGGGACCTCGATGGGCTGTACGACCCGGACCCGGACCAGCCCGGACGCTCCTATGTCCGCTCCGGCGGTTTCCTTGACGACGCTGGCGAGTTCGACGCCGAACTGTTCGGCATCTCGCCGAGGGAAGCCCTCGCGATGGACCCCCAGCAGCGACTTCTGCTGGAGACGTCCTGGGAGGCGATCGAGACCGCCGGGATGAATCCCCAGAGCCTGCGCGGCGCCGACACCGGGGTCTTCGTCGGTACGAACGGTCAGGACTATGCCTCGAACCTGCCGGCGACCCCGCCCGAGGCCGAGGGTTTCCTCCTGACCGGACGGGCGGCCAGCGTCGTGTCGGGGCGCCTCGCCTACGTCCTGGGCCTGGAGGGTCCGGCGGTCACCGTCGACACCGCCTGCTCGGCGTCCCTGGTGGCGATCCACCTGGCCTGCCAGGCGTTGCGCGCCGGTGAGTGCCAGACCGCTCTGGCCGGCGGTGTGACGATCATGTCGACGGCCGGACTGTTCGTGGAGTTCAGCCGGCAGCGCGGTCTCGCCCCCGACGGCCGGTGCAAGGCGTTCTCCGACGATGCCGACGGCACTGGCTGGGGCGAGGGCGTCGGCGTGCTGGTCCTGGAACGACTCCGCGACGCGCGCCGGCTCGGCCACCGGGTCCTGGCCGTCATCCGCGGCAGTGCGGTGAATTCCGACGGTGCCAGCAACGGCCTGACCGCACCGAACGGCCCGTCCCAGCAACGGGTGATCCGCCGGGCGCTGGCGGGGGCCGGGCTCGGACCAGGAGAGATCGACGCGGTGGAGGCCCATGGCACCGGGACCGTGCTGGGCGACCCGATCGAGGCCCAGGCGCTGCTGGCGACCTACGGGCAGGATCGGCCGGCCGGCAGTCCCCTGCTCATCGGGTCGTTGAAGTCGAACATCGGCCACACCCAGGCCGCCGCCGGCGTCGGCGGTGTGATCAAGATGGTGCTGGCGATGCGGGCCGGCCTCCTGCCCCGCACCCTGCACGTGAGCGCTCCGTCCAGCCGGGTCGACTGGACGGTCGGCGCCGTTCGGGTGCTGACCGAACCCACGCCATGGCCGGTGACGGAGCATCCACGACGGGCTGGCATCTCGGCATTCGGAGTCAGCGGGACGAACGCCCACCTCCTGCTCGAGCAGGCCCCACCCGACCCGGATCCCACGGACCCACCGGCGGCCCCGGACGTCCCGAGCGCCACGCGTACCCGGGACGGTACCGGCGCCGCCGGCCCGTTCCCGCTGGTCGTGTCGGGCCGGGGCGCCGAGGCGCTGGCCGCGCAGGCCGGCCGGCTGCACGACCATCTCGGGCAGCGGCCGCGGCTGGGCCTGGCCGAGCTGGGTGATGCCCTGGTGGCGACCCGGGCAGCCCTCGGGAACCGGGCGGTCGTCCTGGCCGGGGACCGCGACGAGGCCCTCGACGGGCTTGCCGCGATCGCCCGTGGCGAACCGACTCCGCATGCCGTGCGCGGGATCGCGGGACCCGCCGGCCCGGTCGCCTTCCTCCTGCCGGGCCAGGGCAGCCAGCGCCTCGGCGTCGGCGCGCAGCTGCGCGAGACCAGCCCGGTCTTCGCCGCCGCCCTCGACGAGGTGTGCGGGCAGTTCGACCGGCGCCTGCCGCGTCCCCTGCGCGAGGTCCTGTTCGCCGCCCCCGGGACGTCCGCCGCGGCGGCGTTGGACCAGACCGGCTTCACCCAGCCGGCGCTGTTCGCCGTCGAGGTCGCGATGGTCCGGCTGTTCGAGTCGTGGGGAATCGTTCCCGACTGTCTGCTGGGCCATTCGGTCGGCGAGCTCGCCGCCGCCCACCTCGCCGGCGTGCTGTCGCTGCCCGACGCGTGCGCGCTGGTCGCCGCGCGGGGCCGGCTGATGCAGGCGCTCGCGCCCGGCGGCGCGATGGTCGCCATCGAGGCGAGCGAGGGCGAGGTGCTGGCGACGTTGGTCGGACTGGCGGGCCCGGTGGACCTGGCGGCCGTCAACGGCCCGGCGGCCAGCGTGGTCTCCGGCGACGCGGCGACCGTCGACGAACTCGCTGCCCGTTGGCGTGCCCGGGGACGGCGAACCACCCGCCTGCGGGTCAGCCACGCGTTCCACTCCCCGCACATGGACCCCATGCTGGCGGAGTTCCGCCGGGTCGCCGAGCAGCTCACCTACGCGCCGCCGCGCATTCCCGTGCTGTCCAACCTGACCGGCCGGCCGCACACCACCGAGCAGATCACCTCGCCCGACTACTGGGTGCGCCACGCCCGCGGCACGGTGCGTTTCGCCGACGGCGTCCGCCGGCTGGACGAGGCGGGGACGCGGGCCTACGTCGAGGTCGGTCCCGGCGGTGCGCTGACCGCGATGACGCGGCGTTGCCTCGACGACGCCGTGCCCGCCGCCCCCGCTCCCGCCGACGGAGACGGGCGGCCTGTCGTCGTCCCGACCCTGCGTCCGGGGCAGTCCGAGCGCCGGACCTGCCTGACCGCACTGGCCAGCCTGCACGTGCACGGATTTCCGGTGGACTGGTCGGCGGTCCTGCCCGCCACCGGGAGCCGCCCCGTCGAGCTCCCGACCTATGCCTTCACCCGTCGGCGTTACTGGCTGGCGCCTCCGGAACCGGCCGCCGGCCGGTCGCGGTCGTGGCGCTACCAGGTCGAGTGGAAGCCGCTCGGTGCCGCCGAAGCCGCCTCGCCCACCGGCACCTGGCTGCTGGTGACCACGCCCCGCCAGGCGGACGATGGCCCGCGCCTGGCGAGCGCGCGGATGCTCGCCGCCGCGGGCGTGGAGATCGTCGAACTCACCTGGGATCCGGCCAGCCTGGGCGAGGACCCCTCCGGCTGGACCCGGGCGCTGCGGGACGCGCTGCCCCACGGGCACCGCGTCGACGGGATTCTCGCGCTGCTCGCAACCGACGTCCCGGGTGACGTCGCCGTCCCGGGAGACGTCGCCGACGACCGGGTGGCCGGTGTGGCGGCGCCTGACGCCCTGCTCGCGGCGCTGGGCCTGCTGCGGGCCCTGGGTGACGCCGATCCCGGCACCGGTCTGGGCGACGATCCCGGTGCTCCGCTGTGGGTGGTGACCCGCGGCGCGGTCAGCGTCGGGCCGGACGAGGAGCTGACCAACCCCGTGGCCGCGGCCGTGTGGGGTCTGGGCCGGGTCGCGGCGTTGGAGTATCCGCGTCGCTGGGGCGGACTGATCGACCTCGCCGGCCCCGGACCCGAGGCTGGTTCCGGGTCCGAGGTCAGCCCCGGGTCCGAGGCGGAGATCTACCGGGTGCTGGCGACGGTGCTCGCGGGCGGGTTCGGGGTCGAGGATCAGCTGGCCATCCGGCCTGCCGGGGTGTTCGCCCGGCGCGTCGCGCCCGCCCCGGAGATCGGCCGGCGGCCCGGTGTGCCCCGACCGGCGTGGACGCCATCCGGAACGGTCCTCGTGACCGGCGGGTTGGGCGCTCTGGGCGCGCATACCGCCCGCTGGCTCGCCGGGGCGGGGGCGGGGCATCTCGTCCTGACCGGTCGGCGGGGATCGGCGGCGCCCGGCGCGGCCGCGCTGGTGGCCGAGCTCACCGGACTCGGCGCCCGGGTCACGGTCGCCGCCTGCGACGTGGCCGACCGCGCCGCCGTGGCGAACCTCCTGGAGACGCTGGCGGCGCAGGGAGACACCCCGAGCGCCGTGGTGCATGCCGCGGGCGTCGAGCGCACCACGGCGATCGCCGAGCTCAGCCCGGCCGAGCTGGCCGAGGTGACCGCCGCGAAGATCGCCGGCGCGACCCATCTCGACGCATTGCTCGATCACGACGCTCTTGAGGTCAACGTCTCGTTCTCGTCGGTCGCCGGCTTGTGGGGCAGCGGTGGCCAGGGCGCCTACGCGGCCGCGAACGCCTTCCTGGACGCGCTCGCGCAGCGGCGGCGGGATCATGGTGGGCGGGCGAGTTCCGTGGCTTGGGGCCCCTGGGCCGGCGGGGGGATGCTGGCGGCGGCCGGTGCGTCCCGCGCCGACGACCTGCGCCGCCGAGGTCTGCCGCAGATGCCCCCGGACGCCGCGATCACGGCACTGGCGGACGTGTTCAACGGGCCGCCGGCCGGCGTTGCCATCGCCGACGTGCGGTGGGATCGCTTCGCGCCCGCCTTCACCGCGATGCGGCCCAGTCCGTTGATCGAGGACCTGCCCGAGGTGCGCCGCGGGCTGGGTGGCCAGCACGACGACCGCCGCGCCGGCCACCCCGATCCGGCCGGCCGGCGCACCGAAGACCCCGGCGACGCCCGGTCGGTGCTCCCGGCGGGGCCATCGATCCTCCGGGAGCTCACCGCGCTGCCCGCACCCGACCGTCCCGCGGCGGTCCTGCAGCTCGTGCGGGACGAGACCGCCCTGGTGCTGGGCCATGCCTCCCCGGCCGCGATCGATCCGGGCCGGGCCTTCCGCGACCTGGGTTTCGACTCCCTGACCGCGGTCGACCTGCGCAACCGCCTGTGTGCCCGCACCGGCCTGGCACTGCCCACGACCATTGCCTTCGACGTCCCGACCCCACACGACCTCGCCGCCAACGTGCTCGCGCTGGCCCTCGGCGGCGCGTCCCCGGCCGAGGAGCCGGCGCAGAACCAGCCGACGACGGGCGGCGCGGGTGCCGGTGCAGCGGGGGGCGCCGACGAGCCGGTCGCGATCGTGGCGATGAGCTGCCGACTGCCGGGCGACGTCAGCTCGCCGGAGCAGCTGTGGGATCTGGTCGCCGCGGGCACGGACGCGATCTCTGACTTTCCCGCCGACCGCGGCTGGGACCTCGAGAGCCTCTACGACCCCGATCCGCGGGCACCGGGGACGTCGTACGTGCGCACGGGCGGATTCCTCCATGGCGCGCACCAGTTCGACGCCGACTTCTTCGGGATCTCGCCGCGGGAGGCGCTGGCGATGGACCCGCAGCAGCGGCTGCTGCTCGAGAGCACCTGGGAGGCGTTCGAGCGGGCCGGGATCGAGCCGGCCACGGTGCGGGGCAGCCAGACCGGGACCTTCGTCGGGCTGGCCGGCCAGGACTACGGCACCCGGGCCGGGGCGGCCGAGGCCGGCCTGGAAGGACACCTGCTCACCGGCACCGCGGGCAGCGTGGCGTCCGGCCGTCTTGCCTACACCTTCGGTCTGGAGGGGCCGGCGGTGACGGTGGACACGGCGTGTTCGTCGTCGTTGGTGGCGTTGCATCTGGCGGTGCGGGCGCTGCGGTCGGGGGAGTGCTCGCTGGCCGTCGTCGGCGGGGCGACCGTGATGTCCACCCCGCGGGCCTTCATCGAGTTCAGTCGGCAGCGGGGGTTGGCCCCGGACGGGCGGTGCAAGCCGTTCGCGGCCGCCGCGGACGGCACCGGGTGGGCGGAAGGCGTGGGCGTCCTGCTGGTGGAGAGGGAGTCGGACGCGCGCCGTCATGGTCATCCGGTGCTGGCGGTGGTGCGCGGCACCGCGGTGAACTCGGACGGGGCGAGCAACGGGTTGACGGCCCCGAACGGCCCGTCGCAGCAGCGGGTGATCGCCCGGGCGTTGGCGGACGCGGGTCTTGGCGCGGATGAGATCGATGTGGTGGAGGCGCACGGCACGGGCACGACGTTGGGCGATCCGATCGAGGCGCAGGCCTTGCTGGCGACGTACGGGCGTGACCGTCCGGTGGATCGGCCGTTGTGGGTGGGGTCGGTCAAGTCGAACATCGGGCACACCGCCGGACTCTCCGGGCTCGCCGGTGTGATCAAGACCGTGATGGCGATGCGACACGGGACGCTGCCGCGGACCCTGCACCTCGACGAGCCGACCCCGCACGTCGACTGGTCGGCCGGCACCATCCGCCTGCTGGCGGAGACCGTGCCGTGGCCGGCGGGACAGCGGCCCCGGCGAGCGGGCGTGTCGTCCTTCGGTATGAGTGGCACCAACGCCCACGTGATTCTCGAAGGGAATCAGGATGCCGGCGCTGTCTCCACCAGCGGTGCCGCCAGCACGGATTCCCCGGCGGATGACAAGGATGGTATCGGGGTTCTTCCGTGGGTTTTGTCGGGGCGGGATGCGGCGGGTCTGGCGAGTCAGGCGGCCCGGTTGTCGGCGTGGGTGTCGGTGCGGCCTGAGGTGGATCCGGGGGATGTGGGTTTTTCCTTGGTGATGTCACGGTCGGTGTTCGCGCATCGGGCGGTGGTGGTGGCGGGGGATCGGGCGGGTTTTCTGGCGGGGTTGGGGGCCTTGTCGCGGGGTGAGTCGGCCGTGGGTGTGGTGACGGGTGTTCCACTGACCGGTTCGGGACCGGTGTTCGTGTTTCCGGGTCAGGGGTCGCAGTGGGTGGGAATGGCGGTGGAGCTGCTGGCCGCGTTCCCGGTGTTCCGGGACTCGCTGGCGCAGTGCGCGGCGGCGTTGGAGCCGTATGTGGAGTGGTCGCTTCTGGAGGTGCTGCGAGGCGCCGCGGGCGGGCCGGATCTGGGGCGGGTGGAGGTCGTGCAGCCGGCGCTGTGGGCGGTGATGGTGGCGCTGGCGCGGCTGTGGCGGTCGTTCGGGGTGGTGCCGTCGGCGGTGGTGGGGCATTCGCAGGGGGAGATCGCGGCGGCGTGTGTGGCCGGCGCGTTGAGCCTGGCCGACGGCGCGCTGGTGGTGGCGCTGCGCAGCCGGCTGGTGGGGGAGCGGCTCTCGGGCGGGGGTGGGATGGCGTCGGTGGCGCTGCCGTCCGTACAGGTGGGGGAACGGATCGGGCCGTGGGGTGGGCGCCTGTCGGTGGCGGCGGTGAACGGGCCGCGCTCGACGGTGGTGTCGGGTGATCTGGCGGCCTTGGACGAGTTGCTGGCCGGGTATTCGGCTCAGGGGGTGCGGGTCCGCAGGATTCCGGTAGACTACGCGTCGCATTCGGCGCAGGTCGACGGTATCGCGGACGAGTTGCTGGTGGCGTTGGCGGGCATCACGCCGCGGGTGCCGGAGGTGCCGTTCTTCTCGACGGTGACCGGTGAGCCGGTGCGGGAGGCGTCGTTGGACGCCGGGTATTGGGTGCGCAATCTTCGCCAGCCGGTGCTGTTCGAGGACACGGTCCGGGCGTTGCTCGCGGCGGGGCGGGAGACCTTCATCGAGGTCAGCGCGCACCCGGTGTTGACGGTCGGCGTGCAGGAGACCATCGACGCGGTGGCGGATGCCGGGGCAGCGGCGGTTTCCGGAGCGGTGGTGTTCGGGACGTTGCGGCGTGACGACGGGGGTCCCGGTCGTTTCCTGGCCGGTCTCGCCGAGGCGTTCACGCGTGGCGTTCCGGTGGACTGGGCGCCCTTGTTCGCCGGTGCGGCGCGGCGGGTCGACCTGCCCACCTACGCCTTCCAGCACCGGCGGTACTGGATCGAGTCCGTCGTCCCGGCGGCCGGCACCGCGGCGGCCTCGGTGCCCGGCGCGTCGGCGCCGGACCCGGCGGAGGCCCGTTTCTGGGCGGCGGTCGAGCGCGCGGACCTCGACGCCCTGTCGCGGACCCTCGGGGAGCGGACGGCCCCCCGGCGCGAGGAGCTCGGCGCGGTGCTGCCGATGCTGTCCAGGTGGCGGCGCGGCCAGCGGGCGGAGTCGCTGCTGGATCGGTCGCGCTACCAGATCACGTGGCATCCGCTGCCCATCGACGAGCCGGCCGCGCCGACCGGGACCTGGATCGTCGCCGTACCCGCCGGGCACAGCGAGGCCAGCCGGATCGCCGACCTCCTGCGCGGGCCGCGGACCGCCGCTCCGATGATCGTGATCGTCGAACTCGCCGGGGCCGACCGGGCCGAGGTGGCCCGGCGCCTGGCGCAGGCCGCGGCGGATCAGACTCCGACCACGGTGGTGTCCCTAGTCGCGTTGGCCACCGAACCCGATCCCGACCATCCGGCGATCCCCCGGGGGCTCGCGCTCAGCGTCGCCGTCGCGCAGGCGTTGGGTGACGCCGCCATCACGGCCCCGCTGTGGTGCGTGACCAGCGGCGCGGTCAGCGTTGGCGCCGACGGGGTGGTGGTCGCACCGGAGCAGGCGGCGGTGTGGGGGCTGGGCCGGGTCATCGCGGTGGAACATCCCGACCGCTGGGGTGGCCTTGTCGACCTTCCCCAGGAACCGGACGGCCAGGCCGTCTCCCGGCTCCGAACGGTGATCGTGGGGGCCGAACGGGGCGAGGGCGCGGCGGTACGGGCCGCAGGGGTGTTCGCGCAGCGTCTGGTCCGGGCGCGGGCACGCACCGACGCCCCGGTCCGCGGGTGGAACCCGCCGGACGACGCCCTGGTCGTCGGGGAACCCGCCGGCCGCGGCGGTCAGGTGGCCCGCGCGCTGGCCGGGTCGGGGGTGAAACACCTCGCGCTCGCTGTCCCGGCCGACGCACCCGACCTGGGTGAGCTACGCGCCGAGCTGACCGGCCTTGGGGTCCGCAGCACCCTGGCCCGCAGCACCCTGGCGCGGGGCCAGCAGGAGGACGGCGGAACCGATGACGGTGCCACCGGCGGCCACGTCCGCCGCGCCGCGCCGCGCGCGGCCCTGCCGGAGGGGCTTGAGACCGTCATCGTCGGATCGGGGCAGGCGGGCGGTGCCGGGACGGCGGTGGCGGAGCTGGACCCGGGCGTCTTCGCAGCCGCCGTGGGTGCTCAGATCGCCGCCGCGGTCGGTCTCGACGCGGTGCTCTCCGGGGATGCGGTGCTCTCCGGGGATGCGGGGGTGCCCAGGGATGCGGCGGTGCCTGGGGGCGATGCGCCGCGGGGAGCGGCCGGGCTGATCGTCGTGTCGTCCCTCGCGGGCCTGTGGGGCAGCGGTGGGCAGAGTGTGAGTGCGGCCGCGGACGGCTACCTCGACGCCCTGGCCCGACGCCGGCACAGCCTGGGCGGTGCCGCGGTGAGCGTGGCCTTCGGCGACTGGGCGACAGACCAGGGCGTGGCGGACCGGCCGAGGCTGCCCGGTCTGGGCGTCCTTTCCGCGGAGCTGGCCGCCGCGGCTTTCGAACGCGTCGTCGGCGCCAGCACGCACAGCGGTCTCGTCGTCGCCGACATTGACTGGGGGCGGCTGCTCGTGGCGTTCCCGGCTGCGGTCAGGCTGCCGCTGCTGCGCGAACTCGCCGAGGTTCGCGGTCATCCGGCAACGGACGGCGCCCCCGCCTCCGCCCCCGCCCCCGGCGAGCCGGCGGATGACGCCGAGCGATGGCGACGCCGGGTCGGCGACCTGGTCGGGGCCGATCGGGAACGGGCCGTCCTCGACCTGGTCCGGGCCGAGGCGGCGGTCGTGCTCGGCCAGGACGGTGCCGGGGCGGTGCGACCGGGCCGGCCCTTCCAGGACCTGGGATTCGACTCCCTGACCGTGGTCGAACTCCGTAACCGGATCAGGGAAGCCACCGGTGTCCCCCTGCCCACCACAGTGATCTTCGACTATCCCACCCCGGCGGAGCTGGCCCGGTATCTGCTGGCCGAACTGCTCCGCGGCCCGGCCGGCCCCGCCCCTGAGCGCACCGGGTCGCCCCTGACCGGCCTCGGTGATCTGGACGGCCTGGCGGCCGGCCTGCCCTCGCTGCCCGCGGAGGTCCGCGCCGCGGTGCTGGCCCGGATGCGCACCCTGCTGCGCCGATGGGACGACGGCCCGGACGCCGAGGCGGCGACCGACGCCGGCCCGGACGATCTCGACGCGGCGTCGGACGACGAGATCTTCGACCTGATCGACAACGAGCTCGGGATCTCCTGAGGTGATCCGCCGCCCCGTCCGCCCCGTTCGCTGTGCCGGAGGAGTCGACCTTCCATGAGCGCCGAAGCCAAGCTGCGTGACTATCTCAAGCGGGTGACGGCCGATCTGCGCCAGGTCCGAGGGCGCCTGTCCGACGTCGAGGCCCGCGCGCGTGAACCCGTCGCGATCGTGGCGATGAGCTGCCGGCTGCCCGGCGGTGTCCGGTCACCCGAACAGCTGTGGGATCTCGTGGCCGCCGGCCGGGACGCGATCTCGACGTTTCCCGTCGACCGCGGCTGGGATCTCGACGCCGTCTACGACGCCGATCCGGAGCGGCTGGGGCACAGCTACGTGCGCGAGGGCGGGTTCCTGTCCGACGTCGACCGGTTCGACGCCGGGTTCTTCGAGATCAGCCCGCGGGAGGCGCTGGCGATGGCCCCCCAGCAACGCCTGTTGCTGGAGACGTCCTGGGAGACGTTCGAGCGGGCCGGAATCGATCCGCTGTCCATGCGGGGTTCCCGGACCGGGGTCTTCGTGGGGGCGACCAACCACGACTACGGCACCGATGCCGCCGACGTCCCGGACTCGCTCGAGGGCCACATCGTGCTCGGGACGTCCAGTGCGGTGATGTCGGGCCGGATCGCCTACACCCTCGGCCTCGAAGGGCCCGCGCTGACCGTCGACACGATGTGCTCGTCGTCGCTGGTGGCGCTGCATCTGGCCAGCCAGTCGCTGCGCCAGGGCGAGTGTTCGATGGCGCTGGCCGCCGGGGTCACGGTCCTGGCCACGCCGATGGCGTTCGTCGAGTTCAGCCGGCAGCGGGCGTTGTCCCCGGACGGACGGTGTCGGCCGTTCGCCGCCGGGGCGAACGGCACCGGATGGTCCGAGGGTGTCGCGGTGGTGCTGCTCGAACGGCTCGGTGACGCCCGGCGCAACGGCCATCAGGTGCTCGCGGTCATCCGCGGTTCGGCGCTGAACTCCGACGGCGCCAGCAACGGACTGACCGCGCCGAACGGACGGTCGCAGCAGAGGGTCCTGCGCCAGGCCCTCACCAACGCCGGACTGACCGGCACCGACGTCGACGTGGTGGAGGCCCACGGCACCGGGACCACCCTCGGTGACCCGATCGAGGCGAGGGCTCTGCTCGCCGTCTACGGCCAGGACCGCACCGCGGACCGGCCGCTGTGGCTGGGTTCGGTGAAGTCCAACATCGGCCACGGCGCGGCGGTGTCCGGTCTCACCGGCGTGGTCAAGATGGTGATGGCGATGCGCAACGGGATGCTGCCCCGCACCCTGCACGCCGAGGAGCCGACCCCCCACGTCGACTGGTCGTCGGGTGCGATGCGGCTGCTGACCGAGGAGGTCGCCTGGCCCGGCGCCGGGGAGCCCCGCCGGGCCGGGGTCTCGTCGTTCGGGGCGAGCGGGACGAACGCGCACGTCATTCTCGAGGACGCCGCCGGCTCACAGCCGGAGGACGGCGCGCCGGGGCTGGCCCGGACGACGGACGCGGCCGCTCCCGTCGGCGTGGCGGTCGGTCCGCCTGCGGACGCCGAGACCGGGGCCGAGACCGGGACGGGGACCGAGACCGGGACGGGGACCGAGACCGGGGCCGGGACTGGGGCCGTGGGGGCGACAAACGGCTCGGCGCTGCTGTGGGTGGTGTCCGGCCGCGGTGCGGACGCGGTCCGTGCCCAGGCGGGCCGGTTGCTTGACCACGTGTCGACCCGGGTGGAGCTGGATCTGGCGGAGGTCGGCTTCTCGCTGGCGACGTCCCGGTCGGCGTTCGAGCACCGGGCCGCGGTGGTGGCGGGGAACCGGGCGGAGTTCCTGACCGCGCTGGCGGCGCTGTCCCGGGGTGAACCGGACGACCGGGTGGTCCGCGGGACCGCGCTCGACGATCCGAAGCCGGTGTTCGTGTTTCCGGGTCAGGGCGCGCAGTGGGTGGGCATGGGGGTGGATCTGCTGGCGTCGAGCCCGGTGTTCCGGGCCCGTCTGCGGGAGTGCGCGGCGGCGTTGGAGCCGTATGTGGACTGGTCGGTGTTCGAGGTGCTGCGGGGGGCGGCGGGTTCGCCGCCGCTGGACCGGGTCGACGTCGTCCAGCCGGTGCTGTGGGCCGTGATGGTGTCGTTGGCGCAGCTTTGGCGGTCGCTCGCGGTGGTGCCGTCGGTGGTGGTGGGGCATTCGCAGGGGGAGATCGCGGCCGCCTGCGTGGCCGGCGCGCTCACCCTCGCCGATGGAGCCCAGGTGGTGGCCCTGCGCAGCCGGCTGCTGGGAGCTCGGCTGTCCGGCCAGGGCGCGATGGCCTCGGTGTCCCTGTCCGCGGGGGAGGTGGCGGGCCGGATCTCACCGTGGGGCGGGCGGCTGTCGGTGGCGGCGGAGAACGGGCCGTCGTCGACGGTGGTGTCGGGTGATCCGGAGGCGCTGGACGGGCTGCTGGCCGGATGCGCGGCCGACGGGGTGCGGGTGCGGCGGATCGCGGTCGACTACGCGTCGCATTCGGCACAGGTCGAGGGGATCGCGGACGAGTTGCTGGTGGCGTTGGAACAGATTGTTCCGCGGGTGCCGGAGGTGCCGTTCATCTCGACGGTGACCGGGGAACCGGTGGACACCGCGGCGCTGGACGCCGAGTACTGGGTTCGCAACCTGCGTCAGCCGGTGCGGTTCGAACCGGTCGTCCGCCGGCTGCTCGACCGCGGCCACCAGATGTTCATCGAGGTCAGCCCCCATCCCGTGCTGGTCATGGGGATCGAACAGACCGCGGAGGCGGCCGGCGGGCTCGACAGCGACAGCGACAGCGACAGCGCCCGCGACGTCGTCACCATCGGGTCTCTGCGCCGTGACGAGGGTGGCCTGGACCGATTCCTGCTCTCGATCGGCCAGGCCCACGCCCATGGCGTCGCGCTGGACTGGTCGGCGCTCTACCCCGGGTCGCGGGTCCGGCGGGTGGAGCTGCCGACCTACGCCTTCGGGGGAACGCGGTACTGGCTCGCGCCCGGATCGGGCACGGCGGTGGCGCGTTCCGGCGACCAGCCAGCCAGCGGGCCCGCCGAGACCGACGCCGCGTTCTGGGACGCCGTCGACCGGGAGGACCCCGCGGCGCTGGCCGCCGTGCTGGGTGCCCCGGCCGAGCAGCCCGCGCAGGCGCTGGTCCCCGCCCTGAGCATGCTGTCCGCGTGGCGCAGGACGGCCCGGGATCGGGCCACGATGGCGTCCTGGCGCTATCGCGTGCGCTGGGATCCGTTCCCCGCGGCCCCGCCCGCGCCGTCCGGTCCAGCGGTGCGGACCGGCCCCTGGCTCGTGCTGGTGCCGGCGTCCGACGACACATCCGACCGCGCGGCCGACGTGTCGTCGGTGCTCGACGCCCTCGGCCACGACGGCGCCTCGGTCGTGCCGGTCGGCGTCGCCCCGCGGGCGGACCGGGCGGGGCTGGCCGACCTGCTCCGCGCGGCGCTCGGGGACGGGCCGCCCGCGGCGGTGGTGTCGCTGCTCGCCGGTGATGACACCCCCCATCCGGTCCACGCGGAGATCAGCACCGGGCTGGCTCTGACCGTCCTGCTGGTCCAGGCCCTCGACGACATCGGTCTGGACGCGCCGCTGTGGGTGCTGACCCGCGGCGCGGTCGCGGTGCGCGACGGTGACCCGCCGGAGAGCCCGGCCCAGGCGGCGGTGTGGGGACTGGTCCGATGCGCGGCGCTCGAACACCCCCGGCGCTGGGGTGGCCTGCTGGATCTGCCCGTCGCCGTCGAGGCCGGGTCGCTCGGGCGGGTGCGCGCCGTGCTCGCGGGCGCCGGAGTGGAGGACCAGCTCGCCGTTCGGGCGGACGGCGTGTTCGTCCGGCGCCTGGTCCGCGCGGGTGACCCGCCGCCAGCGGGTCCCACGGGGACCTGGCAGCCGCGGGGCACCGTCCTGATCACCGGCGGTACCGGGGCGATCGGCGGGCACGTCGCCCGCTGGCTCGCCCGCGCCGGCGCGCCACACCTCGTCCTCGCCAGCCGGCGCGGTGAGCGGGCGCCAGGAGCCGCTGAGCTCGTCGCCGACCTGACCGCTCTCGGCAGCCGGGTCACCCTCGCGGCCTGCGACGTCGCCGACCGCGACGCGCTGCGGGCCCTGGTCGACCGGGTCGAGGCCGGCGGCGACCCGATCCGCGCGGTCCTGCACACCGCGGGCGGCGGTGTGCTGGTCCCGCTGGCCGAGACCACGCTCGCGCAGGTGGCCGAGGCCGCACGGGCCAAGGCCAGGGGCGCCGCGCTGCTCGACGAGATCTTCGACCGGGACACCCTCGACGCCTTCGTGCTGTTCTCCTCGATCTCAGCGGTGTGGGGCAGCGGCATCCACGGCGGTTATGCCGCGGCGAACGCCTTCCTCGACGGCCTCGCCCGGAGCCGTCGCGCCCGGGGTCTGAGCGCGACGTCGATCGCCTGGGGCATCTGGAGCCCGGCCGACGGCGGCGGGATGGCGGCGGCGCTGGCCGAGGACCAGCTTCGCGCCAGCGGCATTCCGTTCATGCCACCGCCGCTCGCCCTGGAGGCGTTCGGGCGGGTGCTCGACCTCGACGACGTCGACGTGGTCGTCGCCGAGATCGACTGGGACCGGTTCGTGCCGGTGTTCACCTCCGCGGGACCGCGCCCCCTGCTCGACGGACTGCCCGAGGCGCGACGCATCCTCGCCGCGACCTCGGCTACCGCGACCTCGGCCGCGTCGGCCAGGTTGGGCACCGCAGCCGGCCCGGCGAGTACGGAGTCGACCCTGGGCACGCTCCTTGCCGGTCTGCCCGCGTCCGCCCGCGACCGGGCCGTGCTCGATCTTGTCCGGACCCAGGCCGCCACGGTGCTCGGCTACGCGGACGCCGAGGCGGTGGAGGCCGGTCGGCCGCTGCGTGAGCTCGGGTTCGACTCGTTGACCGCCGTCGACCTGCGCAACCGGCTGAGTGCGGCGACCGGCCTGCGGCTGCCGGTCAGCCTGGTCTTCGACCATCCGACGGTGCGTCTGCTGGTTCGCCACCTGCGTGCGCGGGTGGCGGCGGAACCTACCGAAGTCGCGGCCCCGGCCCCGCCCGCGCCGGCCGGCGTCGCCACCCTGGCGGACGAGCCGATCGCCATCGTGTCGATGGGCTGCCGCTTCCCCGGCGGCGTCCGGACTCCCGAGGACCTGTGGGATCTCGTGGCCGGCGGGGTCGACGCGATCTCGCCGTTGCCGACCGACCGCGGCTGGGACCCGGACATGTTCGACGACGATCCCGACCATCCGGGCAAGAGCTACGTCCGCGACGGCGGGTTCCTGCTGGACGCCGGAGCGTTCGATGCCGCGTTCTTCGGGATCTCGCCCCGGGAGGCGACCGCGATGGACCCCCAGCAGCGCCTGCTGCTGGCGACCGTCTGGGAGGCGGTCGAGCGGGCCGGCATCGACCCGACGACGCTGCGCGGCAGCGCCGGTGGCGTCTTCGTCGGTGCCGCCTACCAGGGCTACGGCGGGTCGATGGACCGCATCCCGGCCGGCAGCGAGGGCCACTTCGTCACCGGCTCCTCAGCCAGCGTGCTGTCCGGGCGGATCGCCTACACCCTCGGCCTGGAGGGGCCCGCGGTCACGGTGGACACCGCCTGCTCATCGTCGCTGGTGGCGCTGCACCTGGCCTGCTGGTCGCTGCGGTCACGGGAGTGCTCGCTCGCCGTGGCCGCCGGAGCGACCGTGATCGGCTCGCCGGTGTCGTTCGTCGAGTTCAGCCGCCAGCGGGGCCTGGCCCGCGACGGGCGCTGCAAGGCCTTCGGCGCCGAGGCCGACGGGATGGGGCTCGGTGAGGGGGTGGGGACGCTGCTGCTCGCCCGGCTCTCGGACGCCCGCCGGGCCGGATATCCGGTGCTCGCCGTCATCCGCGGCAGCGCGATCAACTCCGACGGGGCGAGCAACGGCCTGTCCGCGCCCAACGGGCTGGCCCAGCAGCGGGTGATCCGCCAGGCACTCGCCAGCGCTGGCCTGACCCCCGGCGACATCGACGTCGTCGAGGCACACGGGACGGGGACGACGCTGGGCGACCCGATCGAGGCCGAGGCGCTGCTGGCGACCTACGGCCAGGACCGCCCCGCCGACGCGCCGCTGCTGCTGGGCTCGGTGAAGTCGAACATCGGCCACACCCAGGCCGCCTCCGGTGTCGCGGGCGTCATCAAGATGGTGCTCGCCCTGGACCGCGGGGTGCTGCCAAGCACCCTGCACGTGGCGCAGCCGTCGCCGTACATCGACTGGTCGGCCGGCGCCGTGCGGCTGCTGACCGAGGCTCGGCCGTGGCCACGGCGGGGGCGTACGCGCCGCGCAGGGGTCTCCTCCTTCGGCCTGTCCGGCACCAACGCTCACGCCATCCTGGAGCAGGCCGATCCTGTGGCCGGCGCCGCGCCCGCCGATCCCGCGCCCGCCGATCCCGCGCCCGCCGATCCCGCGCCCGCCGATCCCGCGCCCGCGGATCCCGCGCACGGCCCGACCCCGGTACCGGTGGGGGCAACGGCGGAGCCCGAATCGGGGGCGGAAACCGAATCGCGGGTCGAGCCCGAATCGCGGGTCGAGTCCGCGGTGCCGGTCGCGTGGGCACTCAGCGCCCACGGCCCGGCCGCCCTCGCGGCCCAGGCCACCCGTCTGCTGGCGCATGTCGACGCCCGGCCGGACGACGGCGTGCGCGACGTCGGGTACGCACTGGCGACGACCCGATCATCGTTCGCGCACCGCGCGGTCGTCGTCGCCGCCGACCGCGCGGACTTCCGCCGCGCGCTGCTCGCCCTGGCCGGCGGCGAGGTCGCCGCGAACACGGCGCGAGGCGTGGCCGTCGCCGACCCTCGGATCGTGTTCGTGTTCCCCGGCCAGGGCGCCCAGTGGGCCGGGATGGGGGTGGAGCTGCTCGAAGCCAGCCCGGTGTTCCGGGCCCGGATGCGGGAGTGCGCGGCGGCGCTGGATCCGCTGACGGGCTGGTCGCTGCTCGACGCCGTCCGCGCGCGACCGGGCTCGCCGTCCCTCGACCGGGTCGACGTGGTGCAGCCCGTGCTGTTCGCGGTGATGCTGTCGCTGGCCGAGGTATGGCGGTCGTTCGGGGTGGTGCCGGCGGCGGTCGTGGGGCATTCGCAGGGGGAGATCGCGGCGGCGTGTGTCGCGGGCGCGCTGAGCCTGCGCGACGCCGCGCAGGTGGTGGTGGTCCGCAGTCGGGTGGTCGGCGCCGAGCTGTCGGGGCTCGGCGCGATGGCGTCGGTGGCGTTGGCGCGCGCCGAGGTGGAGCAGCGGATCACGTCCTGGGACGGACGGCTCTCGGTGGCGGCGGTGAACGGGCCGTCGTCCACCGTGGTCTCCGGTGATCCGGACGCGCTGGCCGAGCTGCTGGCGGCCTGCGAGGCGGACGGGGCGCGGGTGCGCCGGGTGCCGGTCGACTACGCGTCGCACTGCGCGCAGGTCGACGGTGTCCGCGCCGGGCTGGTGCGGGCGTTGGATTCGATCACACCGCGGGTGCCGGACATCCCGATCCATTCGACGGTCACCGGCGATCTCCTGGGCTCGGCCGCGTTCGACGGCGAGTACTGGGCGCGAAACCTGCGGGAGCCGGTGTTGTTCGAGCCGGTGACCCGGGCCCTGCTCGAGACCGGGCATCAGGTCTTCATCGAGATCAGCCCCCATCCGGTGCTGACGATGGGCGTGCAGGAGACCATCGACACGGTCCCGGGCCGCGCCGCGGCGGTGGTCGAGACGCTGCGCCGTGCGGACGGCGGTCCGGCTCGCCTACTCCGCTCCCTCGCCGAGGCGCAGGTCCACGGAGTGGAACCGAACTGGCCAGCCGTGTTCGCCGGGCTCGTCCCGGCGCCGCCGGTGTCATCGCCGCCGGTGCCGGTCGCGCTGCCGACCTACCCGTTCCAAGAACGGCGGTACTGGGTCGACACCACGGCCGACGCGGCGGCGTCCGGGCCGACCGGTGGCCCGTCGCGGCCCGGCGGCGACCAGGCCGAGGTCGACGGCCGGTTCTGGACCGCCGTCGAGCAGGAGGACCTGGCGGCCGTGGCCGCGACGCTGGAGCTCGCCGGGGCCGACGCGGTCGAACCGCTGCGCCCGGCGCTCGGGCTGCTGTCGGCCTGGCGCCGCCGCCGGGCCGAGCAGTCGGCGGTCTCGTCCTGGCGCTACGACGTGATCTGGTCACCCGTCCCGGCGGTATCGGGGGCTCAGGGGGCTCAGGCGGCGTTGCCGGCCGGCGGCTGGCTGATCGTCGTCCCGGCGGACACCGAACACACCGACCTGGTCGACCGGGTCGTCGCCGCCTTCGCGGCCGAGGACGGCACGCCGCCGCTCACCGTCACCGTCAGGGCGCTCGACACCGCACGTGCCGCGATCGCGCAACGCCTGCGGGCCGGCCTCGCCGACCCCGACCGACCGCCGGCCGGGGTGCTGTCCCTGCTGGCCCTGGCCGCGGAAACGGACGGAACCGACCGCACCGACCGCACCGACCGCATGGATGGCACCGACCTGACGGATGGCACCGGTGGGACCGGTGGGCCGGCGGTACCCGTCGGCCTGGCGCTGTCGATCGGCCTGCTCCAGGCGCTCGGTGATGTCGGAATCGGCGCACCGCTGTGGTGCGTGACCCGAGGCGCGGTGTCGGTCGGGCGAGCTGACGGCCGGGTCGATCCCGGGCAGGCACTGTGCTGGGGGCTCGGCGGGGTCGCGAGCATGGAGTATCCGGGACGTTGGGGTGGTCTTATCGACCTTCCCCCGGCCGGGGACGCCGTCTCCCTTGATGCCCGCGGCGCCGCCCGGCTGCGCGCGGCGGTCACCGGGCTGGGATCGGTCACCGGGTCCGGCGCCGGGCCGCGGGGCGACGGGGCCGCGGCCGCGGAGGACCAGCTCGCACTGCGGTCGGGCGGGCTGTACCGCAAGCGGCTGGTGCGGGCCAACCCCCGGGCCGGCGTCACCGAGGCCGGTGCCTGGAAGCCGGCGGGCACCGTGTTGATCACGGGTGGCACCGGGACCCTCGGCCGGCTGGTCGCCCGATCGCTGGCCCAGGACGGTGCGCCACACCTGTTGCTGGCCAGCCGGCGGGGGTCGGGTGCGGTGGGGACGGAACGGGCGGCGCGGACGGCGCGGCTGGTCGCCGAACTGGCCGAGCTTGGATCGGCGGTCACCGTCGCCGCCTGTGATGTCGCGGACCGTGCGTCGCTGGCCGCGCTGCTGGCCGGTGTGCCCGCCGAACATCCGCTGACGGCGGTGGTGCACACGGCCGGTGTCCTGGACGACGGTGTGATCGACAGTCTGACGCCCGAGCGGGCGGCCGAGGTGCTGCGGCCCAAGATGATCGCCGCGGCGAACCTGGACGAACTGACCCGTGATCTTTCCCTGTCCGCCTTCGTGCTGTTCTCCTCCTTCGCCGCCACGTTGGGCGGTCCGGGGCAGGGCAGCTACGCCGCGGCGAACGCCTACCTCGACGCGCTGGCTCGGCGCCGCCGCGCCGACGGTCTGGTCGCCACCTCCGTGGCCTGGGGCTCCTGGGGAGGCGGCGGTCTGCTGACCGCCGAGCTCGCCGAGCGGCTGCGCCGCCAGGGCATGCCCCCGATGGATCCGTCCCTCGCGGTCGTGGCACTGCGTGAGCTGATCGACCACGGCGACACGTTCGCGGTGGTGGCCGACGTCGACTGGGAGCGCCTCGGCGCGACCCTGAGCGCCGCACGGACGCCGGCGGCGGTCGCCGACCTCGTCGCGGCTCGCCCACTGCCCACCGCCACCGCGGCCACCGGAGCCACCACAGCCGAGGCCAGGGCTGATGGGCGCGTCACCGCGGCAGCCGATTCGTCGCTGGCCGACGAGCTCGCCGGGCTGGATCAGGCCGACCGGCAGCGGCGGCTGTCCGAGCTGGTACGCACACAGGTCGCGGCCGTGCTCGGCTACGCCGGACCGGACGAGATCGACCCGGACCGGGCGATGCGCGACATCGGGTTCGACTCGCTGACCGCCGTCGACCTGCGCAGCCGGCTCGCCACCGCCACGGGACTGCGGCTGCCGGTGACGCTGGTCTTCGACCATCCGACCTCGACCGCCCTGGCGCGCCACCTCGAAACCGAACTGCTCGGCGGGTTGTCCCCGATCGCCACGGGCGCCGCCGGGGGAACCAGGGACACCGGGGGCCCCGGGACGGCCCCCGACGACGACCTGGTCGCGATCGTGGCGATGAGCTGCCGTCTGCCCGGCTATGTCCGCTCGCCGGAGGACCTGTGGTCGCTGGTGCGCGACGGCGTCGACGTCATCGGCGACTTTCCGACCGACCGCGGCTGGGACGTCGCCGGCTCGTACGACCCCGACCCCGAGGTGGCGGGAACCTACTACGCGCGTGGCGGTGGCTTCCTGTACGACGCGGCCGACTTCGACCCCGGCTTCTTCGGGATCTCGCCGCGGGAGGCCCTCGCGATGGACCCGCAGCAGCGGCTGCTGCTGGAGACCTCGTGGGAGGCCCTCGAACGGGCCGGAATCGACCCGGCGACGCTGCGGGGAACCGACACCGGGGTCTTCATCGGATCCAGCTACAACGACTATGGGATGCGCCTCGACCGGGCCCCCGAGGGGTTCGAAGGCTACCTCGCCACCGGCAGTGCCAGCAGCGTCGCCTCGGGCCGCATCGCCTATACCTTCGGTCTTGAGGGGCCGGCGGTCACGGTCGACACCGCCTGCTCGTCGGCCCTGGTGGCGTTGCACCTGGCCGCGCAGGCGCTGCACCGCGGGGAATGCTCGCTGGCGCTGGCCGGCGGGGTGACGGTCATGTCGACGATGAGCACGTTCATCGAGTTCAGCCGGCAGCAGGCCATGTCGCCGGACGGCCGCTGCAAGGCCTTCTCGGCCCAGGCGGACGGGGCCGGCTGGGCGGAGGGCGTCGCCCTGCTGCTCGTGGAGCGGCTCGCCGACGCCCGTCGCCGCGGCCATCCGGTACTCGCGGTCATCCGCGGCTCGGCGTTGAACTCCGACGGCGCCAGCAATGGGCTGACCGCCCCGAGCGGGCCGGCGCAGCAGCGGGTGATCCGTCAGGCGCTCGCCAACGCCGGGCTGCGGGCCGGCGACGTCGACGTGGTCGAGGCGCACGGGACCGGCACGGCGCTCGGAGACCCGATCGAGGCCGAGGCGATCCTCGCGACCTACGGGCGGGACCGGCCGGCCGACCGCCCGCTCTGGCTGGGTGCGCTGAAGTCCAACATCGGCCACACCCAGGCCGTCTCGGGTGTCGCAGGCGTCATCAAGATGGTGCTGGCGATGCGGCACGGTGTGCTGCCCGCGACGCTGCACGTCGACGAGCCGACCCCGCACGTCGACTGGTCCACCGGCACCGTCCGGCTGCTGACCGAACAGCGGAGCTGGCCGGCGCCCGACGGTCGCCCCCGCCGCGCCGCGGTGTCGTCCTTCGGGATCAGCGGCACCAACGCACACCTGCTGCTGGAATCCGCACCGGACGACGAGGTACTCCCGGACGATGCGGTGCCGCCAAACGACGCGGTGCCGTCTGACGACGCGGTGCCGTCTGACGACGCGGCAGGCGAGGCCTCCCCGGCGTCGGCGGCCGTGGTGTGGCTGCTGTCGGCGCGCGGCGAACCGGCGCTCGCCGGGCAGGCCGCCCGGCTGCTCGCATGGCTCGACGCGCATCCGCGGGCGCGCCCCGCCGATGTCGGGTTCTCGCTCGCGACGACGCGTGGCGCACTCCCACATCGTGCCGCCGTCGTCGGGCCGGACGCGCGGCGGCTGCGTGCGGGCCTCACGGCGGTCGCGCAGGGGCGGGCCGGCGCCGGGGCCGCCGGTGTACTCGCGGGCCGCGGCCCCGGCGGCCGGTTGGCCTTCCTGTTCGCCGGGCAGGGCAGCCAGCGGGCGGGGATGGGCCGGGAGCTCGCCGACGCCCACACCGTGTTCGCGGACGTCCTGGACGAGGTCGTCGCCCACCTCGACCCGCATCTCGACGGTGCCTCGACCCGCGAGGTGATGTTCGCCGCGGCAGGCACCCCGCAGGCGCGGGAACTGGACCGCACCGCCTACACCCAGCCGGCGCTGTTCGCGTTCGAGGTCGCGCTGTTCCGGCTCCTCACCAGCTGGGGGATTGTCCCGGACGTCCTGCTCGGCCACTCGATCGGGGAACTCGCGGCCGCCCATGTCGCCGGGGTGCTGTCGCTGGCGGACGCCTGCGCGCTGGTCGCGGCGCGGGGCCGGCTGATGGGGGAGCTGCCCGCTGGCGGCGCGATGCTGTCGGTGTCGACGGCCGAGGACGTGGTGCTGGCGGCGATCGGCGGCCTCGGCGACCGGGTGGGGATCGCCGCGCTCAACGGTCCCCGGACCACCGTGATCTCCGGTGATGCCGACGCCGTCGACGAGCTGGCGGCCCGCTGGGCGGGCGAGGGCCATCGGGTCCGCCGCCTGCGGGTCGCGCACGCCTTCCACTCGGCGCGGATGGACCCCATCCTGGCCCGGTTCGGTGCTCTCGCGGGCACGCTCGACTACGCCCCGCCCACGATCCCGATCGTCTCGAATGTCACGGGACGCCTCGCCACCGCCGAGCAGCTGTGCTCGCCGGACTACTGGGTGCGGCATGTCCGCCAGGCCGTCCGCTTCCATGACGGGGCGCGCGAACTGGACCGGATCGGCGTGCGCACCCATCTGGAGCTGGGCCCCGACGGCGTGCTGACCGCGATGGGCGAGCAGATCCGGCCGCCGGACGCGGCGGTGTGGATTCCGGCCCTGCGCCGGGACACGCCCGAACCGTTGGCGCTCGCGACCGCGGTCGCGTCCCTGCACGTCCACGGGGTGGGCGTCGACTGGCCCGCGGTGCTCGCCGGTGCCGATGCCCGCCGGGTCGACCTGCCGACCTACGCCTTCGACCGGCAGCGATACTGGCTGGACGCCCCGCCGGCGCCGGGTGTTCCCGCCGCCGGCTTCACGGCCACGGGCCATCCGCTGCTCGGCGCGGCCGTCGAACTCCCCGAGTCCGACGGCTACCTGTTCACCGGCCAGCTCGGCGCGCGGACGGTCCCCTGGCTCGCCGACCATGCGGTTGCGGGGACGATCCTGGTGCCGGGCACCGCCTTTCTCGAGCTCGCGATCCGGGCGGGGGAGCAGGCCCGCTGCGACCGCGTCGACGAGTTGACGCTGCAGGCGCCGCTGGTGCTCCCGGCCGACGGGGCGGTGTCGGTCCAGGTGACCGTCGGCGGTTCTGGCGCGGACGGCGCGCGCCCGGTCACCGTCCACTCCCGCCCGGCGGACTCCGGGGACGGGAGTTGGACCCGGCACGCCACCGGCATCGTGTCCCCGGCCGGCGCGGTGCCGGCGGAGCTCGCGGCGGCGGACGATCTCCAGAGCTGGCCTCCGGCCGGTGCGGAGCTGTTGGACACCGGGGACCTGTACGAGCGCCTGGCCGCGAACGGGTTTGACTACGGTCCCGCCTTCCGTGGCCTGCGGGCCGCCTGGCGGCGCGGGCCGGAGATCTTCGGCGAGGTGAGCCTGCCCGACGCCCAGCGCGCTGAGGCGGCGGCGTTCCGCCTGCACCCCGCGCTGCTCGACGCCGCTCTGCACACAGTCGCCTTCACGATGCGGGCGGGCGAGGGCGGGGTCCTGCCGTTCTCGTGGACCGGCGTGCGGCTGCACGCCACGGGCGCGTCGGCGCTGCGGGTCAAGGTGACCCCGACCGGGTCGGGGGGTGTGGCCGTCGTGGCCGCCGCCGCTACCGGGCACCCGGTGGCCACCGTGGAGTCGCTGGTGCTGCGGCCCGTCGCCGCGGCGGCTCTGACCGGTGCGCCGGGCACGCAGGACGGCCCGTTCCAGCTGCGATGGTCCGCCCTGCCGGCAGCCGCCGTCGTGCCCCTGCCCCGAGCGGCGGAGTCCGCCGGCCACGGATCCTGGACGCTGCTCACCCAGGCGGACGGCCCACCACCACCACCACCGGCGGCGGCGATCCTGGCCGGGTTGCGCGCCGCCGGGGTGATGGCGGTGCCGGCGTCCGATCTGGCCATGGTGCTCGGTGGCGACTCCAGGGCGGGGATGGGCGCACCCGAGATCGTCATCGCGCCCTTCGTCGATGAGTCCAGCGCCCAGTACGGCGCCGGGACCAGCCCTGCCGACACCGTGGGCACCGACACCGTCGGCACCGATACCGTCGGCACCGGTATCGCGGGCACCGGTATCGCAGCCGCGGACCTGGTCGGCGCGGCGGTGCGGGCGGCCACCCGCTGGGCACTCGCGCTCGTGCGCACCTGGCTGGCCGGCGCCGGCCCGGCTGGCCGGCTCGTCGTCGTCACCCGGGGTGCCGTCGCCGTGGACGGCACCGACGCGGCGCCCGACCTGGCCCAGGCCGCGGTGTGGGGTCTGGTGCGCTCGGCGCAGGCGGAGCATCCCGACCGTTTCGTCCTGCTGGACCTGGACGGCCAGGCCGTCTCGGTCGAGGCGGTCGCGGCCGCGGTCACGACGGCGATCGCGGCGGGCGAGCCGCAACTGGCGGTGCGCCGGGGCGAGGAGTTCGCGGGCCGACTGGCCCGGGTGGCCCTCGCCGGGGACCGGCCACCACCCGCCTGGGATCCCGACGCGACCGTGCTGGTCACCGGTGCGACCGGCGCTCTCGGCAGCCTGATCACCCGCCATCTGGTGACCGCCCACGGCGTCCGGCACCTGCTTCTCGTCGGGCGGCGCGGGTCCGAGGCGCCCGGAGCCACCGAGCTGGTCGCGGAACTCGCCGCGCTGGGGGCCCAGGTGACCATGGTCGCCGCCGACGTCGCCGACCGCGGGGCACTCGCCGCGCTGCTCGCCACGATCCCGGCCGACCACCCGCTGGGGGCGGTCGTGCACACCGCGGGTGTGCTCGACGACGGGGTGATCTCCGCGCTCACCCCCGAACGCCTCGACCCGGTCCTACGTCCGAAGGTCGACGCTGTCCTGCACCTGCACGAGCTGACGGCGGACCGCGAACTCTCGGCGTTTGTACTTGCCTCCTCGCTCGCCGGCACGTTCGGTGGGGCCGGGCAGGCGAACTACGCGGCGGCGAACGCCTTCCTCGACGCCTTCGCCGCGCGCCGTCGGGCCGCCGGGCGCCCGGCGGTGTCGATGGGCTGGGGCCTGTGGGCTCGCCGCGGCGGGATGACCGGAAAACTCGGTGACGCGGACCTGCGCCGGCTCGCCCTCGGCGGCATCATCGCGCTGTCGGACGAGGAGGGCCTGGCCCTGTTCGACACCGCGCTCGCGGTGAACGAGCCGAGCCTGCTCACGGCCCGACTCGACGTCGACGCGGTCCGCCGGGTGCCGGGTCCTGTGCCCGCCCTGTACCGGGCGCTGGTGGCCGGGGCGGGTGGGCCGGCGGCGCCGGCGCCGGCGCCGGCGTCCCGGGCC
>NZ_JALKFZ020000109.1 GCF_023243075.1 Frankia sp. AiPa1 | reverse complement strand
GTGGGTGTTGGGTGGGGGGGGTGTGTGGTAGGCGCGCGGGTGATGTTTTTGCACCCGCACAAAAATGGGGGGGGCGGGGGGGGGGGGGGGGCGCGGCCGCCCCCCCACCAATCTTTATCAGCGACTCGTGCAGGATGGCGAGAGCATGCGCAGCCTGCTGGGATGCGCCGTTTTCTCTGCGGTTCCCGGCCGACAACGCCTGCACTCTGGAAAAAACCACACCACCCGAGGAGTCCACGGCGTCAGCCGCCGGTGGATCTCGATCAGTTTTCGGCATCCTACCCCCGAGAGGACCACCGCCTGGGAAGGAACTTCCCAGCCCGCCCGTACCACGCCGCGCCTCGCCAGTGGCATCGACCTCGGCCACTCGGCGCGACCGTACCACATTGAGAAACACACCGAATGGCGCCGCGAGGCATTGACGCGGAGGCGATTCGCCGTGTCCGGACCACCACGGGCAACCAGTCGAACGTCCGGTCGGATCGCCCCGGTGGCGGCGATCCGACAATGATCGGCCCTTCGGTTCCGTCCGGCTCGGCTGGCTCGGACGGCCTTCGGACTTGCTTCGGAGGCAGAAGCCATTACGGACTGTCCACTGGATGCCCGAACGGGCGGACAGTGGGCCGGGCGTCGAAGGTGGCGGGGGCGATCGTCACACCGGGATGCGGCAACTCGCCCGCCTGCGGGTACCCGGCGAACAGCGCCGCAGGTCACAGCGTTGCGGCGGCGGTGGCGACCCTGGGCGGGGGAACACCGACGGGCCAGGAGGGCGCCAATGACCATGGGTGCCGGTCCCAAGGTCCCGAGAACTAGCTCCAACGGTCCCGGCTATTTCGTCACTGTCGGCGATGCACAGTCGTGGAGACGATCCGTCGGTGACCGACCCTGAGGAGCCAGCGTGCCCATCTGGCACATCCGCCCCTACGAGACCGTCGACTACGCGGCGACCGTCCGACTGTTCGAGGAGGTACGCAGCTCTCCCGGCGGGCCGCCGATCAACCTGACCGACACGGTGCTGGCGCTGCGGCACGAGGGGCCGGACGAGGAGAGCCCGGCGGTGGTGGCGATCGCCGGCGAGCACATCGTGGGCGCCGCCGTCGGCCGCAAGGAGGGCGGGCAGGGCCGCGTCCTCACCGTGGCCATCGCGCCGGCCTGGCGGCATCACGGGATCGGGTCGGGGCTGCTGCAGTCGGTGGAGAACCAGCTGCTGCACGCCGGCTGCCGGCGCATCACCACCCTGATCACCCCGGGGCAGTCCGACGAGGACGCATTCCGAAACCGCGGGTTCGCCGCCACCGGGCAGGTGCTCTATGACAAGCAGATCCCGCTGCGCCCAGCGGACGTGTCCACCGTCGAGCGCTGGGGTGGCTCGCTGCTGAGCACGTCCGAGTGGACGAACCTCGCCGGGATGACCGAAGAGCGGGAGCTGATCGAGAAGCGGCTGCTGCTGCCGGTGCGCGAACGGGAGCTCGCCGAGGCGTACGGCGTGGTCATCCCGACGGCGATGCTGCTGTTCGGGCCGCCGGGTACGGGCAAGACCTCGTTCGCCCGGGCCGTGGCCGCGCGCCTCGAATGGCCGTTCGTCGAGCTGCTGCCCTCGCGCCTGGCGTCCGGGGCCACTGGGCTGGCATCGGAGCTGCGCTCGGCCATGCACGATCTGATGGGCGTTGAGCGGGTCGTGGTGTTCATCGACGAGGTCGACGAGATCGCGCAGTCCCGGGAGACCCGGCCGGAGAATCAGTCTGTGGTCAACGAGCTGCTCAAGGCGATCCCGGCGTTCCGCGGGGTGGCGGGACGGCTGCTGATCTGCGCGACGAACGCGGTCTCGGCGCTGGACCCGGCGTTCGTCCGCCCGGGCCGGTTCGACCTTGTGCTGCCGGTCGGCCCGCCGGACGCCACCGGACGCCGGGTGCTGCTCGCCGGGCTGTTGGAACGGGTTGCCAACAAGGAGGAGATCGACCTCGACGCCGTGGTTGCCGCCACCGACCTGTTCACCCCGGCGGACCTGTCCGCGGTCGTGCAGCGCTCCGCCGCTGCCGCCTTCCACCGGGCCACTGACGGGCCCAGGCTCACGGCCGGCGCGGGAGCGGTCGGCGCGGCCGGATCGGGCGCCGGGACGGACGGACAGGCCGCGGCCGGCAAGCCTGGGTCGGACGCCGCCGGACCGCACGGCGGCCAGATGATCGCGACGACGAACCCGCTGCGCACCGAGGACCTCCTCGAAGCCGCCCGCGCCGCCCGCCCGACGATCAGCCTCACCGAACTCGACCGCTTCCGCCGCGACGCCCAGGCCTTCACCCGCATCTGACCTCCGTCCATGCCCGGCACCCTCCGACGGCCCGGTGATGCCGTCCGACGCCGGGTGACACAGGCCATCGGACCAGCGCGGGCGGGACCTTTGATCGGAATCGGGCCAGGCGTTTGCCGATTCCGCCGAAAACCCGTCCTACCAGGCGGAGGATGTATCCCGGTTCGCCTCCCACGACCTGGTCCACCGGCCTATGTCCACATCTTGTATCTCCACCGCGTCGTCCCACACAGCGTCGTCCCACACAGCGTCGTGCCACGGGGTCGTCCTCGGCTGCGAGGTGCGCACAGCCTCGAGATAGGTGCATGCCATGACTGATGACACACGCGCGCTCTACATCGTCGTGTGCGGGGGCGGGTATCCCGCCGGCGATCTGCCCGACTTTATCCAGCAGGCGAGGTCCGTGGGCTGGGACACCCGGGTCGTTGCCACCCCGTCCTCGTTGAAGTTCATCGATACCGGCGTGCTCGCCGAACTCACCGGCTACACGGTGCGCAGCGAGTACGTCCTGGTCGAGGACGACGAGGAGGAACGTCCGATCCCCGACGCCGTCGTCGTCGCGCCGGCCACGTTCAACACGGTGAACAAGTTCGCCAGCGGCATCTCCGACACCCTGGCGCTGAGCCTGCTCAACGAGACGATCGGCTCCGGGATCCCGATCATCATCGCGCTGCCGCCGAATCCCACCCACGCCAAGCACCCGGCGTTTCTGGCCAACATCGCCACCCTGCGTTCCTGGGGCGTCCAGGTCATCTTCGACTACGAGGACGTCGTGCTCGAGGACGTTCCCGACATCGATGCCTGGAAGGCCATGTTCCCCTGGAAGAAGACCTTCGAGGCCCTCGAGGCCAGCAACGCTTCCTGATCGACGGGCCGCGTCAGGCGTGCAGGGGAAGGTCGACGGTGATGCGGGTGGGGCCACCGGGCGGGCTGGTGACGTCGAGCCAGCCGTCCACGGTGCGGACCCGCTCGGCGAGGCCCGCGAGCCCGCCGCCGGGTTCCGCCGTGGCTCCGCCCGTGCCATCGTCGACGACGGCGAGCCGGACCCGACCGGCACGTCCGACGACGCTGATCCCGACCTCGCCGGCGTGGCCGTGCTTGATGGCGTTGGCGAGCATCTCCGCCGCGCAGAAATAGGCAATCGTCTCGATCGCCGCCGAAGGCCGCTGCGGCAGGTCGACGCGCAGCCGCACCGAAGGCACGCCACTGCCCGTGCCGCGCGCACTGAGACTTGTCAGCGCCGCCTCGAGGCCATGGTCGAGGATCGGTGGGTGGATGCCACGGGCGAGATCGCGCAGCTCTACCAGGGCCTCCTTGACGTCGCGGTGGGCGGCGTCGACCAGCGAGCGGGTCTGGTCGAGATCGAGACTGTCGCCGTCCGCGGTGGCCAACTGCTCACGGACGGTGCCGAGGTTCATCGCCATCGAGACGAGTCTGGCCTGCGCGCCGTCATGCAGGTCCCGTTCGATGCGGCGCAGCGCCGCGGCCGAATCGTCGACGGCCGCGGCCCGGGTGAACTCGAGCTCGTGCATCCGCTCGGCGGCCAACTGCCGGTTGGTCGGACCGAGCAGACCGCGGACCAGCAGCCGGTCCAGCCCCACCAGCCCGCGGATCAGCCAGATCCCGATGAACACCAGGACAGCCCCGCCGAGAACGGCCAGACTCATCCGCTGCCAGGTATCGAGAAAATAATTGGTGCCAAACGACGCGCCTCGATGAGGCCGGCCGTCATCGTCATGCTGGACGGGCAGGTACCGCCGCCAGATGGGGTAGGTGATCCCACCGAGCCCGTCACAGCAGAACGCGATGGTGACGATGGCGCTCGCCAGCCCCAGCGGGAACTTCACCAGCAGGTAGACGAACGCCCGCCAGCCCGCGCCGTCCCCGAGCCCGGCGCGGATCAGTCCCATGCCGCCCTGACGCCGAGCCCGGAACGGCCGGGGGGCGGGGACCCGTTCGCCGAGCATCGAAGCGACCAGGGCACGTTGTGCCACGCCGAACCCGCGTGCCCCGACCACCATCGCGGCCAGCAGCGGAAAGCCGACGAAGGTCACGGCCAGCCCCGACCCCAGCGACAGCGCCACCACCACGTAGACGAACCCGATGATGGCCAGCGGCAGGCAGGCCAGCGTGTACGCCGCCTCCCGCACGAACCGCCACCTCAGCCGCCCGCCAGGCGTTCGCCCCACCGGCTCCCGCCTCTCGGGCCCGAACGACCCGGACGGCTCGGACGGCTCGGACGGCTCGGACGGCTCGGACGGCTCGGACGGCTCGGACGGCTCGGACGGCTCGGACGGAGACTGGGGGACACTCATGATCATCGAGCCCTCGGATCGGGGTGCGGCGTGGACAAGGCCCACACTGCCGTGCCCGACGATGCCGTCCCAGCCAGTACGCCCATCCAGTCATGGTCGGGTTATCCCGACCCACCCCGGCCGGCTCGCCCGACCTGACTGCTTCCGCCTCACCCACCCGGCCTGCCCGGCCACCCTCCGACGTCCGCCCGCTCGCCCGCTCGCCCGCCATCAGCCAAACGAGGTGACTTGACGCGACCAGCGACTGACCTGAGACGGGAAGTCCGCTGGACAGAAGGACCACCGAGGTCCCAGTTGCCGGCCTCGTGCCCGATTTGCCCTACCAGAGCGACCCGCCGGTCCCCCCGGGGCCGCCGGGGCCGCCGGCGGCGGTGACGGTCAGTGATGCCGGACGGCGGTGCCACCGGCAACACGCGCCATCGATGGCCAGGGCGCTGGTGGGTGGCCACCGCCGGCACGATCAGCTGGCGGCCAGGGCGCTGATGGCTTCGGCGACGGCGAGCAGGCGGCGGGCGTTGTCGACGTGCAGGTTTTCGATCATCCGGCCGTTGACGGTGACGACGCCGCGCCCCTCGGCCTCGGCTTCCGCCCAGGCCTTGACGATCTCGGCCGACTCGGCGAGCTGCGCCTCGGTCGGCGAGAAGGCGGTGTTGCACGGCTCGACCTGGCCAGGGTGGATCAGCGTCTTGCCGTCGAAGCCCAGCTCACGGCCCTGCTGGCACTCGGCGGCGAAGCCTTCGGCATCCTTGACGTTGTTGTAGACGCCATCGATGATGACCTTGCCGGCGGCGCGGGCGGCGAGCAGGCAGAGGCCAAGGCCCGTCAGCAGCGGCGCGCGGCCGGGGACGTGCTCGGCGCGCAGTTCTTTGGCCAGGTCATTGGTGCCCATGATCAGGACGGCGAGGCGCGGCGAGGCGCTGGCGATCTCGAGGGCGCGCAGCATGGCGATCGGCGTTTCGACCATTGCCCAGATCTTCGTGTGCTCCGGCGCACCGGCGGCGACGAGATCACTCTCGATCGCGTGCACCTCCTGCGGCGAACCCACCTTCGGCACGAGGATCGCGTCCGGCCCGGCCTTCGCCGCGGCCCGCAGGTCGTCGGCGTGCCAGGCGGTGTCCCGCCCGTTCACCCGGATGATCAACTCACGCTGGCCGTACCCGCCGTCGACGACGGCCGCGCAGACCCGCTCGCGCGCGGAGTCCTTGGCCGTCGGGGCGACCGCGTCCTCAAGGTCGAGGATGAGGGCATCCGCCGGGATGCCCTTGGCCTTTTCCAGCGCCCGCTCGTTCGCACCCGGCATGTAGAGCACCGAGCGTCGGGGCCGGTAGTCCGCTGCCTGGTTCGCCTCGGCCGTCACCGTTCTCCTCCGTCACTGTGCAGTTCCGTCACTGTGCAGTTCCGTTGCCGTGCAGTTCCGTCCCCGTGCGATCCCGTCCCCCGGGGACGTCCGCCGCGGCACGGGCCTGCGATGCCCTGGCAGCGCGGAGGTCCGGACCCGGTGCGGCGACCACACACTACTGTCAGACCATTCCCGGCGCCCTGATCGCCGACCCACGCCACACCCGCCCGGATGCCCGGACGCCCGGACGCCCGGCCCAGATCGTGATCCGCGGACCGCTCCGCACTGGCCCCACCCCGCGCGGACATCACCCGCGCACCGCATCGGACGCACGTCGACTCCGCCCGGACACCCCGCGCACGCGCGCGACGCGCTACCACTAGGTTGTGGGCACGACTGGGGACACGCCGAGTCTCGGCGACATACCTGCGGGTCAGGATGCACCCACAGGTCGGATGTACGAGTCGGATGTACGGGTAGGTCAGGAGGACCGGTGTCCACGAAGTCCGCTCGCATCGCTCTCGCCACCGCGGCGCTCCTCGTCGGGGCAGCCGCGTGTTCGTCGAGCGCAGGGAGCACAGCGGCGTCCGGCCCGTCGGCCACGGCCCAGGCCGCCGCGTCGGCCACGGCGGGTGCCGCCGCGGCGACGGGCGCGGACCGGACGCCCGACGGCACGCTCGACATCCTTGTCACCAACGACGACGGAGTGGGCTCGGCGGGCATCGATGCCGTCGCCCACGCGCTCGCCGCCCTGCCGGGCACCTCGGTGCGCGTCGTGGCGCCGGCGGCGAACCAGAGCGGAACCGGGGGGAAGACCAGCGGCGGTCAGGTCGCCCACAGCGAGACGACCACGACCAGCGGGGTGAAGGCCACCTCGGTCAGCGGCTTCCCGGCCGACGCCGTCAACATTGCCCTGGACGACCTTGGGCTGAAGCCGGATCTCGTCGTCTCCGGTATCAACGAGGGGCAGAACCTCGGCCCCGTGGTCGACCTGTCCGGCACCGTCGGGGCGGCCCGGGCCGCGGCGCAGCGCGGTATTCCGGCGCTGGCCGCCAGCGAGGGGCTCGGCGACACCTACGATTACGGCCCGGCGGTCACCCAGGTGCTGTCCTGGGTGTCGGCGCACCGTGCGGCCCTGCTCGCCACCCCGGCGGCTGGCGGTAGGGCAGGTAGTGCGGCCGGCGGCTCGGCGAGCACACTCACCGTCGCGAACCTGAACGTCCCGAACTGCTTCGCCGGCGGCCAGGTCCGCGGCCCGCGCGAGCTGCCCAGCGAGGCGAAGGCCGCCGACCCGAACACGATCCTGACCTCGCAGTCCTGCACCTCGACCGCCTCCCCGGCCGACGAGGTCGGCGCCTTCAACGCCGGCTTCGCCACCCTCACCACCGTCCCCGCCCGCCCGTCCTCCTGACGACTCCGCCAGCCCCTCGGATGTCCTGACAATCGCCCAGGCAGCGCGGCTCACGCCACCTGCTCTCAGACAGGGCGGCATCGCGTCCCGCACCGCGTGGTCCCAGAATGGCCTTCCGGTCAGTACCGAGCCATACCATGCCCGTTCCCGCCAGACTGGACGAGATTGGCGAACCGACCGATCCTGCCAGCCGGCCCAGGACGAGTAGGTTGCGGATGCGGGGTCTGACAGCGGCTCAGTCACACCGGGTTGGGATGGTATGCGCGACAGCATGACGTTGATGGCTTCCTCAGAGGAACGGGACTCACTCGGCCGAGGAACCGGCGTGGAGGCCGAGGAACCTCAGAGCAACGATCTGATCCATCAGCCGTTCGATCCGGACAAGATCGATGTCATCACCCGAAACCCTACAGTCGACCTTCTGCTCTCACGAATCCGCAACGGCGGCATCGACCTGGAGCCAGATTTCCAGCGGCAACGCGGGATCTGGACCGACAAGAACCAGAGCCGTCTGATCGAGTCTCTGCTGCTCCGCATACCACTCCCGAGGCAGTCGGCCTCGGCCACGCCCACGCCTTCGATGGACTCGGGCTGAGCATCAGAAGCGCGGAGCGTTGGGAGACCACGCAAGTACACTTGACACGACAGCAACTTGTGGAGGGCGACGGCGCCAGCTCTGCGCTTCGCATCGCGGAGGATTCCGTTTCTGTCCGCCATGCCGCCCGGCCTGAACATGTCGATGCTCACCGGACATGGCTGTCCACCTCAGGGCTGGATCAGATCCGCACACCGGGCAGCCTGTGGAAGTCACGGCTCGATATTTTCCCGAACCTGTCGCTGCTGCCACGAGTCGAAGCTGATCTGCTCGGATTGGACCCTGTCCGTCTGAGACAGGCTGCGGACCGTCTTGCCGAGATGGAGCTGGCCACCAGCGGGTGGGACCCAGCGATCACCGCGACGCCCAGATGGATGTCGAAGGTGACACCAGAATCTGAGCAGAGGAAGCTGTTGTGCATCTTCCAGGATATTGACGGCACACGGCGCTCATTCGATCTTCATGCCAGGTTCACGCCAGGACCTGGCCGTATTCATTTCAGGTTGGATGCAGCCACCCGGAAGCTTGTTGTCGCCTACATAGGCCGGAAGATTGAAAGTAGAGAATGACACGGGCGAAGCCAGGACGGGACGGAGTTGTGTCGGCCGCTCGACATCACGTGAGCTCCCCCGTCCGCGCGTCCACACCCGGGCTCGAAGGAAGCAGTGCCAGGGGTACGCACGCCGATGAGTACGCGATAGCTCGGGCTGGGCACGAAGTGGACAAGGAGGACGCCGCGTGCCGGAGTAGTGGACGTCGGTGAGGTACGTGTTCCCGACGAAGGATGCGACGCGCGACAATGCCGGAGTGGTCGAGGCGGAGCAGTGGCGGATATCAGTCGGCGGCGGTCTTGAGCTGCATGTCGAGCAGCTCGCATCGGACGGCCGGACCATCGGCGGTCCTGTCGTGTCCGCGGGCTTCCCTACCGGGGGTGACGTATCTGCCGGGGGGCGAGGTGACGGCCTCGGAGTCTCAGCGGTCGCGGCGGAGTCAGGTTCCGCGGGCGGTGCGAGGAGCGGTGACGGCGGGCTGCTTGTGCTGGTGCACGGCATCGCGGGCAGTGCGGAGGACTGGGCGGCGGTCGCGGTCGATCTCGCGGCGAGCCGACCGGTGGTCGCGTATGACCATCGCGGGCACGGCGCGAGCGGATGGGCGCCCGGGGGACGGCAGCAGTACACGTTCGACCTGCTGTTCGCCGATCTCGTCCGTGTCCTCGACGCGCTCGGGCCCGCGCCAGTGCATCTGCTGGGCCATTCGATGGGTGGCGTGATCGCCCTGCGGTACGCGCTCGAACATCCGCGGCGCCTGCGGTCCCTCATCCTGGTCGACACGGCGGCCGAGCCGGCCAACGCTCCTGGGCCGATCGCCCGTCGGATCTTCGGATCCGTCCTGGACAAGGTGGCGACCACCTTCGCCGGCCAGCAGCGCAGGAATCCCGACGGCCGACCCGCCATCGCCGACCGCGCCGACCACACCGGCCGCGACGCCGGCAACGCCGATTCGGACGGCGCCATACGTCCCATCATCTCCGTCGGTCACCCGGACGCTGCCATGTCCGGGGATAAAGCCGACTCCGTGCGCACTGGCGATTCGGAGGATCGCGTCGTAGCCACGGACGAGATGGAGGTGGTGAACAGCGGGCCTACCCCGCAGCAGCGCGCGGTGGATGGGCTCGGCAAGGTGGACCCCGATGCCCTTGCCGCGTTCGGCCGGGAGCTCGGGACGTATCCGTCGCTCGTTCCCCGGCTGGGCGAGATCACCGTGGCGACCACGGTGATCGTCGGCGAACGCGACTCGAGCCTGCGCGCCTCCGCCCGGACGATGGCGGACGCGATCCCTGGCGCGCGTCTCGCCGTCATCGCCGGCGCCGACCACAGTCCCCACGCCAGCCGACCCCTCGCCTGGCTCACCGCCGTCGACGACCATTTCGCGCGCCTCACCGGAACCGACCCGGCACGTGGCTGACGCGTGAGCAGATCAGTCTCCTCGCGACGATGGGCGCGGACATCCAAGCCAACGAATACGGGCGGTGACGCCAGGAGCGGCCGAACCTCGCTACCTGGCGCGGTGCCAGAACCCCCGCTGCCTCACCGGCACAGCTGACTGTCGAGCCCCCGGTGCGCCCGCCAGCGGAGGGCGGGCGTGTGCGACCACGATGGGACGTCTCCGACCCCTGCCGAACGACGGCGAACGAGACCAAGACTGAGACCGAGAGCGCGGCACGCGCGACCGGCCGAGGCTACCAAAGTCGAGACATTATGAGATCTTCGCTGGCTCATCCGCCCATGTCGGCGGGCGTCCGCTGGTCCAGGTCACGCGGCCGACGGCGTCCACGGACGTCCGCGGTCGCACGCCATTGCTCGCGGGCGGCTGTCACCGAGCAGCCCCGACCGCACCCCGTCCGCGATGGTGACGTGTGTCGGCGAGTCTCGACCGCACCCCTTGCTGCCGTTCTTGACCGCTGCCAGCAGGCACTTCGCCCGCGCCTTGGGCCCGCTGCGGCTCGTTCTCACGAACATCAATCGCCGATCTTGATCGTCAAGTGCGGTCCGGAGCCGCGAACATCCGCGGTCCGTTCTCGCGAACCGAGCCACGTGGTGGTATCCGGCCAGTCCGATGCTGGCGGGCCCTCACTTTCTTGCTCGACGGTCTCTTTGCGGCCCTCCCGCCTGATCAGGGGAGCCAGGATCGGGCGGCTGGGGTGGTGGCTGGCGGTCCTTCGTCGGACCAGATGAGCGCCTCGTAGTGGGGGCAGCCGTCCGGTGAGGCGTCGCCGTGGTGATCGAGGATGTGTTCGAGTAGTTCACGGGCCGCGAGGAGCCGATCGGCCTTGACCTGTAGGCGCTGGATCTGTGCTTCGATCGTCTGCTTCCACATCGGAGGGGGACGGTCGGTGAGCAGGTCGGCGATGTCGTCCAGGCTGATGAGGGCGGCCCTCTGCCAGTAGCGGATGACGGCCAGCCGGCGGATTTCGGCTGGCCGGTACCAGCGGCGGCCAGCGGACTGCACCGCGGGGTCGATCAGGCCGCGTTGCTCGTAGTACCGGATCGCCGAGGCCCGCAGCCCGACGCGGCGGGCCACCTCGTCGATCGGGACGAGAGGGTCGTCTGCCGAATGCGCCATGACTCTCCCTGACCATCGGTTGCGTTCAAGTCGGCTTGAACGTCCACGATCGTTCCACACCACGAAGAGCGCCGTCGCTGGCGCTGACGAGGAGGAGTGGTCTGTGGCCGACGGGCAGGTTCTCGATTTCGTCACCCGGTATCCAGACGCGGCAATGATCACGTCGCGGGCCGACGGGACGGCACACATGGCGCGGATCGAGCTGGCTGCTCTGGACGGGCGCGCCTGGGCAACGGGCTCTCCATCGCTGGTACGGACGAAGAATCTGCGCCGCGATCCGCGCTGCTCACTGTTCGTCTTCGGTCCGCACCCGCGCTGGCTCGGGCTGGAAACGACGGCGACGATCGTCGACGACGCGGACGCCCCGCCCCTGCTCGTCCGCCTGCTGCGAGCCCGGCACGGCGACGCGACCCCGCCAGGCACGGTTCTGGCCCACGACGACCAACTCGGCCACGACCGCCCCTGGCCCGAAGCCGAATACCTCGACCACGCTCGCGAACACGGGCTGCTCGCCTACTGCTTCACAGTGCACAGGTTCTACGGCAACCCATGATCACCTGTGTGGCGGTCTCGGCCGACGGGTCGTGGCCAACTCCGCGGCGATCAGCCTCCATGTCCTGGCCAACAACGGCGAACAGGCAGCTCGAAGTGGCCATCTCCGCCCGATCCTTACATCAGGTTTGTAGGGATCGGGGACAGATGGCCACTCGCCGTGACGGTTGGCCAGTAGATGGCCACCGGCCGGGATGGTTGGCCAATCCGCGGGAGACGCTGTCCGTTCCCGGTGAGCTTGGCACTCTCTCGCTGACCGGTGCTGGATCTGGCAAGTTCCCGGGTTACATGGCCAGCGCGCGGGCGATATGACCGTGTGGTGCCGCTTGTGGGAGGTGGCGCGTCCCGTTTGATCTGGCTTTTCTCACTGGATCTTGTCTGTGTCAGGGTTTGCGCCATGGGTGATGAGATGGCCGCGCATGGTGCGGCGTCGTCTGCCGACGAGTTCGAGCTGTCCTGGGTGGAGGGCGGCGGCGAGGTTCAGGGCTCGCTGGTGACCGCGAGCGCGGTCGCGTTCGAGGACGTCGCACCGGTCCGGGACTTCCCCTCGTACCGGGGGCAGCGGCACTTCCCGGGCCTGTACTGGTCAGCGACGAGTCGACGTCACGTCGGGTTCGAGTCGTGGCTGGAACGCGACCACGCGATGCTGCTGGACTTCGACCCTCAGGTGGTGGGCTTCGCCTCGCAGCCGTTCTGGCTGCGAGGGCGCGACGGTTCTCCGGGCCGTAGGCGGTCGCATGCCCCGGACTTCTTCGCGCGCGGCCGACGGCCGGCGGGTCCGCTCAGGTGAGGAGTTTCGCGAGCTGGGCCATCTCGGTGGGTGGGTCGATCACCGGCTGGATGAGGAGTTCGTCGATGCCGGCCTGTTCCAGGGTGGTGATGCGGGCGAGGATGTCGTCGCGGGTGCCGACCAGGGCCAGGGTGTTCATCAGCGAGGGCAGGACCAGGTCCCGGTCCTGCCGTGCGATGCGTCCGAGGTAGTTGGGGTAGAGCTTGGTGTGCCGGTCCGGCGCGGTGGCGGTGGTGCCGCGCCGGTCGAGGAGTCGCCGCACCGCCTCGCGTTCCTCGGGGCCGAGTTGATCGGCGAAGGCGGGGGTGTCGGCGGCGGTGTCGGCGGCGAAGGCCAGCAGCGACAGGACGAGGTGGCCCGTCGCGTCCCGGGCCGCGTCGCCTTGGGGGTCCTCGTCCTCGTCGAGTATGTGGAGCGAGGTGACCACGTAGGAGTCCACCCGGGAGCCCGTGTGGGAGTCGGGGTCGCGGGGTGTGCCCCCGGCGGCGTGGCGGCGAGCGTCGTGCAACGCGTGCCAGGCGGTGGGGTCCAGCAGACCGAAGGAGATCAGGCCGGTACCGCGGCGGCCGGCGACGGCCGCGGCCTTCGGTCCGAGCGTGGCCACGACGAACTCGATCGGGTCGGCGGTGTTCACCTGCGTCCCGGTGTGCAGAAACCGGATGTCGCCGATCCGGTCACCTTCGCTGTACTCGGTTGAGCGTCCGGCGCACAGGTCCTGCAGCGCGGCGGTGAAGGTCTCCAGCGTGGCTGCCGTGGTCGGCCGCATGCTCAGGGTGCGTCGGGCGGTGTTCCCGGTGCCGACCCCGCAGATGATCCGGCCCGGTGCCAGGGCGTTGAGGCTGGCGAGCCCGCACGCGGCGGCCGGGGGCGAGCGTAGCGCCGGTGAGGTCACGCCGATGCCGAGCCTGATGCGACGGGTGGCCTTCGCGCACAGGCTCAACGCGACGAAGGGGTCACCGTGGACCATCGGGGTGTCGTAGACCCAGAAGCTGTCAAAGCCCAACTCCTCGGCCCGCACGGCGAGGTCCTCCACACCGGGACGTGCGGTGACCACGATACCTGCACGCATCAAAACCTCCGATCGCTCTCGGCGTTGGCCACGCCGAGAGCGGCTGTCTCGTCGAACTCCTTCTCGCGCACCGCACCAGTACATCAGCTAGGTGCGCCTGTCCTCCCCCCATGGTCGCGTGGCGCCTGCCAATACACGGCGAGCACGTCGTCACCACGGGTTACACGGGCGTTCGCGGTCGGATTGTGCGCAGCAAGGGCATCGAAGCCGAGGCCCTCGGCACGTTTGCGGTCGTAGAACTACCGGAACTCCAAGCGGCACTCGACGGCGGCGATGGCGGCCTCCGCAAGCGTGACTGGCGTGCGTATGTTGTCGTCGGACGGCGGCCGGCCGAGCTGCTGGTGCAGGCGGTCCAGACCTACCCAGGCGGCCTCGGGCCAGTTCGGTGGTCAGCCGGTGACCA
>NZ_JALKFZ020000108.1 GCF_023243075.1 Frankia sp. AiPa1 | reverse complement strand
TGGTTACCCTGGAAGCCCTGCGGGCCCTGCCGACCCTGCGGGCCTGGCCGACCTGGGTAACCCTGCTTGCCCTGGAAACCCTGGTTACCCTGGAAACCCTGGTTGCCTTGGAAACCCTGGTTACCCTGGAAGCCCTGCGGACCCTGTGAGCCCTGCGGACCCTGCGGGCCCTGCCGACCCTGCGGGCCTGGCCGACCTGGGTAACCCTGCTTGCCCTGGAAGCCCTGGTTACCCTGGAAACCCTGGTTGCCTTGGAAACCCTGGTTACCCTGGAAGCCCTGCGGGCCCTGCCGACCCTGCGGGCCTGGCCGACCTGGGTAACCCTGCTTGCCCTGGAAACCCTGCGGACCCTGAGCACCCTGCGCGCCCTGAGCACCCTGCCGACCCTGCGGACCCTGCCGACCTGGGTAACCCTGCTTGCCCTGGAAACCCTGCGGACCCTGAGCACCCTGCGCGCCCTGCGGGCCCTGCCGACCCGGCCGACCCGGCCGACCTGGGTAACCCTGCTTGCCCTGGAAACCCTGCGGACCCTGGGCACCCTGAGCGCCCTGAGCGCCCTGAGCGCCCTGAGCGCCCTGCGGACCCTGCGGACCCTGCGGACCCCGGTAACCCCGCGGGCCCCGTGGACCCTCCTTGTCGCCGAAATCGATGTTCAGCGGCTGACGCTCGAATCCGGCTGACACCCCGTTCGGCCCGGGAACCGAGGTGACCGTCGCGGCCTCGGCAGCGGCCACCTGCCCGAGAACCATGGGCATGACCATCGCGGCGGTCGCGGACGCCATAAAGGCCGTCCGAACCAGTTTACTGTTGAGAGACGCACTATTCATTCGCTGCCTCCAGATTGTGAGAAAGTGGCACGTAGGGAGCGCGGTAACCGCACCGGCGCCACGCTGCGATGTCTACTGAGACCCGCAAAAGGACCGCAGCCCGCTGGAATCGCCATCGAGCCGGACGACAGGATCATGGTTTCCGTTACCGCCAACGATGGGAGTCATCGTGGCCATACGGACGTCCCAGGAGAATTCCACGGGCGTGCTGGATCGTCCCGCGGCACCTCCGAAATCGGCCGGAATCTTCAGCGGCCAGGCCGCCGTCCGGGTACCGCTATCGATACCAGAGGTGAAGATCGCTGATTGAGCAACACGCCGGCCCGGATTTCGAGCTCCGGACAACGCCGCCGCAGAGAACAAGCGGGCTATTTCACGCCTGTCCTGGATTCCGGGACGGCCAAAGAGATCCCGGGCCTGGCTCTGGATGCGCGCCACGCCATGGGCCCAGGGGGCACGCGCCAGGGGCAAAAGGTGGACATACGGGAACGGGGACATTCCTGCCCCCCGTGGCCTCACTTCGATGCCCACCGCGCTCGAAACCCAACAATGCCCGGGGCATCGGAATGTGAACATTCATCGCACGGCGCATGCGCCCTGAACAGGCGTCCGAAAATGCGGCTTCGCAATAGCGGGTGATGTCATGGGCGCGCGAATAGTGCGCAGGCAACAGATCATGCCGCGGTCCGCGTTGTGGTACGTGGCGCGCACCAGACGCGCACCAGACGCGCGCGGCGGAGGTTACGAGGTGAAAAGCGCTGCCGCGACGAACGGCTGCTTCCAGGTCATCCCGGGCACTACACGGGTGTGACCACGCGTGCCCGCGGTCCGATCCAGGGGCATGCCGTGGAGCGGACGGCCAACGCATCCGAACCGCACGCCGGCCGCCGTGCGCCGGGTACGCGCACGGCGGCCGGCTCGGCGACCTACCTGGCCGGCTCCGTACCGGCCGCCGCCCCCGGGAGCGGGCCACGGCCGGCGGTCTGCTCCCGGACGGCCGGCAGGACGTCGCGGGCCAGCAGCTCCAGCTCCCGGACGGTGGGCACGGCGAGCAGAAGCGCGGTGAAACCGACCCTGACGATGTCCACCAGGTGCCCGATCACCTCGGGGACGTCCCCGCTCACGACGCCGGAGCTCGCCGGCAGCCGGGCCCCCACCCGCACGATCACGTTGGTCGCGCAGACGATCGACGCGGGATCGCGGCCCGCCCGGGCGGCGGCGTCCAGCACGGCGGCCCGCATCTGGGCGGCCTTCCCGAGACCGACCCGGCCGATGGACGGCAGCCAGCCGTCGGCGAGCTCGCCGGTGAGCGCCAGTGCCTGCGGCCCATACGATCCGAGCCAGATCGGGATCTGGTGGTCGGACTTCGGGTCGATCTGGGCGGCGTTCACCGAGAACTCCTGCCCGTGCAGGGTGGTCGGCTTGCCCGACCACAGGCCGCGCAGAATCGCGATGGCTTCCCGCTGCCCTTGGATCTTCTGGCCGCCGGTGCGTGCCGGCAGCCCGAAGGCGTGGAACTCCTCGTCGTATCCCCCGCCGCCGAGGCCGAGCACAAACCGGCCGCCGGAGAGCCGGTCGAGGGTCTCAGCCGTCTTCGCGAGCACGGCCGGCGCCCGGTACGGCAGGGCCAGCACGTTCGTGACCAGCTCGATCCGGCGGGTCTGGCCGGCCAGCCAGCTCAGGGTGGTCAGCGGCTCGACGGTGGGCCGCGTGCTGTGCAGGTGGTCGCTGAGGCTGAACACCTCGTAGCCGAGCTCGTCGGCGCCCTGGGCGAGGTCGAGGAGCTCGGCCGCGGACAGCCCGGCGACCGCGCCGCCCGCGCCGAAGACCAGCCGCGAGCCGGACAGCGCGCTCATCGCGCCACCGCCCCGCCGGTAGCGACCTCGCGCGAGGAGTCCGCGGACCAGGCCGACCACGACCCGGGATACAGCGCGGTGTTCGTGACGCCCAGCAGTTCCAGGGTCAGCAGATCATGGCAGGCGGTGACGCCGCTTCCGCAGTACACGACCACCTCGGACTCCTGGTCGACCCCGAGCTCCTGGTAACGCTCGCGCAGCTGCGCGGCCGGGGCGAAGCCGCCGGCGGCGGTGAGGTTCGCCGCCCAGGCGGCGTTGCGCGCTCCGGGGACGTGGCCGGACCGGATGTCGGAGGGCAGGATCTCGGCGCCGCTGAACCGCCCGGGGGCCCGGGCGTCGAGCACCACGGCCGGCCCGGCGGCGGCCTGTTCGACCTGGTCGGCGGTGCGGAACCGCTCGGCGGGCCAGTCCAGCACCGGCCGGTCCACCGCGACCGGCCGCACGGGCCCGGTCGCAAGCGGCCTGGACCGCGGTGCCCCGGTCCAGGCCGCGAGCCCGCCGTCGAGCAGCGCGGCCGACTGGCCGAGGATGCGCAGCAGCCAGACCAGCCGGGCCGCGTAGCCGCCGCCCGCGTCGTCGTACGCGACGACGGTCGCGGCGGCGGAGACGCCGAGCGCGCCCAGGGCCCGCGCGAACGCGGCGGGCTCCGGCAACGGGTGGCGTCCGGCCCGCGGGTCGGGCGGCGCCGACAGGTCGGTGTCGACGTCGACCCAGACCGCGCCGGGCAGGTGCCCGGCCAGGAACGCCTCGTACCCGCTGCGGCCGTCGAGGTACCAGCGGACGTCGGCCAGCACCACCGCGTCGCGGTGCTCGACGAGCCAGTCGACGCCGACCACCGGGGGCAGCTGTGGCGGGGGCAGGGAGGTAGGTGAACTCACCGGGAGTCCTTTCGATGGACGTGGTCGGCCCGCAGGCGCAGCAGGACCCGCTCGCCCTCGGCCTCGCGCAGGATGGGGCTGCCGGTCCACTTGGTGAACGTCAGGCGGGCGAGCTCGATCGCGGGCGGCCCGGTCTCGGTGGCGACGACCCGGCCGCGGATCTCGATGTAGCGGCGCGGGTTGGCGTTGTCGTGCAGCAGGATGGTGGCCCGCGGGTCGGCGAGGATGTTGCGGTACTTCTGCCGGCTGGTCTGGGTGCCGACGAGGATGTGCCGCTCGTCGGCGTGGGGCCAGACGATGCTCGTCTGCGGCTGGCCGCCGGGCATCAGGGTGGTGAAGAAGCCGAGGTTCATCCCGGCGGCCAGGTCGCGCACGTCCAGGTCAAGCATGCGCCGTCGCCGTCGCCGTCGGCTCCTGCGCACTGCCGGATGCCGGCGCGGAACCTTCTGGCACCCGCGCCGTGCTGCCCGGGCCCGGGCCCACGCCGCCCGGCTCCGCACCGCCCGGCTCCGCACCGCCCGCCGTTTGGGTCCCGATGTCCGGCCCCCGCCCGAGCCCCGCGACCTGCGGCAGGACCTCGGCGGCGATCAGCTCCGTCGCCGCCTGGACCTCGGCCGCGGGGATGCCGCCGATGTCGATGGCGAGCAGATGCAGATCGTGGCCCCACAGCTCGTGCAGCCGGCCGAGCTTGTCGACGACCTCGGCGGGGCTGCCGCAGATCGCCGGCCCGTCCGCGCCGATGTAGGTGTCGAAGTCCGGCGGGCCGCCGGGCTTGCCGGGCGAGGGCACCCGGGCCGACAGGTAACTGGTGATGTACTGCGACCAGGTTGACCGGGCCGCCTGGGAGGTGGGAGCGACGAACACGTGGCTGGCCGCCCCCTGCCGCCCGGGCTGCTCGCCGCGGCCGGCCGCGGCCCATTCCCGGCGGTAGGCGGCGAACACGTCGACGAAGTCGACGGGCGGGCGCGCGGTGGTGCCCGCGACCAGAGGCAGACCGTGGTCGACCGCGAGCCGCACCGAGCCGGAACCGACCCCGGCGCTGATCCACAGCGGCGGGGTCGCCTGCGCGATCCGGGGCTGCACCCGCACGTCGTGCAGCGGCGGCCGGAACCGCCCCTGCCAGGTCACCCGCTCCTCGCTCCACAGCCGCAGCAGCAGCTCGACGCCCTCCCGCTTGCGGTCCGACCTCGTCTGCGGGTCCTGCCCGAACGCGGTCCACGGGTCGGGGAAGAAGGAGGCGCCGGCGACCAGTTCCAGCCGTCCGTCGGAAAGCAGGTCCACCAGTGCATAGTCCTCGGCCACCAGTACCGGGTCACGGTTCGCGAGCAGGGTCGTGCCCGTGGCGAGCCGAATGGTGCTGGTGTGCTCGGCGATCGCGGCGAGTACGACGGCTGGTGACGGAATGACATCGCGTTCGCCGAAATGGTGCTCGCCGACGGTGTACCAGGCGAAGCCGAACTCCTCGGCGTCCGCCGCCGCGCGCACGACGTCGCGCAGCCGCTGGCGCTGGGTGAGGGCGACACCGGTGCGGGGGTCCGGCAGCAGGCTGCCAAAACTGATCAGTCCGAGTTCCAAGGCCTCTCCCTCATCTGGCAGGTCCTGTGGTGGGTTCGTCCGCCGACGGCCCCGACGGCGCCGGTGCCGTCGGGGCCGTCGGGGCGTCCGAGGCCGCCTGGCGGGTGCGACGACGGCGGCCGGGTATCGCCTCGAGCAGGTTGCGGGTGTAGTCCTCGCGCGGCGCGGCGAACAGCCGCTGGGTGTCGGCGAGCTCGACGAGCCGTCCCTGGTGCAGCACCGCGACCTGGTCGGCGAGTTCCCGCACGACGGCGAGGTCGTGCGAGACGAACAGGTAGGTGAGCCCGTGGGACTCGCGCAGCGCCACCAGCAGCGACAGGATCTGGGCCTGCACGGTGACGTCGAGCGCGGAGACCGGCTCGTCGCAGACCAGCAGCCGCGGGGTGAGGGCGAGCGCCCGCGCGATGGCGACGCGCTGACGCTGCCCGCCGGAGAGCTCCGCCGCCCGGCGCCGCGCGCTGTCCGCCGGCAGGGCGACGCTGTCCAGCAGCTCGGCGACCCGTTGCCGGCGCTCGGTCCGCTCGAGGATTCCGTAGTTGCGCAGCGGCTCGGTGACGATCTCCTCGACCGTGAACCGCGGATTCAGCGAGCTGAACGGATTCTGATAGATCATCTGAACGTCTCGGTGCAGTGCCCGCAGCCGGGCACCGGACGCCCCGGTGATGTCCTCCCCGTCGATGCGCACCGTGCCCGCGGTCGGCCGGACGAGACCGACGACCATGCGGGCGATGCTGCTCTTGCCCGAGCCCGACTCGCCGACCAGGCCGAGCGTGGCCCCGGGCGCGAGGGCGAAGCTGACGTCGGCCACCGCCGGTGGCCGCTCGCGCCAGGCAGGTCCATGGCCCGGGTACACCAGCCGCAGCCCCTCGACCGCCAGCAGTGGGGTGTTCGCCGCCGGCCCGTCGCCATCGGCGCGGGCGCTCGGCGCCTTCGGTACGGCGCGGGCCGGCGGGCCCCCGGCACGGCCGGGAACATCCGTTCGGCCGGGAACGTCCGCACGGCCGGGAACGTCTGTGCGACCGGGGACGTCGGAGAGCAGTTGGCGGGTGTACTGCGCGGACGGCTGCGTGAACACCTTCTCGACCGGGCCGGTCTCGACGACCCGGCCGTCCGACATCACCACGACATGGTCCGCACGGTCCCCCACGATCAGCAGGTCATGGGTGACGAGCAGGATCGTCGTCCGGCCGGCGGTGACCAGCGAGTCCAGGTGGTCAAGGATGCGGCGCTGCACGGTGACGTCGAGAGCGGAGGTGGGCTCGTCCGCCACCAGCAGAGCCGGGCGCGCGGCGGTGGCCATGGCGATCAGCACGCGCTGGCGCAGTCCGCCGGACAGCTCGTGCGGGTACTGCCGGGCGCGGGCGGCGGCGTCGGGAATGCCGGCCTCGGTGAGCAGCCGGACCGCCAGCTCCCGGGCCGCGGCCCGGGGCACCCGCTGATGGGCCCGCAGCACGTCGGTGACGTGGCGGCCGATCGTGCTCACCGGGTCGAGGCTCACCCCGGGGTCCTGCGGGACCAGGCCGACGTGGGTGCCGCGCACCTCGCGCCAGACCCGTTCGGAGGCTCCGACCAGTTCACGCCCCCCGAGCCGGATGCTGCCGGACTCGACCCGCCCGCCCTGCGGGAGCAGGCCGACCAGGGCATGCGCGAGCGTGGTCTTGCCGGAGCCCGACTCCCCGACGACCGCGGTGACCGCCCCCGCGGGCACGTCCAGGTCCACGCCGTGCAGGGCCACCGCACGGCCGTGCTCGCCACGGTAGGTGACCCGCAGCCCCCGCACCCGCAGCAGGCTGGAACCGGCATCGGTGTCCCCGGCGCGGGAGGCACCCGGCGGCCGCGGGCCGGACGAGCCAGCGATGATCATGACCGCCCCCGATCGCTCTCCCGGACCCGGGACAACCGGTTCGCCGCCAGTACCACCACGGCGACGGTGAGCCCCGGCATCGCCGTGAGCCACCAGGCCGTGGCCAGGTAGTTCCGACCGCCGGCCACCAGGGCTCCCCACTCGGGCGCGGGCGGCGGCGGGCCGTATCCCAGGAAACTCAGGGACGACACCGCGAGCACGACCAGGCCGAAGTCGAGCGCGGCGAGAGCCAGGACCGGCCCGACCGAGGCGGGCGCGACGTACCGGGTGAGGATGCGCCACCAGCGGGCGCCGCACAGGGCTGCGGCCTCGACGAACGGGGCGGTGCGCACCCGCAGCACCTCGGCCCGGGTCAGCCGGGCGAAACTCGCCACGCTGGTGAGCGCGACCGCGATGGCGACCTTCACCGCGCCGAACCCCAGCGCGCTGATGATCAGCAGTGACAGCAGGACGGGCGGGATGGACAGCGTGACGTCCACGACGCGCATGATCACCGTGTCCACCCAGCGGCCGAGGTAGCCGGCGAGCAACCCGAGCAGCACGCCGGCTCCGAGGGCGACACCGGTCGCGCCGAGCGCGGTCCGCAGGGACAGCGACGCGCCGTGCACCACCCGGGCGTACATGTCCCGGCCCAGCTGGTCGGTGCCGAACAGATGGGCCCCGCTCGGTGCCTGGAGCCGGCTCGCCTGGTCGCCGGTGTTCGGCGACTGGTGGGAGAACCAGCCCGGGACGAGCATCCAGCCCAGCACCACCAGCAGCGCGAGCACGGACAGCGCGACTCCGGGATGCGCGGCCGTGTACCGGCCCGCGCGGCGGGCGAGCAGGCGCACGGAACCGGCCGAGCTGACGGAACCGGCCGAGCTGACAGAACCGGCCGAGCTGACAGAACCGGCTGAGCTGGCGGAACCGGCCGAGTTGGCGGAACTCGCGCGGAGGCCAGGCTGGCTCATCCCGCCACCCCCACCGCGGCCGGCCCGCCACGCAGGCGTGGGTCCAACACCGGGTAGAGCAGGTCGACCACCAGGTTCGTCGCCGCGAACCCGATCGCCGCCACCACCACGACACCCTGCACGACCGGCAGGTCCTGCGCGCCGACCGCCGCCTGTGTGATCAGGCCCATACCGGGCCGGGAGAAGACCGTCTCCACCACGACCGCTCCTCCGATCAGGTTGCCGACCAGCAGGCCCAGCACGGTCAGCGCCGGCAGCGCGGCGCCGCGCAGCCCGTGGGCGACCAGCAGCCGGCCGGGCGCGAGCCCCGCCGCGCGCAGCGTGTCCGCCCACGGGCGGTGCAGGCTGTCGTGCAGGCTGCGCCCGACCACCTGGGCCATCAGGGCGGCGCCAGGCAGCGCGAGCGTGCAGGCCGGCAGGACCAGCTGGCGGGGCCCGCTGCCGTCGAGGGTGGGAAAGACGTGCCAGCGAAACGACAACAGCTGCAGCAGCATCAGGCCGACCCAGAACGACGGCAGCGAGATGCCGGCCGCCGGCAGCGAGCGCAGCGCCTGGCGCAGGAACGGCAGCGGCGCGAGGTTGGCCAGCAGGCCGACCGCCGTGCCGACGACGAGGGCGAGCACCAGTGCGGCCGCCCCCAGGCGCAGGGTCGAGGGCAACGCCTCACTGATCATCGACGACACCGGCCGGCCGGTCTGGATCGACGCGCCGAAGTCGCCGTGGGTCGCGTCGGCCAGGGCGCGCAGGTACTGCACGACCAGCGGGTGGTCGTAACCGAGACGGGACCTGGCCTCGGCGATCTGCTCGGCGGTCGGGGTGGAGAAGCCGTTGCTGCCCGTCAGCATCAGGGCCACCGGGTCGCCCGGCAGCAGCCGGACCGTCAGGAACGTGACGGTGAACGCCGCCCACACCACGGCCACCGCCTGCGCGATCCGCCGGGCGAGGGCGGCCTGCCGGCCGACCGCGATCCGACGGACGGCCGCCATCCGACGGGCGGCCGCCATCCGACGCACCGCCGGGGCAGCGCCCGGTCCGGCCTCGTGCTCAGCCAAGCCACGCCTCGTGCAGGTCGAGCTGCGTCGACGCGGTCAGGAGCAGGCCGTGGACCTTGGTGGACACCCCGTGCACGACCGCGTTCTCGTACAGCGGCACCGTGTCGGCGTGGTCGAGGATCCAGGTGACGGCGGCGGTCACCGCGTGCTGGCGGTCCGCCTGGTTGGTCGCGGTGACCTCCTGCTCGAGGTAGGTGTCCAGCACGCTGGGCGTGAGGTGCCACAGGTTCGAGCCCTTGGTGGAGAAGATGTTGCGCAGCACGTCGGGGTCCGCCCGGGTGACGCCGACCGCGGTGATGTCGAACTCGCCGGCGTTCTGCTTCGAGACGTACTGCGCGGGCGGCACGGCCTGCAGCCTGACGTCGACCCCGATGGTGCGCAGCTGCTGCTGTACCGCCTCGTCCGCGGGCGGCATCGGCGCCGGGATCAGCCAGGTGAGCGCGAGCGACTTGCCGTCCTTCACCCGGATGCCGTCCTTGCCCGGCGCCCAGCCGGCCTCGGTGAGCAGCTTCTCGGACCCGGCGCGGTCGAAGCCCAGCTTGTCCTTCTGGTTCACGTACAGCGGCGTGGTCGAGGACAGGACGCTCGTCGCGGGCTTGTACGACGCGTTGAAGACCGTCGACACCAGCGCGCTACGGTCGATGCCCTTGAGCAGGGCCTGGCGGACCCGTTCGTCGGCGAGGATGCCCCTGTGGTTCAGCGACAGCGGTGGCACGAGGCCCGGTGCGGACATCCGCAGCAGGCTGGCCGAACCCCCGTCGAACTGGTCCTGGTCGCTGGGCTGGATGTTCTCCCCGATCTGCGCCTGACCGGACGAGAGTGAACCCGTGCGCGCACCGTCCTCGGAGACGAAGGTGAAGTCCACCTCGTCGAGGTGCGCGGTGCCGGTGTTGACCGCCCGCGCCGACGCCCAGGCGTACCCCGCGCGCCGGGCGATCGTGACGCCGCGGTTCGGGGTGTAGGACTTCAGCACGAATGGCCCGGAGCCCACGTACTGCCCGCGGCAGCGGTCGGCCAGCGGCCGGCTCGCGGTGGCCACCGACAGGATGCCGAACCCGGTCGTCGAGGTCGCCTGCAGGAACTGCGAGTTCGGCTGGCTGAAACCGACCGTGACGTGGGTGGCGTCCGTGACCGTGGTGCCGGTGTAACCCTTGATGTAGGCGGGCGCACCGTTGGGCGGCAGCTTCGAGAGGCGGTCGAACGTCGCCTTCACCGCCTGGCCGTCCACCGGACTGCCGTCGCTGAAGGTCGCCCCGGTCCGCAGCACGAAGGTGAACTGCTTGGCGTCGGGGCTGATGGTCCAGGACTTCGCCAGCCACGGCACGATCGCGCCGGTCTTCGGGTCCTGGTCGGTCAGCGAGTCCACGAGGCCACGCGCGACGTCCAGCGTCTGCAGCTGGCCGGTCTGCTGGGGATCCAGGCAGCCCGGGTCGGCGTCGGCCGCGATCCGCAGGATCCCCCCGGCGCGCGCGCTGCCGGAGCCGGTGGCCCCGGCAGCGCCGGATCCCCCGGACGACGAGCTGCCACAGGAGGTCAGCGCCACCGTCAGGGCCGTGATCGCAGCGGCCGCGGCCGGGACGGTCAGGCGGGCCCTGACCGTCCATCGGGCCGGGCGAAGGCGCGCGGGCATAGAACTCCTCTATGTCTACCGGGAGAATGAAGAAACGCCCGCAAGCCACGGGAGGGGACCACGGCGGGAGGGCGGTGGAGCGCGACGCTAGATCGCTGCCGGACAGAGCCCGGCGGCGAGCCGCCCGTGGTCGAGGTGACGACGCGCGACCAGCGGGACGGGCCAGCGCGACCGCCTCATCCCCACCCCCGGCCCGTCGCCGCGGGCCTCGCCCGGACAGCAGCATGACAGCGGTCAGTTAGTTAGTACTACCGACCTTTAGGAACACAAATCAAGATAGGAGGTAGTCCGCACTGTCGTCAATACCAACTACACAGGTGGAGATGGGTGTGACACGGCGTTTCCAGGCCATCGGGCGAGCGGCCGCGGGGATGCGGCGAGACGAAGGGGCACGGCGAGACGAAGGATTGTCACGGTCGGTCACCTCGACCGGACCGCCGGTGGCGGGCGGGGGTGCCACGGCGTCCGGGTCGCGACACCTCTACCTCGCAAAACGTCGGACAGTGCACAATTCGGGTAGGGACGCATGTCTCGTCCCGCTTCCCCGGAGGTACGCATGTTCCTGACGTCGTCCCGGCGGACGGTGGTCAACGCCCTCGCGATCCTGCTGTCCGCGAGCGCGCTCGTCGCCGGATGCTCCTCCGGCGGCGGCGCCGCGCCGGCATCGGCGGGGGCGGACGTCGGCGGGGCCCGGGCCGGGGCGACGGGCGTGCCCGCCCAGGCGATCGCCCGGACCACCTTCCCGGCGGTCACCACCCCGGGCACGATCGAGGTCGGCCTGGTCAGCCTGGCGCGGACGGGGCAGCTCGCCGTTCTCACCCTCTCCTGGTCACCCCATTACCAGCAGGACCCCGGCAGCGGGATCTCGTTGTACGACATGTTCGGGAGGACGTCGCCGTCGATCTCCCTCGTCGACGGGAAGAACCTCAAGCGCTATGTCGTCGTGGAGGACAGCCAGGGGCATGACCTCAGCCCTGACGTCGTCTACTTCAAGGTCGCGAACAACAGTTCAGGCCTCGCCTCGTACACCTTCGCGGCGCCGCCGGCCGGGGCACGTCTCGCCGTCTACGCCGACGCGCGCCCCCTGTTCACCGACGTCGCGGTGACCGGGTGAGACGGCTCGCCCCGGCCGGCGCGGCCACCGTGCTCGTCCTCGCCACGCTGGCCGCCGGCCGGGCCGCCACGCCGGCCCGGGCCGACGTCTCGCCGGCGCAGAACGCCGCGAAGGCCGTCCCGGCCGCCGCGATCGAACAGTCCGTCCGGTCGGTCGCGGCGGACGTGCGGTCGATCGACCTGTCGGACGCGGTCATCTCGCTGCGCAGCGAGACCAAGAACGGCACCTCGGTGGCCGTCAGCCTCAATGCCGACGTGCTGTTCGACTTCGGCTCGGCGACGCTGGCGTCGGCGGCGACCGCCGAGATCGACCGGATCGCCGGCGCCCTTCGCTCGGGCCCGGTCCGCGTGGACGGCTACACCGACAGCATCGGCGCCCAGGACGCCAACCAGACGCTGTCCCAGAACCGGGCGCAGGCGGTCGCGACGCGCCTGCGGGCGGCCGGCGCGCCCGCGGGCGTCACGGTCACGGCCACGGGCCACGGTGAGTCCGACCCCGTCGCGTCGAACACCCGCCCGGACGGCACCGACGATCCGGTCGGCCGGGCGAAGAACCGGCGCGTGACGATCATCTATCAGACGGGCTGACGGCGGCGCCGGCCGGAGCGGTGTTCTCGGCCCGTCGGGCGAGCAGCCGCAGCGCCGAGAGTGCCGTGAGGGCACTCAGGCCCGCGGCGACGAGCAGCGCGACGTGGTATCCGTGCACGGCCGCGGCCACCGCGGACCGCCCGTGGGTGTGCGAGGTCACCGAGGTGGCGATGGTGACCAGCACGGCCAGGCCCAGCGCCCCGCCGATCTGGCGGCCCATGTTGAGCAGCCCCGAGGCCAGACCCGCCTCGGACGGCGCGACGCCGCTGGTGGCGATGACGGTCACGGGCAGGACGACGAGGCTCATTCCGACGCCGGCGATGATCGTCGGCCCCAGCACGTGGGCGAGGTACTCCGGGCGCGAAGGCAGGAAGGACAGCCAGGCGAGCCCCGCCGCGGTGCACAGGGAGCCGAGCACCAGCAACGGGACCGGACGCAGCACCGGCATCAGCCGACGGGCGGCGAACGTGCCGGCGACCAGCACCAGGGTCCACGGCGCCAGGGAAAGGCCCGTGCGCAGCGGACTGTAGCCGAGCAGCTGCTGCTGATACACCGACAGGAAGAAGATCGTCGAGGTCATGAACGCCCCGAGCGCGGCGGTGATCAGATTGGCGAGCCGCAGGTTCGCGTGGCGGTAGATGCTCGGCGGGATCAGCGGCTGCGCCACCCGCACCTCGATCAGCGCGAAGGCGGCGAGCAGGACCGCGGCGGCGACCAGTGCGCCGACGACCTCCGCCGACCCCCAGCCGCTCTGGGTGGCTCGGGAGATGCCGAACACCAGCGCGGCGGTCGCGGCCGTGATGACGACCGCGCCGGGCACGTCGAGGCGACGGTCGCGCCCGCGGCTGGACGGGGCGAGCAGGCGGACGGTGGCGAGGTACAGCACGACGCCGATGGGAACGTTGACGAACAGCACCCACCGCCAGCTCAGGCCGTCGGTGAGCACACCGCCGAGGATCATCCCGGCCGCGCCGGCGCTGGACGCGGCGGCGCTCCAGACGCTGAGCGCCCGGGTGCGCGAGGTCGGATCAGGATGACTGGCGGTGATCAGGCTCAGGCTGGCCGGCGCCAGGGCCGCGGCGCCCAGCCCCTGCACCGCCCGGGCGGCCAGCAGCGTCGCGCCGTTGTCGGCGAGCCCACCGGCCAGGCTCGCCAGGCTGAACACCGCCAGGCCCAGCTGGAACACCAGGCGCCGGCCGAGCAGATCGCTGGCCCGGGCGGCCAGCAGCAGGAACCCGCCGAAGGTGACCAGATAGGCGGTGATCACCCACTGCTGTCCCGCGGCGGACAGGCCGAGCGCACGGCGCATGTCCGGCAGCGCGACGTTCACGATCGTGGTGTCGAGAACCACCATGAACTGCGCCGCGCACGCGATCGCTACCACCGCGCCCAGCGGGACGCCCGGCCGCGTCACCGTCTCCGCGGCGAGCGGCGCGGCGGTCGGCGCGGCGGTCGTCCCGGCGCTCACGTCGGGTCTCCCGGCCGGACGACGCAACGAGGCGTCGAGGCGAGCACAGGACAAGGAAAGGGAACCGTCGACAGCTTGGTAGGCACCACATACAGTAAGTACCACAAACCAAATGCGATGGCCATCCTCCCGGCCCCGGTAAGCTGGTCGTCAGACGACCG
>NZ_JALKFZ020000107.1 GCF_023243075.1 Frankia sp. AiPa1 | reverse complement strand
CCCCCCCCCCCCCCCCCCCCCCCCCCCCCCCCCCCCGATTTTTATTGAAACGGGGACCACCGATATATACACAATAGGTGTGTCGTCGGCTGGTTGATTTTTTTATAAGAGACAGCCCCCCCCCCCGCGCGGGGGGGCGGCCCCCCCCCCCGAGCCCGGCGGAGCAGGCTGACAATCCCGTGGAGGCGGTGGCTTCCTCCTCGGATGCCGGCCCGGATCCCACGGCAGTGCGCGCGGACGCCGACGCGGGCCCGACATCCGATCCCGACGAGCGGCCCGATCCCGACGAGCGGCCCGGCACCAGGGTCGGTGATCTCGAATCGGCGCTGGCGGGCGTACTCGCCTTCCTGCGCCGTCGCATCACCGGCGACTACGTCATCGACGAGCACGGCTTCGATCCCGACCTGACCGAGCATGTGATCGCACCGCTGCTTCGCCCGGTGTACCGGGACTACTTCCGGGTGGAGACCCGGGGGCTGGAGAACATCCCGGACACCGGGGGAGCCCTGGTGGTCGCCAATCATTCCGGCACGCTGCCCATCGACGCCCTGATGATGGCACTGGCCATTCTCGACCATCACCCCGCGCATCGTAACCTGCGGATGCTTGCGGCCGATCTGGTGTTCGCGATGCCGTTTCTGGCCCCGCTGGCCCGCAAGACCGGTAACACACTGGCGTGCCAGGCGGACGCCGAACGGCTGCTGAACGCCGGTCATCTTGTGGGCGTGTGGCCGGAGGGTTTCAAAGGAGTGGGAAAGCCCTTCCGCGAGCGATACACCCTCCAGCGCTTCGGCCGCGGTGGATTCGTCTCCGCAGCGCTGCGCACCGGGACACCCATCATCCCCTGCACGATCGTCGGGGCCGAGGAGATATATCCGATGATCGGAAACGCGAAGTCGCTCGCGCGCCTCCTCGGCCTTCCCTACCTGCCGATCACGCCCACGTTTCCGTGGTTGGGGCTGCTCGGTCTCGTCCCGCTGCCGTCAAAATGGTACATCGAGTTCGGTGAGCCGGTACCCACCGATCAACATCCGCCTGGGGCGGCGGAGGACCCGATGCTCGTTTTCGAACTTACCGACAGCATTCGCGAGACGATTCAGCACACGCTCTACAGCCTTCTGATGCAACGCCGCTCGGTTTTCTTCTGACCGGCGTGTCCGGAGCCCGGAGGTTCCGCAGTGCTCCGTTCGGCGATCAGGCGCTGACGACGCGGCGACGCAGGGCCATCCCGGCGGCGACGCCACCGGCCAGCGCGCCGGCCCCGGCGGCGGCTGGTATGCCGATCTTGACGGCTTTGCGGGCGGTGCGGAAGTCCTTGATCGGCCAGTCTCGCTCGCGGGCGATCGCCTTCAGGTCCGGATCCGGATTGATGGCGACCGGATGGCCGACCAGAGACAGCAGCGGAAGATCGTTGATCGAGTCGGAGTAGGCCCAGCAGCGGGACAGGTCGAGGCCTTCCCGCTCGGCGAGGGCCTGTACCGCCTCGGCCTTGGCCTGGCCGTGCAGCAGGCCACCGACCAGCCGACCGGTGTAGGCGCCGTCGCTCACCTCGCTGACCGTGCCGAGCGCCCCGCTCAGGCCCAGACGACGGGCGATGACCGAGGCCAGCTCCACCGGGGTCGCGGTCACGAGCCAGACCCGCTGGCCGGCGTCGAGGTGCTGCTGCGCGAGCGCGTGCGTACCCGAGTAGATCTGCTCCGCCATCCGCTCGTCGTAGATCTCCTCGCCGTAACGGACGATCTCCGCCACGGACCGGCCGGCGACGAAGGCGAGAGCCGTTTCCCGGGCGTCCCGCATGCCGTCCGGGTTCTCCTGGCCGCGTAGCCGGTAGGTCAGGTGCTGCAGCCCGAAGCGGATCAGGTCACGCGAGTCGAAGAAATCCCGAGCCGCCAGACCCCGGGCGAAGTAGAAGATCGACGCTCCGGCCATCATCGTGTTGTCGACATCGAAGAAGGCAGCTGTCGACTCGTCGAACGGCGGGCGGGGGACCTCCTCCGCGGCGACCTTCAACGCGGCGATCGCCGCGGCCTCGGCCGCCTGCCTGGTCTCGGCCACACCCCTGCGTCGCACCCTCATCTGTCATCTCCAAGCAGTCGGCGGTGGAGCCCGGGAGGCTGGCCCTACCGTGCTTCGCCAGACGGTGCCGGCCCACCGGCGGCCCGCCCCGCGCGGTCGCTGGGTCGTGCGTGCGCGTCCTGGCTCATCGACCTGTCGTCAGAGTACGGTGCGATCGCACCCGGCGACCGCATCCGGAGTGGATCTGACGGCGCGAAAGTGCCGGCAACGAAACAAAAACGCCCCCATCCCGCGCTGAACCGTTGAATTATTGCGCGCATCGAGGTGGCTGGCCGGTGCATCTGGTGTCAGGTGGCTTCGAGGGCCGGCAGGGAGCGGGCCAGCGTGCGCACGGCCCGCAGCTGCAGTGCCCGGATCGCCCCCTCGTTGCGGCCCATCGCCAGGGCCGTCTCCCGTACCGAGAGCCCCTCGAGGAAACGCAGCGCGACGCACTCCCGCTGATCTGGGCGCAGGCGGCGGATCGCCGCCAGCAGTTCCTGGTGGGTCAGGCCAGTCACGATCAGCTCCTCAGGCCCGGGCGTCACCTGTGTCATGGTCCGGTCGGCGGCGGCGAGGACGTCGGCGGTCGGGATCTCGAAGCGGCGTCTCGCGGAGCGGGCCTGGTCGACCATCAGATTGCGGGCGATGGTGATGAACCAGGCGCCGATGTCACGTCCCTGCCAGCGGAACGCCCCGATCGTCCGAAGTGCGCGCAGGAACGTCTCGCTGACGACATCTTCGGCCGCCGCCGGATCTCCGCCCACTCGGTAGAGCGCATACCGGAACACGAGGTCGGCGTAGTGGTCGTACAACGCACCGAAAGCGTCGCTGTCCCCCCTGCGCGCGCGGGCGACCAGTGCCGCGCGCTCGCGGTCTGACGGTCCGCCTGGATCCGGCTCGCCGTCCGGACCTGGAGCCGGCTCGGCGAGCGGGGCGGTGGCATCCCGGAGAAGACGGGCCGGGCCGGCGTCGGTCGGCGCGGTGCCGGGAGTGGCGGTGCCGGGAGTGGTGGTGCCGGGAGTGGTGCCAGAGCCGAGAGCCGTGGGACCAGCCGGTGCGCTCGTCGCGCGTGGCCCAGCGGATGGGCCGGTCGCCGCGACCGCCGTGGTGAGTATCCACCGGCGGAGCTGGCGCAGGCCGACACGGGCGTCAGGCCAGCCGCTCGGGGGGATCGCGACGGGCGCCCGCCACACGTCCCGGCCTCGCCGGCTGGCGGCAAGACCAGCGGCGACGCTGGTGAACGTGCAGTCGGTCACGGCCCGGACTCCGGAGGATGGGTCGCGCGAGACTGGCAGCGAAACCCCGGTGGATAAGGACTCAGGTAGCTGAGTGTAGCCGCATGACTCGCCGGCGGCCGCTGGAGATCCCGTCTGTACCGCGTGCGGCGGCTCTCGGGCGGCCGGACCCGGCGTCCGCTGGACTTACCATCGGGGTATGAACCCCGACGGGCCAGGAGACGGGCCGGCATCGGCGGAAGCGGACGGCGAGGCACGCATCACGCTGCTCACCCGGGTGGGTTGCCATCTGTGTGACACCGCGCGCGACGCGATCATCCGGGTGGCGCGGCGGGAGGGGGTCGGCTGGCGCGAGGTCGATGTCGACTCCGCGCCGCACCTGGCCGAGGAGTACGGCGACCGGGTGCCGGTGACCCTGGTCGACGGCCGCGAGCACGGCTACTGGCGCGTCGAGGAGGAGCGGCTGCGCCGCGCCCTGGCCGGCAGCCGATGGTCCCTGTGGTCCCCTGGTCGTCACTGACCGGTGCTCCGAACCCTTTCGTGCACTTCGTGAATCGCTTCACGAAGTCGTAGACTGCCCGACGACATCTGACTTGTGGTGCCGAACCTTGGCGGGATCGGCGAGGCCACGGATACGGGCCCGCGGTTCTCGGCGGGATCGTGTGCCCGCGCAGCGCTGGACGCGCGCCCACAGATCGGAGCCGCGGATGAGCCAGCCACGGCGTCGCCCAGCGGTGATCCGGCGACGATCTCGCAGTGAACCGGCCGCCGGCCGCTCATCGGTGCCGGAGGCGACGGTGGCGCGCCTCCCGCTCTACCTCCGCGTGCTGACGGCTCTGGCCGACAGCGGTGTGCACACTGTGTCGTCCGACACACTCGCGAGCGCTGCTGGTGTCACCTCCGCGAAAGTCCGCAAGGACCTCTCGCACCTTGGCTCCTACGGCACGCGTGGGGTCGGTTACGAGGTGGATGTCCTGCTGGACTGCATCGCTACGCGGCTCGGCCTCACCGAGGACCGTTGCGTCCTGCTGGTCGGGGTGGGCAATCTCGGTCATGCGCTTGCCGGTTACGGGGGGTTTCATGCCCGTGGTTTCCGTATCGTGGCTCTGGTCGACGCGGATCCTGACCGGGTCGGCGAGCGGGTCGGCACGGTGGTCGTCCGCCCGGTCGACGAGCTGGAGCAGGTGATCGTCGAATGTGCCGTCACGATCGGGGTGATCTGCACCCCGGCGGCCGCGGCCCAGCAGGTGTGTGACCGGCTGGTGGCCGCGGGGGTCACGAGCATCCTCAACTTTGCCCCCACGGTGTTGACGGTGCCGGAAGGGGTGGACGTGCGTAAGGTCGACCTTGCCGTGGAGCTGCAGATTCTCTCGTTCCACGAGGCTCGCAAGCGGCTGGCCGGGCCCGCGGACGCGCAGCCCCCACCCGAGGAGACCTCGCCGGTCGGTGACTCCGGCCTTGCTGGCGACTCCTCGCTCTCCGGTGATCTCGGGCTGTCCGGTGATCTCGGGCTCTCCGGTGATACCGGGCTCCCCGGTGACGTCAGGGTGGCCGGTGACCTCGGGATGGCCGGTGGTACCGGGAATCACGCCAGGGCCGCGGAGCGCCTCGAGGCGCCTTCGGCCGTCAACGATCACCGGTCTGGTGGGGTGCCGTCGGTGCCCGCCGAGACCGAGGCGCTCGGCGCGCCGGGTGGCGCGGGCGCGCCCGGTAGCGCGCCTGGTAGCGCACCCGGCGCGCAGAGCACTGCCGGGGTCAGCTCTCGGCCGGACAGGGTGAGAACCGAGACGGATGGGGTCGTGCGGGTGACTCGTCAAGCCGGACAGGCACGGCCGGCGCAGGCCGTGCACGAGGTCGGACCCCCCTGGCCGGGGCGGGCAGGGGGGCCGGTTCCTCCCCTCGGCGCCATGTGCGTGACCTTGGCGTCCGCTTCCACGCGCCTGGGCGGTGCGCCGATCCGATCCGGCCAGCCGCTGGGAGGCGCCCTGCCACGGAACCCGGGTTCGGTGGGCGGTGGGCAGGCGTGAGCCTTCTCGCCGTGGGGCTCAACCACCACACCGCGCCGACGTCGCTGCTGGAACAGGCCTCCGTTTCCCCCACTGACGCGCCGAAGGTCCTGCACGACCTGACGGCGGCGGCACACGTCACCGAGGCAGTCGTCCTCTCCACCTGTAACCGCACCGAGTTCTACGCGGAGGTGGAGACCTTCCACGGCGGCGTGGCGGACATCTCCGACCAGTTGAGCCGCATCTGCGGGATCGACCTCGCGGATCTGGCCGGCCACCTCTATGTCCACCACGACGCGCGCGCGGTCGGACACCTGTTCTCCGTCGTCTGCGGGCTGGACTCAATGCTCGTCGGGGAGTCCCAGATCCTGGGGCAGGTCCGCGGCGCGTTCCGGGCGGCCCAGGACGCCGGGGCCGTCGGTGGCGGGCTGTCCGGCCTGTTCCAGGCGGCCCTGCGGGTCGGTAAACGCGCGCACTCCGAGACGTCGATCGACGCCGCCGGGGCGTCGATCGTCGCGGTGGGCATCCAGTTGGCCGCCGCGAGCCTCGGCGTCCTCGGGGAGGCACCGGCCGCGCCGATAGCCGCCCCGGGCCTGTCGCCCGCCACCGCTGTAGCCACTGCGGCCGACGCGGCCGACGCGGCTGGCGGGGCGACGGCGCCGGTGTCCGATCCGGTCGAGGCGCCACCGCTGGCCGGTGCTCGGGTGCTGCTGGTCGGTGCGGGTGCGGTCGGATCGCTGGCGGCACAGACCGCCCGGCGTGCCGGTGCGTCGGACATCGTGATCACCAATCGCACGGCGACCCGGGCCGCCCGGGTCGCCGAGATGCACGGCGGCCGGGTCGCGGGCCTGGCGGAGCTGCCCCACGAGCTCACGATGGCCGATCTGGTGATCTCCTCCACCGGGGCCGCGGGTCTGGTCATCGACCGGGACGCGGTGGCGGCGGGGCTCGCCGGCCGGGGTGGGCGTCCCCTGGTCTTCCTGGACCTCGCGCTGCCCCACGACATCGACCCGAGCGTGCGCGAACTGCCGGGCGTCAGCCTCATCGACATCGAGACATTGCGCGTCGCGTTGGACGGCGCCCAGGTGGGGCACGACGTCGAGGCCGTCCGCGGCCTGGTAGCGGCCGAGGTCGCGGGATTCCTGGGCCGGCGCCGCGCCGGCCGGGTCGCACCGACCGTGGTGGCGCTGCGCGCCCACGCCGACTCGGTGGTCGGCGGGGAACTCGTCCGCTTGCGTACTCGCCTGCCCGACCTGGACGATCGGGAGTGGGAACAGGTGGAAGGCGCTGTCCGCCGCGTCGTGGACAAGCTGCTGCACGCCCCGACCGTGCGCGTCCAGCAGCTGGCCGGCGCACCCGGTGGCGACTCCTACGCGGAGGCGCTGCGGGAACTGTTCGATCTACCGCGCGAGGTGCCCGCCGTGGTGTCCGCGCCAGATCTTGATCTTGTGGAGCATTCGTGACGGCGAACGACCCGACCAGCAACGACGCTGATCCGGCACAGCCACGAGCCGCGGTGCGTGCCCGGTTCGCCGGCCGTCGGCTTCGGCTGGGCACCCGCCGTTCGGCGCTGGCGATGGCCCAGTCCGCGATGATCGCCGACCGGTTGCGGGCCGAGGTCGGCTGCGCGGTCGACCTGGTCCCGATCGTCACCTCCGGGGATCGTTCGTCCGCGGAGATCAGCCAGATCGGCGGGACCGGGGTGTTCGTCAGCGCACTGCGGGACGCGCTGCGCGACGGCGAGATCGACTTCGCCGTGCACTCGCTCAAGGATCTGCCCACTGCCACCCCGGCGGGCCTGGTACTTGCCGCCGTTCCGCGCCGGGAGGACCCCCGGGACGTGGTGGTCTCGCCGAGCGGACGACGCCTCGCCGAGCTCGGGCGGGGCGCGCTGGTCGCCACCGGCGCGCCGCGGCGAGCCGCTCAGCTGCACGCCATGGGGCTCGGCCTGGACGTCGTGGCGATCCGCGGCAACGTCGACACCCGGATCAAGAAGGCCATTGACGGTGAGGTCGATGCGGTCGTCCTCGCCTACGCCGGGCTGGCCCGCCTGGATCGGCTCGACGCCGTCACCGAGGTCCTCGCGCCCGAGGCGATGCTGCCGTCACCCGGGCAGGGGGCCCTGGCCATCGAATGCCTTGATGGGCGTGGTCTCGTGGTGGCCGGACCGGCGCGGGCGTTGATCGGTGATGTCACGCACCGTGATGCAGCCCCCGCCGGGTTCCAGGACATGTCGGAGCCAGAGAGCGCACGTCCGGGATCGTCCAGTGGCCAAACGTGGCCAGATGATGGTCAGCCCATCGATGGCGCCCTTGCCGAGCTGCTACGGTTTGTGCTCGATGACGCATCGTCGTCCATCGCGGTGAGGGCGGAACGCGCGTTCCTCGCCGCGATCGAGGCCGGCTGCACCGCCCCGGTCGGCGCCCTGGCAGAGGTTGAGCCGGCGCCGGTGGCGGGCAAGGGCACTGCTGTAGCCGGCCCGGCAGCGGCTGGCAGAGTGGCAGCGGCCGGCGATGCGTCCCCCGCGGGTCGACTGCGCCTGCGGGCGGTCGTCGCCGCGCCGGATGGCAGCACGGTCCTCCGACGCGACGTGACCGGGTCCGCCGTCGACCCGGAGGCGCTCGGGAAGCGCCTCGCGGACGACATGCTGTCCGCCGGAGCACACTCGCTGATGGGAACTAGCTGAGCATGGCCACCCGACGCACGAAGAAGCCCATCTCCCCGGTCGCGCTGGTCGGCGCCGGTCCCCGAGACCCGGGCCTGTTGACCGTCCTCGCGGTCGAGACCCTGGCGGCGGCTGACCTCGTCGTCGCCGATCCTGAGGTGGCGCCGGCCGTGGTGGAGAACCTCTCCGCTGAAGTGCTGCGCATCGGCGATCTCGAGGCGTCCAAGCCGATCCGGGACGCCGAGGCGGCGACGGCCGCCGTCGTGAGCCGGGCCCGTGCCGGCGACCGGGTGGTCCGGCTCTACGCGTCCGACCCGTGGCTGACCCGGATCGGCGCCGCCGACGCGCAGGCGCTGGCGAAGGCACGCATTCCGTACCGGGTGGTGCCCGGAGTGCTCACCGGTGCCGCGGTGGCCACCTACGCCGGTGTCGCGCCCGGCTCGCAGATCACCTTCGCCACCACCTCCGGCGTCTTCTCATCCTCGGGCACCCTGCCCGCGCCGTCACCGTTCGGCGGCACGGAGACGGTCGGGCCGCTGACCGCGCCCGGTTTCGGCGCCGGCCGGCTGGGCGCCCGTCCCCTGGGCGGGCTCGGCGGCGGGCTCGGCTCGGGCCTGGGCGGCGGCTTCGGCTCACCGCTGGGCCTTGGCGGCGGTGGCTTCGGTGGCTTCGGGGCACCGGTGCCCTCGCCTGGCGACATCGACTGGGGGGCGCTCGCGCAGACCCCGGGAACCCTCGTCGTGACCGCGGCGCCGGCCGAGACCGGCAAGGTCGCGGCCGCCCTGGTCGAACACGGCCGCCCCGGTGACACCCCGGTCGCGGTGACAGTGGACGGCACCACCACCGACCAGCGAACGATCTCCTCCACGCTGGATCGGCTGGAGGCCGACGTCACGCCGCTGCTGTCCGCCTCCCAGGCGGCGATCACCCAGGTCGTGATCTCGGTGGGGCCGGTGGTCGCCACCCGCTCGAAGTTGTCATGGTGGGAGACCCGCTCGCTGTTCGGCTGGACGGTGCTGGTTCCCCGGACCAAGGAGCAGGCGGCGATCCTGTCCGACCTGCTGCGTTCGCATGGCGCGAGCCCACTCGAGGTCCCGACGATCGCGGTGGAGCCGCCGCGGACGGCGGCCCCGATGGAACGCGCGATCACCGGTCTGGTCTCCGGGCGGTACCAGTGGGTTGCCTTCACCTCGGTGAACGCCGTGCGCGCCGTGCAGGAGAAGGTCGAGGAGCGCAGCCTGGACGCCCGCGCGTTCGCCGGGGTCAAGGTGGCCGCGATCGGCGAGGCGACGGCGGATGCGCTGCGCGCGTTCGGGATCCGGCCGGATCTTGTCCCGGCGGGACAGCAGTCCAGCGAGGGTCTGCTGGAGGACTGGCCGGAGTTCGACGAGTCGCTCGACCTGCTTGACCGAGTGCTTCTGCCCCGGGCCGACATCGCGACCGAGACCCTGGTCGCCGGCCTGAAGGATCGCGGCTGGCAGGTCGATGACGTCACCGCCTACCGAACGGTGCGCGCCGCGCCGCCGCCCGCGCCGATCCGTGAGGCCCTCAAGGGGGGCCGGGTGGACGCCGTGGTGTTCACCTCCTCCTCGACCGTGCGCAATCTGGTCGGGATCGCGGGCAAGCCGCATGAGACGACGGTGATCGCCGTGATCGGCCCGGCCACGGCGGCGACCGCCCAGGAACTCGGCCTGCGGGTGGATATCCAGGCCCCGGAGGCGTCGATTCCGGCCCTTGTCGGCGCCCTGGCCGATTTCGCCGCCGAGAATCGCGAGGAACTCGGCAAGATCGGGCCACTGGCGGCCCGCCTACCCAAGCCCCGGCGCGGCTCCCGGCGGTGAGCCACGTCGGCGACGACCGGTAGGGCGGGCCCATACCAGAAGGGGTGACCTCGTTGACCGGACTGCCGGAGCGACCTGCACTGCCGGAGCGACCTGGAACTGCCGGCGGCCGACCCGACGTCGGCGGCCGTGCCCGCGCGGCCGGCTATCCGCACGTCCGGCCGCGCCGCCTGCGCCGCTCGCCCGCGCTGCGCAGACTGGTCGCGGGCGTGCGGGTGGCGCCGGCCGACCTGGTACTCCCGATGTTCGTCAAGGAGGGTCTCGACGGCCCGGTCGAGATCGCCTCGATGCCCGGGGTGGTCCAGCACTCGCGTTCCTCGCTGCGCAAGGCCGCGGTGGAAGCGGCCGAAGCCGGTGTCGGTGGGCTGATCCTGTTCGGCGTGCCGGTGCACAAGGACGCGCGTGGCTCGGCGGCCGACGACCCGGACGGGATCGTCCAGCGCGCGCTCGCCGATCTCACGAGCGAAGTCGGTGGCGACATCGTGCTGATGACCGACCTGTGTCTGGACGAGTACACCGACCACGGGCACTGTGGCCTGCTCACGGCCCAGGGCGAGGTGGACAACGACGCCACCCTGGAGCGCTACGCCGCGATCGCCCTCGCCCAGGCCCGCGCGGGTGCCGAGGTCGTCGCTCCGAGCGGCATGATGGACGGCCAGGTGGGGGCCATCCGGGCCGCCCTGGACGCTGAGGGTTTCACTGACCTGCCGATCCTCGCCTACTCGGCGAAGTACGCCTCGGCCTTCTACGGCCCGTTCCGTGACGCGGCGCAGTGTGCGCCGCAGTTCGGTGATCGGGCCGGCTATCAGCAGGATCCGGCCCGGTCGGTGCGCGAGGCGCTGCGGGAGGTGGCGCTCGACCTCGCCGAGGGCGCCGACGCGGTCATGGTCAAGCCGGCGCTGGCCTACCTGGACGTCCTGCGTGCCGTCGCGGACACCGTGGACGTGCCCGTCGCGGCCTACCAGGTCTCCGGTGAGTACGCGATGGTCGAGGCAGCCGGCGCCGCGGGTTGGATCGACCGGGACCGCACCATCGCCGAGACGCTCACCGCCATCGCCCGGGCCGGCGCGGACATCATCCTCACCTACTGGGCCGTTGAGGCCGCGCGCTGGTTGCGGGCCGGCCGCTGGTAGGCCGCGCCCCTGCCCTGGTGTCCTTACCGGGCGGGGACCGGGTCGGTGCCGGGCCGGCGGGTGACGCCGTCCGCACAGCTGGCCGGATGGTGGGATAGCTACGACACGTCAACGGGACGGTACTTTTCCGGCTGGCCGGACGACGGTGCTCCGTCGAAAGTGGCTGTCGGCATGCAGGCAGGTCTGCTGGCGGCCAGGCACGGGCGCCCACCGGCGGACCGCGGCGCCGTCGCCGACGGGCACATCCCGTGACCGCGCCCGAAGTCGCAGCTGACGGCGGGTATGCCCGGCTGGCCGGGGTTCTGGCTGGCGCGGGCGGCCCTATCCTCTCGTTGGGTAGCCGGCTCCTGGCATGAGCGTGACATGCGTCGCTTCGACCCAGATACCCCCTGGGGGTAGTGGTGAACGGTACCGGGGAGGGGTAGCTTTCGGGATGTCGGACCTACCGAGTACCTGACCTATCGGGTACCTGATCTAGGGATGAGGGCCACCGATGACCACTACCGCCTACACCGTGACCGGGATGAACTGTGGCCACTGCGTCGCGTCGGTGACCGAGGAGCTGGAGCGGCTGCCCACGGTCTCCAGCATCACGGTCGATCTCGCCGATGGTCGGGTCACGGTCGTCAGTGAGCAGGAACTGGCGGACGGCGAGGTCCAGGCCGCCATCTCGGAGGCCGGCTTCGAACTCGTCGGGCGCTCCAGCTGACCCGGTGATCGTTTCGGGGTGTCCCGGACCGCCGGTGCGCAGGCGTGCCAGCGGCCGGAAGGGGAACGCGTATGACCAGGACCAGTACTGAATCCGCCGGGCCCGACCGGGTCGAGCTCGCGATCGGCGGGATGACCTGCTCGTCCTGCGCGGCGCGGGTGGAGCGAAAGCTCAACCGGCTTGGCGGGGTGAGCGCCACGGTCAACTACGCCACCGAGAAGGCGACCATCACCCTGGGCGGCCCAGACCCTGACGGCGGCACCGAAGTCTCGGTCGACGACCTGATCCAGACCGTACGGGCCGCCGGCTACACGGCGAGCCGGCCCGATCGGCCACCGGCGCCGGCCGGGACGCAGCCGGCCGGGACGCAGCCGGCCGGGACGGCGGGGGGACCGGCGACCACGCAGGACGAGCCGGGCGGCAGTGCGGACCTGCGGGCGATGCGGCGGCGCCTGGTCGTTTCGGCAGCCCTGGCCGTGCCGGTGGTCGTGCTCGCGATGGTGCCGGCCTGGCAGTTCGACTACTGGCAGTGGGCCAGTCTCGCCCTGACGACGCCGGTGGTGGTCTGGGGGGCCTGGCCCTTCCACGCCGCGGCAGCCCGGGGGGCCCGGCACGGCGCGGCGACCATGGACACCCTGGTCTCGCTTGGCACACTTGCCGCGTTCGCCTGGTCGCTCTATGCGCTGATCTTCGGTGGCGCCGGGGATCCCGGCATGCGGCACGCGTTCTCGCTCACCGGTGGCCTGATCGATGCCGGTACGCATCCGCACCCGCCACAGATGCGTGACCTACCGGGAATGACGGGCATGCCGGGTATGGCCGCCCCGAGTGGCGCCGAGAGCGCGAGCCGCGCGGAGATCTACCTGGAGGTCGCCGCGGGTGTTCCGGTGTTCCTGCTGGCTGGACGGTTCCTGGAGTTGCGGGCCCGGCGCCGGTCCGGGGCGGCGCTGCGGGCGCTGCTGCATCTTGGCGCCCAGGAGGTCATGGTTCGTCGACCCGCGGGCGCACTCGTCGAGGTTCGAGTGCCCATCGAGGACCTGCGCGTCGGCGAGGAGTTCGTCGTCCGCCCAGGCGAGAAGATCGCCACCGACGGTATCGTCATCGAGGGCCGCTCCGCGGTCGACGCGAGCATGGTGACGGGGGAGTCGGTACCGATCGAGGTCGGCCCCGGGGACGCCGTGGTCGGTGCCACGGTGAACGCCGGCGGCCGCCTGGTCGTGCGGGCGAACCGGGTCGGCGCCGACACGCAGCTCGCGCGGATCGCGTCGCTCGTCGAGCAGGCGCAGAGCGGCAAGGCGAAAATCCAACGGCTGGCCGACCGGGTCTCGGCCGTGTTCGTCCCGGTTGTGATCGTCGCTGCCCTCGCCACGCTGGGCGGATGGCTGGCCGCCGGAGCGTCGCCGACCGACGCGTTCACCGCCGCGGTGGCGGTTCTGATCATCGCCTGTCCCTGCGCGCTGGGGCTGGCCACGCCGACGGCGCTGCTGGTAGGCACGGGGCGCGGGGCGCAGCTCGGCATCGTGATCCGCGGGCCCGAGGCGCTCGAGTCGACCCGCCGGATCCAGACCGTCCTGCTGGACAAGACCGGAACGCTGACCAGCGGCCGGATGCAGGTGGTGGCGGTGCGACCCGCGCCGGGCGAGGACGCCGCCGAGGTGCTGCGGGTCGCCGGGGCCGCCGAGGACGGCAGTGAGCATCCGATCGGCCGGGCCATCGTGCGGGCCGCGGCGGCCAGCGGCCCCCTGCCACCCGCGGCGGAGTTCGCCGGGGACGCGGGGCTCGGCGTGCGCGCCGTGGTCGAGGGCCGCCGGGTCGTGGTCGGGCGGGACAGCCTGTTCGGCGAACTGCCGGCCGCGTTGGCCGAAGCGCTGGCCCAGGCGCGGGCACTCGGTCACACCGTCGTCGTCGTCGGCTGGGCGGGCCAGCCCCGCGGCCTGATCAGCGTCGCCGACAGCCTGCGGCCCACCGCGGTGGCCGCCGTCGCCGATCTGCGCCGGCTCGGGCTGCGCCCCATCCTGCTCACCGGAGACTCGGCCGCCGTCGCGCGGGCCGTGGCCACCGAGGTCGGCATCGCGCCCGGCGACGTTATCGCCGAGGTGCTGCCCGAGGAGAAGGTGGCGACGGTGCGCCGCCTGCAGGCGCAGGGCCAGTCCGTCGCGATGGTGGGGGACGGCGTGAACGACGCGGCCGCCCTCGCCCAGGCGGATCTCGGCATCGCGATGGGTGGTGGGACGGATGCGGCGATCGAGGCGTCCGATCTCACCCTGGTGCACGGCGACCCGAGACTGATCGGTGCGGCGATCCGGCTGTCGCGCGCGACCCTGCGCACGATCCGGGGCAACCTCGGCTGGGCGTTCGGCTACAACGTGGCCGCCCTGCCACTGGCCGCCGCCGGGCTGCTCAACCCGATGATCGCGGGAGCCGCGATGGCGTTCAGCTCGGTGTTCGTCGTGACGAACAGCCTGCGGCTGCGCCGGTTCGGTGCAGGCCCCCGGGGGGGGGGGGGGGGGGGGGGGGGGGGGGGGGGGGGGGGGGGGGGGCGGGGGGGGGGGGGGGGCGGGCGGGGGGGGGGGGCGGGGGGGGCGCCGCGGGCGGGGGGCGGCGCGGCGCG
>NZ_JALKFZ020000106.1 GCF_023243075.1 Frankia sp. AiPa1 | reverse complement strand
TACACGCTCACCGGGCAGGCTCGGATGTTTCCACCCGCTACCTTGTTACGCGCCCGGAAGCGCTCCGACCGTCCGGCCGGATACACGCTCACCGGGCAGGCTCGGATGTTTCCACCCGCTACCTTGTTACGCGCCCGGAAGCGCTCCGACCGTCCGGCATCAAAAACGGCTTAGAAATGCGTAGAGGGCACCGGGAGTCTTTCCCCGGTGCCCTCTACGTGACGGATGGAACGTCAGTCCTCCGTGCCGTCACGCGTGGCACGGTAGGTGATCATTTCCCGTACCGCGTCGGCCCGTTCCGACAGGTCCCGGAACTCCGCCAAAGCGGCGTCACGGGTACGGATCACAGCGCGACGGGAACCGTAGGCACCCCCCTGCCGCTTCTGTGCCACCTTGGCAAGGATGCCCGCGCGCCCGAGGTCCTCGGCCTGGTTTCCTTCGTTGAGCACGTCCGCGAGAACGGGGAATTCCCGACCGTCAGCGAACGCGTAGCGCCATATAACCTCACTATTGGCAGCAAGGCCCGTAGCGACCGCTACGAACTCCATACGTGCAATAGCCTTCATCTGCTGTGCCCCGGGAGTCGCGTCGATCTCGTCAGGCTTCTTGTCGATCTTGTATCCGTTGCGTCGGGCAGCGTCCCGCATGGCCGTGTACTGAATGCTGTCACGGGTGGCAACGAAAGTCCCACCTTGCTTCGTGACGTAGAGCCACGAATCAGCTTCCCGCGTGGCCACGGAGTAGGACACAGGCTCAAACTTTCGAATGATCTTCCCAAGCAGTTGGGCGAACAGCAACACGGCATCCTGCGTGATGTCGTCGCTCACGTCCGCCGTGCCGTACCCATGACCAGCGTAGGTCGCGTTTCCGTCCATCCGCTTACGCGAGAAGACCGCATCCAAGACGCGGCAGAACTTGCGCGCCTTGGTTTGAATCGCGCGCCAGTCGTCCGCCGTCACTCTGGCCATGTCTTCCGGCTGGACTCTCGCACCCGGAAGATCGGACGGCGTGTCCGAAGAAAAGACGCCATTGGTCACGAGATCTCTCCTCTACCTTTGAGGGAACTCCCGGGGGGTGTCGTCACGCTCCCGGTGCCGATATCTAATTCTCCACCTATGCACGCCCGAAAGCAACCCCCAATCGTCCATCAATTCGTGATTCTTTGGGCGATGACGTAATTATGAAGATGGAGTTCGGGAGCATGGATATGGTAACCCGGGGAGCGAAAACAGAAAGCGGAGGAACGAAAGGAAAAAGCATAACCAAAGAGCAAAGAAACAAACAGATCCAAACCGAAGGGAATGAGACAAAAAAATACGCGGCCAGGAATCGAACCACCAGGTCCGCAGAAGGAGCCAACAAACACCAGCCGCAGCTCCGACATCGACTATCAGCTCGTTGCCTCGCTATTAAGTCGCGGAGCGCTTGGGCGGGTGGCACGCCTCGTCTGACCTGCGTCAACGGTGTTCCGCCCGCCCACCTGCCTTTACAGGGGTGCCGGTGGGGGGTCCGGTAGGAGGTCCAGCGGGCGGCCCGGCAGGTGCAGGGGCCAGGTATAGATGAGCAGCGGCCACCGATGGTGAGCACTGTATGAGCAGTGGTGGTCAGGTCTACTTGAGCAGCGCCGACCAGGGTAAACGCCTTCGCTGGCAGCTCGCTGGGCACCGCTGCGGCCGGCATCCGCTGCTCAAGTATCCCGGTCGCACCCCTCGGAACGCTGCTCAGGTAGACGCGAACTCCCAGGTCCGGCTGCTCATTTTCAGCCGGACCCTACAGCAGATCTGTAGGGGGCCCCATTGCCGAGTGGCCAACAAAGCCGTCTCGGCAGTTCAGACTGGCCAACTAGGTCCGATCCATAAAAGCGGCAGCGAGATGACCTGTGTGCGCTCCGGTGGCCGGGTCTGTTGAGGAGACCCCGCTGCCGACCAGGGCCGTGAGCTCAAACTCCCCATCGCCTGGTGCCCGAGTGTCTGGTGAAAATCGGGCTGCCCGTCTATGGGCGATCCCTCTGGTACGTTTTAGGGCGCGGATGGGAGCGCGACTCGACCTGCCTGTCGCCTCTGCCGATCAGCAGCCTATGTCCTCACGCTGTGCAGGCGTGACGGTGTCTGGCTTCGCCACGAGAGGGCGGCGGCCTGGTGCGGCGGTCCTTGCCGGCATAAGCGAACCGCAAGCCAGCTCGGGATCACCGCTTATGATACCTGGGATGTAGAAGGCTAGTGGCCAGGGCAGTTGCTTTGATGAACTGGCGGCGGGAAGTGTTGGTTGCGGTCAGGCTGTCTGCGCGCCGGGTGATGATGGCGTGGACAGTGTCCGGAGGCGGCGTTCGGTCTCGGGTGTGGGTTGTTCACCGAGTTCGGCGAGGGCCGCGACGAGCTGGCGGTGGGTGGCGGCGACGGCGTCGTGCTGGCCGAGGAGGCTCTGGGTCTGGGCGATCTGAAGGTAAGGCTGTTCGTTGTATGGATCGTGGCGGCGCAGAAGGTCGAGAAACTGAAGGCGTCGAGGGTCGGCGTCGGCAAGAGAGGTGGTGATGCTGGCGAGCGCGTCCACTGCCTCCCGTCGAAGATGTTCGCGGTGGCTCTCGGCCCAGGCGCCGGCGAGTTCGTCGGCCAGATTGCCGGTATACACGGCGGTGAGACGCAGGACCGCGGTGGCCCTGTCTGTGGTGGTCGTCGCCTGCCGGTAGGCGACGAGCGCGTCGCGGGCCTGCCAGAGGTCGACGGTGAGCAGGTCGCGTCGCAGTTGCCAGCGGCTGTTCTGCTGGGTGAGGACGTCGAGGTTGGCGGCTGCGGTGAGGGTGCGGCGTAGCTGGCTGATCGCCGCGTAGAAGCGATTGTCTCGTTGCCGTTGGGGTTTGCCGTCGTCGGGCCAGAGCGCGTCGATGATCGCGGTGCGGCTGGCGCCGTCAGGATGGATTGAGAGATAGGCGAGGATTTCCCGGCCTTTGGCGCCGATCCCGTCCACCGGCTGGTAGCCGCGGTCGGGTTCCGCTTGGTACTGCAGCTGCAGCCGGTCGAGCAGGGTGAGTAGCAGCGGCGTGGCGGTCGTGGGAGGGCTCTGCGGCCCGCTCGGAGCAGCATCGGGTGCAGGCTGCGCGTCGAGGGTCTCGCGGGGTGCTGGCGTGCTGCCGCGCTTCGCCGAGGGCACGGCCGTTTCTGGTGTGTCGTCGGATCTCGGAGGGTTCTCGGGGGGCGGTGCTGCGGGCTTATCGGGGGGCGGTGCGGAGGTGGGGGGTGGGGGCGGTGGCCCCTGAGGAGGGTTTGCCTGCCGGTATGCCTCCTGGTTGCGGGCGGGACTGTCGGCGTCGGCGAGCAGGTGGAGCAGGTCGGTGGTGTCGGCGGCGGGGAGGGTGAAAAGGCGGCTGCCGACGAGGCTGGTGAGGGTGGGGCTGGCGGCGCCGATGACACCGTCGGGGCGTATCCGGGCGGTGCCGCCGGGCCGCCACTGCCCGTACAGGATACCGAGAACGTCGAAGGAGCTGCCGTTGTCGAGAACGGCCTGCAGCCGGCGGTCGGTGGTCTGGTCAGGGGCGGCAAGGACGACCAGGGTGGACCGGCCGGTGTCCTCGCCGGCGGCAGCCCGCCGTGCTCGGGTGACGACCTCTGCTTCGAGGCGGTCGAGCAGGGTGGGCAGGTCGGGGACGACATGCAGCCGCTGGGGTGCGTGGACGGCGGGGTCCTCGCCGAGAAGTCGCTGTGCGTCCGCGGCGGGGAGGAGGATCTCCACGGGGGTGCTGTCGGGCTGGTGTCGGTCGGCGAGCAGGGCGAGGAGCAGGGCGCGGATCGCGTCGTCGGCTCCTGGTCCGATCAGGCCCAGGCCGCGGGTGGCAGCCAGGTCGAGGGCGAGGGGCGTGCCGTCGGGGCTGGTGCCGACGTGCCGCCGGCCGGGTGGGGCGGTGTGGGCGGCGGCGGTGTGGGCGGCGTGGCGGCGGCCGGTGGCATGCGGATCACCCGCGCGGCGTGGGACGGCCGGTTCGTCCCCGTCGTCGGGGTTGTCGGGTGGGGCGGTGGCGGCGTCGTAGGCGAGCGCGAGCTCGCGGATGACGGGGCCGTCGTCGAGGTCGTCGCGGATGCCGCTGCCGGGCACGTAGTGGCGGCGGCGCCACAGCCGCACGGAGAATACCGCCACCATCACCAGTGCGACCGCGCCGACACCGAGATAGGCCCCGGACGGCAGTTGGATTCCCGGCGACCGGGTGGGAGCCGGAGCGGCCGGAGGCGACGCGTGCACGGCCGGCGGGTGCGAGGGCGCCGGCGTGGGCGTGGCGGGCCTGGCCGCGGGGCGGCTGGCTGCGGAGGGTGGGGTGCTGGGGAGGGCGGGCGTGCTGGTCGCCGGGGCCGGTGTGGCGGGCCGGCTGGTCACAGGTGGGCTGGCGGTCGCGGACGGGGACGGGTGGGAGGGGGCCGGGCTGGTGGAGGGTGCGGTTGGGGTGGACTGGGTGGGTAGATGGAGGATCCAGCCGGGGCGGATCAGCGCGGGCTGGGTGAGCGCGTGCCCGTCGGCCTGGACGACGCCGTGGTTGAGCGCCCAGATCTGCGGCCAGCGGGCGCCGTCGCCCAGGGCACGGTCAGCGATGCGCCACAGGCTGTCGTACACGCCTTTGTGCGGCAGCTGCACGACCACGGTCCCCGGCGCCGCGGGCGGCAGCGCCGGGTCGGCCGTGCTGAGGGCCGCGGCGGTGACGAGGTGGGGGGCGGCGGGCGCGGTGGCCGCGGCCGGGGTGGCGGTGGGGCCAGCGGCCAGGGTGAGGGGGGTGCGGGAGTGCAGGGCGACGAGCAGCACGGCGCCCAGTAGGAAGGTGGCCAGCCCCCGCAGCCCTCCGCTGGGCATCGGCGGGTGGTGGCTGGGCCAGCGTGCTGTGCGTACGACGTCGGGCACGGCCGCGGCCACCGAGAGGGTGAACGCCGCCCACAGCGGCCACAGCAGCACCGCGAGGATGTCCAGCAGAAGGCTGTCGTCCATCGGCCCGGTCAGCCGCGCCGAGATCTCCGACCAGGACGGTACGTGATGGGGCAGGGGCCAGCCGATGAAGTGCCACAGCCCCCACGGCAGGCCGCCGACCAGCGCGATCAGCGCCCCCAAGGCGAGGGCGGCCCCGAGTAGTTGGCCCAGTGTTTGCCCAGCGGTGGTGAGCCGGCGTCGGCGGGGACGGGCGCGAGGCTGTCTCATGGGACCGTTTCCGTGGGCGGGGCGGGATGGGCGCTGCCGGTGGCGGTGATGGTGAGCGTGTCGAGGCCGAGGATGCCCAGCAGCTGGGTGTGATGGTCCGCGGTGACGGTGACCGTGATCGTGTTGTCCGCGACGGTCGCGTTGCCGGTGACACCAGCCTGGGCGAGATAGGCGCGGGCCGCGGTGACCGCCTGGTCGGGTGCGAGGCGAACGGTTCCGGTCTGGCGGAACGCCGTGAGGTCGAGTCGCTGAGCGCCGGCGCGGGCGGCTTCCTGCGCCACACCCATCGCGCTGATCTTGTCGGTGAGGACGCCGCCGGCGTCGAGGATCAGCCCGCCGAACATGACGAACGCGGCCATCAGCACCACGACGAACACGGTCACTGTCCCCGCGTCGGTGACCGTCTCCTCGTCTCGTCTGGTTCGGATGGCGAGCCGGTGGCTCATGACGCCCGCCCAGCCTGGTTACCGAACTCGTCGACGGGCGACGTGGAGGAGGCATGCAGGGTCGCTGTTCCCGGGGTCCCCAGCAGCGCAAGATCGTCGAGGGTGGTGGTGCACGTGAGCGTCACCCGGACCAGGGCGCCGGGAGTGAGGCCGGCGGGGTCGGTGGCGACGGCCAACCGCTGGCAGGTCACCCCGGCGCCGGTCAGCGCGCTCTGCGCGGTAGCACGGGCATCGGTGATGGCCTGCGCGGTGCTGGGGGCGATCGAGGCGGCGCGGGCAGCCTGGTGCGCGGCATCGGCGAGCTGCAGCCGTGCGTCGCTGATGCGGTAGCACAGGACGAGGAACAGCAGCATCAACACCAGAACAGGCATGATCAGGACCAGTTCGGTGGTCGCGGACCCACCATCACCGTCCCCGCCGGCCGCGGTGGTGGATGCTGGGTCGCCGGTCATGGTGCTACGGGACGGTGCTCGACGGGTCCGGCGGCGTCGGCATCCACCCCGACGTGCAGACCGAACAGGACGCTGGCGGCGGTGCCGTGGACGTGGACCCTCGCCTGGTCGGCGCCGCGGGTGATGGTGACCCGCGGGTGGGTGAGGCTGCCCCGGCCAAGCTGGTCGAGCGTGGAGCTGGCGGCGGCCTGGCCGGCGGCGACGCTGCCGCCGTCCGCGCGGGCCGCGGCCAGCGTGCGGGCGGCGGTGGCCTGCGCGACATGGCGGGCATGCGCCCAGACCGTGACCTGCGCGAGCAGCAGCACGACCGTGAACAGCAACGGCAACACGAACACCATCTCCACCGTCGTCGCCCCGCCGTCCCTTTGCTCGCCGCCCGACGCGACGGCTAAAGGGCGCGCGGACCGCCGCGCGAAGCCCTGAGGACCGCGCCTGTCGGCCGGACGCGGGTGTGGGCCCATGCGGCTCCCCGCCACGGTCCGCCCTGCGGTCGCGGACCGGTCCGGGGCAGCACGCGGCCGGGATCGGCTACCGGTCAAACGTGTGGGAGTTGGCATCGTCGGGATGCCTATTTGAACGCGACGCTTTTGGCGGCATCGAGGATCTTCGGGCCGAAGATACCGATCACGGTGAGAGCAAGCGCGGCGAAGAACGCGATCCAGATGACGTTCTGCGTGGTATCACCCCGATCCCGCTCCGCATCGTCGGGACGACTCGCTGCCCAGAGAACGTAACGCGCCCACCAGGCTTGAAAGAAGATACGCATTTGCTGTCCCTCCACGGAAGGGAATTACAGGGATGTGGTGATCTGGGTCAGGGATGGGTAGAAAATGAACAGGATGAATCCGGCTGCGATCAGTACGCCGGGGATACTCATGCGTTCGGTGGCGGCGTTCGCGTCGGCTTCGGCGTCCTGGGCCTGCCGGGAGCGCAGCGCGGCGGCTTTGGCGTCGAGGGACTGGCGGACGCGGGCGCCTTCGGTGCCGGCGAGGCTGATGGCGTCGGCGAGCTCGACGAGTTCGTTGATCTGTAGGTCTGCGCCGAGGCGGCCCAGCGCGCCCCAGGGGCTGACGCGGGTTTCGCGGGCGGTGCGTAGTGTGCGGCGGATCGTGTCGAACGGCCAGCCGGTGCCGATCTGCGCCGCGTCGGTCAGTGCGGTTTCCACCCCCGCGCCGCCGGCGAGCAGTACCTGAATCAGCGAAAGGTACGCGGACAGCGCATGACGGAAGGCCCGGCGCCGCTCGGCTGCGTCGTTGCGCACGGTCATGTCCGGCAGCAGAAACCCCAGAGCCGCGAGCAGCAGTGCGAGCGTGACGGGTAGCGCCCAGGGAAACGGCCGGCCCGCCGCGGTGAAAGCCAGCCCGACCAGCGAGGGGAGAAACAGACCTACCAGGGCGGCTGTCGCTTTCTCGGCGAGATACGCCTCGGTGGAACGGCCAAGGGTGGCCAGGTCGCCGCGAAGCGCCTGGGTCGGCAGGCCCGCGGCGCGCAGCAGGCCGGCCATCGGCCGGCCTGCCCGTACCGCCCAGCCATCCGGATCGGCCGGCGTCACCGTCGCGGCGGCGGGTGCGGTCGGGGTGGGGTCGAGGCGGGCCAGGACCTCGTCCAGGGACGGGCGGGGCGGGACCAGCCAGACGGCCAGAGCCCATAGGCCCACACCGACACCGGCGGCCAGCAGCATCAGCAGCACGGTCATGGCCCCGCCCGTCCCATGGCCGCCACGGGCGCTGCGGACTCGTCTGCCAGGAACCGGGGCGGGGTCGTGACGGCGGCCATGCGCCGCAGCCACACGAATCCGCCGGCGAAGATCGCTCCGACCGCGAGTAGGACCAGCTGGCCGGTGGCAGTGCTGTACGGGGCGAGGAAGGCGCGGTCGAGCGCGACGAGGCCGACGGCGAACACCAGGCTGGTGAGGACGACGACCCGCATCGTCGTGCGGGTGCGGGCCCGGCCCACCTCGATGCGGCCCAGCATGTCGACCTGCGCGCGGGCGGTCGCGGCGAGCTGACCGAGCAGCCCGGACAGCTGCCGGGCCTGATGCTCACTGGCCAGGATCAACGCGCCGATCACCAGGTCGGCCAGCGGATCGTCCAGATCGTCCGCGAGACCACGCAGCGCGGGGGCCAGCCGGTCGCGGCGCTCGAGGCGGGCGGCCAGCGTGGCGACGTCGGCGCGGATCGCGGCGGGTGCGGCGGGCGCGGTGGCCACGATCGCCTGTTCCAGGCCGGCCGCGGCGGCGAGGGTGTCTCGGAGCTGCTCGGCCCACACCGCGATGCCCTGGGTACGGGCGACATGGCGGGCCTGCGCCCGGTCCGGGCCCAGCATCCGCGGCAGACCGTACACCGCCAGCGCGGCCAGCAGACCGCCCACGATCCAGCCGGTCACCAGCCCCGCGACGATGCCGCCGATGAGCGACGCGGCAGTCCAGCGGCCGAATCGCGGATCTGTCCGCCACGGCAGCGGCCAGGTTCGTACACGGCGCGGGCGGGCGTCGTCGTTAGTTCCTCGCCAGCCGTAGACGATCAGCAGCAGGCCGGCTCCTACCCCGAGGCCCAGCAGGCCGAAAAGGCCGGTCACGCCCACCACCCCCGCGACAGCACGTCCGGGTCGAAGCCCACACTCTGAAGGTCATCGAGCAACTCTCCGGTCGGCGGAGCCGCCGGCAGACCCCGGCGGTCCGGGCCCGGCCGGTACAGCTCGTTCGTCACGATCTGCGTGCCGTCCGCGTCCACGACCTCCCGCACCGAGGACACCACCCGCCGGCCGCGTTCCCCGCGGGGCTCGGCAAGGTGCACGACCACGTGGATCGCGGAGGCGATCAGCAGGTTCGTCGCTTCGACCGGGAGGCGTTCGGGGCCCTGCACCGCGTAGGACGCGAGCCTGGTGAACACGCCGCGGCTGGTCGAGCTGTGGATCGTCGTCATCGACCCGTCGTTGCCCTGCGACATCGCGTTGAGCATCGGGATGACCTCCGGGCCACGGACCTCACCGACGATCACTCGGTCCGGACTCATCCGCAGCGCCGCCCGCACCAACTCCGCAGCTGAGACCGCGCCTTCGCCCTCGGTGTTGGGTTCGCGGACCTGCAGCGCGACGACGTCGGGATGGGCCTGCTCGTCGGCGTCCAGCCCGAGCTCGTAGACGTCCTCCACGGTGATCAGCCGTTCGGACTGCGGGATCTGGTCGGCGAGCGCGAGCAGCATCGTCGTCTTCCCGATCGCTGTCCCTCCGGCCACGATGATGTTCTTGCGCGCCCGCACCAGTGCGGCGAGTAGCGCTTCCAAGCCGTAGTCGAGGGTGCCGTTTTCCCGCAGGCCGGCCAGGGTGACGTGGCGGAGCCGGTGCCGGCGGATCGACACGCTCGGCCGCTCGGTGACCGCCATGACCGCGAACACTCGGCTCCGATCCGGCAGATGAAAATTCACCATCGGTGCGCCGCGATCCCACCGCCGCTCCTCTACTCCGGCGTGCGCGGCCAGATCCCGAATCAGGCCTACCAGCTCGGCATCTGATCCGGTGATCGGCGGCATCCGGTAGCGGCTGCCGTCCGCCCGCCGGACAAAGACCCGGTCCCCGGTGAGGTTGATGTTCTCGATGGTCGTGTCGGCGAGCAGCGGTTCCAGTCCGCCGAGCCCCAGGACTTCGGCCAGCATCTCGGCGACGACCCGCTGTTCGTCCGCGGGGGCGAGCAGCGGGGCGCCGCGGGCGAGCTGCGCGGTGGTGTGTTCCTCGGCGAGATTGGCCAGCACCGCGCGGGCGAATTCCTCCCGCTCGGGCCCGCTCATGGGCGGGCCGCCGGCGTCGTCGTCCGCCCGCAGCCGGGCTGCCAGCGCCGCCCGCAGTCCCTCCCGGAGCCGGTCACGCAGCGCCTGCGCCGCCGAACCTGATGGTCGCCCAGGAAGATCCGTCGGAGCGGGACGCCCACCGGCCCACGGCACCCATGCACCGCCCGACCCGCCTGCACGGTCAGGCGCCGCGGGTGCGCGGTCTGGGTCGTGCCAGGCTGGCAGGCTCATCACGACGCCTCCGTCCACGTCGGCGACCCGGCCTGCGGCCACACCGGATCAGGCGGCAACGGCGGCAACTCCCGCCGCACCTGCGGCGCGGGCGGCGCCGCCTCCACCGGCACGGTGGCGACCAGAGCGTCGGCGATCCCAGCGACCGTCCGACCGAGCCGTGTGCGCCCTATCCCTGCCCGGGTGCGACGGCGGCCCGCGAGCACGTCCGCGGCGCCAGTGTCATACGGCACCGGGCCCAGTACCCGGGACCCCAGCACCCGGGAGATCTCCCGCACCCGGTGGCTCTCCGCCCGTCCCGGTCCCTCGACCACCAGTACATGCCAGGCCGGCAGCCCCCAGCCCTGCACCACGGCCATCCGCGCTGCCAGCTGCGACAGCTCGTCATCACGAGGCCGCATCACCAGCAGCAGCACGTCCGCCGCCCTCACCAGCGAGCCCGTGGGGGACAGCGGATCGAGCCGTCCACAGTCGACAATCAATGGCCGGCCCTGTGCCCGCGCCGCGGCCTGCAACAGAGTCCAGACGCCGCTGGCGAGTTCGGTGACCACCTGGCGGGCCTGCTCCGCGCCGGCCGGCGTACACAGCACCTCAAGGCCACCGGGGAGTTCCTGGACATGTTCGTCGAGATCCTGCGGAGGTTGATCGCCCCGGCGACCGGCGGCGGCCAGCGACACCATCCCTCGCCCTGATGCCAACGCGAACCGTGCCGCGATATCACCGCCGGCGGGATCGGCTTCCACCACCAGCGGATTCCCGCCGCTCACTGGCCAGCGGTCCGCCAACGCCAAGCTCACCGTGGTCGCCCCCGGCGACCCTTTCAACGACCCCACCATGATGATCACGAGGGGTCACCGCCCGGATCCGTTGACCGTGACCACGCTGATCTGCCCCGCTGGAGCCGCAGCCAGTGCACGCGCGTCGCCCTCGGCTAGCTGCAGCGATACCACCGTCTGATCGCTATCTGATGCCACCACCGCGACGACCGTCGCCAACCACGAACGGGCCTCATCGTCCGGCGTCGTCGCTACCGCGCTGGCCGCTGGAGCCGCCACCACGCTGACCCGGGAACCGGACGCCAGACCGGTGGGGAACTGGCCGGCTTTCACCGCCACCGCGGCAATCGCCTGCCCAGTCGGGGGAACCTGCGCGGCGCCGACAGTCGCACGGCTGAGCACCGTGCCCGCGGGCAGGCTGTAGGCGACCGGCCGGCCCAGCACGGTGGCTCTCGCCCCGGACGCGATCGTGTCCACGCCCCCGGAAGAGATCCGCGCCTCCCGCAGATCCGCCGCCACCAGCACATGACCCACCGTCACCGGACGGGCCAGCACCAGTACCGGTGTCCGGGACCCCACCCGCACACCCGCGACCAGACCAGCAGCCGCGCAACCGACCACCAGCACCAGCCCCAGCAGCAGATACGGCACCCGCCGACGCCGCCGTACACCACCGGTCAGCCGCGCCGCCGGCCTCGCACCCGCACGTCGAAGGTCATGCTCGGTTCCTGCGGCACGCGGCGATGACGCGGTCACCACGGCGTCGCCTCTCCGCTCGTCCCGCACGAACAGCACCATGCCTCGCCGAATCCGAGCCCATCGATCAGGAACACGATCAGCCACCACCCGTCGTCAACGCCGGAACATCAATCACCCGGCTCACCGCCGTCGAGACCGTCGTCAACCCCGCGAACGCGCCCGCCTGGCCGACCCCGGACCAGGTCACGTCCCAGCGCACCGTCGCCGTCACCGCAAACGTCCCGCCCGCTTCGTCCAGCGACCGATGACGGTAGGTATAACCGCAGTCCGGCGACGCAGACGTGGGATTACCGCCAGCCGGAAAGGGCGTACCCGGACCGTTGCACGTCACGGTCCCGCCGTCCCCCGCGGACCACACCACCTGTACGGGCCTGGCGAGCGCGGTCACCGACACCCCGCCTGCCGCCGCCGTTGCCGCCACCTGATTCCACCCCGCCGGATCCAACCAGAGCCACGTCGGCAGACCAACCAGTTGATCACTTGTTGGATTCATATCAATCCGAGGCCCGGCAAGGCGCAGTTGACTACGCGCCTGCTCCGCCAACGCCGCCGGATCCGGTGCAGCCGCGGCCCCCGGAGCCGCGTCCGCAATCCACACCGGCGGCCGATACAACGCATCCCGCTGACCGTCGGTAGTGCACTGATAGACATACCACGCTCCTGGCCCCTGCCCGGCCTGGGTCGCCACCGGGCGCACCGACAGCCCCGACGACCTGAGCACGGCCGGCCTAACCACCAAGGCACCGGAGCCCCGTCGCTGATAGGAAACCGGCTGGGCACTGTCGGTCGCAGATTGATAGTCGCTGCGGACATACGAGCAATCCGCCTTAGCCACCGACGGCGCCCCTATCGCCCTGTCCGCGGGAGACGCCGCATGCGCCTGCCCGCCGGCCCCACCTGATCGGGGCGCGGCAGTCGAGGGACGCTCGGACGACGGCGCCGGGGTGGAGGGTCCGTCACCTCCGGCAAGCAGATCGCACCCTGGGTGGGGATTCTGGTCGCATGTCACCCTGCCGAAGACGCCACCGGCAGCAGCCGGGAAGGCAAGAAAACAGATCGCCGGCACCACAAGCGCGATGATGATGACGTGCCGCCTCATTGGCATGATCCCGCCGAATCGATTCCGAACTGCGTGACGCGCCACTTGCCGTCGGTGTGTAGCCGCACCTCAGCGACAACGCGATGCAACGCCCCCGGAGTGCTATCCAGCAACGACCCGTCGGTTCTGTACTGCAACCAGTTCCGGTCGTCCGCACAGTCCACGACCATCACCGACTTCGGCGGGTTTTCCTGACCCGCCGACGTTACCCGCGGTTTGTTGACCGGCTCGCCTTTGGAAATCAGGCCGTTGTAGTGATCTGCATACAGGTTGCGGGTGACAAACTGCAAGGCATCACCCGAGGCATACTGCGACAGATTCGGCGCCTGCCAATCGGAGGTGTGGCTCGCCTGCGCGTATGCCTTCCACATCCCGAGGTACGCCGCCAGCGCATCGCGCCGCGCGGCCTCCGCCGGCGATGCCGGTGCCGTCGCTGCTGGGCTACTCGACCGGACCGAGGAGGACGAGGTGGGCGTCGTGGGCATCGCCGGCCGACCACGCGAACCGCAGCCGGTAAGGATCAGCGCGACGGCGATCGCCATGCAGAGCCCAGCGGCTCGTACCCGCCAGTCGACGCGAACTCGGGCCCCCGCCGCGTCCGCCTTGGATCGCCGCGTGGCATGAGACGCCCCACCGCCGTCGGCGACCACGAGGTCGACACCGTGGAGCGATCTTCCGCCCCAGATGCGAGCCCAGGCTACCGATCGATGCACCAAAATCGTTACCCGTCCATGACCCCGTGCCATATCCCGACCGCAGTGTTGTAACCCCGTAACCCCACGTCACCGCAAGGGAGACAAATGCCATAGCGAAAAATGGGTGAGTAAGCTATATAATTCGCGAGCTGAGCAAGATTGGCTACTTGGGGTGACCGTGGCCGAATATGACCTTGAGATACCATGCGGGTCATCCATCGCCGCATAACCGCGCAGGCGCAGGCGGATCTGCCTGATCGTAACGGCACGGACCTCGCGCGCCTGGAGCTGGTCACCAGACCAGTCCGGACGGCTGCATACGGAGAGTCTCAGGCTAAAGCCCAGCTCCGCTCTCGTAATGACGACAGGATTGCGCAACAGACGAAAAATCTTTCGACTGTCGTGGCTCCTCCGATGCCGCCTTACTGCTTCCTCGGCGTAGACGGTGACCGGTCACCGCGAGGTGGATCTCCTGGCTTCGCCCCGCCGCCGATGATCGGCACGGCGCCCCGGCCATGCTGGACGATCCAGGCGTACGCCTCCGGCGAGGACGTGCTCCAAGACGCCTATCTGCGGGTGGCGGCGCGCTGGACGCAGATCGATCCGCAGAGCGGCCTGGCGTATCTGTTCCGGACGGTGGCGACCGTGGCCTGTAGCCGGGCCCGGCGCCGCACGGTGGCCGCCCGGCACCGGCCGACGTCGACGCCGACGTGTCCCAGCGCGGAGGAGACCGCGTTGAACCGGCAGCTTCCCGCCGTCGTCATCAGGGCCATCCGTTGTCATAGGGGCATGGGGTCGATGTCGCAGTTGGCGCGGATCCAGCCGGCGGCGGCGTTGCGGGTGGCGGGGTGGTTGATGCCGAGTGTCTCTCCCATGTGTGTGACGGTGGTGGTGTGGAGTTGTTCGGCGTGGGTGGTGTGGCCGAGTCGGCGGAGGTCGGTGGCGAGGTTGGTCTGGGCGGGGAGGGTGATGGGGTTGGTGGTGTGGTCGAGTCGGCGGAGGTCGATGGCGAGGTTGGTCTGGGCGGCGAGGGTGATGGGGTGGGTGGTGCCGAGGAGCCGTATG
>NZ_JALKFZ020000105.1 GCF_023243075.1 Frankia sp. AiPa1 | reverse complement strand
CAAGCGCGCGACGCGGCGCCCCCCCAAAAACCCCCCCCCCCCGAGAACGACGGGGGGGCGGCCGGCCCCCGAGAGCCCCCCCCCCCCCCCCCCGCCAGGCGCGCGAAGCCGGTTGTCGGCTGACTACGCGGAACCGTTAACCGAGCTGGGCGGCCAGATTCAGCGCCGCACGGTAGGACTGCTCCGAAACCTTCCACCGCCCCTGGGTGAAGACCGCCTTGCCGGACAGGCCGATGGAACCCGATGCCCCCTTGTACGAGTACGCGATGGTGTACGCCACCGTCGCGCGGGTGTTGTCCCAGAAGTAGATCGAGTTCACAGTGATCTTCGCGGTCAGGCCCGGGTAGGTGGCGCGGAACTTCTGCAACACCCCGACCAGACTCGGGCCGTTCTCCACCGCGGCCAGCGCCACCTGCGGCGGCGCCGAGGAGCTGGTGAGGGCGAGCCCGAACGCCGAGCGGATCCGTGGCTCCGAGGCCTTCTGCCACGCCGTCTGCTTGGGCGCCGGGCCGACACGCAGCGAGTTCGCGATGCGGAGCAGATCAGCCTCGGGCAGTGGACCTCGGGCGCCGCTCTGGTCGGTGACGACGGAACCGCCGACGGTCAGTACGACGGACGGCCTGCCCTCTACCCAGGTCAGCTCGGTGATGCCGGTGCTGGTCGAGAGCGTGACGGCCTCGGTGCGCCGCACCGCGATCCGGCCCACCTGCTCCGCCGGGTAGTACTGGGTGTAGGCCTTGGCGACGTCGGCGAGCGTCGCGTCGGGCGCGCTGCGCTGGACCGTGAGCGACACGTAGGAACCGGCGCCTTCGAACGTACCGATGATCACCGGCTGGCCAATCCGGCTGGTCTGCAGGACATTGGTGAGGTGCGTCCCGCTCGGCAGCCAACCGACCGTCACGCCGTCAACGCTGGGAGCCGGCCCGCCCACGCCACCGCCCCCCGGCACGGCGGCGGAGGCCGGCCCGGCGACCGCCACGGCCACCAACCCGCTCAGCGCCAGCGCGGTCACCCTGGCCAGAGTGCGCGGCAGCCGCCGCCCCGCGGAACGACGCCGACGACGGTCTCCTCGCCTCGCGTCATCGGAAAGGCCGGCCCGCTTCAAGCGGCTGGCGGAAGGGCCCTCGGGGCATTTCGCCATTGACGCCTCCTGTTCACATGGGCGCTGGCCCAGGTGCCACTTCCACACCGAGCTGACCCAGCTGCCCTCGACATGCTTCCACCTCTTAAGAGCGAGCCGGACGCCATCCGGTTGACGCACTAAACCAAACCTTTACCCAACACTCGACGCCCCGACGCTACAGTCCGGCAACCCTATGATCGTTCCGTATTACGCCCAGCCCGTCGCGACACCCGCTCACATGTCTGACGTCAAGCAAATCCACTCCCGGACCAGATCATCGGATCCGGCGAATATGCAGCTCAGAAACCTCGACTGCCACCGTTCGGCCGGTTCTGGTCAGGCTGGTCCAGGACGTCGCCCTCCAGCCGGGGTCTGCTACGCCTTCTCCGAGCGCTCGCTGGCACCGTGTCAGGCCCTGCCCGCGAGCCCGCAGCCCACAGGCGAGAGCCCTCCCGGTAGAAAGCCGAGCCAGTGACCCAGTCGGGTACACCTGCGGCGGAGTGGACGCTGACGCCGCGGTGCGGGACGGTTCGACGCGCCGGCGCGATCGGGTGGCTAGTGCGCCGACCACGAACGTTGGCGGTGGTGAAACGACCGGCGTCACCGCAGGTGCTCACCCTCGACCCCATTGATCGCATCGCGGGCCGCCGATGGGTCGTTCTGGTAGGGCAAACCGGACACGAAACCGGTAACTCGGACCACGGAAGCCCTTCCACCCCACAATTACCTGACAAATCAGACATAAGTTTGTCACTTGGAGTAAGTGCGGCGACCCGTTACGGATCATGGACCACGCACGCGTGCACTGACCACCCTCCCGGCATCCGCATCCGCATCCGTTACCGATCCCGACGCCGCGCCCGAAACCCTGCGACCCCCAGCGCCCGCCCGCCGGGTTCCCGCGGCCCGGGAACGATCACGGTCGGCGCACTAGGGCTACGGAATCGGCGTGGTGAGAGGGTCAGGGGGCTCCACGGGGAAGTCGGACCTGACGACGAGGATCAGTGGGTCATCGATCACGATGCCGTTCTCCGATTTGGGCGCGATAGCCCAGATCCCCGCGACCGCGGCCTTGAGCGACCGCGCAGCGGCCTCCAGACCGTCGGTGTAATACACCGTCGAGACTCGCGCGTTGTGGACAGACTGATAATTGCCGGTCCGGGACACTGTGAAGCCGGCGGCGATGACCTGCCGCGCGGCGGCCTCCGCCAGACCCTTGACCCTGGAGTTGTTGAGCACCGCCACCGGCACGGTCTGCGATCGAGGATCGGGGCTCCGTGCTGACGCGGACGGCGAAGCAGACAGGGATTGTCGAACGCCCGCGGCGCCGCCCGAAGACGTCTGGCCTGACCCGGCCTTGCCACCATCCCTCAACGCCGGCAGAAGTCCGAGCATCACGATCGGACACAGCAGAAGCGTGCCGATGACGGTCCCGACGCGGCGCCGGGACCACTCACGACGGAAACCTGGTTGCCGCCGTCCGGGCAACAGCCATTCCGCGCATGCACTGACCCCTCGCCCCCACCGGCCGGGGATGGCCGCCGCCAACTCCCCGAGCAGCAGACCAGCAGAGAGCCAGAGCAGGCATAACCATGCCACCGTTCCGAGCACCACAGTCATCGCCCGCTCGGGCGCGGCCTGGAACCAGTCCGGTATGTCGCTGACGCCGGCAGGCAGGTCAGCGAATCTCGGCCCGAACACCCACAGGGTGCCGGCAACTCCAGTGATCACGATGCCGGCCGTGAGCGCTGCCAGATGATTGACCGGAGGCCGCGGGACATCGGACGACAGAACGTCGATAGACCGTCGCTCAACATGCTCCGGGTTCCCGGTCAACCGGCGGTCGGTGGAGGTGGGGTCAGCCTCCCCGGCTGGGTGCAGCGGTATGCCGGTGTCAGCGAGCCAGCCCGGACCGTACGCGGCCACGGCCGCGGCGGCCAGGTCTCGAGCGAAGATGTCAGCGTCGGGTTGCCGATCCTCCGGAGCCTTTGCCAGTGCGCGCAGCACCACCGCGGCCAGCGGGTCTGCAACGCCAGGCGGAGGTGGTGGCGTGACGGCCAAGGTCTGCTGCCACACGAGCGGAACCGACAAGGATCCTCCGAACGGAGGCTGGCCGGACAGCAGCTGGTAGAGCAGTACCCCGAGCGCGTAGAGGTCGGTCGCCGGGCCGACCCGGCCGCCGGTGATCTGCTCGGGAGCCATGTACATGGGGGTGCCGAGCTGGCCGGTCCCCGTGACGCCGGTGCCGGTATAGGCCCTCGCGATCCCGAAGTCGGCGACCTTCGGACAGCCGTCCGCATCAAAGATCACGTTGTCCATCTTGATGTCGCGGTGCAGCACCCCGCGGGCATGGGCATGTGACAGGGCTGATGCGACCGCCAGGCCCACGGCGCAGGCCTGCTGCTGAGTCAGATCCTTCCGGCGCCGGAACAGGGTTCCGCCGGCCAGGAGTTCCATCACGATCAGGCCGAGGCCGTCCGTCTCCACGTAGTCGTGCACCCGGACGATGTGGGGGTGGTCGAAGCCGGCGAGAATCTCAGCCTCCGCGGCGAATCTGGACTCAGCACTCGGCTCGCCGGAGAGCATCTTGATCGCGACTTCTCGCTTGAGCTTGCGGTGCCGGGCCGTGATCACCATGCCGTAGGCGCCTACGCCCATCGGGGGGCCGAGTGTGTAGCCGGGCAGGGCCGCAGCCACCCGTTCCTGCTCGCCGAGCATGTCCGCCGGCCGGCGCCGCCCCCGTGCCACGCTGCTCCCTCATACCGGACGAGACCCGGGCCGTCCGCCCCCAAGCTGAGCATGTCACATGAGAACGGGCATGAGGTCACGCACGGCATCGAGGCGACAAGAAGGCGCCCAAGCGCCGACGCCGCGGAACATCCGCACGATGTGCCGGCCGTGCTCACAGCCCGGCCCGTGCGACACCGGCCGCGACGCCCGCATGATGTTGTAAGCCGGCAGGCGGAGTTGGCCTACTCTGTTGTGATGCCGCGCCGCATGAGCGTCGTCGACCAGTGCCCATGCGGCTCCCGTCGGGAGTACGCGCAGTGCTGCGAGCCTTTCCACCTCGGGAGCCCGGCGCCGACCGCGCAGGCGCTCATGCGATCCCGCTACAGCGCCTTCGCCCGCGGCCTCGCCCCGTACCTGCTGCGCACCTGGCATCCCTCGACGCGCCCCCATCGCCTGGACCTGGACGCCGGTACGACCTGGCGCGCCCTACAGATCGTCGACACCGCGAACGGCGGCCCGGGCGACGACACCGGTGTCGTGGAATTCCGCGCGATCGCGCGCACGGCGGACGGCGGACGTCACGTGCAGCACGAGCGCAGCACGTTCACCCGGATCGACGGCCGCTGGCTCTATGTGGATGCCGGGACGGGACCACTGGTCCGCGACCGGTGATCCTCTGGCCGCCTCCGGCCCCAAAAGCATCATAGTGGGAGAAGTCGTGTCGGTGTCCGCGTTGGACCGAGAGATGTACTCGCTGAAATCGGCAGCCGAGTTGCTGCGGGTACCGCAAAGCGGGGTGGCAGCCCGTCCATCCGCGGAATCAGCACGGTCGTGCTGTGGGAACACGTTGACGCCGGGGAGGATCCCGAGGAGATCGCCGAGGACTTCGACCTCACTCTGCAAGACGTCAAGTGGGCGCTCGCCGACGAGTACTCCGCCCGGGCAGCGTGACGCGCTGAAAACCGCGATCGTCCGCTTCTATGTCGACGCCGATGTACTCGGTCTCGGCAAGCTCCTGAGCGGGTTACGAACCGACGTAACCTACCCCGGCGATCCAGGTGCCACCCGCTTCAAACGCGAACAGCTCGCCATCACCCGGATCCGCCGGTAAGGCCCTCGCTCAGGCCGCCACCACCGTCACGGACCCGACGCGCACCGGATGGCGGGGGTCGAGGCGGGGGCCGGAAAACAGATCGCCAGGCGTGGGCGGGGTTTCCATACTGGGCCGGGTGGAGATCGATAGCCGGGTGATGGACCGGTATGAGCTGGTTGACGAGGACGACCGTCTGTGGCGGCCGGGCCTGGGTGACCTGGTCCGGCTGCGGACCTGGGACATCTTCGCGCGGTTCCTGCCCGGGCACGGCTGTGTCGTGGATGTCGGTGGCGGTCCCGGGACGCATGCCGCGCACCTTGCCGGGCGCGGCTATGACGTTCTCCTCGTTGACCCGGTCGCCCGTCATGTCGAGAGGGCGCGGGCCCGCTCCGGGTCGCAGCCGCACGCGCCGTTCCGGGCCGAGTTGGGTGAGGCCGGTCGTCTTCCGGTTGCCGATCAGACAGCCGATGTCGTGCTCCTGATGGGCTCGCTCTATCACCTTGTCCAACGGGATGACCGGGCCGCGGCGCTGCGCGAGGCGGCCCGGGCCCTTCGGCCGGGTGGGGCCCTTCTGGTGGAGGTAATCGCCCGGCATGCCTGGGTCCTCGACGCGACGATGAAGGGCCTGCTGGGAAGCAGCGAGATCTGGGACAACTTTGACTGCAACCTGCGTGTCGGCCTCAGTCAGGACCCGGCTCAGCTGGCCGAGGGCGGCTTCTGGGCCTACTTTCACCGCCCCGAGGAGCTGCGCGCGGAACTCGAGGACGCCGGTTATCGGGAGATCCGCCTTGTCGCGGTCGAGGGTTTCGCCTGGCTGTTGGGAGACCTGGAGCAGCGGATGGACAACCCCGCCGATCTACTCAGGGCCGTCCGCCTGACCGAAACCGAACCATCGATGCTCGGAACGAGCGCGCATGTCATCGGCATGGCCCGCAAGCCATAGCCGGTGTCGTCTGGTCTGCCTTCGGCCGCTGACGTCACAGCCCAGCGAGCGCAGCCCACAGCGCGGCGACCAACAACGCCCGCCGGGAACCTGCGGGCCGCCCCCAGACGGTACGGGTACGACCGGTGCGGCTAGATCGAGACTTCTCACAGTGAGAAGCCGGGCCCGCACCGCTACCCAAAAAGCAAGCTCAAGGGAGATACGCGATCTTCGTATATCGGTCATCGGCAGCGTCGGTGACGCTACCGGTTCCGCCAAGGGTACTTCCGTCGGAGGCCCTTCCTACCCTGACGTCCTACCCTTGGGGCGCTGCACCGGAAGATGGAGGGGTTCGCCAAGAGTTGAGGCGGGAGAGGATGAGATGGATCAAGACCCTTGCCGCTACCGTGAGCCCGACGGCCGGGGCTGGGGAGATGGGGTGCGGTCAGCTCGTAGAGGCGTTGGAGGGAAGCAACATGCAAAATTATGATCAAAATTGTTGCGGATCTCGATCTGTCGCGTGCGATCTGCAGTTGCTGTATAGACTTGATGACCTTCGTGCCGGATTGACCTTAGAAGCTGCAACGCGCCCAGCGCGGTACATCGATTCGGTCCCAGCCCGCTTCCGACAAGAAGACACGGGGGAGATGTCGGTGAGTAGGCAGAGCTCGCCACTATTGACAGCAATGAATCTCAACACGCTACTGTCACCCGCCGCAGAGGCGGTGACGGTTGGCAGAATTAATTGGACCTCGAAAGGGGGCGGGGCAGCTAGAGAGGAAACCATCGAGGTGCGGACGGTGTTACCAATCTTGGCACCCTTCCAGCTTCGCCTAACCGTGAACAAACTATCACCGAGCGAGCCAAGACTCCAGTATCTCGTCGGCCCCGGCAGAGAACGATTCTCAGCCCGGCGTCTTTGCCTCAATATTCCACATCGCCCATTTGATGGCACTCACAAACATCGCGCCGAACCAAGCCTGGGCGACGAGGACGCATACGAACCCGATGACATTCCCGAGGTGCCTCTGGCCCCCAGGGTTGCACCGGGGACCTACCGTGCAATTTTTAAATCGTTTGCTCGCGAGTGTTTCATTGAAATCGGGCCAGACTTCGTCTGGATAGAACCGTAGCGGAGGTGTGGACTATGGATGGCAAAGAGGCAGTCGGGGCAATTCTGCGCACGATAAATGACTACACCGCGGTTCGACCGTATGGAGATGGCTTGCTCGTCGACCTTCCTCTAACATACGGCGATGGCGATGCCGTGCGTATCCTCGTCGAGCCGATGGGCAATGGGTATAGAGTGACAGATCGGGCGACAGCGGCGACCCTACTGTCCATGGCCGGCGTGAACGTGTCCAAGGGTCGACCGGCAGAGGCATTTGCCGAGGCGTTGCGAGCTGCTGACCTAAATAGTTTCAACGCTATCGAGGGCGAGCTTGCCACCTTTGGCGACGCAAGCAATCTTGGGCGCCTTGTCCTAGACGTCGCACAAGCATCCATTCGCGTTGATCAGCTTCGCTGGTTGGCGGCCCGTCAGCCTCTAGCCAGGTTCCCCGAAAGACTCACTCAACGGGTACAGGACTGGGTACGAGGCAACCGTGAGGTGCAACAAAAAGCCCCGGTCCCTCAAAAGTCGGGACGCAATAGATCAGTCACTCTAAAGGTATCAAATGATGGCCAGTCGGCTTATATTCAAGCGGTTGGCATAGGGGACCGAGACCAGGCAGCCGAGCATTGCTACTACATATTTGATCTCTCGAAAGTGCCAAAAGAGAACAGGATTGCGGCGCTCGACGGAAATCGTGACGATTGGCCGACCCCCATTATTGAGGAACTGAAAGGTGTAAGCAGTGTCGAATTCTTCGGCAACCCATTTGACCTAGAACGCCGCCTTGATAGCGTAGTTCCACCCCCGAGCTCCATGCCGTCGATTTAATTGACCTTTGTAAAGACGGGCCTAGTGTTACGTGATTCTGTTTCCTTGATGATTGATACCCGGCTAGAATAGCGGTGTGGAAATTTCGGCGGAAGATCTCGCGGAACTCCGGGTCATGATCAATGATCGTGATGTTCCTGCGAACGTGGCAACACGGGCACGGATAGTTCTGTGGTACTCCGAGCGTCGATCCAAACAGGAAATCGTCGCGCGGCGGAATCAAGTGGTCATGGCGACGCATGACTTTCCAGAAATTCGGCGAAGGCCTCGGCTGGCTTCGCCCATTTGAGCGTCTGTCGTGGCCGCCCATTCAGCTGCGTGGCCACGGTATCAAGTTCATTCTGGGTGTGCAAGGACAGGTCGGTACCCTTCGGAAAGTACTGGCGTAGCAGACCGTTGGTGTTCTCGTTCGAGCCGCGCTGCCACGGTGAATGTGGGTCGCAGAAATAGACCGGCATGCCTGTGCGGACGGTGAAGTCGGCGTGCCGGGCCATCTCCTTGCCCTGGTCCCACGTGACGGAGCCCCGCATGAACTCGGGCAGGGTCTCCATCTTCTTCGCCAGCAGGTAGGCGACCTTGTCTGCGTTGCGGTCGTAGGGGATACGCACAAGCATCACGAACCGGGTCGTGCGCTCGACCAGCGTCGCGATCTGTGACCGGTTCCCCTTGCCGATGATCAGGTCACCCTCCCAGAATCCGGGGACGGCGCGGTCGTCGGCTTCCTTCGGCCGCTCACTGATGTTGACCATGTCGACGATCCCGCCCCTGGTCAGGGTGCCACGCGACCGGTTGACCCGCCGGGTCCGACCCTTGCGTAGCGCGATCTTCAGCCCGGTCCGCAGTTCACCGCGGGCCTGCAAGTACAGACATTCGTAGATCGTCTCGTGCGACACACGCATGCTCTCATCGTCGGGAAAGTCCGTGCGCAGTCTCTCGCTGATCTGCTTCGGTGACCACTTCTCAACCAGGCCGGCGTTCACTGCGTTGTGCAGTTCCCTCGACGCGACGAGTTTCCGTTCCTTCGGGCGTGTGCACATCAGGTCACACCGTGCCTGCGCGTCCACCGCCCTATACGCCGCCGCACCACCGTTACGCTCAATCTCCCGGGAGATCCCCGAATGATGACGACCAAGCACGGTCGCGATATATCGAGCCGAACGCCCCTGACTCAGCTCCCGCGAGATTACCTCGCGATCCTCCACCGTCAACCGCTCCCGCAGACCCATCCACCATCCAGCTCTCAGCCCCCGTCACGATCATCCTATCGGGGCATCGCTACGACCGTTTGAAGCCGCCCTCTTTCTTCCCGATACCTGCTGGTTTAGCATCATGCCTATGAGCAGCGCCAACGGGTCGTTGGTCAGCAGCTCGTCCGCCTCGGCGATCTGGCTCAGATGCAGTCCCACGACACAACCGTAGCCGACCAAGCCGAGGGGCCGTCGCTCCGCCTGTCAATGACCGTCAGTGCCCGATCAGACCGGGGGCTGAGGGTAGTACTGAATGCCGCGGCGCACCTGTCTCGCCCGTTCGGTGCGGTGGAGGCGCGCGACGAGGCGCAGAGCCATATCGATGCCCGCACTGACACCGGCTGAGGCGATTATGTCGCCGTCATCCACAAAACGGTCGTCACGGCGGATCTCCAACATCGGGTCGAGGTCGCGCAGCAGGTCAAGCGATGCCCAGTGGGTTGTCGCTGGTCGCCCGGTCAGCAGCCCGGCGCGGGCATACACCAGCGAGCCGGTGCAGACGCTGGCCATAAGCGGCACCACCTCGCGTTGTCGGCGCACCCAGTCAAGCTGCGCCTCGTCGCGCAGATGGTCGCGGGTGCCGCGCCCGCCGGGGTAAATCAGCACCTGAAGCGGCGGGACCGTCTCGTACGAGTGCTCGGGATGGACGACGAGTCCCTTGGCGGCGGTGACCGGTCTGCCGTCCTGGGAGAGTGTCGTGACCTGCCAGCCGTCGTCAGGAAACGTGCGCGCCCAGTACGCTGGCGCTGCCGACACTTCCGGGAGTCATCGCGAACTCCCTGCCACCGGCCCAGGCCGGAGTCCGAACCGGGTTGCAGGCCACCGCCCGAGAGTTCGGTAGCGCGCTCGGCGTCGCCGTCGTGGCCACGGTACTCACCGCGCGGTTCGTCTCGGCGCTCCCTCCGGACATCCGCGCCGGTCATGGTCGGCGCACCGTGTCCCAGGCCCTCGCTGCTGCCCCGTCCCATCGCGCTCACGACGTCCTCGAGGCGTTCGTGTCAGGCGCGTCGGCCTCGGACTACGGGTCACCGGCGTGACGGTGCTGGTTCTGGGTGCGCTCGTCGTCCTGCAGTCGGCGCTGTCCCGACCCCGAAGCCGCTGATGCCGCCGGCCTCCTGGCGGCACCCACCCGCCGCCGGATTGTTCAGGCGTCGGTGGACAACGCGTTCGTTCCGGAGTTGCCGCCACCTCCGAACGGACCTCCGACGGACCCGAGGATCCCGCGACAATGGCGGACGCCAGTCACGTGTTCGGTAGGTCGTGCTCGGCGAGCACCGTCTCGTCCCATTCAATGTGGTGGCGGTGCACTGGTGCGAACATCTGTTCCGGAGTAGGCATCGCCGGTCGGTCGCCGGCCTGACCCGCCTTCGCCTTGTTCGTGGCGGCGGCATTGCCACCGATCGTTTCCACCCGCGGCCGACGCAGGCGTTCGTAGGCCGTGAACGCGGCGGTGGAGTTGGGAAGGTCGCGTAGGCAGCGGGCGAGCTCGACCGCGCTTTCAATGGCCAGGGACGCGCCCTGGCCGGAACTGGACGAGGGGGCGTGGGCCGCGTCGCCGACCAGCACCATGCGGCCCCGTTGCCAACGCGGCAGCGACGGCATCCGTTCCATGGGACCGGTAGCCATCAGGTCGCCGGGGTCTGTCTGGGCGAGCAACGTTTCACCTGGGACGTGGCCGGCGTAGAGCTCGCGGAGCTGGGTCAACCAGGCGGTTGCCGGGATACGGGCGACCTCGACGGAACTGAGTGGTTCGGTGCGGGGCAGGCTGGCGAACCAGCAGATTCTGTTGTCGGGCAGTCGCCAGTAGCCGACGAACGTACGGCCAAACGCGAAATACATGGTGCCGGGCTCGGCTGGCACGTCGCTTCGCGAATATCCACCGAAGCTGAGAACACCGCCGTACTCTGGGCCGGGTGCGTCGGGGGCGACGAGCGTGCGCACCATGGATCGGATGCCGTCGGCGCCTATCAGGACGTCGGCGGTGGCGGTCGTACCGTCGGAGAAGGTGGCGGTGACGCGCTCGGAGGTCTGGTCAGCGGCAACAAGTCGCTTGCCGTACTGGATCCGTACGCCTGCGGCGAGGGCGTAACCGGTCAGTGTCCCGAGCAGGTCCGCGCGATCCAGCGTCACGGTCGCGGACAGGCCGGGAAAGCCCCGGAACTCACTGAGCTGGTTTCCGCTGCCGTCTGCCATGACCACGCCGGGCACTGCCTGGCCAGCTGCCTCGACCGCCTTGTCCGCCCCGATGATCCGCAAAGCGTCCAACCCGTTGGGAGCAACGCTCAGCATCGCTCCCACACCCTCGGCGGCCACGTCATGCGCCTCATACACGCTCGCGTCGATGCCCGCCTTGCGGAGTGCCAGCGCGGTCACCGGTCCGGCGATGCCACCGCCGATGACCAGCGCCGTCTTCACATGTGCCATGTCTGCTCGTCCCTGCTGTAAGCGGCGGGTGCCGTCGGGCGGTCCAGGCGTCGCAACATCGACGGAAGGCAGGTCGCCGACGCGGTGGGCACGCTCGAGGTCGTCGAGGCGGGAGCGGGAGGACACGGCGGGCCGGATCTCCGTGTCACCACGGTGGATGCGAATCTCCCGACGGTTGACCCCGCCCCTGATTCGCACCTGGCGGTCAGTGGCCCGACTGCTCGACCCGACATCGGGACGGTGCGGACCCAGGCCACTTCGTTGGTTGGGCTGCGCGCTGCGGACGTCATGGTCGTCATAGTTGCAATGCAACTAGTCACTTGTCAACTAGTGTAACTTGAGACCATGACTACGGGGTTCCGCCGCTCGCCGCTCGCGCTGGCTGTCCTCGGACTACTGGAAGACGGACCGCTGCATCCGTACGGCATCCAACGATTGGTCAAGGACTGGGGCAAGGACCAGGTCATCAACGTTGGCGACCGCTCCAGCCTCTACCGAATGATCAGCAGGTTGGGTGACGCAGGACTGATCACCGCGCACGGCAGCAGCCGGGACCAGCACTACCCCGAGCGCACCAGCTACGAGCTGACCGACGCCGGTCGCGCGGCGACCCGGCAGTGGATGGCCGAGATACTCTCGGCCCCCCGGAACGAATTCCCCGAGTTCCCCGCCGCATTGTCGTTCCTGCCGATACTAACCCCGCAGGAAACCGAAAAATTGCTCACCGCCCGCCGGGAGAGACTCGTCCAGCAACTGGCTGAACGCGAGGTCGCTATCGCAACAGAGCTGGCGGGATTCCAGCTTCCCCGCGTCACGATGTTAGAGACCGAATACCTCCGCGCCCTCACCCAGGCGGAGCTGGCTTGGATCGACGGCACCCTCGCCGGCATACGTGACGGAACCATCGACTGGAACCGCGACGAACTGCGCGCGGCCGCCGCCCGATGGGACGACCACACAGCCAAGCGGTAGCCACGAATCGGAGGGCTTTGTCCACGTACACGGGCCGTTCCCGCGGGCATTTGACCGACGACCGACGCAGGCTCCTGCATGTCAAACGCTGACACGGTCGCCCGCTCTGTGGTCCTTCCCTTCGGCACCAGCGGAGCCGCAGATCAGATTCTGACGCTGCGCGGTCAGGTGCATGCAGATTGCCCCGTCCGACTCCACCCTTCCGATACCGGCTGGTCCAGCACCATCCCGATCAGCAGCGCCAACGGGTCGTTCGTCAGCAGCTCGTCCGCCTCGGCGATCTGACTCAGATGAAGTCCCACGTCGCCAACGTAACCGACCGCGTCGTGGCGGCCGTCGCGCCATCGGTCAGGACACGTACCTCGTCAGATCGTGGCACGCGCCGGGTACCGGGCCATCCGGTCGCGGACGACCGTCACGGCCGCCAGGTAGCGCGGATCGGGGCGCAGCGCATGTTCGCGCAGGCAGGCCTCGGTGAACTTCAGCACGTGCTCGTCGCCGTGCTCGACGGCCTGGTGGATCAGCTCCTCGTGCCCGGGAACGTCGAGCGCGGACGCCCGCGCGTGAGCCTCGCTTTCCCCGCGGTCGTCACCGGTGAACACCATCAGCAGAGCGGCATTGGTCTGCCACATGGTCGCGACGGAGGGCTCGTGCAGCTCCGTCGGCAGGTATGGCAGGACGAGCCGCAGGGCCGCCGGGGCGGTGACGGCGTGGATCAGGGGCACCGGCGACGGGCCGGTGTGGACGAGGCACAGGCCCGCGAACTGGGCGGTCAGGTCGCTGAGCAGCGCTTGGGCCTGCTCGGCGCGCAGCGCGGTGAGGGCGTCGTGGTAGCCGGGCTGTTCGTCGAGCCGGCGCAGGCGCCCCTGTAGGAGCTCGCCCGGCGACAGGCCCGGGTCGATCGGCGCCCGGGGCACCGTGGCCACGGCGGCGGCCACGGCGAGGCGTCCGTCGAGCCGGGGGCTTCCGGGTAGAGGGGTGAAGCGGGCAGCCCAGTAGGCGAGCCCACGGGCCAGCTCGGTCAACTGCTGCGGGCCTGGCGTGCCCTCGGCGGCGGCAACGCCCCGCACGGCGTGCGCGGTGCGGATGAGCCCGTGGGTCAGCCTGGACAGCAGGCCGGGCAGCAGTCGTGGCCACCAGCGGACCAGCACGTCCCGCCAAGGCTCCTGCGCCAGCTCCCGTTCGAACACGTACTCCCAGTCTCCGGCCCGCTCGAAGGCGCCGAGCGCGGGCCGCCAGGAGGACTCGTCCGCCGGATCCAGGTCATCGTGGCGCGCTGGCCGCTCGTGGTGAGGCATGAGGTCGCGGTAGGCCCGTACCCAGCCCGGGACCGCGTCCCCGTGGCCGAGGACAGCCAGCACCTCGGCCCCCATCGGCCCGTGGTTGGCCAGATCGGCCTTGCCGGCACGCTCGTAGCCGAGATCGTCGAGGCGGTCGAGAGCGTCTGCCATCACGTCGCCGTAGCTCGCCGAAGCCATGTGTTCACGTCCCCACGCGGACGGCTCCCGCCTGGGAGCATCGTCCTGTCGTTATGCCGGATCACCAAACTGTTCGTATATCCAAACCTTCTACGATCGTAGCATGCGACCCGACCGAGGAACCCAGGACGGCACGCAGGTGTCGGCGGCAGATCAGCCGCGGCCATGGAATGCGCAGGAGCGAGACGTGCTCCTGCATGTGCCGCTGCTGGCGGCCTACTTCCAGCGCGCCCGCGCGGAGATGCCGCCGCAGCTGCGGCACACCTTCGACACGCATCGGCTGACCGCTCGGCACGGCGCGGTCCTGCCCCAGCTGGTCGATGGCCAGCGGTTCAGCGTCACCGAGCTGGCTGCCCGGCTGGGCGTGTCGCTGTCCACCGCGAGTGAGCTTGTCGGGAGGCTGGGCGAGGCAGGCCTGGTTGAGCGTGCGGAGGACCCGGCCAACCGGCGCCGCACGCTGGTCTCGCTGCGGGAGGAGTATCGGGCCGCGGTCGAATCCTTCCTCGCCATCCGCTCAGCGCCGCTGCTGCGCGCCCTGGCCACACTTTCCGACGACGAACGGGCGGGCTTCCTCGCCGGCCTCGCAGCCTGGAGCCGGGAGGCCCAACCCTGACGCGGTGGCGAGCGAGGGGACCGGTCCGCGCGTAGGGACCGGATCCGCGCGTGCGCGCCGCTCGTCAGCCCACGCGCACGATGCTCATTCCGCGGACCTGACCACCGGCAGGAGTCGCGTTCACCCAGGTCCCCCGTCTCTGGCATGCCGCAGGTCCGGCGCGGAACCCACAACACCGCCCGCCCCGGTGAATCCTGAACCGAACAGCACCAGCGGGACCAGAAAAAAGCCCCGCCGGTCCCGGAGGACGGCGGGGAGAGAATAATTTTCACGCTACTGAGCTTTAATCTTCGAGATCAGAGCTGTTTTCTGTGCCTGTCTACCAGCGGGTTTAGGTTGGGTAGACCGGTTGTATGAGGTATGCGACGGGTGGCGGGTTGACGCCCGCCGATCAGGTGGAACGT
>NZ_JALKFZ020000104.1 GCF_023243075.1 Frankia sp. AiPa1 | reverse complement strand
AACGGCAGATCACCCAACGCGTCGGCGAGCCGGTCGGCCTCGCTGTCCGTCAACGTGTCATCCCGGCGCCGCAACAAAGCCTTACTCTCCGCACGCGGGACAACGGCGAGGCCCTCCTCCTCCTCGCCTTCCCGGGATTCAGGCACCGGACTCGATGCGTTCCTGGAGCACCTTCTGGGCGGCGTCGAGCTGCTCCTTGGTCGGTGTGGTGAACAGGTAGCCCCGGCCGCGGATGTGCGTCAGAAACGCCGCCTGTGGCCCGATACCGTGGGCCTCGAGGTAGTAGGCCAGCGCGTCGTTCCAGATCCACGAACCGTCGGTGCGAATACTCATCGGGACGACCTTGCCCCGGCCGGGGTCGGTGACGTCCTCGCTGCGCGCGCTGGTGCTCAGCAGGAGCCTGCCGGCGTTCAGGTATGCCAGCAGCCGGGCCCGCTCGGTGGCATCCGCCACCCGCTCATGGTTGGCAAAGCTGGGGCGGCCGTCAATGGTCTCATAAACATGGACGATTCGCGGCGACGGTGATGGTGGCGAGGGTGGGGTCGGATACGTCATGTTCCCTCATCCGGTCGAAAGGTCTTCAAAACTCCTTCTTCCACGGCCGAGAGCGTGAGGAAGCGTGCGCTGAGGCGGTGGGATGCGGGCATGAGTCTCCCGTTCGGCAGAGTGATCGACGATCTCGCGGGTGGTGTCACCGGAGTGGGGAGGTGATGGGTTCCGAGCCGGTTCCGGCGGCGAGGATCCGCTCGTACATGATTTTCTGGGTGACCGCGGCGGTGATCCGGGGGCTGCGAGTGGAGGTGTGGCCACGGCTGCCGCTGCCCCCGGTGACGATCAGATTGTGTTCGGCGGCGATGCGGTGGAGCATCTCCCGTGCGGGTCTGGGGTGTACCGGATGATCTGCTTCGAGGCCGGCGAGGCCCGCGTGTTTCAGGTCGGCGATTTGTGCGGCGGTGAGCTGGACGCGGTGGGGGCGGCGGGGCCAGCCGAGGATCGGCACGCCGCCCGCGGCCCGGATCGCGGTGAGGGCTTCGCCTGCTCCTGGCTGACGTTTGGGCAGGAAGTACCGGCCGCCGGTGCCGATCCAGTCGCTGCTGTAGGCCCGCGTCAGGCTGGCGACGATCTCGTGGTGTAGGAGTGCGCGGGCGATGGCGGGCCGACCGGGTATTGGCCCGCTGGACTGGCGGGTCACTGACAGCCAGGTGAGCCGCGGATGATCGGCGGCGATCATGGCCACCATGGTGCGGGCGCGGTTCTCACGCTGGGTCCGGGCCCGGCCGATCAGGTCCAGGAGCAGCCGATCCTGCGGGTTGATCAGGTAGCCGCGCAGTTCGATGGTTCTGTACTCCTCCTGCACTACTACCGCGCAGGGCACGGTGACGGCGGGCAGCAGGGTCAGACGGGATGGCAGTGCTCTGCGGGCGGCGTCGAGACCTTCCATCGTGTACCGGTCGGCGATGGCGACGATCTCCGCTCCGGCGCGCGCGGCCTGGCTCACCAGTACCTCGGGGAACTCCCCTGGATGTCCGGAGCAGGAGGTCTCAAGGTGAAGATCAATCGCCATCGCGGTTCCCGGTGAGTCTCGCGAGATCGACGCGGGCGCGGGCGACGAGCGCTGTCGGCTGGACGTTGACCTGGTGTCCGTCGTCGTCCTCGAGAGTGATCCGGTCTCCGGGCAGGAGTATCAGGTCGCCGAACGCGTCTAGCCAGATCGAGCCGTCCGGCTCCAGCGTGTGGAAGTCCGCCCGCACGATCACCTCAGGCCCTGTGGGGGGCTGTGCCTGCGCCGCTGGTTCGGGTTGGGCGCGGTCCTGCGCGACGTGGCCGCGCTCGCGGAGGGGTAGGGGGTGTCGCCGGGCCCGTCGCCCTCGCCTCGTTGGTGCGGCGGATCCGGCTGTCTCGGTGGGTGGGCCGGTGAGGGGATTTACCGGGTGTGTCACCCGGGGCAGATGTTTCAGGGAGTTCAGCGCGTTCTCCGCGGCGAGGATCCGTGTTTCACCTGGAACGACATACTGATAGTTGCATTCGCGGAGATAGTCGAGGAGGTCGGAGTCGGGCGGATAGTCATGATGCATCAGGTAATACAACGTCTCGGCGCTCCAGATCCACAGACCGTCGGTCTGGTATACCCGCGGGACAGTTTGCGGATTCCCGGGTACGCGCCAGTCCCGCGCGCCATGCGGGCATGCGCCGCGTCACCGGGGTGCGTGGGCCCGGCCCACGAATTGCTCGACCAGCTCGGAGGATTTGACGCCGTGTCGCTCAACACCGCTGTTGACGTTGACCGCCCACGGCCGCACCGTGCGCACGGCGTCCCCGACGTTTTCCGGGTGGAGCCCGCCGGCGAGGATGACCGGGATGGGCGAGCTGGCCACTATGGCCGCTGACACCGACCAGTCGTGGGTGCGGCCGGTGCCACCGATCCTGTCCTCCGCCCGGTGGATCGAGTCGATCACTAGTCCGTCCACCAGGAACACCCACGGGTCGACGCTCGGCGCCCGGTCGTCGGCGACGTGGATGGCCTTGAGGAGACGCAGGTGTGGCGCGGCGGCGCGTAGGGCGGGGATCGCGGCGGGGTCCACGTCGCCATGGAGCTGGATGGTGTCGATCGGCAGCCGGGCGAGGGTGAGAATCTCCTCGACCGACGTCGAGTGTGTCACCGCGTACCGGCCGACGTACGGCGGCACGCGGGCCAGCAGGCCAGCGGCCGAGGGCAGGTCCACCGCGTCCTCGGCCCGGTGCCTTATCTGGACGAGGACACCTATTGCGTCTGCTCCCCCCTCGACACAGGCGATCACATCCGCGTCGGACTGGTTCGCGCACACAGACGTCCGTAGACGGCCCGCTCGCAGCGTCATATCACCCCTCGCGACGTTATCTTTCCCGCCCAGGAGACAGTCGTACACGCTGCCGGGTGCGGAGCTCCCACATAAAGACTTACGGGGGGAAATGCAGTCATATAGTCCACGAGTCCAAAGATAAGGATGCGGTGGCGAACGGGGAGGTCATCTTTTGTCTCATACACCCGCGCGATGCCCGGCAGGAGGGGTCAGTCCGGCGGCGCGTCGGCAGCTTCCTGCACGCCTTGCAGAGTGTCGTGATCGGTGGGGGCGATAATGCGAGGTCTGGCCGTGACCGCGGTGGCCGTCAGCTCGTCGGGGTAGAACGCTCCATGAGACCGGCGTGAATGGGTGTGCGGGTCAATTCCGCTTCTCATGGCTTGCGAGCCACCAGGCTGTAGACGCCCACCTCTGCGTCATCCACGTCCGATGGTTCGGCGGGACGCCAGTGGTGCGCGGATACGACTCCGGGCTCTATCAGGTCGAGGCCGTCCGCGAACCGCTCGATCTCGTCGCGGGTGCGCGCGCAGGCGAAAACGCCCCGTGCGCGGTAGATCTCCGCGGCTTCCTCGGCTTCGGTGCTGAAGTCCGCGGTGCCGTGACTGAGCACCAGATAACTCCCGCTGGGAAAGGCTGCGAGCAACTGGCGCACCAGCCTGTGCGGGTCGTCCTCGTCGGGGAAGAAATGCAGGATGGCGACCAGGGACACCGCGACCGGCCGGGACAGGTCGAGGGTTTCCCGCAGCTCGGGCGAGGCGAGGATGCTCTCGACACTGCGCAGGTCCGCGTCGAGGTAGGCGGTGGCACCCTCCGCGCTGCTGGTCAGCAAGGCGCGGGCGTGGCTGAGAACGATGGGATCGCTGTCGGCATAGACGATCCGCGCGTCCGGGGCGACGGCTTGGGCGACCTCGTGCAGGTTCGGTGAGGTCGGGATTCCGGTACCGATGTCGAGGAACTGGCGGATACCGGCCTCGGCGGTCAGGTAGCGCACCGCGCGGGTCATGAATGCCCGGTTCTGCCGGGCGGTGGTCCGCAGGTGCGGGAAGCTGGCCAGGGCGTGTCCGGCTGCTTCCCGGTCGGCGGGGAAGTGGTCCTTGCCACCGAGGAGGTAGTCGTAGATCCGGGCTGAATGCGGCTGATCGGTGTTGAGGTCCACGGGACCCTCCCGGCGGCTTCCCCGCCACAGCGAGGTCGACCACGGCCGAAACATGCGGTGACCTTCATCTTGATTCGGTGTGGTCTGATCGTTGTCTCGGTTGATCGTTGTGGAATTGTCGCTGTCCATGGTCTTTCTCGGAGGTCGGCGGGTAGCGGAAGGGGGTGGAGCGCGGGCGCCGATCCACGGTGGCGCGCCGCGGCGGAGCAGGTCGGCGCGGGCGTCGTCGAGGATGTCCCACAGCCTGCGTGGCCCATCCTGGTGGACGGTGGGTGCGTCCGTGCCGGTGGCCGCGGCCCGTGCCCAGGATCCGTCGGGGTGGGTGAGGAGCAACGTGTGGTGTCCGTTCGGGCCGCGGCGGTACTGGCGGCGTACGCCGGGCACGGCGAGTGTGAGCAGCGTGGCGGTTTCCCACGCCGTGCTGATGTTCACGATCGGGTAGCGGCCGGTGGACACCTCGCCCTGCCACTCGGCGGACAGGTCGGGCCCACTGGGCAGCGGTGGGTAGTCGAATCCGCCGCGCGCGGACATGAACGCCGCCGCGCCCCACTCGATCTGCCCGAGTGCCCCGTCCGCGGTCCGCGTGGCGGTGAGGATCATGTGAGTGTTGCTGATCGTGGTGACCAGCCGTCCGCCCAGACGGAGCGCGACCAGCCAGCGCACGGGGATCGAGGGCACCGAGAGCAGGGAGATGATCCGGTCGTAGCTGCCGGGCAGCGGGCCGGTCGCGCTCACCGGGAGAATCGTGGGGTGAAGGTCGAGTGCGTCCAGCCGCTTCACCGCGGCCCCGACCAGGTAGGGGTCGGTGTCCACGGTGGTCACCCGCTGCGATCCGTAACGGCGGGCGAGTAGCGCCGCACCGTAGCCGGAGCCGGTGCCCACGTCGAGAATGTCCTGGCCCTGGTTCAGGCAGGCGCGCTGGTACATGGCCAGCACGAGACTGGGCAGGATCGCCGAGGAGGTCGGCCGGCCCTGGGGCCGGGTCTGCTTGGTGGCCTGATCGGCGTGCAGGGTACCGACGCGGGTGACCAGCATCCGGTCGGTATAGGCGTCGGCGACCAGGCCCTGACGCAGCACCCACCCGCCTTCGCTGCGCAGCCACCAGCGGGGAACGAGCTGATGCCGAGGCACCGACGAGATCACCGGATACCAGCGAGACCCCGGATGGCTGACCGTGTCCGCCAGCGCACGGGCATGGACCCGCCACGGCGCGCTCATACACAGCCCCCGCTGGACGCCTTGGTCCGAGCCGCGGCCACCACGTTGGACCACCGCTGACCCGCCAGCAGCTGTCCGAGCGCGGTGTCACGGACGTTGCCGCTGGTGTCACCGCGCGCCGTCACACACGGTGTGACCCGGCCGTCCGCCAGCACGGCGGCCCGCCGTAGCCCACACGTCCCGCGGCCACCGGACATTCCTCTGCTGTGATCGACGCCATGGCCGACGCCGCAGGCCGGATCCCGGTCGATCCGGCTGACGCTGAGGCCGGGCGGGAGCCGGCGGGCTAGGTCGTCGTCACCCATAGCGAGGCAGACGAGGCCCACGTGCAGCGTGATCCCGCGGTTCACCGCCACGCGCAGGTTCGTCAGGGTCTGTGCCCGCGCACCCGCGCGATCGGAGGCAGGGTGGTGCGTGGCCGGGTCGCCAGAGATGCTGGTCGCGATCTGTACCCCGGGCTGGCTGAACGCCTCCCACAGCCGGCTGCTGACCTTGACGAGATTCGTCCAGAGCTGCACCTCCATGCTGGCGGCGAGCGAGTGGTCGATCAGATCGGGCAGGGCCGGGTTCGACGTGGGCTCCCCACCGACGAGCAGCAGGCGACGCACGGCGAGCCCGGCCGCGTCGGTGATGACCCTTCGCCAGGCCTCGAACGTCATCCAGCCAGGCGTGTCAAAGCGTCCAAGCGGCACGTAGCAGCGCCCACACGACCGCTGGCAGCGGCCGGCGACCTCCAAGATCAGGGTGTCAATCATCGTGGGCCTGCGTCCCGGCGGTTTCGGTCATCGTCGCGGACACGACGGGCTCTCTTTCTCTCTCGCGGCGGGGGTACCCCGCCCGCGGGGACGTCACCGGCCGTGTGTGCACGAGCCGGCGCCGCAGGCGGGGCGCCAGTGATCAGGCCGGAACCGCGGCCTCGTCGAGCACGCCGGCCATCTCCAGGTCGGTCTCGTCGAGCACGCCGGCCAAGGCCGCGAGGGACGCGCGGTCACGCGCCTCGATCAGCTCCGCTCGGACACGAAGCTGCTCCTCGCTGAGCAGCGCCATGGCCTCGGCATGCCGGTCGATCCACTCGCCAGCGACCTCCCGCAGGAGATCGGCGATCGTGTCCACGTTCGCCTTGCCATGAGCGATGTCCTCCGGCTGCGGCGCCTCGGCGAGGGCGAGGACCCCTCGCGTCTGCGCGCTCAACGCGACCATCGAATTGATCTTCGGCCGGACCGTTGTCGTGTACGCCGCGCAGATGGAGACAAGCTTCGGGAGCTGCTCGGGGCTGAGGCCGAGCTCCGCCGCGTGGTGGAACTCAAACGCCAGAAGATTATCGACTGTCGCCACGCCGGTTGCGGCGGTGGCGAGCGTGTTCGGGTGCACCATGATATCTCCAGGAGGGATGAATAGCTGAATGGAACTGCCCTGCCCGCGGTCCTCACACGGCCCTTGACCCGTGCCAGGAAAAAGGACGGCTCCCGCAGCGCCGGCAGACCACGGGCAGGACAGAAGGGGAGCTGCCTAGCTGGGGGCGAGGCAGCCGTCTCGGACGCACCCCCGGGTGGGGCGTCTTGAGCGGCTCGGGCCAGCAGGTCCGGCCGCCAGCTCGGGGGGTGCCGGCGACCGGACAACTCCAGTCTGCCGCGCGGACCGGCAGAAAACATTCTCCGGGACACGGAGAAGTCTTTCCCCGGTCTGTAGGACCGTGACCTGCGCGGACGCCGATCTGATCTGCGAAGTCTTGCGGGGGGAAGCCGGATCTGGCCGTGGTCGAACATTCAAACGGACGGTGTGTTGGCCAGATCACCGGCCTGCGAATTCCGGTGCTCTGTGACCCGTCCCCGGTGGTCCGTGCACGGCGGGACACGTCAGCGTTCCACACTCGAGGAAGGCGCCATCACCTTCGATGCCAGCGTCTACGCGGTCAGCATCGCGAAAGTCAGGAACTCGCACGAGGAGCGCGGGCGGCCATCCACCGACGATTGTTGTCGCTACCGGTCAGCCTGTCGGGGGCGCCGCTTGCGATCGCGGTTCCCAGGGGCTTCGGAGGAGGAGCTGGTCGCGGCGGGCATGGGCTGGGCGGTGAGAGACAGGGCGGCGTGGTCGCTCAGATGGAGTTGGTGGGGGGTGAGGAAGGTATGGTCGAAGCGGTAGCCGTTGCCGCCGCGGCCGTACCAGCTGTGGCCGGGGGCGTCGGGGTGCAGGGTCCGGTAGGCGTCGGTGAGGCCGGTGTCGGTGAACGAGCGGTAGAAGTCGTACTTCCACGCTCCGAAGACCGGGTAGTGCGGGGAGTGGGAGGTCTAGCCGGGATCAGTGGTCCAGCCAGAGACCGCGAAGTTCCGCCCAGTCCTATAGAGATCGATTCCTACTCGCGTGTAGGGATAGGTGTTGTCGGGGAGGGCGTTGAGGGGGAACCAGTCGATGCGGGCGCATTTGTGGGGCTCGGCGTTGACCGGTTCTCCCTGCCACGACGGGGCGTGGAAGAACAGCCCGAGCCGAGCGTCGCTGTACTCGTTGCGGAAGTGCACCGTCGAAGCCAGCACCAGCGAGCCGGGGTGAAGGTGAAGACCAACTTCCTCGCGGGCCTCCCGGCACAGCGCGGCGGCGACGTCCTCTCCCTGCTCGACCTTGCCGCTCGGGCAGTTGAAGTAGCCGTCCGCGAAACCGGTGCCGGATCGCTCGGCGAGCAGGACCGTGCCGTCGCGGATGAGCAGGAGCATGACGTCGATGACACTGGTGTACGCCATGGCGGGCAGTCTCCCAACGAGATGGGTCAGCGGGTGGTTGGGTCGAGGCCGAGTTCGGTGAGCTGCTCGGCGATCCAGGCAACTCGTGCGCTGGTGGGCATGTTCGGGGGGATGTCATAGATGGTCTGGCCGACGGTGGCGCACGTGCTGCGCACGACCCGGTCGGCGGCGGGTTGGATGTCGAGGACCTTCGACCGGTAGGGGTCGCCGATCTGCTCCTGGTCGAACCTGTCGCAGCAGTAGAACACCGCGTCGTAGACGTAAGCCCATGCCTCGCAGAAGGTCTCCATCGCTTTCAGTACGCGGGCGTCGGGTCCCTCGGGGCCGCCGGGCAGGACCAGCCAGGCGTAGGCGAGGACGTTCGCGATCGTCTTGTCACAGATGATCATCCTGTGTTGGCGAGCGACACGCAGCTGGCTGGACAGCTGCGCGGCGAACAGGTCGACCTCGGTCTCCACGTCGAACTCGCCGCGGCCGTGCACGACGATCTCCTCGATGAACGGTGAATTCCGCGCCGGTTCGGGGACGCAGGCGACGTGCACGCCGCGTTCCCGGTAGTAGGCGGCGAGGGCGTGGGTCAGCGTGGTCTTGCCGGAGGCGTGGGTGCCCTCGACCGCGACGACCAGGCAGTTACGCAGCATCAGCGAGTTCCTTCCGCGACCAGGAGCTGGTCGCCGGCGGCGGGACGGTACGCGGAATCGGGCGGCGCCGGCTCCGGTCGGACGTGCCGCTAGCGCCGATCAAGGCAAGCGCGGTGACAGGCCGGTGAGCTGGTCCCAGGCAGCGGCCTCGACCACGGCGTCAAGGTGGAGTGCGTCCCACTGGTAGCTGTCCACGTTCCGCGCGGCGATCAGCGCGATCGCCAGCGCGTACAGGACGCGCTGCCGAAGGATCTGTGAGGCCACCCAGCACCCGTCGGCGCCAGGAGGAGGTAAATCGGCGGGTAGGGCGTGGAGGTCGTAACCGGCGCAGACGTCCGCCAGCGTGACCGGGCCCGGTTGGCTACCGGTGTCATGAAGGCGAGCCAGACCACGTTCCGAGGGCTGGCTGTGCCACGCGGCACGAACGGCGGTGATCCCTCGCGTGGGCTGTCCGGCGCCCGCAGCGGTCAGGGCCGCGAGTTGGTCGCCGAGCCGGTGGCCGGCGAGGATCGCCGCCTGACGTCGGGCCTGGACAAGCAGCGCGTCGATCGAGGCCGTGACGGCAGAGGTTTCCGCAGGTTCCTCGGTGGCGAGGGCGTGGAAGCCGAACCGCACCGACGCGTCGCTCACCGCCAGCAAATGTGTCCGTGGCAGCGGGAGGTACACGGCCGCGGCGGCGACCGGTGAGTGGCCTGCCGCGTGGATCGAGAAGGCGGCCAGCAGGGGGGTCCGGTCGGGGAAGGGCCGGCGTGCGCCGGCGAACGGGGTGTCGGTCCAGGCGAGGTTGGTCGCCTCACGCATGCGCGATCCGCAACGGGCGGCGCGTCGACGGCGGCCGGCCGGCCCGGCTGACCGCACGGATCGAGCGGCCCAGGTATTTGGCGTAGTGGTTGCGCTTGAACCGATACCGCGTCCAGATCTCGGCGATCGGCTCGTCCAGCAGGCTGCCCAACGGTTCCAGCAGATCGGGGGCGTCGTAGACCGGCCAGGCACTCGCCAACCCCCGCGGACTGATCACAATCATGTGGCCCTCGGTGTCCGGGGTCCACGCCGTCAGCCGCACCGCCGGCCGCCAGCCGTACGCCGTGCGCAGCTCGGCCAGCCGCTCGAACGCCGCCGTGGCCTCCTCGACCGTGAGGAACTCGCTGTCGGCAAGATCCAGCGCATTGCCTTTGCGCAGCGGCATGATCAGTTTGAGTTTCCCGGCGTCGAGTACGTCGGCGATCTGGAGAGTGAACGGCAGCGCCGTCAACGTCGAGCGGTAGACGACCGCCGACAACGACAACGGCAGCCCCGCGTGCTGGAACGCCCGTATCCCGGTCATGACCTTGTCGTAGTCGCCGCGGACCCGGTTCGTCGTCGCCCGAGGCCCCTCCAACCCGACATTCACGAACGCGACCTTGCCGGCCAGGCCATGCGCGAGCTGAAGGCCGCGCGTCGCGTTCGTCGGCAGGCCGATCACCGTACCGGCGAACATGTCGACGATGTCCACCAGATCGCGGCGCAGCAGCGGCTCGCCGCCGGACAGGAACACCCGGGGCACCCCGGCCAGGTTGTCCCGCACCCGCTCCAATGCGGCCAGGGTCGGGTCGGGCTCCTGCAACGTCTCGGAGCAGAACGAGCAGTCGAAATTGCACCGTTTCGTCACCTGAAGGATCACCGACAACGGGCCGGTCGCCGCCGCAGCGACCACTTCCAGGTCCTGCGGCGCCGCCAACGTGAAATGGTGGCCCTCGGTGAAGAGCACACGCTCATCAGCGCGGGCAAGCCCCTCGTCGCCGGCAGGCCGCGCCGTAGGCTCGACGGCAGGTACGGGTGGGGAACAGGCGATCATCAGGTCCTTCTCGACGTAGGCATGGACGGCGACAGGCCCGCAGACCGCCGCCCTCGTGACGGGGAACGGGGCACGCCGACGCTGAACGCCACCAGCGTCCCAAGCGGCCCGCACGGCAGTCATTCCCCACAGCACGAACATCTGTTCGCGGGGTTACACAGCCGCTGACCTGCCCGAAAGCCACCCGAAGGGTCCGTATCTTCGTCGTGGCAGCGGCGATTCGTTCGCGTCCCCGTGGGGCCTCGTAGAGCTCTGCCGCGGCGGCATGATCGCGTAGTCCGCTATCAGACGGAACGTGGGCCCGCCGAGGGGCGACGTTTCGCCGCTGGTCTCTTGCCGCCGTCGTACGGGCGACAGTCGGCCGTGATGTGATGGTATTGCTCGCCGCGACACTCATGGAGAGTGTCTGACCATCTACGGATCATGATGGTCGAGGCCAGGCAGGCTATGGCTGGCCGGGCGGAGCCCGGATGGCGGCTCAAAGAGTGCTGCGTGACCCGAGATCTCGAACAAGCCGTGACGTTCCGCAGCCCGGACGGACTGCTGCTCGCGGGGAGCCTCCTGCGACCGTCGAGCGCCCCGGTGGGGGTCCTGGTGCATGGCGGAGGTGTGACAGGCGAGGAAGGTGGTTTCTTCACCCGCCTCTCGCACGGCTTGGCCGAGGCCGGACTCGCCTCGCTCCGGTTCGACTTCCGAGCGCATGGCGAAATCCAGGGGCGGATGCAGGACCTCACGATCGCCGGGATACTGGGCGACATCCGGGCCGCCGCCAGTTTCTGCGGCGGGATTTCCGCGTTGTTCGCCGCCCGGCATCCCGAACAGGTCCGTGGTCTGCTGCTCATCAATCCTCTTCTGGACTACAAGAACAGGTTCATCGACCAGAAGCCTTACTGGTATGACGATCAGTCGGGAGGCATAAAGGCTAGGATCCGACCGAGAGCGTCCTCCCAAACAGGGAGCACCTTCGTGTAGTCGCTGGTGGCGGCAAGTTCTCTTGCCGCCTGTCCCATACGCATCAGCCTGATCGGGTCCGATTGCAACGCGGTGATTCTCTCGACGAAGGTCTGGGCCACGACGGCGTCTGCTGGGTCTCCCTCGATCAGGCAGCCGGTGACGCCGTCGATGACCCGGTCCGGTAGAGCTCCGGCCGACGAACAGACGATCACGGCGCCGGCGGCAGCGGCCTCCATTGCCGCGATGCAGCATGTCTCCGGGTACGTCGTGGGGTACAGGTAGAACTGTGCGGTCAGCTGGATCTTGATGAGGTCGGGTTTGGCGAGGCGGCCCAGGTAGTGCACGCCGTCGGATGCCATCGCCTTCGCGCGCTCGTAGAGTGCGCCAGCCCGGCGCAGGTCTTCCTCGACTGTTATGCCTCGCAGTAGGTGGCTCGATGCGATGAACAGCTCGGCGTCCGGATGCACATCGTGGATCGCGGGCCACATGTTCAGTAGCGGCTCCAGGCCGCGTCTCGGGTTCGCGGCGTGCAGAAACCGGCCCGCCGTCTTGGGCCGCTGTTCGGCGTAGTCCGACATGTCGAGACCGTCCGCGGTTACAATCTATTCGGCGTCCGCTGGGTAACCGAAACTGTTGATGTAGAGGTTGCGTTGAAAATCGGAGAAGGCGATGAGGAGGTTGATGTGACCAGCGCCGACTTGACTGATAAGGCTGCCGTTGGGTCTCTTCAGCCCTAGTTTCACTGCTCGTACCGGCGCATTAAACCGACCGGGTTCCATTCCCTTGGTCCGTACCCAGAAAATGATGACGTCCCGGTATGTGTCCTCGGTCAGCTCCGTGAGAGGCTGCCACTGAGCCATTTCAAAGTTGGTTTTCCTAAAGGCCCTCGCTGGCGAGGACGAGGACGGCCTGGGCGAAGGTGCCGATGCGGCGTGGGCAGCCGCGGAAACGGTCGAATATGTGCCAGCTCTTGAGGACCGCGAATCCTCGTTCGCCTTGTGAGCGGGTGGTGGCGTGGGTCCGGTTGGCTTCCTTGTCGCGGTCGGGGAGGTTGTTGTTCTTGGGTTTCTTGACCGGGACGAGGAGGCGGTCGCCCTCGCCGCCGATGTAGCCCTTGTCCGCGTAGAGGTAGAGCTCCGAGCGGTCGATCAGATGGAGGATGTCGTGTATCCGTGCCGCGGTGAGGTCGTGGACGGAGCCGGGAAGTCCTTCGGAGATCCAGACCAGCCGGCCGTACGGGTCGGTGAGGCCCTGCGGGTTGATGCCGTGGTACTTGTGCTTGCCCGAGTAGTACAGCTTGTTGTGCGCGCGGACACGGTTGGTGCGCACGACGGTGCCGTCGAGGATGAGGAAGTTGCTCTGGGTCCACGCGAAGGTCCAGACGGCGGCGAGCAGGGTCCGGCCGTGGGTGGCGAGCAGGAGGACTGCCTCGCGGAGGTAGTTGTGGACGGTGCCGACACTGACCTGGAAGCCCTCGGCAAGCTGCTCGTAGCGTTCACCCTTGCGTAGGTGGACGAGCACCAGGAGTGCCTGCTCGCGTGGGGGCAGCTTGCGCCAGGTCCGGCGCTGGGCGCGGTCCTCGGCCAGCAGCCCCGCAAGGAAGGTCAGGGTCGACTCGGGCAGGTCGACGACACCGGGGTAGGTTGGCAACGGAAGTCCTCGGTCAAGGGCACAGTGGAGTAGGCACCCTGTGATCTACCGGGGACTTCTCTGTTTACGGCAGCCCTCCGGCCACCGCCCGGCCAACTATCGCCGCCGCCAGCTGACGGAACGACAGGAACCGGTGCCCGTTCAATTCGTCAATTGGTGCTCCTCAACCGCCGAGAGAATCAGACAAACCGAGATTGAAAAGGCTCACGGTACCTTCTCGTCGATCCTCGATGGACCTGGCCAGTTCTCAGTCGGCCTGGCCTGCGGGTGGTCGCTATGCCCTGTATGACGTGCTTGCGATGGTTCGGCGTCTCGGGCTAGCTGGCACATTCTCACTGGATCATGGTTTCGGGCGGCTGGACGCCAGTTCCACTGCGGATCTGCCACGGAAATAGCCAACTTCCGCGAGAATCCGGCCGGCGGCGACTCCTCGAACTTGTCGCACACCAGGTCAGGGCGCCGCCTGTCATGATCCTTGGGAAGGACGCGACACGCCAAGTAGCCCGGCTCACGTGACACGCCAGACGGCCTCGCCGGATTCCCAGCGAGGTTGTCCGAGCCCAGGCCAGCTTCTGATCGCCAGACATGATCCTCGGGAACGGACAGTTGGCCGTTCCAGCCGATCGCGGCACCTTCTCATCGGTCCTCGACAGACCTGGCCGATTCTCAGAGGTCGTGCAGCTTGACGGCGTCCGGGTGACGGCCCGAGACGCGCGGGACCGGTGGCGCGCCGTCGGCCTGACGGCGTTCCTGGCCCGAGCCGCGCCCATGGCCGCCGCCGACGGGTTGGCTGCGGTGGGAGCCGGTCTGGCGGCGCTGTCGGACGCCGAACGGCACGAGCTGAGCGAACGGGCCGGCCTCCGTGAGCTTCCACCTGCTACCGCTCCGGATCTGCTGACGCCTACCGCTCCGGATCTGCTGACGCGCCGCGGCCGGAGGAGCCGCGTCCCGAATACGACCCGGCCACGCCGCTGCGTGCCCACCCGGCCGGCAGGCCGGTACCGATGGGCGGCCGGTGGACACGTGTTCCGATAGGGCTCCCCCAGCAAGTAGCGGGACCATTCCTCTTCGTCCAGGCTGGGCACTGCGCCGTCACACCTCTCGGGTAGCGTAGAAACGTGATCGAGGACGACCGCCATGGTGCGCGTTACCGTCACCCCTCGATCACGCCCGAGGAGTTCGAGGAGTTCGTGGCCCGGCAGCTGCTCGGTGCGGCAGGCTCGGCGGTGGACGACCTCACGGTGACCCTGCATGAGAAGATTTCGGGTGCGGACGGTGCGTACGACTTCGACGCAACCGTCCGCTACCGGTTCGCGGGAATGTCTTTCCTCGTGGTGGTCGAGGCTAAGTTGCATCGGAATCCCATTAAGCGCGAACTGGTTCAGATACTACACCAGAAGATCCACAGCGTCGGTGCGCACAAAGGTGTCATCGTAGCCACGTCGCATTACCAGGGCGGCGCCGTCTCGTTCGCGAAGGCTCATGGCATCGCACTGGTGACAGTCACGGAAGGCCGTTTCGTCTTCACGACCAGGAATGCCGCGCCCGGCCCGCGCCCCGCTCTCGTGGCGCATTGTGACGGCGGGCCTGGTAGCCGGGGCCTGATGCTGTCAGCAGCCGACGATGACCATCCGGACTGTGTCGCCGAGTACTTGTTGGGGCGCCCCCTGAAATGACGTGGGCCAGCTAGCCTTGGCTGTTCACCGGGCTCGGCGTGATCTTCGCGGTGGGGGTGCCCCGGCGATGGGAAAGTGCCTCTGACTTGGGAGGATGCGGGTGTCTGACGTCCGTGTCCGAACCAGAGTCGAGAGGCACTTTCTACGTGGATGCTACGGGGTGGTCGCGGGGGCTGTCGGTCGAGGTCGGCGGTCGGGATGTTGTCTCGCATGTTGGGACGGCGGTGGTGCGGCTGTTGGCGGACCGGGTCGGGCTGACGGGGGCGTTGTCGGAGGCGTTGGTCGGGACGCGGCAGTTTCCGTTGCATGATCGTGGCCGGGTGCTCACGGATATTGCGGTTGGGATCGCGGACGGCGGTACACGGATCAAGGACATCGCCACGCTGGGAGACCAGGGGGAGCTGTTCGGGGCGGTGGCGTCGGTTCCGACGGCGTGGCGGGCGTTGAAGGAAATCGACGCGGAGCGGTTGCCGGCGGTTACGGCGGCGCGGGCCGCCGCGCGGGTGGGGGTGTGGGAGCAGATCGTGGCCCGGCACGGGCGGATACCGCCGTGCAAGGTTGCGGGTAGGGACCTCGGCGATAGGATCGTGATCCGGTTGGATGCGTCGCTGGTTCTGTCGCATTCGGATAAGGAGCACGCTGCCCGGACGTTTAAGAAAACGTTTGGGCACCATCCGATTATGGCCTGGTGCGACAATACCGGGGAATTGCTGGCGATCAAGTTGCGGGCGGGGAACGCGGGGGCGAACACGGCGGCGGACAACATTGAGGTCCTCGACGCGGCGATCGCGCAGCTGCCGGCCCCGTACCGGAAGAAGATCCTGGTCACGGTCGATGGCGCCGGATCGACACACGCCCTGGTCGCGCACGTCGCGAAGCTGAACGAAGATCCCGATCGGCAGGTGTACTACGCGGTCGGGTTCGACCTGGACGAACGGGGCCGCCAGGCGGTCGGGAAGGTGCCGGGCCGGGTGTTGTCAAGGCTTCCTGAAAACTGACCACGTGGGGGTCTCGGAAATTTGACCCCCTGGTCCCTGGTTGATCAGTTGT
>NZ_JALKFZ020000103.1 GCF_023243075.1 Frankia sp. AiPa1 | reverse complement strand
CGACGAATACCTGAAAAAGCAGCCCGCCGCGTAGATCAACCTAATAGAGACTGTCCGGATTTAAAAGGGCACATCAGGCCCCACCCACCAGGCTGCGGATGTCCTATGCCCTCGGTGACGACGATCTGGTCGAAGGCCTCTCCCGCATGCAGAAGCTCCTCGGCGACGCGGCCGCCTGACGCTGAGGTTGCTCCGCGCACCCTCGCCCCTGGGATCGGGGTGAGGGTGCCTGACCCCCGGCCGGCTTCCCGCGTCACGGTAGGTCACGTCCAGCGGCGTGGTGTACGGAGAGTGATGCCGCGTGATCCTGGTTGAAGGTTATGCGGTGAGCGCTTCGGGTGTCACGCGGATCTCGGGTGTGTCGGATGTCCTGTTCGTAGCGTCGACTTTCGCGAGGATTTCCAGACCGAAGTAGCGGTGGGTTTCGATCCACTCGTCGTGTTGTTCGGCGAGCACGGCGCCGACGAGACGTATGATGGCGTCGCGGTCGGGGAAGATGCCGACGACGTCGGTGCGGCGGCGGATTTCCTTGTTCAGTCTTTCCTGCGGGTTGGATGACCAGATCTGCTTCCAGATCTGCCGCGGGTAGCCGGTGAACGCCAGCAGGTCGGCTTTCGCGTCAGAGAGATGATCCGCCGCCTTGGGGAGTTTCTCGGTGAGCGCTTCGACGACCCGGTCGAACTGCGCGCTGACCTCGGTGGCGTCCGCTTGGTCGAAGACGGTTCGCACCAGTGTGGCGACCCACGGCTGCGACGACTTCGGTGTCATGATCAGCAAGTCGCGGAGGTAGTGGGTCCGGCATCTCTGCCACGACGCTCCCGGCAGCGTCGACCCGATCGCGTTCACCAGCCCCCGGTGGGCATCCGAGGTCACCAGCCGCACCCCGGACAGGCCGCGGGCGACCAGACCCCGGAAGAACGCCAGCCAGCCGGCGCCGTCCTCGCTGCTCACGACGTCGAGACCGAGGATCTCCCGGTGCCCGTCGCCGTTGACACCGACGGCGAGCAGACAGTGCACGTTGATCACCCGGCCGTCCTCACGGACCTTCATCGTCAACGCGTCCGCCTGGACGAACCGGTACGGGCCGGCGTCCAACGGCCGGGACCGGAACGCCTCGACCTGGGCGTCGAGCTGCTTCGCGAGTACCGACACCTGCGACTTCGAGATATGCGCGACCCCGAGCTGTTCGACGAGCTTGTCGACCCGCCGGGTCGACACCCCGAGCAGATACGAGGTGGCGACCACCGAGATCAGCGCCTGCTCGGCACGCCGACGACGGGTCAGCAGCCATTCCGGGAAATAGGAACCCTGCCGCAGCTTCGGCACCGCCAGCTCGATCGTCCCGGCCCGCGTGTCCCACTCCCGCGCCCGATACCCGTTCCGCCGGTTCACCCGCTCGGGGGAAATCTCCCCATATTCCGCGTTGCAGATCCCGTCGACCTCGGCGCCCATCAACGCCTCGGCGAACGCTTTCACCATCGAGCCCAGCAGGTCCGGACTCGCTGCCATCAGTTCCTTGCCGAACCCCTCGGCGTCGGTCACAGTCGGACGCACGGCCATCGCGTTTCTCCTCATCGAGTCGCTTCGCAGGTTTCTCGTGAGGATCACGCGGTGGTCGCTTTGCGTCACGGACCGCCACTCCGGCGAGTCGCAAGACGATCACGATCCGTACACCACGTGCGTGGACTCCACTCCAGCGCCAACGCCCCCGAGCGACGGTTCACGGTTGCTTCAGGCCGCCGCAATGGCGTTGGCGGTGGTCGCTCTGCTCGCCGCGCACGTACAGATCACCGCCGGGATCGTCGTCGGCCTACTGGGAACGGTCGTCGGTGCGTTGGCATTCGACCTGGTCCGGCGACGGGGCTACATTGCGCTGCTACTCCCGGCGGCGCTGACTATGATCGGCTGCATCTGGAAGCTGGGCAGTTAAGAGCTGGTTTCACAAAGGTGGGTGAATCGGTGTGTAGTGGGTGGATGGTCGGGTAGCTGTCGTCGCCATGGACGATCAGGAGACGGTCAGTGACGAGCTGTGGGCGAGGATGGAGCCGCTGGTTCCGCGTAAGCCGCGGCGGTTCGATCATCCGGTGCGTCGTCCGGTGGATGATCGTGCGGCGTTGAACGGGATCCTGTGGGTGCTGGTGAACGACGTGCCCTGGTGAAACCTTCCGACCGGGCTGTTCGGGGTGTCGGGGGTGATGTGCTGGCGGCGGCTGCGGGACTGGCGGGCCGCCCCGGGGTGTGGCAGCGTCTGCACGAGACGCTGCTGGGCGAATGCCACGCCGCCGGCCGGCTTGACCTGCACCGGGCGCTGGTCGACTCCTCCCACGTGCACGCGTTAAAAGGGGGGAGCAGACAGGACCGAGCCCGGTCAACCGAGGCCACCTGGCCCTCACGCCTCGTCGCGTCAACCAAAGTGCACCCTGGCTGACCTGGTCGTCAGAGGTTCGACCCGGCGGAATGATCGGCAGCGGTGTGGATCCGACCCGGCAGGGTCGCCGGATAGTCGCCTTGGGTGGATCTGCCGCGGTGTGTGCCGGTGGCACACTGATCGGGTGGCAGGCGGGGGCAGTGCACACGACATGACCGGTTCCGCTGCGGGCTGGGATTTTTTCGTCTCGTACACCGCGGTTGATCGCGAGTGGGCGGAGTGGATTTCCTGGCAGCTCGAAGACGCCGACTACCGCGTCCTCGTCCAAGCCTGGGACTTCGTCGCCGGCTCCAACTGGCAGATCCGCATGCAACAAGGCGTCCAACACGCCCGACGCACTATCGCCGTGCTCTCCGACGCCTACCTCACCTCGGTCTACGGGCAGGCAGAGTGGCAGGCCGCCCATGCCGCCGACCCGCACGGCTTCGAACGCAAACTCCTACCCATCCGGGTCGAGGACTGCCCACGACCAGGGCTGCTCGGTGCCGTCGTCTCCATCGTGGTTCCACCACGACGCCGACAATGCCAGCCGGCACCTGCTCGACCACGTCCGCCACGCACTCACCGGACGCGCCAAACCCACCACCCCACCCGGCTTCCCCGTGCGCCGGCACACGACACCCACTCACAAACCAGCATTCCCCACCGACACCGTCCCGCACGACCGGCAGGGCCTTGAAAACCTACTCGATCAACAACGCCGGACCCTCGGCCCCGACCACCCCGACACCCTGGCCACCGCCAGCTGGCTCGGGGTCAGCCTGATCGGGCTGGGCGAGCACCGCGCGGCACGCACCCTGCTCGAAGACACCCACACCCGCTCCCGCGCCACCCTCGCCGACCGGCTCTACCCGCTGTGGCATCTCATGGCCTTCCGCGCGCTACGCCGCGGTGAAACCGTCGCGCTCGGCTGGACCGAAGTCGACTTCGACAACGACAGCATCTACATCCTCGACAACCTCCCCGGCTCCGACCTCGACACCGACGACGACGCCGACCTCTACGACGACCCCAAAAGCGAAAGCGGCGCCCGCACCATCGGCCTGGACCCCACCGCCAGACAGGTCCTGCAGTCCTGGCAGACTGTCCAAGCCAACGAACAAGAGGACCTCGGCGCGGCGTGGACCGACAGCGGCCGGGTGTTCACCCACCCCGACGGCACCGCCCTCAACGCCGACGGCGTCTCCCAACGCTTCGAACGACTGATCACTCGATTCGCAGCCATCCGCAAGGAACACGCCGAGCATCGCTGGAGCGTCGAATACCTCGCGCAGCGGCACCGCATGCCGCCTGAGGCGATCGAGACGGCGCTCAGCTTCGGCCCGCTGCCACCGATTCGGCTCCACGACCTGCGGCACACCGCGGCCAGTCTGACCTACCTGGGTAGCCGGGATCTCAAAGTCGTCTCCGAGCTCCTCGGACACGCCTCCGTCCACTTCACCGGCGACGTCTACACCTCGATCTTCGCCGAAGCCGACCGCGCCGCCGCCCAGGCCGCCACCGACACCGTCCCCCGCCGATATCCCCCCGCACCGCCGCCACCCAGCACGCCCCCGGCCAGTCCGTCCACGGACGGACCCGACCTCGACGGTTTCGACCTCGACCTGTAGGCGGCCTTTCCCGCGAGCCGGGACATCGGCGGATTCAGCACACAGCGCTGTCCGGGCAGCGGCTTCGCCCGCCAGCCGGGTCAATCTCTTGGCACCCGACCGTCGCGCCCACAGAGCGACGTGAAGCACGTTTCACAAGTCCCGCGCCCAGCGGTCGGACGCTGCGCTACCCGCGCCACCCCGACCGACTCATGTCACTCCTTGTAGTCACAGGAGAGACGCCAAGATTAGTTGCGGTCGCAACGGCATCACCTTGGCATCACATCGCCCAAAAAGCGATCTCCGGAGCGGCTGAGACGCCGCAAACATGCAGGTCAGGGAGTGTAGACCATGTGTACCAGCATCCGAACCGTTTGATCTTGGTTGCTGGCCCTGAAATCACTGTCCGACCGGTTGCTACCCGCGTCCTGACCAGGGACGATGCCCGGTGAGCGCGCCGACTTTTACATCATCTAGCGAATCGAACATGTGTCCCGAATTTCGGGTGGCGGCGGATGCTTCGGCCCGGCTCGTGACCGTGATCGTGGGTGTGGTGGTCGCGTTGACGTTCTGCTTCGGGTTCGGCAACGTGCTCGCCCTGGGGCTACGTCTGGGTGTTCCGATGTGGATTGCGCCGCTGATCGCGCCCGCGGTTGACCTGTCGGTCATCGGCCTGCTGATCGGCAGCCAGCGACTCTCTGTGAACGGCGGGCCCGTGGAGGTCCTTCGCGCGGTACGACGCCTACTCCTGTTCGCCAGCCTCGTCACCCTATCCCTGAACATTGCCGAACCGTTGATCGCCGGTCATTACGGGCGTGCCGCGTTCGACGCGGTCGGCCCGCTGCTGCTGATTGGCTGGGGCGAGGTCGCCCCCGATCTCCTCCGGGCGATGCGGACCACGGACGTGAACGCTCCGCGGTCCGGTTCGCCCACGTTCCCTACCGCGTCCTGCTCGGCCGAGCAGGATCGACCTGCCCGTTCTCTCCGCGGAGCCGACGGGTCTGGAGTGCACCCGGGCGCCCGCGACCAGGATCTGCTTCACCGGGCGCGAGCCGAGGACGTCCTGCACTGGCAGGTGCACCAACGACCTATTTCCGCTGAGACGCTCCGTAAACGTCTCCATGTCGGAGCCGGGACAGCCCGCGAGCTGGTCGCGCGACTCCGCAACGACACCCACACCACCCTCCACGACCGAGCGACACGGCGCTCCTCGACGCAGCCTTGATGGCAGCTGCGACGCGGTGACCACCTGAAATCAGGCGGTGTATTCCGCCGCAACGATCAGTCACGGTGCGCCGTCACAGATCCAAAGTGATCTGGCCCCAGACCAGGCCGAGGATCCCAGCGGCGGAAGTGGACTTCGGCTGCTCCGGCCGTCACACATCGCCTGCCTACCGGCCGCGTAACGACCCGGGACGAGGCTGGCTCAGTCTTGGCCTCGGCTGGCATTCAAAGCTCGAGATCAGGCGCCATGCGACCGGCGCGACCTCGACAGATCACACCGTCACCCAAGATACGCAGCCGAAGTGCGACCTTGACCGAGACACGGCTTCCCGCCGCATCGGGGAGCCAGCCGGGACTGTTCACGGGCAGGGGCTGTCAGATGATCGAGAAGAGCGAGGGCGTCGAGGATGTCCGCGTAGCGGCCGAGGCATGTTCGGCCCGCGACACTCCGATCAGCCGGCCCGCGAAGATCCCACGACAACCCGCTCTCCGCCCGACCCACGATGGAGTCGAGATCGTGCCAATGACCGCGGAGCAACACGAAAGCGCCGTCTTCACGTTGGCGACACTGATCGCACACTGGGAACAGATCGGCTGCCCCGCCAAGCCACCCGACTCGGCATAGAGGCCGTTCGACTCCGGCCAGTCGCGGACGAGGCCAGCGCTGGTCGCATATCGGCCTCGGTAGTCCTGTCACGATGTCGCCACGCTGAGGCTGGGTGCATGGGAGGTTTCTGTACCGCGGAGACCCCTCTCCTAACCGGTCCCGGCGACGCCCGGTGCCGGCGGGCACGGCCCAGCCGTCCGGGTACTTGACGTGGGGCCCAAGGGCCGCACGTCAACCGGCACGGACCTGGACCGGATCCCGGGCGCGAGCAACTACGACCGAAAGGCGCTGTGCGAGTGGTCGCAGGCGGGGTGCGGGCGTCGTTGCGCTCGGTCGACGTGTACGCGAAACAGGTAGCCGATCACCGCTGGCAGTACATGCACCAGCGGGGCGCCGGGATCGGACAGATCTGGACGGATACCCGCGCGATCGCGCCGTTTCCCGACCCCGACGAGCCGGGACCCATGACACGGCTCCGCGAACACCCGTGCCGCCACGCGGCGGACCCCGGCCTGAATCGTGGGTGCGACCCAGGGTAGCCCAGGGGGTCGACTGAAACCTGGTGGTTCTACCTCTGCCGCCTCGGAGTTCCGGATGTTGACATGGGGAATCCCCTGGTCGGTGGTGGGGCGGAGATTCCTTCTGCGGAACAGTCCTGCCCATGGCGCCGCGGATACGTCGAATCTGGCGGCGATCGCCGGGGAAGACGTGTTCCCGCCACCGATTTACATGTCGTCGTTCAGTATCAAGTTTGGGGGAGTTGTTATGGCGGTCAGGCGTAAACTCTTGTGGATAACTTCGGCAACGGCGGTTCCGATCGCGGTCGCGTTCCTCGGTGCACCGGTCTCCGCTGCGGGCCCCCCGGCTGCTCCCTCCGGGGTGACCGTCGCCAGCGGAGGCAGTGGAAGCGCCAGGGTCTCCTGGACGGACAACTCGGCCGACGAGACCGGCTTCGACATCACCAATGGTTCGGAGGTACGCCACGTCGGCGCGAACGCCACCAGGTTTGGTTGGGCTGGCCTTGGCGCGGGCCCGAGCTGCTTCCAGGTCCGCTCCGTCAACGCGGACGGCTCATCGGCGTGGGCGCCTGCTGCCAGGACCTGCCTGTCAGGCCCGGGGAAGAGCGTCGGCGGTACCACTGTCGGCGGCACCGGGAATACCGCTGGCGGTACCACCGTCGGCGGAGCCGGCAATACTATCGGCGGTACCACGGTGGGCGGATCCAGGAATGTCGTTAATACTCAGAATATCCAGACAATCAATAACAATATTCAACAGATAAATACCCAGATCAACTCCACTTCTGATCCAGCACTCAGGGCGGAACTTGAGCGGCAGAGGGCGGAGCTGGAGAAACTGAAGGCGCAGAAGGAGAACAACGGCGGTGGTAATGTCCCGACGCCTACCGTTACGCCGTCTTCTGGCGGTGTGGTGTCGCCGCCGCCTTCTGCCGTCGTGACCCCACAGCCTACTGCCAGCGACGTGGTTCCTCCGCCTTCTGGCAGTGTGGTGTCGCCGCCGCCTTCTGCCGTCGTGACCCCACAGCCTACTGCCAGCGACGTGGTTCCTCCGCCTTCTGCCGGTGTGGTGACTCCAGCGCCTTCTGCCGCTGTCGCGACGCCACCGCCTTCGGCAGGGGTGGAGACTCCGCCGCCTCCCCCGCCGACGCCGTGACTCACCGCCTCCCGAGGCGTCGTGACCGCGGCGTACCCGGAGCGAAGAGGCCGGTCAGGGTCACCGCGGAGCGCGCAGCCGGCCAGACACTCCTGGTCGGCTCAGCCGTGGAGACGATGAGGCTGTGACCCGCAGGTAGCGGTACACGGTCCTGGGACCTGATACCGAACCCAGGATCGGCGCGCACCGGCCTCGGGCGGGGCCGCCAGCTCGCGAGCATGCTCGGGGGTGAGCAGGCCCGCGGCCGGTGCGGACGCCATACCGCCTCGCGGCGGTCCCGCCGCCGCCCGGTGCGGGTCAGTCGTCCCCGACGAACAGCACCGACGTCCTCCCGACAGTCAGAGCCCTGCAAAGGTGACGGCATTGCTACGAAGATCGGCGATTCTGACATGAAAACCGCTAAACTCCCAGCTCAGGCGGCGTGTGACACCCACCCAAGGGTCGACTGGTGGGCCGTCAGGGACTCGAACCCTGAACCCGCCGGTTAAAAGCCGGCCGGCCGGGCTGCCGCAACGTGTCAAGCGCTGCCAAATAGGGTGTTCTACCAGCATGTTTTACGCTGTGTAATGCCGGGATGTGTCGCGAAATGACAGGCGTCACCGCGCTGTTCGCGGCCACACCGCGGCCACAATGATCATGAATGGGTGGTCCGGCTCCCGGTTGGGGAGCCGGACCACTAGGACGATCAGAACGGTCCGAGGTGTCGGATTGGCGGCCGTGGGGGCGTCGGTTGGCTCGCGCGACTGGCGTCGCGTTCGACTTGTAATCGGGCGGTTAGGGGTTCAAGTCCCCTCGCCGGCTCCAGAGATATGCCATCTGACCTGCGGTTTTGTCGACATAAAGATCGACTTTGCGGGTCTCAAGATCGTTCGTGGACTCATTATGGGCTCATTCCGCACGACTGTGTCGATCAACGGTCCGCCGCCGCCGAGTTCTTCGCCGCCTCGTGGCGTTCTCGGTGCCCGCGGTAGCCCGGTCTGGTCTCGGCAAGGCCCATGGCTTGGAAAGGTTCGGGGGCGTGTCAGGCCGGTGATTAACGCTTGATCGAAGACGCGAGAGTAGTGACAGAGCGTTACCGATGCCGGGTACGGTAGGGCATGGGGACGGCTAACCACGCCAGGTGTTCGGGGTGTCCTGTCTGGGGCAGGGGCGGTCGAGATGCGATGTGGCCAGCAGCCGAGCGGGACCGTGCCGCCGGGGCCGGAACGGCCCTCGATGCTGGCAGAGTCGCGTGTTCAACTGACCTGTGTTCACAAGATCGAGAGTCATGATCGTTACTTTCGGTGGACGACGAGGTCGGCAGCTCGCGGGCCTTGAACTCTCGACGGAGACCGGCGACGATCTTCGTATGGCGAAGTCGAAGTCGACCCAGATGACCGTCGATGCGATGGCTCGGATGATGTCGGCCGCCAGGCGGCGGCCGGACAGTGCGACGGCGAGGACCGGAGTGGTGCCTCGGGTCCAGCGCGCGGTCGCGCGCAACGAGCGGGCCGGTCACTCGCGAGGCTCGCAGCCTCGGACTAGGTAACGACGCGGAGCCGGCCCCGGAAGCGGTCTGTCACGTGACGACCGGCGGCGCCGGCCTGCTGTGGTCGCCGGGTGCGTAGTGGGTCCAGGTGCCGCCGGCCTCGGCGCGGTGCCGCTGAGTGGTGACCGGTGTTCTTTGACAACGAACCTGCTTCGCGTGCCATCGAATGTGGTCCGGTCGTGGTTCGTGTCATCGAAGGTGACCCGGTGCGGTGCCTGTTGATCTACGGTTCGGCGGGTGTCGGTGGCGGTCGCGACGGTTGAGCCTGCGGGCGGCGGGTTCACGCTGGAGTTCGTGGAGGCGGCTGGGCGGCGGCGCAAGGAGACGCTGGCGACCTGCTGGAACGTGCCGTTCGAGAGGGCCGGGCCGGTGCGGTCGTTCGGCTGGCCGCGAGGAGCGCGGAGTTTTCCGGGCTGGTGGTGGTCGGCCACTCTCGGTGATCATGTGGGGTTTGAGTCGTGGTTGGAACGGGATCACCTGATGCTGCTCGACTTCGATCCGGACGTCGTGGGCTTGGCCGCGCAGCCGTTCTGGCTGCGCTGGCACGACGGCGTTCGCCAGCGGCGGCACGCCCCCGACTTCTTCGTCCGGCTCGCTGACGGCATGGGTGTGGTCATCGACGTGCGGGCGGACGACCGGATCGAGCCGTCGGATGCCGAGGCGTTCGCGGCGACGGCCTCGGCCTGCGCCGAGGTCGGCTGGCTGTTCCGCCGGGTCGGAGTCCCTGGCGCCGTGCTGGTCGCGAACGTGCGCTGGCTGGCGCGCTACCGGCATCCCCGCTGCGCGGGTCGCGGGGCGGTGGCGGGCCGGCTGGTGGAGGTGTTCGCGGAACCGAGGCCGCTGTTCGTCGGCGCCGTCGAGGTCGGCGACCGGATCGCGGTGCTGCCGGTGCTTTACCACTTGCTCTGGCGCCGGAGGCTGGCCGCGGACCTGGCCGGTGAGTTGCTCGGGCCGTCCACGGTAGTTGGCCCGGCGGGGTGGTCTCGGTGACCAGGTCTGGGCGGGTGCCGCCGCACGGGATGCTGGACGGCCTGCCCGCGGAGACGGTCGAGCGGGCGCTGTGGTGGGAACGGCACGTCGTCGAGGTGCTGGACGGCCGTCCCCCGGACAGCCCGCCCGGCGCCGCGCCGCGGCCGGAGTTCGACCCTGGCCGCTGGTCGCTGACTTGCCGGGAGCAGGCGAAGGCCGCCGAGCTCGCTGCGGCGGGCCACCGGGTGAGCGCGGCGACGGTCAAACGACGCCGGCAGCGCTACCAGGCTCAAGGCGTCGTCGGCCTGGTCGATCACCGGGCCGACCGGCGGACCGCGGCCTTCGGCCGGGTGGACGAGCGGGTTGTCGCGGCGATGGCCACGGCGATCGGCGAGGCTACGGAGGCGTCGTCGCGCACGGCGGGGTTCGTGCTCTGGCGCACCGGACAGCTGCTCGCCGGGTCCGACCCACCGGTGGTGCTGCCGTCGCGGCGGACCCTTTACCGGCTGTTCGGCCGGCTCGCGCATGGCCGTCACGTCACCGGTTCGGCGCGGGCGCGCCGGTCGCTGGCCGCCCGTCCCGACGGTCCGTTCTCGGGCGTGACAGCCGCGGCGCCGGGTGAGCTGATGCAGATCGACTCGACCCCGTTCGATGTGCTGGTCCGCCTCGCCGACGGAGTCACCGGCCGCGTCGAGCTGACGGGGATGGTGGACGTCGCGACCCGCACGGTGAGTGCCGCGGTGCCGCGGTGCTGCGGCCGGCGACGAAGGCGATCGACGCCTCGGTGTTGCTGGCGCGCACGGTGACGCCGGAGCCGATGCGGCCGGGGTGGGCGGAGGCGCTGGCGATGTCGCGGTCGGTGCTGCCGCACCAAAGGCTGCTCGCGCTCGACGAGCGGCTCGCGCACGCGGCGGCCAGGCCGGTGATCGTCCCGGACACTGTCGTCTGCGACCACGGGAAGGTGTTCATGTCGCGGGCGTTCCGCGCGTCCTGCCGGTTCCTCGGGGTCAGCTTGCAGCCGGCGCACGAGGCGACCCCGACGGACAAGGGCCACATCGAGCGGACGTTGGGATCGGTGGCCTCGCTGTTCGCCCAGTTCGTCGCCGGCTACGCCGGCTCGACCGCGGACCGGCGCGGCCGACACCTGGCGGACGGGCCGTTGTGGTCGCTGCCCGAACTGCAGGACCTGCTCGATGAGTGGATCGTCGCGGCCTGGCAGAACCGGCCGCACGACGGCCTACGTGACCCGCTGTCGCCGGGGCGGATGTTCACCCCCAACGAGAAATACACGGCCTTGGTCGAGGCGGCCGGGCACGTCCCGGTCACGCTGACCGGGGACGACTATGTCGAGCTGCTGCCGGCCCGCTGGCACGCGGTCAACGCCTACGGCATCAGGCTCAACCACCGCACCTACGACGCCGAAGCCTTGGGCCCACTGCGCCGCCAGCCGTCCGGCGTCAAAGCGAAGAAAGACCTCTGGGAGATCCACCACGACCCCTACGACGTCTCCCGAATCTGGGTCCGCGACCCCGACGGCGGTTGGATCACCGCGTTCTGGACCCAGCTGCACCGAGCCCCTACCCCGTTCGGCGAGTTGGCCTGGAACCATGCCCGCGCCGGCCTGGCGGCCGGCACCGAGCGGGAGATCGCCGACGCGGTGACCAGCCTGCTCGAACGCGCCCACCGCGGCCCGGCCACCTCGCGGGACCGCGCCGTCGCCGCCCGCACTCGCGCCGCGAGGCCACACGCGCCAACGCCCGCCACCGACGACCATCGCGCCAGCCCGGCTGAGACGGCCGTGAACGCCGACGAGACGACCGGAACGGCGCAGGTCATCCCGCTGCCGGACTTCGACCCGTTCGCCGAAGCGAACCAGCGCTGGTGACCACCTCCACCACGACGGGAGGGCCCTGGCAGGGGGCAGCTTTCCCCGGCGACGAGGACCACCGGCAGCTGACCACTCTGCCCGGATGGCGCGCGTTCACGGCCACGGCCACGGCTGCGCCCGACCTGCTGCCCGAACCCCGGTGGGCAGCGCTGACCGAGAACGACAGAGCCCACTACGACGAGCACCGTCTCGACTACCACACTCGCCTGGCCGTCGTCGGCACCTCGACGTTGCGCCAGGTGGTGCACGCCGGCCGCCGCCTCACCCTGCTCAACCGCCACGCCGTCTCCGCACGGCGCGGCCTGATCCTGTCCGGCCCCGCCGGCACTGGCAAGACCACCGCGATCACCCAGTTCGGCAAGACCCACGAGGCCATCGACCAGCGCCGCCACCCCGGCGTCGACGACCGCATCCCGGTCATCTACGTCACCGTCCCGCCCGCCGCGACCCCGCGCATGCTCGCGGTTGAGTTCGCCCGCTTCCTCGGCCTGCCCCTAACCACCCGCGCGAACATCACCGATGTCATCGAGGCCGTCTGCGGCGTCGCCGTCGACACCCGCGTCAGCCTCGTCTGCGTCGACGAGATCCACAACCTGACCCTGGCCACCCGCAACGGCGCCGAGGTCTCCGACACGCTGAAGTACTTCTCCGAACGCATCCCCGCGACCTTCGTCCTCGCCGGCATCGACGTCGAACGCAACGGCCTGTTCACCGGCACCCGCGGCCGGCAGATCGCCGGCCGCTACGACCTGATCGAAACAGCCCCGTTCCCCTACGCCGACGAGTGGAAAAGCCTCGTCGCCAGCCTCGAGCAGGCGCTGCGCCTGCACCGCCACCCCACCGGGACGCTCATCACGCTCGACCGCCACCTCCACCAGCGCACCGGCGGGATGATCGGCAGCCTGTCCCACCTGATCCGCGGTGCCGCGATCGAGGCCATCCTAGACGGCACTGAAAAGATCACCCGGCAGACCCTGGACGGGATCGACCTCGACCACGCCGCCCAGACAGCGAGCCCCACAGCCCAGCGCCGGAAAGCCGCCACCAGGCCATGAGCGACCCGGAGCGCCTGCCCCGGCCGCTGCCGATCCGACCCCGGCCGCTCGCCGGCGAGAGCCCTACCGCTTACATCCACCGGCTCGCCGAGGCCAACCACCTCCGTCCCGGCCATCTGCGGCGGCTGCTCGACGGCAGGCCCGACCACGAGATGACCATCCGGATGGACTGGCTCGCAGCCCTCGCGGGCAGGACGCTGCCCGATCTGCAGCGGGCACTCACCCCGCCAGCCCGGCGTCAGGCCCACAAGCCCAAACTGTTCGCCGCCATCCGCCACGACGCCCAGGACCTCCGGCTGTCGCTGCGTTTCCTCGCCAGACGCCACGGCGTCCACCGACGCACCATCCGCCAGGCACTCGACTCCCCGACACCGACGCCGCGCAAGAAACTCCCGCCCCGCGGCTCACGCCTGGACCCGTTCAAACCGGAGATCGACGCGATGCTGCGCGCGGACAACCCCGACCCGCCACGCACCATCGCACAGATCACCAACCGGCTCCGCCAGCAGCACCCCGACGCCGGCCTCTCCTACTCCACGATCCGGGCTTACGTCCGCAGCCGTGACGAGCACATCGAACCAGAGCACCTTCCCTGACATAGACAAGCACAGCGACCGAAATACGATCGTCACCGCAGGCCCTCGGGCCACCAGACGTGATCAGCACCGGACAAGCGGAGCCCGTCTGATCGGTGTTGCGGCATGGTCAGGCTCGTCGCGACCGGTTGCCTGTGAGGAGGACGCAAACCATGCACGAGGTTCCCCTTCCGCCTGCTGGCTGGCAGGCGGAACTTCTGCCCGCACTGGATGATCTTGCCCGTCGGGATCCACGAGTGCGAGACGTTAACGTTCATGGTTCGGCGGCCGGCCCCGTCCCAGATCTGGATTGCTGGTCTGATCTGGACCTCGTGGTGGTGACCGACGACCCGCAACGCGTCGCTCACGGAGTCGTCGACCGCCTTCTCGGCGAGATGCCACCGCTGTTCGCCATCAACCAGGGCGGAACCTCGACGCGGCTCGTGACGCGACTGGTCTTTCGCGACCTACGACGGCTGGACATCACCGTCACGACGCGCACCGATGACCAGCCGCAAGGCCAGACCACCACCCCGGCGCCGCCGACGGACGACCCCATGAAGACATTGATCAACAGCTATCGGTTTGACGCGGTCCTGGCCGCGGTCAAGGCAGCCCGCGGAGACCTGCTCATCGGGACACACCTTGCGCTCCAACTGGCCAGGCACGTCCTCGTCGCCGCGATGCTGCTGCGCGACCGCGACGCCGGCACCAACCACCATCGCCGCGGCGGGACGACGTGGGACTCCTGGGCCCAGCGAGCCGCACTCGTTCCAGTTCCCTACACGGCGACCGGCATCACCGCGGCCATCCGTTCCTACACCCAACTGTTCGACGAGCTGGTCGGCAAGTGGGACCAAGCGCTGGTCGGCGGTCACGAACCACTCCTGGCCATGCTCACACACGTCGACCGCGCCGCGCCGGGCACCGACACCGACATCTCCAACCCGTGATCAGGTCCGACGTCCATGGTCACGCTGAGCATGTGAGCCGGACCAGCTTCACTGACACAAACAGGCACAGCGACCGAAACACGATCGTCAATCCAGGCCGCGCCCTGCCATCGAATCTGGTCCGACCTGGTCACAGACCTGGCATCGGATCACCTTCACTGTCAACGGACAACCGGGTGGTAGCCGAGGGCCTGGGCGACGACCGGCGCCGGGGCCTGCAGCACGAGCTGGCGCAGCGCCGCGGTGCGGGCGGCCTGGTTCGGGACCCCGAGCGCGCGGATGTGGTCGAGCAGGCTGCCGGGGTGCAGCGGCTGGCCTGCGCGGCGGCCGGGGAACAGCCATCGGCTGTCCGGGTTCGTGGCGGTCGTCATGTTGTCCCGCTGGTCCGCCGCGGCCAGGAGGAGCGCGGCGAACGGTTCGGGCACCGGGACGGGCGGGTCGCCGAGCCGTAGCAGCACCTTGTCGCCGTCGCGGGTGATGTCGTCGACGGTGAGGCGCACGATCCGGCTGGTGGGCTGGGCGTAGAGCAGGATCAGACAGGCCGCCGCGCGAGTCGCCGACGATCCGGTGTCGCTGGTCAGGACGGCTTTGACCAGATCGAGGCGGGCGCGTTGGGTGAGCGGCTCGGCGCGGGCGATCTGGAGGCGGGGCAGGTCGCGGCGGGGTAGCTGGCCGCTGCTGATCGCCCAGGTCAAGAACGCGCGCAGGGAGCGTTTCGCGTGGTCGAGGTGGGTGGCGTGCCAGTCGTCGATGTCGGCCTGGGCGAGGGTGTCCGGAGTCTGGCCGTGCTCGTCGAGCCAGGCCAGGAACAGCCGGGCCTGGGTGAACTGCTCGGCCGCCGTCTTGCGGCTGTGCGTGGTCAGCGGGCGCGTCGACGCCTGGTGGCGGAGCCGGGGAAGCTGTGACCAGGTCGCGAACTGGCGCAGCAGCCGGGCGTGGGGCTGGCCGTCGAGCTCGGCGAGCTGGCGGTGGAGCCAGGTCTCGTGGTGCAGCAACTGCTTGTCGACGGCGGGCAGCGCGCCGCATGCCATCAGCAGGTCGCGTAGGTAGGCGACGGTCCGCCAGTTCGGCAGCGGGTGCAGGGCCTCGTGCGTCAGGTCGATGCGCCCAGTGGCCAGGTCGGCGAGCAGCTCGCGGACCCGGAGGTTGCCCAGCCAGGCCAGGCCGCTTTTCGGCGTAGGCGTCGCGCGCAGCGCGTTGAACAGCGGCTCCAGCGGCGGGGTGACGTTCCCGGTCCCGTCGTCGAGGACGGCGGTGAGCTGGTCGGTGAGGGTGCAGCGTTCGCAGAGCCGCCCGCCGGAGCGTGTCACGCCAACTGTGTAAGCCGGAGGTGTACCAGAATCGATCTACCTTAGATCGGGTAGGTCGGAAAAGGA
>NZ_JALKFZ020000102.1 GCF_023243075.1 Frankia sp. AiPa1 | reverse complement strand
TAGCCTGACCAGGCACATCACGAGAAAACGCATGTAGGCCGTCCACCTCCGGCATACACGGAAATCATGACAGGCTCGCCCGCCGAGTAACTGCCGCGACCGCCGGAATCGGAGAGGGAACAACATCTTATGCCGCAATCCTCGAGAAGCTGTCGGCCGCAGCCGATGCTGCCACGTGCACTCTTTGTGGCTACGTAGCGTAGCTTACCGCTGCGGACATGGGCATCTCCAGATGATCCGCGGGATTCGAGCGGGCCGGGCGGTGCCTCGCTGACCTGGCGTCGCGCGGATTGCTGGAACGCGGGCTTCGCGCCACCCTGACCCCAACGTGATCTTCTTCTGGGAGAACCTGCTCGGCCTCCCATACGCCGAGCAGGCGACCCGCGGGCGCTGTCCCGGCACCGCTACGGCCAAACTCAGCCCTCAACAGGCAGGCACAGGCCAACGCGGCAGGCGAACCGCCCCCGCCCCCAGCCAACCGCTGACCACCAGCGAGCTCCGTCGCCACGTCCATCTCGGAGACGTCAGCGCCCAGCTGGGACCGGCTCCATCCCCGGCTGACCCGCGCCGTGCGGCCTGGGAAGATCACGTCGGCCAGCGCCGATCCTGGAAGGCACCCTGCTCCGCCTCGTCGTCGATCGGCTGCCCCGTGACCGGAGCCCGAAGCCGCTGTGGCTGTGGTGCTCGGCCACCGGTGCCACCCCGCCCGACGTGGACCGCTGGCGGCAGGCGTTCCCGCGCCGCTTCGACCTCGAGCACACCCTCCATCTGTTCACGCAGACCCTGGGCTGGACCGCCCCCAGGCTGCGCAGCCCTGCCACCGCGGACCGCTGGACCTGGCTCGTCCTGGCCGCCTATACCCAGCCGCGTATTGCCCACCACCTGGTCTCCGACCTGCGCCGCCCCCGGGGAACGGCCCGCCCGGCCCGGCCGGCTGACTCCGGCTCGTGTCCGCCGCGGGTTCCGCACCATCCGCCCGAAAACCGCCCAGCCGGCCAGCGCGCCGAAACCCAGCCACCCCGGCCCCGGCCGACCCGCCGGAAGCCCCAACCGACGACGCGCGCTCCACCAGCCCGCAGGAAAGATCAAAGAAAAATTAACCGCGGGCCTGAGAGAGGCAGGCAAGTTAAACGACAAGTTTAGGAAACGATGTGGTTGTCCCCATCGATGGTGTAAGAGTGGGCGTACTCCTCGACGGGACTGTTGGCTGCCTCTGCGTAGGCGGCGCGTGCTTCGAGGTCGGCTGCGCTCAGTGGTGGGTGGATCGGTGGTGTCTGCTCGGCGTGCCACAGCTGGATGAGGTGGCGTTCTCCTCGATCGCCAAGACCTGGCTCGTGGTGGTCGACGTGGCAGTGCAACCGGAGGCGTATCCACTGCGGATCGCCGGCGGCGGGTGGGATGACCAGAGGTGCTTCATGGTCGGGCCAGGCATCCACGATGTCGCCCTGGCCGAGGACCCGCACGGCGATGGTGTTGGTGTCGGCGTGCAGGCTGACTTCTTCGACTGGTTCCCAGCCGGTGCTGCTGTCCGGGGGTGGTGGTGTGTCGTGGAGCTGCATGGTCAGGCTCACCGGTCCGGTGTCGGTGGTAGTGAGCACCACGATGCTGCTGGCGCCTGCCGGGCCGCAGCGCCAGCCGTAGGGCATCTCGGTGGGGTAGTCATCGTCCTCGCCGAGGGCGAGCAGGTAGCCGGACTCCTGGACCTCGACGGTCAGGACGACGTCTTTCAACAGCATGACGGGCCTCCTTGCCGGTGCCGCGGTGCCCCGGGTGCCTCGCCGACCGGGGCACCGCGTCTGTCTGCTGGTCAGGCGATAACGTAGAACGGGTCGTGGTCCATCACGTGGAACGCCCGGCGCCAGTTGGTGATCCGGGCTCCCTGGGCGTCATTCTCGCTCCGGTTGACCCAGGTGATCGCACGCTGGTTCGCGGGAAGCGTGGTGCCGCCCTCGTAGGTGGAGGCGAACGGGTACTCGTCGCACGTAGTACGTCCGGCGGTGCGCATGGCCGGCGGAACCGCCAGGTTGCACACGGCGGCCCGGTTCTTGTTCTTCTGCCCGTCGTTGATCATCCAGTGCAGGGCGAGGCCGCCGTTCGGGTTGCCGTACCGTCCGCCCCTGGCACGCAGGCTCCGGATACCCTCGTCGATGCGCGGCAGGCCGATCATGCTGACAGCGGTGGGAGCCTCGGTCATGGCGCAGCCGGAGGTGCCGTAGTAGTTGTCGCACCGGTAGGCGGCCGAACGGTAGGAGAAGCTACCGATGGTGCGGCCGGGACTGGTGAAGGTGTAGGTGTACGTGGTCTGCGTCTTCGCGTTGATCTTTCTCTTGGGGATCGGCGTGGTCCGGTAGGTGACGGTGCCACTGGCCGCGCGGTCCAGGGTGTGGCCCTGCGGGAAACTGACCGTCGCCGTGGTCCCGTTCCCGGCCCGCACGGCCACCCGCACACTGACGCCTGTGGCCTGGCCGGTGATGACAGCCTTGGAAACCTGGAACGTCTCCCGCCAGCTGGTCGAACCCGAACTGAGGGTCATGGCGTGCCTGATCGTGAAGGTCGCCTGGCCGACCCGTACCCTCACGCCACGGACGTCCTTGACGACGTCGACACGCGCGGAGATGTTCTGGCATTCGCTGAACCGATTCTGATTCAGCTCAACAACGCTACAGGTCACCGGACGCTCATTCAACGAAGTCTGCGGCGCCGCCTGGGCGGCGGGCCCAGCGGCTGCCACCAGGCCGAACGCGACGGCAGCAACTCCAATACGTGCGGAAACGCGCATGTTCAAGGTACGCATCCTCCCTGTTTCACGCAATGGTCACCGGCGATTCCACGGCAACGAAAATCACGGTGATCTATCTAGATGAAGAGGAAGACCAGGTGGCAGGAACAGCGAGGTTCCATCACGGGTCCCACGCAAACTCGCCGAGCCCCATCAGCCCCACATGTTTGAACATAGAGAAGCTAACCGAATGCGGAGTGTCATCGTCAAGGGGGTTTTGGATGCGGGACGGCACCTCGATCCACCACGAATGGCTGCTTTCGAGCAAGAATTCCTGGCCAGGAGGAGTGCCAGAAAAAGGCGAGCGCCGGCCGGCATGATTCAACCCACATGCGCTTGACATCAATATTGCCGTTGAACTATGGCAGGGTGCCGGCCGATGTGGAAGACAAATGCCTGCGACGCCTGAGCGATGTAGCAGCCGGCCCTCGTGCCTGGCACGCCGGCCGAGCCATGGATCACTCTGCTAATGATCAAGCTTGGCGGCCGCTATCAACGAAGGCCACCCGACGCGAACGCCCCTGGGGTCACGGCGGGCTAAGCCGGCTGCGGCAGAACGTCGAGCATGCCTGCTCCGCCTGGCTGGCCTCGCACTTCTCTGTCATGGGCCGGGTGCTACCCGATCTGATCGTCGAGGCGCAGGCCACCCTTCAAGCCGTCGACGGCGATGATGATCGTCTGGAGGCTACCCGGCATCTGGTGATGACCTATCGTCTCGCGTCGTCAACCTTGCTGAAGTTCGAGACCACGGACGTGGCCTGGCTCGCGGCTGACCGTGCCATCACCGTGGCCAGCCAGAGCGGTGACACCGTCTGCCTGGCGCGTGCCACCCGCAGCGTCGCCCGCGCTGTGAGTCAGGCCGGCCAGCCCGCCGAAGCCCAGGCTCTTCTTATCTCGATGGCCGATCGCATGGAATCCGCGATCATCGGCGACATCGAACTCACCTCGCTCTACGGCATGCTGATACTGCCAGCTGAGCTTGCCGCCGCAGCCCGCGGCGATGCGGCCACCGCGCTGGCTCTCCACGAGCGGGCCGCCGCGGTAGCGCGTACCTTGCCACCGAACTTCGCGCACCGGGTGACCGCCTTCGGCGTTACCAATGTCGCGTTGCACCGGCTGGCAGCGCTCGTCCGACTCCAGGAAGGAGCCGCCGCCGTCGCGTTCGCCCGCAGCATTGACCCGGCCAGCCTGCACCGGCTGCCGCGAGAGCGCAGAGCGAACTATCTCCTGGATCTCGCCGAAGCCCACCGCCAAGCCGGCCATGCCGGCCGGGCTGCCCGCGTCCTGCTCGATGCAGACCAGCTTGCCCCTGAAGAGGTTCGGTGTCGGCCAGTGGGACAGCGTCTTGTGAGGGATCTTCTTGGGCGTCCTGGTGCGAGTTCGCTTCCCGAGCTGCGCCAGCTGGCCCACCGGATTGGGCTGACCGCGTGAGCGTCTCACCTCGATGTCTGTACGTCGTGGTCTGCGGCGCCGGACCAGCTGGCGAGGTCGGCCGTCTCGTGGAACTGGCACATCGGCGCGGGTGGACGGTGCAGCTCGTCGCCACCGCCGCAGCAGCCACGCACTTCCTGGACGTTCCGGCGCTGCAGCAGCAGACAGGGCGCCCTGTCCGTACTACATACCGCCCGGCCGGCGACCCAGCGACGCTGCCTGATGCTGACGCTGTCATTGTCGCCCCCGCGACCTATAACACGATCAACAAATGGGCGGGGGGGATCGCCGACACCTACCCCCTGAGCGTGCTGGCCGAGCTTACGGGATTGGGGCTGCCCATTGCCGTGCTGCCCTTCGTCAACGAAGCACTCGCGGCGAACAGAATCTTCACGCGCAGCGTCGAAGATCTGCGAGCGGCCGGCATCACCGTCCTGCTCGGACCTGGGGCCTTCGAACCCCACCCACCTCGAACCGGCGGGGACAAGATTGCAACTTTTCCATGGAATCTAGCCTTGGACACAGTGGGTTGACATCCCGGTGCTGGGTGCTTCGATATTTTCCATTATTGCGGCGTTCCCGGGGATACCGTCTCGTCGTCGAAGGACCGCAGGCCCGCGGCAACCCCCTGCCGTAGTCGAGAGGCCGCGGGAGCTATGCGCTGACGTCTCCGAGATGGACGTGGCGACGGAGCTCGTTGGTGGTCAGCGGTTGGCTGCGAGTGAGGGTTGGTTCGCCTGCGGCGTTGGCCTGTGCCTGCCTGTTGAGGGCTGAGTTGGTCGTAGCGGGCGTGCCGGGGTGGCCGAGGGCGTGCCAGAGGTGGGTGGCGAGGGTGGGCATGATCGGGTAGGTGAGCAGTGCGGTGTCGTGGAGCCAGGTGGTGGGTGCGGAGGTGGAGTGCGGGTCGGGGGCCGCGTCGAAGAGCCAGCGGTCGATGTCGCGGGCGGCTTCGGCGAGGTCGACGTGTGCGGGGTGGAGAAGTGCGCGTTGGCGGGTGAGGGCCTGGTGCGCGGCGTCATGGCGGATCGCCGTCGTGGGCTGCTGGCGGGTGTAGCTGTCTGGTGGGGTGCTCAGGACGATGTTGGTCCAGCGGCGTAGCCGGTTGACCTGGTCGACGATGTGGGTGGTGGTGAGGTCGGTGACGTGATGGTCGAGGGGTAGGTGGGCCAGGAGGTAGCGCAGTTCGTCGCTGCTGAGCACGTTGCGGATGTCGTCGATCCAGATGCCGTGCTGCTTGCTGGTGGAGCATTTGCGGCCTTCGAGGTGAAGCATGTGGTTGACGATGGTGTGGTCGAACGGCTGGTAGAGGCCGGTGGCGTCTGCGATGACGTGAGGGGTGAGAAGGCCGGCGATCGAGTTGTCGGTGCCGAACAGGCCGATGGTGGTGATGTCGGACTCGGTGGTGAAGGGGTGCGGCTCGTCCGGGGAGAGAGACGCTGCGTAGTGTTCGGCGGAGTAGAGGCAGTAGGCGTAGTAGGTGTTGGCGAGGACCGAGCCGGCGGGGGCGTGACGGCTGGGAATGCCCCATCCTCCGGGTTGGGTGAGGCGGATGCGCGGCGTCGGGCGGGTGAGGTAGCGGCGGATCGGGGTGAGGAAGGGGTCGGCGAGCCCGGTGCGGGTGAGGGCGGTGAGGACCGTGTTGAGGTCGGTGGGCTGCAGGAACCAGTTTGGGTGGTCGGTCCAGCGGATGGGGTCGTGGTCGAGGCGGGAGTGGGCGTCGAGGAGCTGTTCGGGTTGGAAGTGGTCGCCGCAGGCGGTGCAGGTGTTTCCGCCGCAGGGCTGCTGGCAGGTCGGGCATCGGCCGGCGATCCAGGTGCCGACAAGCGGCTGTCCGGTGCGAGTGTTGACGGGGATGCGTTCGCGGGTGAGGACGGCGCCGCCGGTGGTGGTGAGCTGCTGGTGAAGACGCTCGTGGAACGCGATGTACGGAACGCGGTGGGAGTCGCTGAGCGGGTCGATCCACGTGTCGAGGTGGATGTCGAGTCGGTGCAGGTCGTCGCCGATGCCGCTGTGGAAGTGGGCGCAGGTCTGCTCGGGGGTGCGCCCGGAGGTGAGGCCGTCGGCGAGGACCCAGTTCTCGTAGGCGTCGCTGCCGGTGATGATCGCGGCCTGGTGGCCGTCGCGGCGTAATGCGCGGGCGAGGACGTCGGCGCGTAGGTAGGGGCCGCCGCCGTGGCCGATGTGGAGGCGTCCGTTGGGGGTGGGTTGCATGGGTAGGAGCAGGTGGCGGGTCATGGGCGGGTCCTCCCACAGAGGTGTGCCGCCGGCCGACGCTGCCCGGAGGTGGCGATGCGCCGGGCGGGTCGGCCGGCGGGCGCGGGTCAGCGCACGGTGACCGACTTCGCGAGGCTGCGGGGCTGGTCGATCTCCCGGCCGAGGTGCAGCGCGCAGTAGTAGGCCAGGAGCTGGCCGGCGACAAGCTGGATGATCAGATCGGTGACGATGTTGTCGAGGTAGGGCAGGGCGAGGTAGTCGCTGAACGCGGCGATGTCGTCGGGGTCGGCGTCCTGGGAGCCCAGGCCGATGACCGGGCCGCCGCGGGCGGCGATCTCGCTGACGGCGACGAGGGTCGCGGTGTACTGCTCCTCGGCGGCGTGGGCGGAGGGCAGGAGCGCGACGGTGTAGAAGTCCTCGTCGATCAGGCTGATTGTGCCGTGTTTGAACAGGCCCGCGGGCATGCCCTCGGCGTGCCGGTAGGACACCTCCTTGAATTTAAGGGCGGATTCGCAGGCGGCGGGGAAAAGATGTCCACGGCCGATGAAGAACCAGTCTTCGACGTGGCTGTACTGTTTGGCTATTTCCTGGATGCGGTCCGCCTCGTCGGTGAGGAAACCGCGGATCACCTCGGGTAGGCGGGTAAGTGCGTCGACGTGCTCCTGATACTGATCGGAGTTGAGGGTGCCGTGGTGCTGGCCGGTTTCGAGGGCGAGGCGGGCGAGGAGCACCACCTGGCTGATCGTGGACTTGGTGGACAGCACGCAGATTTCCGGGCCGGATCCCTGCCGGAGCTGGTGGGTGGCCATCCGTTCCTGGGTGCTGTTGGGAACGTTGCAGACGGAGGTGAGGACCGCTCCGGTCGCCAGGGCGGCGCGGCAGATCTCCAGGGTGTCGAACGTCTCCCCGGACTGGCTGATCGCGATCACCGCGTCCCCGGGGCGCAGCAGTGCAAGGTAGCTCGCCTCGTCGGAGGGCAGGGCGATCGCGGAGATCCCGGCGAGCTCGGCGAGGAGGTACTGGCCGATGTGGGCGGCGTAGAAGGCGCTGCCGGCGCCGATGAGATGCGCCGGGCGCGCGGCGCCGGTGGGGATGATGCCGTCGAACTGGTCGGCGGGTAGGTGCAGCGCGGTGCTGATGGCCGCGGGAATGTCATGAATCTCTTTGATCATCCAGTGCGGGAAGGTGCCTTTCTCCGCGGTCTGCTGGTCGGCGAGGGTGACCTGTGGGCGCCTCGCGGCGACGGGCTGGCCGTCGGCGTCGAGGGTGTAGATCTCGGTGCTGGTGGGGGTGAGGCGGACCAGGTCTCCGTCGTCGAGGAAGACGACCTGACCAAGGCCGGTCAGGGCCATCTGGTCGGAGGCGAGCGCGGCCCGTGTGCCGTCATGCCCGGCCACGAGCGGGCTTTTGCGTTTCGTGCCGTAGACGGCGTCCGGGTCGGACAGGGCGATCACGCCCAGGGCGTACTCGCCGGTCAGGGTGCGCGTGGTGCGGGCGAGGGCGTCCAGGACGGTGGCGCCGGCGGCGATGTGACGGCCGATCAGGTGGGCTGCGACCTCACTGTCGGTATCGGACGCGAAGACGACGCCTTCGTGCTCGAGTTGGCGGCGGATCTCATGATGGTTCGCGATCACACCGTTGTGCACGACGGCGACGGTGCCGAGCGCGTCGAGGTGCGGGTGGGCATTGGCCTGGGTGACGCCGCCGTGGGTGGCCCAGCGGGTGTGGGCCAGGGCGAGGGTTGTGTCGGGCAGGGAGTCGAACTCTCCCGCGCGCAGCGCGCGGCCGACCGAGCCGACGTTCTTGTGGACGCTGATCGCCGACTCGTCGCCGTGCAATCCTGCGATACCGTAGGAGTCGTAGCCGCGGTATTCCATTCCCGCGAGCCGTTGGACGGTGTCACGCAGAATGCCGCTGTCTGCTCCTACCATTCCCACGATTCCGCACATGTCGCCGTTGACCTCCCAGAAATCGATCGGCAGCGTACGCTGCGCCGGGCCAGGCTATCGGCCCCGGTCACAGCCGCAGCAGTGGACAGTCACGATTTGATAGGCCGCAAGGAGGCGATCGCGGAGGCGAGGAGCCGTGTGTAGATCGCCGGAGAGGCCAGTGGATCGCCGCTGGCCGCCGTGTCGCCGTAGTAGCCGCGGAGCCGTTCCCACACCACCAGCAGGTCAGCGTGGTTATGTCGGTCAGCCACCGCGGCCAGCAGACGGCGGGAAAGACTGTCGCCTATCGGATGGCCGGGAGGAATCGCGGCGAGCAGGTCCACGACCAGGCTCGTCTCCTCGACCAGCGTCACCGCCGACGTCGGGCCGACGCAGCCGAGCTCGAGATCGACCAGGCGCAGATCCCCACGCCCGGTGACGATCATCCGCCCGGGGTTGCAGATCCCGACCAGAATTCCCTGATCGTGGGCGGTGACCAAGGCCTCGTAGGCGCGCAGTGTGAGACCGTTGAGCAGAGCATCGTCGGTGTCGGGGTCCGCGAGGACATCCCGCAGCGTCCGGCCGGGCAGGTAGTCGTAGTCGACCGCGTCCCGGCCGGGCGCGGCATACAGCGCGACGGCTGGCACACCGACGGCGCGCAGACGGCGGCTGAGCTCCTCCTGCACGGACGGCTCTCGGGCCACCACGGTCAGGCCCGGGTCGGCCGCGCATAACCGTCGCACCGCGGGCTCGGCGATCCGGTCGGGGCGGGCAGGGCGCCGGAGCAGCCAGCCGGCGAGCTCATGCGCGGCGACACGCCCCGCATCCTGGGCCGGTCGGACGCGACGCAGACCGGACTGAACATCCCGGGCATGCCGTCCGATCTCCGCGAGCGCGCCGGCCAGCTCACCGGCGGGCAGGACCAGCGGGGGTTTGAGGATCAGCCGCCGGCCGTGATCAGTAGGCCGGACAAACAGCCCGGCCTGCATGCACGCCGCGGCCAGACGTGCCGTCCACACCTCCCGTAACCGGGTTGCTCGGGGTGCGACTGTGGCGATCAGACCCACCTGGCGAACCTCGAAGCTTCCCGCGGGAAACATCACGCGCAGCAGATCGGCCATCATCGTCGCCCGGTCATCGAGACCGTCGCGCAGCCGGCCGAGCTCGTCGAGCGCGGCCAACGCCGCGGCGCAGGCCACCGGATGTCCCCCGTAGGTGAACTCCGCGTCGTTGTACTGCAGCACTGCCGCCATCTCGGTGCGGCAGACAACCGCCGCCAGCGGGAAGCCGCCTCCCAGCGCCTTGCCCAGGCAGATCAGGTCCGGGCGCACCCACGCCCACTCCGAGGCGAACAGGGCACTGCCCAGCCAGCCACCGAACGTCTGAATCTCATCAAAGATCAGCAGAGTGCCGGTGGCGTCGCAGGCGCGACGCAGCGCGGCGAGATCGCGGCGTAGCTGTTCGATGCCGTCCGCCGGCAGGCCATTGGAGACCATCGCCGGATCGACGATCACCCCGGCCAGATCCTGACGGGACAGCACCAGACGGGCCAGCGCGCTGATCTCGGCCGACTCTGCCGCCACATGGCCGTCGGCGGCGAGGAGCCGGCCCCGGTGGGTCGTGGCCAGGCCAAGGGTGAGGAAGCTCTCGCCGTGCCAGGCCCCCGGCAGATGGCCGATGCGCGTGCGTCGGGTATGCAGCCACGCAATCTTGATCGCGGTCTCCACCGCGTCCGACCCGTTCGTCAGTTTCAGGATCACCGCATTCATGCCCTCGGGCGCGAGATCCGCGAGCCGCCGACTCAACGCGAGGAACGGCTCGGTGCCGAAACGCGACGAGGCGAACTGCACCGCCTGGGCCTGCGCGACGGCCGCCCCGAGGATGGAGGGCAGTCCCTGGCCGAGAGGAAGGTTGAGGGTCTGTCCCGCCAGGTCGGTCACGGTGCGCCCGTCCGCCAGCGTGATTGATGCCCCGTCCGCCGCGACGACCGGCGGATAGACCGGGCGCAACGCCGTCGCCACCGCGTCCACCAGCCTCGGGTTCGTCTCCGTGATGGTCACGCGGCGCCCGTCGCCTGCGTCGGGTGGCGGTGGGCAGCGATCAGGTGGGCGCCGTGGTCGACGATCGCCCGCGCGGAAACCTCACCATGTGCGGCGGCGACGGTCATGTCACGCAGCGCCCGTTGCAGGGGATGCTGCCGGGCCAACAGCGAGGCGTCCCCGTGGCGGTGCAGGAGCCCGCAGACCTCGAGGGCAATCTCGGTGACGTAGCGAGCCACCGCGCGCAGCCGCGCCTGCGACCCGGCCGCCACCTGCCCGGTCGTGCGCGCCTCGTCCCACACGGCCGCCACTGTGGTCCACCCCAGCGCCCGCGCCGCCTGAAGTCGCAGCTCCGATTCGGCGACAGCACCCGCGACGCCGTCGGTTGCCCTCAGCGCCGCGGTGTGCTCAATGAATCGGTCCAGAACCGTGCGGGCCACCCCAAGAGCAAACCCGGTGTGTTTGATCGCCGCTCTTCGGAACGAGAAGTGCGGCGCGCCCCGCATCGGTGCGTTCGGGGGATACGCCCACACCCGATGCCAGGGAACCAGCACCTCCTCGACCGCGTAGTCGAAGGTTCCCGTGCCGGCCAGCCCCGCCGCGTCCCACGACTCGTCGACCACACGGACCTGTGCCATCGGTACTGCCGCCGCGAGCACCCCAGCCCCCGGAAAGGCACTGGCGGGTTCGCGTACGGTTCCGATCGCCACGACCCAGTCGGCATGCGCGACACCCGTCCCGAAGGGCCACCGACCCGAGACCAGCAGGCCGTCACGTGCCGGCCGGTGCACGTTCCCGAACGGACGCTCCTGGAAAGCGAACAGCGGCAGCGGCCGACCCGCAGGGAAAACCTCGCCCAGCGCCTCGTCGGGAATCATCGACGCCGCCCGCCCGGTGCTACCCGCCGTCGCCCAGAACGACCAACCGGTGGAGGGGTCGATGGCCGATACCGCCTCGATCAGTTCCAGCTCCGTCAGGGGGTCGACCTGGTCACCACCGACCTCGCGCGGTGCCAAAACCCCGAAAAGCCCGGATGTCCGCAACGCCCGCACCGACGTCTCGGTCAGACGCCGATCACGTTCGCTGTCGTCCGTGCCCGCGGCCAGAATCGCCGCGTGATCCGCCACGGTCGCTAGCAGCCTGTGCCGTGCGGGGCTTCGCCCCACACCATCCACCAACCCATCGGAAAACATGTTCTCCCTCATCGATATGGAACATCCGAACCTTGCGAATCCATGGGATGTCACAACACGACATCTCATGGGAAACCGCAGCGACGCGGGCTTCGGTGACCTTTCCGCTCCGGTGGTATCACGGTCCCACAGACATCGGGATCGCGGTTATTTCTTGGTTTTTCTCGTATTGCCCTTATTGCCTGCGGGGTGCATGCTGGACCGACGCGAGGAAGGGAGAAGCACGTCGATGGCACGGCCACGTAGCACCCCGATCCGCAACCAGCAGCTCGCCACCCACATCCGTGCGACCGGCCTCACCTACGACTCCATCGCGGCGGCCATCAACCGCGTCAGCCTCGAAGACGGCACCGCGTTACGCACCACCGGCGCCTCCCTGGCCAAATGGCTCAACGGCGTGACGCCGCAGGCCACGACCATCGCCACCGCCGTCGAGGCGTTCTCCCGCCTGCTCAACCGACCATTTCGGCCCGCGGACCTGGGTTGGCCGGAAACCGCCGCCATCAGGCCGGACAATCCCTGGGACGGCGACGCCGTCGCCTGGATCGTCCAACTCGGGAGCGATGACATGCTCGACCGGCGAAGTGCCCTCACCGCGGGTGTCTACTCACTGGCCGCCGCCGCCAGCGGAGCCGCACCTCCGACAATCGCGATCAACCAGGGTCCGACTCTGGGCGCGGGTCAGGCCGACGTGGCACGCATCCGCCACATGACCCGCTTCTTCGCCGACCTCGACGACCTCCACGGCGGGGGCCACGCCCGCACCTCTGTCGCCGCCTACCTCGCCCGGGATGTCGCACCACTCCTACACCGAACGACCGGCCGCGCCCGCCCCGACCTGTTCGGCGCCGCGGCCGAACTCGCCTACCTCGCCGGCTGGAAAGCGGCCGACGACGGAGCGGCCGGGCGCGCCCAGCGCTACTACGTCCAGGCGCTGCGCATGGCCGACGAAGCCGGTGACCCGCTGCTACGAGCCAGCGTCCTGCGATCCATGGCCGTCCAGGCCCTCGAACTCGGCCACGCCAACACCGGACTCGCGCTCGCCCAGGCCGCGACCCGCAGCATCCCCCGAAACGCCCCGCTGATCACCCGCGCCTGGATCACCGGCCTCGCCGCCGAGGCAACCGCCGCCGCCCACGGTGCCCCCCGCCACGCCCACGACCTCCTACGCGACACCGAGACCTACCTCGACCGTGCAGACCCCCCCTCCGACACCCACCTGATCGGCAGGTACCACCGGCCCGCGTTCGACCATCAGATCGGCCTTACCCTCCAACAGCTCGGCGACCTACCCGGCGCCGAAAACCATCTCGCTGCCTCCTTCGGCGCACGAGCATCAGGCGAGCGGCGCAGCCGCGCACTCATCGGCACCCGCCTCGCGGACGTCCAACTCCGCCGCCGCCGCCCCGACGCGGCAGCCCACACCGTGCTCGCCCTCACCGACGACCTCACCACCGTGTCGTCCACCCGCGTCCACCACACCCTCACCAGCATCCGAACCCACTGGCGCCCCTACCTCAGCGACCCCACCGTCGCCGCCGCCGACAAGCTCATCGCCACCGTCACCACCCTGTGACCTCTCCTACTCATGAGCGATCATCGAGCGTCGCGGCGTCGCCCAGATCGGTGCTGCGCCGATCACGTGTACGCACCGTGATACCGCTGCATCTCCCCCGCCCGGTCGCGACTTCCCACAACCGCACCGACCCGCCTCCGCCGACGCTGCCGCCGTAACGGCCGGGCGTGCGCGTGCACCGCCAACGCCGTGTCCAGACCACGGCGGGCACGGCCGGTCAGCCAGTGGAAGCCCTCGATGCGGTCGAGGATGCTCTTCACCCCGTGCGGACCTGCGCGTCACCCAACGCCCGCGGCGCCGGTGCCGGCAGTCGCAGCAGCTCTACCCGTGCGGTGGGGTCGCCGTGTGTCAGCAGCCCGGTCAGGGCGTGCACGGCGGTCCAGGTGAAAGAACGCCGACAGGTGGGACAGGTGGTTATTCACCGTCTCCGGTGCCATCAGCTGGATCCGGCCGTCGGCCAGGGTCGGTACCGGGCTGGCCGCGAGATCCCGCCAGCCGGTCACCTCCCGGGTCGACGTGCTTGTCGGCAACCCGCCATGGCTGGCCTACCGGTTCATGCGGTGCCGGAGGCGACCAAGGCCGACTTCCGGGCGATGACCGACGACCGCGGCTTCTGGGCCGGCGCGGCGGTCGCCACCCACCAGGATCCCCCGCCTGTTCGTGGCCCGCGCCACCGAGCTCTACCTCAAGACCAGCGGAAAGTTCGAATTTGTGCTGCCCCTGGCCACGCTGTCGCGGCGCCAGTTCGCCGGCTTCCGAACCGGCAAATGGAGCACACCCTCCGACAGCGTCGTCGCGGCCTTCGACGCGGCCTGGAACCTGCACGCGGTCAAACCGTCGTTCTTCCCGGTCCCTGCCTGCGTCCTGTTCGGCCATCGTGCCCCGGTCGATCCGAAGCCGCTGGCCACATCCGCGCAGTCCTGGTCGGGCCGCCTGGCGGATAGGGGGCAGATCGTCGGCGCGGACCGCGGTGATCCAGTCGGTGACCGTGGTATTGGTGAGGCGGGTGAGCAGGTGCGCGAACGCGCCGACGTGTTGGGTAAGCGCGTCGAGTTCGGGCGGCAGGCGCGAACAGCGCACGGCCCTGCCCGAAGCCTCTGTGCCCTCCGCTGAAGGCCATCTCTCGCGCGAGACATCCCATAACCCCTTCCACGTACCGATCTCTTCGGGCACGCAGCTCGGTAGCCACAGCGAAGACGTGTGGGCCGCCCGGCGGCGCGTTGACATCGACCGTCACCAGACATTCATCCCTGCGCGGCAAGGGCAGCGGCGTGACACGTCGGACGCGGCCGGCGAGGTCAGGGATCCGCGGTGGCCCGCACACCCACGAACCCCGCACGGTCGGCCATCATCACCCGAGCCCCGACAGCAGCGACGGCCTTGCGGACCGCCTCGCGATCTGCGGCCCGGCACGCGTCGGTCACCGGCCACGGGCTCGTCAGGGACGGTCTGGCTCCGACGCCGGACGTACGACACGCGTCCCCGGTAAGTCGTCATCCTCCACCTCGATCCGAGCATGACGCAGATCCCACCACGCGTCAGGAAGCCCGGCGTTTCTCAAACCCAGGCGAAGCCATTCCATGCCCACCCCGAACCCGGACTCGACGCCGACAGCCTGAATATACATCTCAATATCGAGGAAAGTTATTCCTGGACCCTCGCGACTTTCGTCGATAGAACACTCACGTCGCCCACCTTGGTGTTCCAGGCCATGAAACTCGTCCATGATCCTGCCGACTGCATCGAACAGGTCCGTCTCTCCTCCTGTGGTGATAACCATGATTCCCGCGTCCATGTGGAACCTCACCCCCGCTCCCATTCCCCTTCGCACACGTGTTCCGGCCGAACCATTTCCGAAGATTCATGAGCGTCCTGCCCCCCGAAGGGGTCAGAGGAACCGACTTGCTAACCCATCCGCACGGGCAGTAACAGCGGAAGTACCCCTTGCGCTTCACCACCCTCCAACCCCTTGCTTCCAGGTCTCGCAAGAGCTGCTCAAAATCCTTGTCCTGATGGCTGACCCGCCCCACGGTGACGTTCACCCCTTCGCGATCACGTCCGGAGACCTTGCTGCCGCCTGCAGCTACCAGCCGAGCAGCCCGAGACCCCAGCCAACCAAGCAGAACTCACGAACCCGAAGGAGCACGACGAAACAGACCCACCGCGGACTACTATGCCGACGCCCGCAGCTCTCGGCCATAGTCAGGTGATGTAGCCTTAAATGATCTACGAGGTGGGGTGATGGGAAGCGTGTGGACCGCAGCAAGGCTAACCGTTCACCCTTGCTAGGCACCCGTGCAATAGCAGCGCAGTGTGCGCGCTCCGTGCAAAACCGGTCAAAAATGCGCTCCCCGCACCGGCCATCCAGAGCAACGCCGCGGGTCTACCTCCTCCGTGGCAGCCACGCCGAGCTGCCACGGCACGGGCACGCATCCCGGACACACGCCCGTGTACACAACCGGGCCATCGTCAGCTGCCCAGAGCGGCCGGCACCGAAAGGAAGATCAATACGGGGCCTCGTCAAAATCTTCGAAGTCGGCCCCGGACCAGACCGGCGACGCGGTCCGCTCCGGCAAGATCGGCCCGGCCCGGGGAAGCCCCTTGCTGAGCTTCAGGTCGGAACGCTTGCCAACCGGCTTGCCCGCGCCCTGTCACCGTCGGCGCCAGCATGGAGATCAATTCGGGGAAAAGATTGTGGGCGATTCGCTTGGTCTCACAGTCAGCTGAGCCTGGATGCACCGTCCGATTTGCCCGGTGATCGGCGTGGTGAACAAGAAAGTGCCCTCTGACCTGGGACGAT
>NZ_JALKFZ020000101.1 GCF_023243075.1 Frankia sp. AiPa1 | reverse complement strand
CCCCCCCCCCCCCCCCCCCCCCCCCCCCCCCCCCCCCCCCCCCCCCCCCCCCCCCCCCCCCCCCCCCCCCCGGCCGGCCCGGCAAGGCTCACCGGGCCGGCGACCGAGTCCGCCGGGCCGGTGGCGGCGCCCGCGCCCGAGCAGGCGGTGGGCACCGGGCAGGACCCGGAGCGCGGGGCGGCTGCCGGTCCGGTCCGCATCGTCTGCCGCGCGGTCCTCGCGGCTCTCGCTCTCGCCGGGATCGTCGTCGTATGTCTCATGCAGACCGGTGCCCGGCGCGGCTCGTTCCCCAGCGGGGCGGCAACGGACGGATCCGGGCTCGCGGTGACCGTGGTGTCGGCCCTCACCGCCTCGCTGGGCACGCTCGCACTGACTGCCGCCGCATGTGGCCTCACGCGGCTCCTCGGTCGACCAGCGTCCGGCAGCGACCGCGCGGGACGTTCGCATCCAGGCGCTTCCTCTCCTGGCCAGGCCCGTGCGGGTCGCTGCCATGAACGTCACGGCCATGAGGGCGGCAGTCAGGATGACAGTCATCAGGGCCATGGCCATCCGGTTCGGTCGCATCCGGGTCGCCAGCAGCTGGGGGGCGGACACGGCTGGCGACGCCCGCCCGGCCGCGACGAGCTCACCGGTCTGCCGGACCGGCGGTATCTGCTGGACGTGGCCGCCCGCTGGCTGGGCGGGGGAGGGCACCGCTCTCGCGGCGTCGCCACGGTCGGCCTGCTGCTACTCGACCTCGACGGCATGCGGGACATCAATTTGGCCTTGGGGCACGAGCAGGGCGACCGGCTGCTGGCCGCCGTCGGGCGGCGGCTGCGGGCCGCGCTGCCCGCGTCGACCCTGCTCGCTCGGGTCGACGGCGACGCGTTCGCGGTCCTGCTGCGTGGGGTCGACGCAGACCGCTGCGCCCAGCTCGCCGCGGACCTGCGCGCCGCGCTTGAGCCCCCCGTCGTACTGGCCGGCACCCCGGTACGGCCCGATGCGAGCATCGGCATCGCCCGCTCCTCCCAGCACGGTCGAACCCCACTTGAGTTGCTGCGGCATGCGGAGGAGGCCATGCATGCGGAGAAAGGAGCCCGCGGTGGGCAGTCCGTCCGCACTCCCTGCCCGCCGGCCGTCAACCGGGCCCGACTGCTGCTGCGCGCCGAGATACGCCAAGCCTTCGACCGTGGCCAGATCGAGCTGAGTTACCAGCCCAAGGCCGACCTGCGCAGCGGGCGGATCAGTGGGGTCGAGGCGCTGGTGCGCTGGCGTCATCCCGTCGACGGGGTGCGCGAACCCGGCGCGTTCCTCACCGAGGTCGACCGGGCCGGACTCATGCCGCGACTCACCCAGCATGTGCTCGAGCAGGCGCTGACCGACTGTGCACGGTGGCGGGCCGGAGGCGCGAGCCTCACTGTCTCGGTGAACGTTCCCGCATCCGTCATCGTCGAAGGATCCTTCGTCGACGTGGTGCGCACCGCCCTCGCCCGCCATTGCCTCCCATCCTCGGCGCTGGTCGTCGAGCTCACCGAGGACACCCTGGTGGAAGCCCGGGACGTGGCCCGGCGCACCCTCGCGGGTCTGCGCCGACACGGCGTGCGGGTCAGCCTCGATGACTACGGCACCGGCTTCTGCTCCCTGACCTATCTGCGGGACCTGCCCGCGGACGAGGTGAAACTCGACCGCACGTTCCTGCGTGACCTCGACCGGGACCCGGCGGCGGCCGAGATAGTCCGCTCGACCGTCCTCCTCGCCCACGCGCTGCGGATGCGGATCGTCGCGGAAGGCGTGGAGACGCAGCGTTCCTGGCAGGCTCTCGCCGACTGGCAGTGCGATGAGGTGCAGGGATTCTTCGTGGCGGGTCCGATGGCGGGCGACCGTGTCGTCGTCTGGCTGCGTGAATGGGCCGCCCGGATGACCAGCCGCCCGGTGCTGCCCGCCCCGGCCGCTGGCCCGCCCTCCGCACTGTCCGCCCAGGCCGCCATACCCGTCCTGGGACCGGCAGCCGCGGTGGTCGGCCCCGGCCCGGCGGCCACCATGTCCGCCTTCACCTCGGCGGCGCTGCCACTGTCGGCTCCAACCCCGCCGGCGGCCTCGGTGACCATGCCAGCTTCGGTGACCATGCCAGCTTCGGTGACCATGCCAGCTTCGGTGACCATGCCGGCCATGCCGGTTTCGGCCGCGGTCTCGGCACCCATGACGCCGGCCACGTCGGCCGGGACGGCGATGCACGGGACGGCGACGCACGGGACGGCGATGTCGGGCGCGGCCCGGTGGGCCGCCGGCTACCGGGTGCCGGCCGACCGGGCTGCGTCCTGATCTCGGCCGAACCCCAGCGTGCCCCGGGCGCCCACGGTGGCCTCGGCGTCCAGGCGGAGGGTGAGCTCGGCGGTCGCCCGGATCTCCCGGGTGGTCTCACCGCCGGTGCCGGCGAGGACGCGGGCGTAGATGTCCCGGTACATGACGGTCTCGTCGAGGAACCCGTCGAGCCAGCGGTCGCCGACGAGGATCCTCACCCGCGGTCCGGGCCGTGTCCGGCCGGGTCCGACGTGCGTTCACCGTTCCGGCTGCGCCGTGGGGCCGGCACGATGGCGCCGAGGCTGGGGCCGTCGCGCCGGGTCTGGCTCGCCTGCGAGAGGAGCGACATCGGTCCGCACAGGGCCTCGTCGATCATCGCGGCACAGGCCTCGAACCGGTGCCGGTTCTCGCCGAGGGGATCGGTCAGATCGTCGATCTCGGCCGGGACGACCCGGCCCGCCGCCCGGGCGCGCAAAGCGGCGGCGACCAGCAGCTCGCCGGCGGGACGCACCGATCCGACCGGCAGGTCGGCGAGACGTACCGCCGAGGTCAGCCGGGCGAACTCGCGCAGTGTGAAGGAGCGGCGCAGTGCTCGCGGGCTCAGGGTGACGACCGCCGAGCGGTGTTCCCGCGTCGCGCAGAGCACCAGATCGCTGGATTCGACCAGGTCGACGGTGAGGTGTCGGCTCTGGAACCCGGCGGGGTCCACGCCGCGGGCCCGCAACAGTTCGGCGGCGTTGTGCTCCATGGCCTCACCGGTCCGGGCGTGCAGGCCGGCGCTGGCGATCACGATGCCTTCGGCGCCGGCACGGCCGACCGGGCCGGTTCGGGCGAGGGAACCGGTTCGGGTGGAGAAACCGGCCGGGGCGGAAAAATAGCTGGCGGCGAGATGCTGCGCCATCGGGGAGCGGCAGAGGTTTCCGGTGCAGACCATCAGAACGGTCCACGGGCCGCCGCGGGGGAAGGCGCTCATGACCCGGGGGTGGCGATCGAACCAAGCACGGCGGACGCGTCGTGCCGGGCGGTCGGGACCGCGGGTTCGCAACCCGCCCGCCGAAGGGCCGGATCCGTCGAGACGGCGCCGCGGCGCCAGTAGACGCCGGTCCAGTCGCCGTCCAGGCGCAGCACGGCCAGCCGATCGATGGGCGCCTTCGGCAGGGTGTCGCGGAACCAGCCGGGCAGGAACCGGACCCGCTCGTCGAGCAGGCCGTACCGGCGGAAGTTGTCCTGCACCTGGTCGATCGAGACAGGGAGCGTGCGGTGCTGATGGTGCTGGTCGCCGGCCCCGTAGGTGGCGAGCACGCCCTGCATGAGGATGCAGGCGCCGCCGCGCCACACACCGATCTCGATCAGGTCGCCCGGAACCTCGTCCCGGATGATCATCTCGACGCATTCCTGCAGGTTGCGCATCCGGCGCTCGCCGATCCTCGTGTGCGCGAGGCGAGGCCAGTCCCGCCCGTCGCCCCGAAACTCCGGCGCGGTCCGTCGGATGATCTCCATGTCCTGCCGATGGACGGCCCGAGCGACCATCCGCCGAGCGCCCCCCCGTGGCTCCCACGCGCTGCCGTCCCCGCCGTCCCACAGGGAGAACGTCAGCGTTGAACGAAGCAGGTCGAGGTAGCGCGCGGTGGAGTCGGGCGGGTCCGGGCGAGTGGGGGTGTTCATGGTCATCATTGCTCCTGGAAAGGTCTGTTCTCCTGGGATGGACGGTCCTGCGCGGGGGACCGGGCCCGCGGACGGACAGCCGCCGCGCGCCGCGTGATCGACGATGTCGTCCGTGCTGGTGACCGGCGCGGGCTACGCCGGAGGTCATCATGGCCGGCGGGCCGCCCGGGGTGGTCCGGGGAGCGGGAATGCGCACGGAGTGGGACAGCGCCGCCCGCGGGCTCGTCGCCTCGGCGTCCGCTCGGCCGGTCGTCGCCGTGCTGGCGCCCGCCGGGCCGCGGCCGGTCCCGTCCGCGCGGGCCGTTCGGGCGAGCAGACCGCCACTCCGTAGAACGCGACCTGTCGGGCCGGCCGGAACGTCGCCACGAGCACCATGTCGAGCCGGTAGATGAGCTGCGCCCCGACGACCGTCCCGTAGGCGCCGAGCGCGCCGAGCGCGCTGAGGGCGAACGCCCGCGAGGGCAGCGGGCCCGAACGGCCCTGGCGCAGCACCTGCAGGTGGTAGACCAGCGGCGGCACCAGCGAGGTCAGCGCCAGCGCGCCCAGCCACCACCGCGGATCGCGCTGGCCGCTGGCCGTGTGCGTGACGGCCCTCATGGCGGCCCCAGCGGCGGCCGCCGTGGGATGGTCCGTGGTCTCGGTGGTACTGGGTTGGGTCATCAGCTGGTTGCCGGTCCCCGGCGGCGTCCGAGCGGGTGGAACGGTCGCGTTCCCGCCGGCTCCGTTCTGGACGTCATCGGTGCGACCTGCCTCCCCGCTGACCGCCGGAACCACCCGGACGCCCGCGCATCGGGCCTTTCGGACAGCCTTCCATCACCATAAGTGTTCATTATCAAACGTACTGTAGGCATGTGTCGCGGCTTCGTGGCGGCGCCGCGCCGAGCTCAGGCCGGATGACCCCGGTGCCGGCCTGACCGGGGTCAGGCCTGGCGGGTGGCCGATCTGCTGGTGTCGGACGGTGCCGGTCTGGCGGCGGGGACGCGGACCGGGCGCGAACAGAGACCAAGGATTGTCTCCACCGTGACGGGCAGTGTCGCGTCGATGGTCAACTCGGCGCTGAGCGCGGGGACCGTGCGTTCCCAGCCGATCGCGCGCGCGGTGGTGCGCACTCGCCACTGTCCGGGGACACCGGTGCGCAGCTCCAGGCGCCGACCGTTGGACAGCGCGAGCACGGGATCCACGGTGGCGTCACGAGCCGCGGCGCTCGAGGGGAGGGCGTCACGTGGTGCGGTGCCGGGAGAGCCGGCGCCGCGGGGCATGGCGCTGGCAGCGCCGGCCGCGGGAGCGCGGACGGTGATGTCCGGTGCGAGGGTGATACCGGCAGCGAAGTGGAAGCGCACCGTGAGGCGGTGGCGACCGGTGCCGCTGACCCGGTCGCGCACCACCAGCCCGTGCCGGTCCAGGCGCCAGTGGCGCTGGTGGCGTGGCGCGCCGGGCAGATACCGGTAACCGTCGTGGCCGGCGCTGAGAGTGACGGCAGTCGGGCCGCGGTGCAGCGTGGCCGCACTCGGGTGGGCACGCCGGCCGGCCCGGAACGCACCCCAGACCTCGGTCGAGTCGGCATCGTCGAGCGTCACCGTCGAGTGGGCGGCCGTGCCGCGTTCGCGATCGCGGCGCGGACCGGGTGCGTAGGTGGAGGTGGCCGGGTCGACCAGCACGGGAACGCCGTCCAGCCAGAGCAGAAAGCCGAGCGTGTCCGCATGGGCGTGGGCCGGCAGATCGTCCGGGCAGGGCAGCCCCACGTCGGCGAGCAGGTGCCAGCCACCGGCGGTGAGCACGGCAAGCCCACTGTCGGGCAACAGCACCGCATCGGGGACGCCTCCAACGGTGGACGCCGTCGCCGCGCCGGCGCCGGTCCCGCGCAGGGCCACGGCCTCAGCGGCTCCCGCCGCGGTACGCGGGCCGGTCCGTGGCCGGACGCCGGCGGGTGGGGCTTCGACGGGTGGGGCTTCGGTGGATGGGGCGCGGTCGGTCGGGGCGCAGTCGGGCAGCAGGCGGCGCAGCAGTGTCCGCGGGACCGGGAATCCGTCGTTGAGCAGGGGGACCGTGCCGTCTGGGCCGAGGACGGTGGCGAGCCACCGGCGCATCCGGACGGTCGCGTCGGACAGCTCGTCCGGCACCGGACGACCGGCGGCGCTCAGCAGGCCCGCGACGTCGTCGAGGTCGGCGAGGACCTGGCAGTGGTAGGCGGGGGTCCGCTCGTGGTGGCCGCCGTCGGCGAGGATCTGCCGGTCGATCTGCCGGAGCAGGGCGTCCAGGCGGCGGCGCAGTCCGTGGCGGTCACCCGCCGCGATCTCGAGGGCGACCAGGGCCTTGAGATTCTTCATCAGGTGGTTGCCGCCGACATCGGTTTCCTGGTGGGCGCGCAGGAAGGCGTGCAGGGTGCCGAGGTCCGCCCGCAGGACGTCGTGCAGCACGGCCGCGGTGGCACCGGCCCGGGCCGTGGGGGTGATGCCGTTCGCGGGTACGGAGGTGAGCGTCGATGCGGGTGCCAGCACCGGGTGCAGGGCGCACAGAGTCCAGGCCCGCAGCGAGGCGACGTACGGTGACCAGGCGACCGGATGGCCGAGCGGAGTCGCCGTACGCCAGTCCAGGTAGAGCCGGGTGAACGTGGCCCGGCCCCGCATGCCGTCGCCAGCCAGCGCCCAGGCCCAGTCCCAGTAGTGCAGGTGATAGCGCCACAGCAACGGCGCGCCGGCCTGCTCCCAGTCCAGGCGGTCGGGCCGGCCCTGGGTGAGGTTGCGGGCGTGGCCGAGCAGGCTGATCCGGCCGCGTGCGAGGTCCTCGGCGCTCGGTCCCGCGGCGGGGCACTGCCCGTCGAGTGGGACGAAGCCCGTCGGCCAGTAGCCGGGTGTCGCCCGGGTGCGCAGCAACGCGGTCGCCGTCCGGGGCGCCTGGCTCAGCCCGACGCGCTGCGCCCGCAACCGGCCACGGGCGACGATCTGACCGGGTCGCAGGTGGGCGAGGGTGCGCAGATAGCGGCCGACCTCCGCGGGCGTGCTCACGCCGGCGCCCCGGCGCCGGTGGGGCCGCTCGCGTGCGCCCTGTCCGCGGCCTCGTCCGCGGCGCCCCGCGCCTCGGCGGCAAGCTGATCCCAGGCGGCGCGGCCCAGCGGCGGCGCGAAGCCGCGGGTGCCCAGCCAGCCGGACTGCTGGGCCTGCCCGAACAGCAGCAGCTCCGCGCGCCGGCACACCGCGCCCAGCGGCGCCAGCCACTGCCCGGTCGGTTCGGCCATGCCCAGCAGGGACCGCACCAGCGCCGTCGGCAGGACGCACAGCGGCCGGCCCGGGGCGAACGTCTCGTAGAGCGTGCGCACCGTGTGTCCTTCATGCGGATGCGCGACGACGAAGGGGGCGTGCTCGGCGCGGAGGATCGCGGCGACGGCGGCGCCGATGTTGCCGACCAGGGCGACCGGTACGGGCTGGTTGCCGTCCCCGCAGGTCACGAGGGGAAAACGGCGGCAGAACGCGGCGAACGCCGCGGTCATGTGTCGTCCGGGGCCGTGCACCGAGGGCGGGCGGTAGATGGTGATGTCGAGCTGCCCGCCTTCGGCGGCATCGCGCAGCAGCTGCTCGCCGAGCGTTTTCGAACGCCCGTACGGCGTCACCGGCGCGTAGTGCAGCGTCTCATCCAGCAGGTGGGCACGGCCCTGCACGGCCGCGGTCGACAGGTGCACCAGACGGGCCACCCCGGCAAGCTCGCAGGCCTCGGCGAGCAGGCGTGGCCAGGCGGCGTTGCCGCCGACGAGGGCCGGGGTCAGCGCCGCTCCGGACGTGGCCACGCCGGCCGCGTTCACGACGGCGTCGACGCCGTCGAGTTCGGCGGCGAGGCTCGCCCGGTGCACGCGGCCGGCGGACCAGGCCGAGCCGGTGAGCGTCTCGGCGTCGACCCACAGCCGGCGCGCCCGCCGGGCCAGCACCTCGTGCCCGGCCTGGCGCAACGCCGTCGCGCTCGCCGTGCCGATGAACCCGCTGGCACCGAACACCGCCACCCGGCTCATGACGCCTCCTGCCCGGGCGGCCTGACGGACGGCGGCGCTGCTGCTGGCGGCGGCGCCGCGCGGGCGGGGGTCCCTGGCGGCGCCGTGCGCTGGGCGGGCAGCGTGGGTGTGGCGGATGACGTGGGCAGGCCGGCGCCTGGCTGGCCGGCGCCTGCACGACCGGCCGACGGCTGTCTGTCGGCTTGGTGCCCGTCGGCGGGGTGGCCGGCGACCCAGCGGGGAAGGGCGAGGTAGCCGGCCAGCGCGAGACCCGCGACCGCGTCCGCCCCCAGCCGTCCCGGCGGCGGGCCGAAGGAGGCGAGCGACAGCGCGACGACAAGCCCGCTCGTGCCGGCCACCAGGCCGGTGACCCGCGCGTGGGACCAGCCGGCGATGGTGAGGCGCTGGTAGGCGTGGGAGCGGTGCGCGGTGTGCCAGGGCTCGCCCGCCCGCACCCGCCGGACCAGGGTCGCCGAGGTGTCGGCCAGGTACAGGGCACTGGGGGCGAGTGCGGCCTCGATGGGGACACCGGCGAGCACCGCCTGTGCGGTGAGCACGGCGACGACCGCGCCGAAGGTGTAGCTGCCCACGTCGCCGAGGAAGACCCGGGCGCGCGGAAAGTTGTAGGGCAGGAATCCCAGGGCCACGGCGGCCACGAGGATGCCGCCGGCGCTGACGGCCGCCGCGTCACGGACGGCGCCGAGCACGGCGAGCGTGGCGCCGGAAAGCGCCGCACTCACGCCGGAGATGCCGTTGATGCCGTCCATGAAGTTGAAGACGTTGACGAAACCGGTGATCCATAGTGGTGCACACACGGTGACCACGAGGACGGCCGCGATGCCAGGCGTCGGCTCGCCGAGCACGGCGGCGAGCACCGCCAGGACCGTGACGACGAACGAGGCGGCGGTCTGCAGGGCCAGCCGGCGCATCGCCCTCACCCCGCCGACGTCCTCGGCCAGCCCGATCAGTCCGAACAGGGCCGCCGCCGCCGTCAGCGGCAACAGGTTCGGACCGCCGTGGCCGTGGGTGAGCACGGCGGTGAGTACGCCGACGAACAGCCCGAGCACGATGGCGACCCCTCCGCCGCGCGCCGTCGGCGCCTGGTGCGACGACCGAGGCGTGACCTCGTCGATGGCGGCGAGCCGGCGCATCGAGACGAGGACGGCGGGGGTCGTCACCAGCGTGAAGGCGCACGCGGCGACGCAGGCTGCGACGGGCGCTGTCTGCATGCCGTTCCTCCGGCTCTGACACGTCGGCTGATCGTCGAGCGGCGTTCATCGCTGAATGTAATGCATCAACTACACTCCGATGTGAGATGTGGGCCGCGGGTGTCCCGCCGCGGCGCGGCGACCACGCATCCGTCCACCGACCCCGCCCTCGTCGGACTCGCCACCGGCCCCCGTCCGTGGATCGGCGCCTGCCGGTCCGTGTACGTCGATCTGTGTACGTCGACCTGGTCCGGAGGGTGCGCGATGAAACAGGTGGTGCAGGCGGCGTCCGGGGGGCCGGTGCGAGTCGTGGACGTCCCGGTGCCGGTGATCGGACCCACCGAGGTGCTGGTGGCCACGGTCGCCACGATCGTGTCCGCCGGCGCCGAGCGGGCCGTGACGGATCTGGCCCTGGCGGGTCTGGTGGCCAAGGCACGGGCCCGTCCGGACCTGGTGCGCAAGGTCGCGACGAAGGCCCGCACCGACGGCCTGCGCCAGGCCGTGCGCACGGTGCGTGATCGGCTGGGCAGCGACGTTCCCCTCGGCTACAGCGGCTGCGGGTGGGTGGTCGAGGTCGGCACGGCGGTCGCCGGCATCCGTGCCGGCGACCTGGTCGCCACCGGCGGGGCCGGGCGGGCGAACCACGCCGAGTACCAGGCGGTGCCGGGCTTGCTGTGCGCCCGGGTGCCCGACGGGGTCGAGGCCGGCGCGGCGGCGTTCGCGACGATCGCGTCCATCGCGCTGCACGGCCTGCGCCTGGCCGAGGTCGGGCCGGGCAGTCGGCTGGTCGTCGTCGGGCTGGGCCTCGTCGGCCAGCTCGCCGCCCGCCTCGCGCTTGCCAGCGGGTGCGAGGTGGCCGGCGTCGACCTGGCCGAGCTGCCCCTGGCCACCGCCCGGGCGGCCGGAGTGGTCGCGCATGCCGAGGCCGGGGAGACGACCACCGCGGCCGTGCGGGACTGGAGCCGGGGGCGCGGCGCGGACGCGGTGCTGGTCTGCGCGGCGGGCCACTCGGCCGAGCCGGTGATGCGTTCGACCGCGCTCGCCCGCGACCGGGCGCAGCTCGTCGTCATCGGAGACGTGGGGCTCGACCTTGCCCGCACCCCGTTCTACGACAAGGAGCTGACCGTCCGCTTCGCCCGCTCCTACGGGCCGGGCCGCTACGAGCGCGGCTATGAGGACTGGGGCGTCGACTATCCGGCCGGGCAGGTGCGCTGGACCGAGGGACGCAACCAGGAAGCCGTCCTCGATCTGCTCTGCGCCGGGCGGCTGCGGGTCGACGACCTGGTCACGCACACGTTCCCGGTCGACGAGGCGCCGAAGGCCTACGAGCTGGTCGCCGCCCGCGCCGAGCCCCACCTCGCGATCCGCTTCGACTATCCCTCGCACCCCGGCGCCGACACCGCGGCCGGCGCCGACACCGCATCGGGTGCCGGCGTGGACGACGTGCGGCCGGGTGCGCAGGGCACGGGAGACCGTCCCGCCGAGACGCACACGCGAGGCCAGCGGGCGCAGCGCAGTGCGGGGGACGGCCCCGCGGGCAGGCTGCGGCCGCGACTGCGGGTGCCGCGCCAGCGGGGGGCCGCAGCGGCCCGCCGCGGCAGCCGGGTGGGCTGGATCGGCGCGGGTGCGTTCTCCGGCGCGGTGCTGCTCCCCGCCTTCCGCGCCGCCGGGTTCGACCAGTTCGTCACCGTGGCCTCGGCCGGTGGACGCTCGGCGCGGGCCTTCGCCGACCGCTACGGGTTCGCGGGCGCCACGGCCGGGGCCGACGCGGTGCTCGACGACGACGACATCGACGTCGTGGTCATCGCCACCCCGCACGCCACGCACGCCGAACTCGCCGTGCGTGCGCTCGAACGAGGCCGGCACGTGTGGTGCGAGAAGCCGCTGGCGCTCACCGTCGACGAGCTCGACCGGGTGGAACGCGCCGTGGCCACGGGCGGCGGTGCGCTGGTCGTCGGCTACAACCGGCGGTTCTCCCCGGGCCTGGGTGCCGCCCGCGCGGCGTTCGAGCACCGGTCGGGCCCGCTCAGCGTGGTCTACCGCGTCGCCGCCGGCCCCGTCCCCGCCGGTCACTGGTACCACGACCGGAGGCAGGGTGGCCGGCTGCTGGGCGAGGTGTGCCACTTCGTTGATGCCTGTTCGGCACTCGTTGCCAGCCCCGTCGACGCCGTGGCGGCCGTCGCCGGGCGCGGCGGCGAGCTGCTGCTCGCCGCGGATCTGGCCGTCACACTGCGACACGTCGACGGCTCGCTGTCGACGATCGCCTACAGCTGCGCGCAGCCTCGGACTGCGCGCGAGGAGAAGGTGGAGGCGCTCGCCGGTGGCCGCCAGGTCCACCTTGACGACTATCGCGAGCTGATCGTCGACGGCCGTTCGGTGTGGCGCGGAGCCCAGAACAAGGGACACCGCGAGGCCGCCGCGGCGTTCCTGCGGATGTGCCGGGGCGGCGACACCGGTATCACCGTCGACCTACTCGCCTCCAGCCGCGCGACGCTCGCCGCCGCCGACGCGCTCGGCGTCGAGTCCGTCCGTCCCATACCGCGGACCGTCGGTGCCGTGGATGCCGTGGATGCCGTCCCCGAGGACACGGCCCGAATCGACACTGCACGTGGCGACACGGTTCGCGGTGAGGACGGCTTCGATGGCCTCGGCCCCGGGGGCGCCGAAGCCGTGCCTGAGGCGTCCTCCGCGCAGGTCTGAATCCGCGCCCGCCTGTTTCCGTGCTCGCCTGTTTCCGTGCCCGCCAGTCCCACCAGCGAATACCATCATCCGTCGGCCTGGCGCCTGGGCCTGCGCGGGCAGCCGGGCCAACCTCTGACGTCGGATCGGACTGGCCTCCGGGGTCGGTCATGGGGGACCGACCCCAGAGGCCATCCGTATGGCGGTGAACCGGCCGGGTCGCCGCCGTTCAGCTGGTCGCGGCGGGTGGGCGGGAGGTGTCGCTCATCATTCCCAGGTGCCCAGCAGCGTGTAGCCGCTGAATCCGCCCCCGGCGATGTCCTCGGCCCGGGCGGCGCCGCTCACCTGCACGGGGCGCAGGCTGTAGGGAGGCGTCGTGGTGCTGTTGCCGAGCTGCCCGTAGTAGTTGCTGCCCCAGGCCCATACCGTTCCGTCCCAGCGCAGGGCGTATCCGCTGAAGCTGCCGGCGGACAGGCCGATCACGCCATCGAGGCCGGTGGAGCCGCTGACCTGTACCGGTTCCAGAGCACTCTCGTCGTCGCCGTTGCCGAGCTGACCGGTGTTCCCCAGGCCCCAGGCCCAGGCGGTGCCGTCCCGGAGCAGCGCGTACCCGGTGTTGCCCTCGCTGCTGGCGGCGATGGCGGTCACCCCGTGGAGGTTGTGCACGGCGACGGGCAGCGGGTGGGTGGTCGTCGTGCCGTCACCGAGCTGCCCGTGCTCGTTCTCGCCCCAGGCCCGGATGGTCCCGTCCCACAGCAACGCGTAGCCGCTCTCCTGGCCACCGGCGACCGCGCGAACCCCGTTGAGGCCGCTGACCTGGACGGGCACGTTGCTGTTGGTGAACGTGCCGTTGCCAAGCTGACCCTCGTCGTTGTATCCCCAGGCCCAGACGGTGCCGTCACCGCGCAGCGCGTAGCCGGTCGAGCCGCCGCTGGCGATGGCGATGATCCGGCTCAGGCCACTGACCCGGACGGGGACCCGGCTGGCGACGAAGGTGCCGTTGCCGAGCTGCCCGTAGTTGCTATACCCCCAGGCCCACACGGTGCCGTCCTGACGCAGGGCGTAGGCGTGGGCGCTGCCGCCGACGATGGCGGAGACCTGGGTCAGGCCGCTGACGCGTACGGGCACGGTGGTGTTGGTGGTGGTGCCGTTGCCGAGCTGCCCGTAGGCGTTGTAGCCCCAGGACCAGGGGCTGCCGTCCGCGGTGACGGCGTATCCGGAGTACCTGCCCGCGCCGATCCCCACGACGCGGCTCAGCCCGGTGAAGCCGCTGACCCGGACCGGCACGGAGCTGTTGGCGGTGGTGCCGTTCCCCAGTGCCCCAAGACCGTTGTATCCCCAGGACCACTCCGTGCCGGAGGCCGCCGCTGCCCAGGCCGGGGCGACCGCCACCGCAGCCGGCAGAACCACGAGGCCGGCGGCGGCCAGCGCGGCCGTTGCCACCCCAAGTCGTCTTCGTCGACGAAACATCGCTTACTCCTCAACAACCGTAGGTGCACCTTCGACACCCGCTGATTGCGGAGAGTAACTTTTCTTGACCTTCGTGGGGTCGACTGGATGGTCTGCGCGTTGCGCTGCGTGTCGACTCGTTGGCGCGAGTTGTGGCTGGCCGGCGCCGCGCCCCGGCGACCTCCGACCTCCGACCGGTGCCTTCGGCGATCTCCGCGGCGACCGGCATGACACCGCGGTTCGTGGATGACGGCCCTCGCCTGGGGCGTGTCGGGGTTGGGCGGGTCGCCGCGGTCGTGCCGTCCGGCGGAACACGTCCGGACCGCTACGTCGCTATGTGTAGTTGATACGCAACACTCAGCTCATGTCATCGAACAAGCTAGTGGTGATCGGGCAGGGGTACGTCGGTCTGCCGGTGGCGATGCGGGCTGTCGCCGCGGGCTGGCGTGTCGTCGGGGTGGAGATCGACATGAACCGGGCGGCGCGCCTGGCGGCCGGACGGTCGTACGTGGAGGACATCTCCGACGGCGAGCTGGAGGCGGCGCTGGCCAGCGGCCAGTACCTGCCGACCGCGGACTATGCGCGGGCCGACGGCTTCGACGTCGCCGTCATCACCGTGCCGACGCCGTTGCGGGAGGGCGCACCCGATCTGTCGTACATCGTCGACGCCGCGCAGGGGCTCGCCCCGTTGGTCCGCCCGGGGGCGACGGTGATCCTGGAGTCGACCACGTACCCGGGCACCACCGAGGAGCTGCTCGCCCCGCTGCTGGAGCAGGGCTCTGGGCTGCGGCCGGGCCTCGAATTCCACCTCGGGTACTCACCGGAGCGCATCGATCCCGGCAACCCGACCTGGAACCTGGGGAACACCCCCAAGGTCGTCTCCGGGATGAGCCCGGCATGCCGGTCGGCCGTGGCCGCCTTCTACGACAGCCTCGTCGAGCTGACCGTGCCGGTGGCCTCGACCCGAACCGCCGAACTCACGAAACTACTGGAGAACACCTTCCGGCACGTCAACATCGCGCTCGTCAACGAGCTGGCGATGTTCGCCCACGAGCTGGGCGTCGACGTCTGGGAGGCCATCGACGCGGCGTCGACAAAGCCGTTCGGCTACCTGCGTTTCACCCCAGGGCCGGGGGTTGGCGGGCACTGCCTGCCGATCGACCCGTCCTACCTGTCCTGGCGGGTGCGGCACAGCCTCGGGCGCAGCTTCCGCTTCGTTGAGCTCGCCAACGACGTCAACGACCACATGCCCGACCATGTGGTGCGCCGCGTCACCGAGATGCTCAACGCCCGCCACCAGGCAGTCGCCGGCAGCCGGGTGCTACTGCTCGGCCTCGCCTACAAGAAGAACACGGGGGACGCCCGGGAGTCGCCGTCCGCCCGGATCGCGGTCCTGCTCACCGAGCTCGGCGCCGACCTGCGTGCCGCGGACCCGCATGTCGATGCCGCCCGACTACCCGTGGAGGTGCCTCTCGTCGAGGCGAACGCGGACGAGCTGGCCGCCGCGGACCTCGTGGTCGTCCTCGTCGACCATGATGCGTTCGACCGTGACCTGGTGGCCCGGCATGCGCGGCTCGTCCTCGACACCCGTCGCTGGCTGCCCGGTCCGCACGGTACGCGGCGCCTGAGTCCGACGGGCGTCACGCCCGGCGCGACGCAGCGCCTTCCGTTCGATGACGGGCCCGTGGGCCTGGGAGATCAAGGGCCCGCTGATCAGGGGTTCGGCGAACGAGGCGGCGGGGTTGTGATCGGGGCGTCTGGCGCGAGTGGGCGCCGCGGTGCGGCGGTGCCGACACAGGCGCGACCGAGCGAAGACGTTCGTCTCGCCGTCGAGTCGCTCTGAGACGGCCGTACGACGACACGCCCGGAACTCACGTATGGAAGCCATCTACCTGCAAGCCCGGCGGGACAGCTCCCGTCGGATCGGCGCTGCGTCGCCGTGAGTCCAGGGCGGCACGGGATCGGGCGGGTGGGCTCACCTGCCTCACCCGCCCGATCCCGTTCGGCGTGCGGGGGATGGGACGGCTGTGGGGGATCGCGCGGGCGCGGGCGATGCGGCGGGGGGAAGGTGCGGTCGCACCGTCACGTCCGGACTCTCCGCGAGCAATCTATCTCTCTGTAGTTGGACGGTGGCTGTAGGTTGTGCACGTCCTGGAGGGGAGCAACGGCGATGGGCGGGCGGCATGCGAGTCGTGGTCGCGACAGAGGCACGGTTCCACCGGGACGCGCACGGCGTCGTCGTATCCCGCAACCCGAGCGAGGCCTATCGGCACTGGGCTTCCTACCTCACCGTTTTCCACGAGGTCATCGTCCTGGCCAGGGTCGGGCCCACGTTCGCGGACGTGTCGCCGGTCGACGCGGACGAGCACCGTCACGTCTGCTCCGCGACCGTCGCGCCCGGGACCGCGGGCAGCGGGGCCGTGGCGAGGCCGGCCGGGGCCGATCCGTCGGTGACCTCCTTCCCCGTGACCGGCGCGGGAGTGCGAGTGGTGGAGCTGCCGCCGTATCGGGGGTCGATCGGCTACCTGCGGACCCACCGCCGTCTGAGAAGTGCGGTGTCCGCGGGGTTCGGGCCGGGCGGGCTGCTCGCACCCACCCCCCGGCAACGCGGAGCCGGAGCCTCCTGCTGGTCGGAGCCGAGGCCGGCCACCGGAGGTCAGGCATCCGGTGAGCCGGCCACCGGAAAGGCGCAGTCCGGGCCGGCGGGGAGTGGTGGGCGTTCGCCGCACGTCATCGACACTCGCTACATAGCGGTGATGCCGGGACTGGTCGGGTCGACGCTCATCGCCGCGCTGTGCCGTCGCGGGCTGCCGTACGCCATGGAGATCATCGGGGATGCGGAGGCCGTCGCCGGAGGCATGTTCGGGGGGGGGGGGCGCCGCCCGGCCCGCCGCCCGCACCCCCCCCCGCCCCCCCCCCCCCCCCCCCGCGCCCCCCTCACACC
>NZ_JALKFZ020000100.1 GCF_023243075.1 Frankia sp. AiPa1 | reverse complement strand
ACCACCACCCACCGCGCCGCCATCAGCAGCTTCGGCATCAGCGGCACCAACGCCCACCTCATCCTCGAACAACCACCCACCCCGAACACCAACCCCAACCCCAACACCACCAGCCCGGACAGCGGGCCGCGGGAACGTCCGGCGTCCGAGGGACCGCGGCAGACCGGGCCGGACCCGGCGGTGGCCGATGACGGGCCCGTCGGACTGCCACTGTCAGCTCCCTCGGCCGCCGCGCTCGCCGCCCAGGCCAGGGCACTGCACGAGCACCTGACCGCGCGGGCGGACCTGCCGCTGAGCGAGGTCGGCCTCGCCCTGGCGACCGGCCGGACGCTGTTCGCGCACCGCGCCCTCGTGGTCGGTTCGGACCGGGCGGGCGCCCTGCGGGAACTCGCCGCGCTCGGCGAGGGCGGCGAGGGCGGGGCTGACGGCGAGGCCCGGGCCGGGGCCGACCCGGGCCAGGGCTTCGCCGACCCGTCCGGGCCGGGGCGGATCGTGCTGGTGTTCCCCGGGCAGGGATCGCAGTGGCCGGGGATGGCCGCGCAACTGCTCGACACGTCCCCGGTGTTCCTGCGGGCCATGACCCGGTGCGCGCGGGCTCTCGCCCCGCACGTCGACTTCTCGCTGCTGGACGTCGTCCGCGGCGGAGACGCCGGCGCGCTGGAACGCGTTGACGTCGTCCAGCCCGCCCTGTTCGCGATGATGGTCTCGCTGGCCGAGGTGTGGCGCTCGATCGGGCTGCGGCCCGACGCGGTCGTCGGTCACTCCCAGGGGGAGATCGCCGCCGCCCACGTGGCCGGCGCCCTGGACCTGGCCGACGCCGCACGGATCGTCGCGCTGCGCAGCCGGGCCCTACTGGAGATCACCGGTGCCGGGGGCATGGTCTCGGTCGCGCGCCCGGTCGCCGAGGTGGAGCGGCTGATCGCCGGATGGGCCGGCGCGATCGGCGTCGCGGCCGTCAACGGGCCGGCATCCACGGTGGTCTCCGGGGCCGCCGGCGCGCTGGACGAGCTGCTGGTCCAGGCCGAGTCTCTCGGCGTGCGGGCCCGGCGGGTCCCGGTCGACTACGCGTCCCACTCACCGCACGTCGAGGCTATCCGGGACCGGCTGCTCGCGGCGCTTGCCGGCATCCGGCCCCGCACCGGTGAGCTCGCGTTCTACTCGACCGTGACCGGCGGGCGCCTGGACACCGCCGGGCTCGACGCCGACTACTGGTACCGCAACCTGCGCGGACGGGTCGAGTTCGAGTCCGCCGTGCGGGCCCTGGCCGCCGACGACCATCGCACCTTCGTCGAGTCCAGTTCCCATCCGGTGCTCACCGTCGGCATCCAGGACACCTTGGACGCGCTGCGCGGCCCGGACCCGGCACACACCTCCGACACCTCCGACACCACCGGGACGGCGGCAGCCCCGCAGGACCTGCCGAGCACGGTCATCGGGACGCTTCGCCGCGACGACGGCGGACGCACCAGGCTGCTGCTGTCCGCGGCGCAGGCGTTCACGCACGGCGTGCCCCTGGACCTGCCCGCCCTGCTGGATCCGGCGGCGACGCAAGACGCCGGCACGGGCACGAACCGGGCCCAGGCCGCCCGCCGCGCGCACATCCCCGACCTGCCGACCTATCCCTTCCAGCACCGCCGCTACTGGTTGGCGGCTCCGGCCGCGGGCGGCGACCTGGCCGAGGCCGGCGTGACACAGTCCCGCCATCCGCTGCTCGGCGCGACGGTCGCCCTCGCCGAGACGGGCACCTCGATCTACACGGGGACGCTGTCGCTGGCCAGTCAGCCGTGGCTGGCCGACCACGCGGTCGCCGGCACGGTTCTCGTGCCCGGCACGACCTTCGTCGAGCTGGCGCTGCACGCCGCCGGGATGCCCGGCGGCCTCACGGAACTCACGCTGCATGCGCCGTTGCCCCTACGCCCGGACGGGCGGGTGGACGTGCAGGTGCTGCTCGGCGCGGCGGACGAGCGGGGCGAGCGGCCGGTGACCGTGCACTCCCGCCCGCGGCCCGCCGGTTCCAGCACCGGTGGCGGGTTCGACGGCGGGTCCGCAACCGACGGGTCCGGACCCGCGCCGTGGACCCGCCACGCTGACGGGCTCGTCGCGGCCGAACCCGGCGTCACAGCCGGTCACCAGGTCGTCGGGCACGACGGCACGTGGCCACCCGCCGGGGCCAGCGTGCTCGACGTGGATGGTCTGTACGAATCCCTGGCCGCCCGAGGCTACGACTACGGCCCGGCCTTCCAGGGCCTGCGCGAGGCCTGGCGGGGCGCTGACGGCGTCCACGCGCAGCTCGCGCTTCCGGCCGACCTGGACGGCGCGGCACAGGGCTACCACCTGCATCCAGCGCTCCTGGACGCCGCCCTGCACGCGGCGGCGCTGGCCCTGCCGCCAGTCGCGGACGGTGCGGTGCTGGTCCCCTTCGCCTGGCGCGGGGTGCGCGTGCACATCCCCGGCGGCGCGGCGCTGCGGGTTCGGGTCACCCCCATCGGCGACGGCACCGTGTCGCTGACCGGCACCGACGTGGACGGCGCGGTGGTGGTGAGCGTCGAGGCCCTCACGGTGCGCGCGATGAGCGCCGACGCCCTGGCCGCCCTGGGCGCGGCCCAACCGGCCGGACCGCACACCTATGGCATCGCGTGGTTCCCCGTCCATGCCGACGCCGACACCGCCGACACCGACACCGCCTACACCGACACCGACACCGCCGACACCGACACCGCCGACACCGACGCCGCCGGCACTGACGACGCCGGCACCGACGACCGGCTGCGGCGCGACCGGGCGGTGAACGGCGACCGGGCGGTGAACGGCCGGATCACCGTCCACGGCGCGGTGGCCGACCTTTGCGCCGCACCGCGCTGGGCCGCCGTCGCGGACGGTCACAGCCGCGTGTTCGTCGCGGTCGGTCCACACGACACCCCCGCCACCGAGGCGGGCGACGCGGCCGGGACGGGCACAGCAGTCGAGGCAGGCACAGCAGTCGAGGCAGGCAACGCGGCCGAGGCGGGCGGGAACGCCACCGCGCCCGCGGCCGCCCGCGCCGCGGCCGGGCGCGCACTCGCGCTCATCCAGGCATGGGCGGCCGAGGAGGACGGCGGGCAGCTGGTGTTCGTCACCCACGGCGCCGTCGCCACCCACGCCGGGGAGGACTGCGCCGATCTGGCCGGCGCGGCGGTCTGGGGGCTGGTCCGCTCGGCGATCACCGAACACCCAGGCCGCTTCGCCCTGCTCGACCTGGGGGACCAGGCCAGCGCCGGCCCGCTCGACGGCGCGGGCCGGCCCCAGGTGGCCAGCGCCCTCGCCGCCGGCGAGACACAGCTGGCACTGCGCGGCGAGAGCGTCCTGCGGCCAGGTCTGACCCTGCTGGACGGACCAGCGGACCTGCTCATCCCGCCCGCGGACGCCGAGGGCTGGCAGCTCGCCTACACCGGTGAGGGCGCCATCGACGGCCTCGCCCTGATCCCGTCGGACGCGGCGACCCGCCCGCTCGGCGAGGGCGAGGTGCGCATCGCCGTGCGCGCGATGGGCCTGAACTTCCGCGAGGTGATCCTCGCCCTGGGCATGGTCGCGGGCGACACTCGGCCGCCCGCCGGCGAATGCGCCGGGCTGGTGCTCGAGGTGGGTCCCGGCGTCACCGGGCTCGCCGTCGGCGACCGGGTGATGGGCCTGCTGTCGGCGGGTGCCGGGCCGGTCTCGATCGCCGATCACCGCATGGTCGCGCCGATCCCCGCCGGGCTGTCGTTCGCCGAGGCCGCGGCCGTGCCGGTGGTCTTCCTCACCGCCTACTACGGGCTGCGGGAGATCGCCGACGTCGCGTCCGGGGAGTCCCTGCTGCTGCACGCGGCGACCGGCGGCGTGGGCATGGCCGCGCTGCAGTTCGCGCGGGCCTGGGGGCTGCGCGTCCACGGCACCGCGAGCCCCGCGAAGTGGCCGGTGCTGCGCGCGCTGGGCCTACCGCCCGAGCGCATCTCCTCCAGCCGGGACCTCGGCTTCGAACAGCGGGTGCGCTCGGCGAGCGCCGGGAGCGGGGTCGACGTGGTGCTCAACTCCCTCGCCGGTGAGTACGTCGACGCCTCGCTGCGGGTCCTGGCCCCGCGGGGGCGGTTCGTCGAGATGGGTAAGACCGACATCCGTGACCCCGCGGTGATCGCCGGGGTCCGCCCGGACGTCCGCTACCAGGCCTACGACGTGACCGACCGGGGACCCGAGCACGTCCGGAGGATGTTCGGCGCCGTCGGTGCGATGTTCGAGCGTGGCGAGCTCGCCGCGCTGCCGGTCGCCGCGTGGGATGTGCGCCGCGCCCGGGAGGCGTTCCGGTTCATCGGTCACGCCCGCCACGTCGGCAAGGTCGTGCTCACCCTCGATGCTCCCCTCGATCCGGACGGGACCGTGCTCCTCACCGGCGGAACCGGCGTGCTCGGCAGCGCCCTGGCCGAGCATCTGGCCACCGTGCACGGGGTTCGCCGCCTGCTGCTGCTCAGCCGCAGCGGCCCGCGTGCGGCGGGAGCCGGTGACCTCGTCGCCCGACTCGCCGGCCTCGGTGCCCACGCCGAGGTCGTCGCCTGCGACGCCGCCGACCGCCCGGCCCTGGCCGAGGTGCTCGCGGGCATCCCGGACGCACATCCGCTGACCGCCGTCGTCCACGCCGCCGGTGTGATCGACGACGGGTTGCTGGCCGATCTGACCCCGGCCCGCCTGGACACCGTCCTGCGCCCGAAGCTCGACGCGGCCTGGAACCTGCACGAGCTGACCCTCGACGCGGATCTGGCCGCGTTCGTCCTGTTCTCGTCGATCGCGGCCACTCTGGGCCCCGCCGGGCAGGCCAACTACGCCGCGGCCAACGCCGGTCTGGACGCACTCGCCCAGCACCGCCGCCGTACCGGCCGGCCGGCGGCGTCGATGGCCTGGCCGCTGTGGGCTCAGACCAGCGCGATGACCGCCCATCTGGACCAGGCGGACCTGGCCCGGATGGGCCGCACCGGCCTTCCCCCGCTGTCCACCGCCGAGGGCCTGGCGCTGTTCGACGTGGCGCTGCGCGCCTCCCGGGCGGCCGTGGTTCCCGCCCGGCTGGACATCCCCGCGCTGCGCGCCGCGGCGGCGGACGGCGCCACGATCCCACCGATGCTGCGGGACCTGACCACGGCGCACGGCCCCGAGGGCACCCGCCGCCCCGCGACCGAAGGCCGTCCGCGGCAGTCGGCCGGCGCGTCGGCGCGACGCCTGGCCGCCCTGCCGCCGCAGCAGCGGCAGGAGGCGCTGCTGGACCTGGTCCGTCTCCAGGTGGCCCGGACCCTCGGGCACGACACCGCGCAGACCGTCCGGGCCGACGGCGCGTTCAAGGACCTCGGATTCGACTCCCTGACCGCGGTGGAGCTGCGCAACCGGCTGGGCACCGCGACCGGGCTGCGGCTGGCCGCCACCGTCGTCTTCGACCATCCGACCCCCCACCGGCTGGCCCGTCACCTCGACGGCGAGCTGCGCCGCACCGCCGCACCGGCAGCCGCTGCGGGCCCGGCCGCCGCGCTGGCCCAGCTCGAGGCGGCCCTGCGGGACCTGCCCGCCGGCCATGACGACCTGGCCCGCGCCACCAGCCGGGTGGAGGACCTGCTCCTGGCACTGCGGGCCCGGCGGGCGGACACCGGCCCCGTCCCGGCCGGCTCCGACCCGGCCGGCTCCGACCCGGCCGGCTCCGACCCGGCCGGCTCTGACCCGACTGGCTCTGACCCGACGGCGGCCGACACCGGCGGCGGCGACGCCCGGGCCGCCCTGGACGACGCCAGCGACGACGAGATCTTCGACTTCATCGACAACCTGCGCTGACGAGCCCCGCGCCGGGAGTACCGGCGCGGCCCACACGCGCGGATGGACCCATCTAGCGGGAGGTACCACGCATGGCGAACGAGGAGAAGCTGCGCGACTACCTCCGTCGCGTCACGGGTGACCTGGCCGAGGCCCGCGAACGGCTGCGCGTCGCGGACGCCCGCGACCACGAGCCGATCGCGATCGTGGCGATGTCGTGCCGGTATCCCGGCGGGGTCGGCTCGCCGGACGACCTGTGGCGACTGGTGGCCGACGGCGGGGACGCGATCAGCGACTTTCCGGACGACCGCGGCTGGGATCTCGACCGCCTCTACGACCCGGACCCGACCCGTTCCGGCGCCTCGTACACCCGGCAGGGCGGATTCCTCACCGACGCGGCCGGGTTCGACGCCGAGCTTTTCGGCATCAGCCCCCGGGAGGCCGCGGCCGCCGACCCCCAGCACCGCCTGCTGCTGGAGCTGGCCTGGGAGCTGCTGGAGAACGCCGGCATCCCCGCCGCCTCGCTGCGCGGGAGCGACACCGGTGTGTTCGCCGGAGTCATCGCCCCCGAGTACGGCCCGCGTCTGGACCAGGCGCCGAGCGCGGCCGAGGGGTACCTGCTCACCGGCAAGACCCCGAGCGTCGCCTCCGGCCGGGTGGCCTACACGTTCGGCTGGGAAGGCCCGGCCCTGAGCGTGGACACCGCCTGCTCCTCCTCGCTGGTGGCGATCCACCTCGCGGTGCGGGCGCTGCGGGCCGGGGAATGCGGACTCGCGGTCGCCGGCGGCGCCACCGTGCTCGCCGGGCCCGGGGTGTTCGTCGAGTTCAGCCGCCAGCGCGGGCTGGCCGCCGACGGCCGGTGCAAGTCGTTCGCCGCCTCGGCCGACGGGACGAACTTCGCCGAGGGCGGCGGGTTGCTGCTGCTGGAGCGGCTCTCGCAGGCACGCCGGCGCGGGCATCCGGTGCTCGGGCTGGTGCTTGGCGGCGCCGTGAACCAGGACGGCGCGTCCAACGGGCTCACCGCCCCCAACGGCCCCGCCCAGGAACGGGTGATCCGCCAGGCGCTGGCCGACGCCCGCCTTGCCCCGGAACAGATCGACGCGGTGGAGGCGCACGGCACCGGCACCTCACTCGGCGACCCGATCGAGGCCGGTGCCCTCATGGCCGTCTACGGGCACGGCCGGGCCGCGCCCGAGCCGCTGCGGCTGGGTTCGGTGAAGTCCAACATCGGTCACACCCAGGCCGCCGCCGGTGTCGCCGGTGTCATCAAGATGGTCGAGGCGATGCGGCACGGCACGCTGCCGGCCACCCTTCACGTCGACAGCCCGACCCCGCATGTCGACTGGGACGGCGCGGACATCAGCCTGCTGGCCGAGGCCGTCCCATGGCCGGCCGGCGAGCGGCCGCGCCGGGCGGCCGTGTCGTCGTTCGGCATCAGCGGCACCAACGCCCACCTGGTCCTGGAGGCCGTCACCTCGGAGGCCGCGGTCCCACAGGCCGTCATCCCGCAGGCCGTCATACCGCAGGCCGACGCTCCCGGGGCCGACGCCGCGCGGGCCAGCACGGCGCACACCGACGCGCGGGACCCGGACGGTACCGCTGTGCTGCCGTGGGTGCTGTCCGCCGCGTCCACGGCGGCTCTGCCGGCGCAGGCCCGCCGGCTGCACGAGTTCCTGCTCGCGCGGCCGGACGCGGATCCGGCCGCCGTCGCCACCGCCCTCGTCACCACCCGTGACCGGCTGGACGCCCGCGCGGCCGTCCTGCCCACCAGCGTCGAACCGGACGCGCCGTCGCGGCGCGACCAGCTGCTCGCCGGGCTGCGCGCCCTCGCTGACGGCACGGCCGCGCCCGGCACGCTCACCGCCACCGTCGCGCCCGGCCGCACCGCTTTCCTGTTCACCGGTCAGGGCAGCCAGCGACCGGGCATGGGCCGCGAGCTCTATGCCACCTACCCGGTGTTCGCCGCCGCGCTCGACGAGGTCGCCGCCGCGTTCGACCGCCACCTCGACCGGCCTCTGCTCGCGGTGATGTTCGACACCGACCCGGACGGCGCGGCACTGCACCTGACCGGCAACGCCCAGCCCGCCCTGTTCGCCTTCGAGGTCGCGCTGTACCGCCTGGTGCGCTCCTGGGAACTGCGGCCCGACCTGCTGCTCGGCCACTCGGTCGGGGAGATCGCCGCCGCGCACGTCGCGGGCGTGTTCGACCTGGCGGACGCCGCCCGGCTCGTCGCCACCCGCGGCCGGCTGATGCAGGCCCTGCCCGTCGGCGGCGCGATGATCGCCCTGGAGGCGACCGAGGCTGAGGTTCGCCCGCTGCTCGATGGTCTGACCGGGCGTCTGGCGATCGCGGCGATCAACGGGCCGACCGCCACGGTCGTCTCCGGCGACGCCGACGCCGCCGCGACCGTCGCCGAGGTGATCCGGGCCCGCGGCCGGCGGACCAGGCGGCTCCAGGTCAGCCACGCCTTCCACTCACCGCGCATGGATCCCATGCTCGAGGAGTTCCGCGCCGTGGTGGGCGAGCTGCGCCTCGCCGAGCCGACCACGGCCGTGGTGTCGAACCTGACCGGCCGGCTCGCGGCACCCGGCGCTCTGAGCGACCCCGACTACTGGGTCGACCAGGTTCGGTCCGCGGTGCGCTTCGCCGACGGTGTCCGCGAGCTGCATGCCCGCGGCGCACGCACCTACCTGGAGCTCGGCCCCGACACCGTACTCACCACCGCCAGCGCCGACACGCTCGCGGCGCTGGACCTCGACGGCGCCGGCCCACGGGGCGCGACACCGGGCCCCGGTCCCGACGGTCCCGACGGTCCCGACGCCCCGGCCGTTGGTCCCGGGACCGTGCTGACGGTCGCCGCCGGGCGCGCCGGGCGGCCCGAGGCGCTGACCCTGGTGGCCGCGATCACCGCGCTGGACGCGCGCGGTGTCAGCCCGCGCTGGCCCGCCCTGCTCGCCGCCGCCGGCCCCGCCTTGGGCCCGGGTGAGGCGGGAGCGGATACTGACCCGCCCGCCCGCCCGTCGCGCCGGGTCGCCCTGCCGACCTATGCCTTCCAGCACCAGCGCTACTGGCTCGACGCGCCCGCCGCCGCGGACGCCGCCACCCTCGGCCTCGGCGACGCCCGCCATCCGCTGCTCGCCGCCGCCACCGAGATCGCCGCGAACTCAGCGATCGCCGCCCACCCGGCGATGGCCGCCGCCGTCGCGGACGCCACCACCGACGGCGGCGCGTTCACCGCCGTGCTGAGCGGACGGCTGACCCCGCGCACCCAGCCGTGGCTCGCCGACCACGTCATCGCCGGCACCACCCTGGTCGCCGGTACCACGTTCGTCGACCTCGCCCTGCACGCCGGCGCCCTCGCCGGCAGTCCCGTCCTCGACGAGCTGGTCATCGAGTCCCCGCTGGTCCTGCCTCCGGGCTACGCGGTCGACCTGCAGGTCGCCGTCGGCGCCGCGGACGCCACGGGTCGGCGTGCCGTCCAGATCCACTCCCGTCCCACCGGCGACGGCCCCGGCCCGTCCGCGGGCGCACCGGACCCGACGGCCGTGGGCGAGATGGCCACGGCCTGGTCCGACGCGCAGGGCTGGAACCGGCATGCCAGCGGCACCCTGACCGCGCCCGACCCGACCGCACCCGACCCGACCCCGGGAGGCACGACACCGCACGCCCTGGCACCGGGCGGATCCGCGGCGCCGCCGGTGGGCGCGACGGCGCTGCCCGTCGACGACCTCTACGAGCGGCTGGCCCAGCAGGGATACGAATACGGGCCGACGTTTCGCGCCGTGCGCGCGGCCTGGCGGGCGGGCACCGACATCCACGCGCGGCTGCGCCTGCCCGCGGACACGTCCACCCAGGGCTACGGCGTCCATCCGGCGCTGTTGGACGCGGCGTTGCACCTGCTCGCCCTCGACCCGACGGCGACGTCCGGGCACGACCCGGTGGGCACCGATCCCGAGCAGATCAACCTGCCGTTCTCCTGGTCCCGGGTGGAGCTGCACGCCGCCGGGGCGAGCGAACTCGACGCTCGGCTGCGCGTCGCCGGCGACGGCAGCGTGAACATCGCCCTGACCGATCCGACCGGCGCCCCGGTCGCGACCGTCGAGGCACTCGCCCTGCGCCCCGCACCCCGCTCAGCGCTGCGCGGCCCGCGGCCGCGGGCGATCCTGCCGCACCGTCTGGACTGGGTGCCGGTCACGATGCCGACCGTCAACGGCGGCACAGGCGACGGCAGCGGCACAGCCGACGGCAGCGGCGCGGCCGACGGTGGGACGAACGTGGGCGGCGCGGACGGGAACCGGGGGCGACGGTGGGCACTGCTCGGCCGGCAGGCCGCCGAGCTGGCGGATGCCCTCACCGCGGTCGGCGCAACCGTGACCATCCACCGGCACCCCGGCGCCTCCGATCCGGCCCACTCCGGTCCGGCCCAGCACGACGCGGCGGCCGGCAGTGGGCCGCCCTCGGCCGTGCTGGTGATGGCCGGTGACGACCTGGCCGCACATCAGCTCGAGCTTCTCGGTGTGCCCGAGGCCGACCGGCGGGCCCACCCGCCCGAAACCGGGCCGACTCCCGAATCCGAGCGGATTCCCGCGGCCGACCGCGGCGAGGCCGGTGCCGCACACCAGCTCACCGCGGGGCTGCTCGGGCTGCTGCGCGCCTGGCTGGCCCGCGGCGACCTCGCCCCCGCGCCGCTGGTCGTCCTCACCCGCGGCGCGGTGGCCGCCGGTCCCGGCGACAGGGTCACCGCACCGGCGCAGGCAGCCCTGTGGGGCCTGGCGCGGGTGGCCCAGGCGGAGCATCCCGGCCGGATCGCGGTGCTCGACCTGGCGCCCGGCGACGCCGGCGACGCCCTGCCCGCCGCGCTCGCGGCCGTCGCCGCCGGTGAACGTCAGCTCGCCCTGCGCGGCGACCGGCTGCTCGCGCCACGTGTGATCCGCGGTGATGCCCGCCAGCGGCTGACCCCGCCGGCCGATGGTCCCTGGCGGCTCGACCTCACCGTCGCCGGCACGCTGGACAGCCTCGCCCGGGTGCCCGCGCCGGAGGCGGACGCGCCGCTGGCGAACGGCCAGGTCCGGATCGCGGTGCGCGCGGCCGGACTGAACTTCCGCGACGTGCTGATCGCCCTGGGCATGTATCCCGGTGCGGCGCGGCTGGGCAGCGAGGGCGCCGGCGTCATCGTCGAGACCGCGCCGGACGTGACCACCCTCGCCCCCGGCGACCGGGTCATCGGGATGTTCGACGGCGCGATCGCGCCCCGTGCCGTCGCCGACCACCGGCGCCTGACCCGGCTGCCCCGCGGTTTCTCGTTCGCGCAGGGCGCCGCCACCCCGATCACCTTCCTCACCGCGTGGTACGGCCTGGTCGAGCTGGCCCGCGCCCAGCCCGGACAGACCGTGCTGATCCATGCCGGCGCGGGCGGCGTGGGCATGGCCGCCACCCGACTCGCGCGCCATCTCGGCCTGGAGGTCTTCGCCACGGCGAGCCCGGGAAAGTGGGACGCGCTGCGCGCGGCCGGCGTGCCGGACGACCACATCGCCTCCTCCCGGACGCTGGAGTTCGAACGGCGCTTCCTCGAGGCCACCGCCGGCCGTGGCGTCGACATCGTGCTCAACTCGCTCGCCGGGGAGTTCATCGACGCGTCCCTGCGCCTGCTGCCGCGGGGCGGGGCGTTCCTGGAGATGGGCAAGACCGACCTGCGCGAACGTGGGCAGGTCGAGGCTGACCACCGGGGCGTGCGCTACCTGCCATACGACCTCAGTGAGCTGGACCCGGAGCACATCGGGCGGCTGCTCGGCGACGTGTGCCGACTGTTCGAGGCCGGCGCGGTCGATCCGCTGCCGGTCACCGCGTTCGAGGTCGCCGCCGCGCCGGAGGCGTTCCGGTACCTGAGCCAGGCCCGCCATGTCGGCAAGGTGGTGCTCACCGTGCCGCGGGCCCTCGACCCGGACGGGACGGTGCTGATCACCGGGGGGACCGGCGCGCTGGGCGCCGCCGTCGCCCGTCACCTCGTGGCCTCGGCGGGCGCCCGTCGTCTCCTGCTGGTCTCCCGCGGCGGACCGGCGGCGCCCGGAGCCGAACAGCTGCGGGCGGAACTCACCGCGGCGGGCGCGCACACCGACATCCTCGCCTGTGACGTCGCCGATCGCGACGCGCTCGCCGCGGTGCTCGACGCGGTACCCGCACGCCATCGCCTGACCGCCGTCATCCACGCCGCGGGCGTTCTGCGGGACGCCGTCGTCGATGGGGCGACCCCGCCGCCGCTGGGCCCGGTCCTGCGGCCCAAGGTGGATGCCGCCTGGCATCTGCACGAGCTGACCCGCGACGCCGACCTCGCGGCCTTCGTGCTGTTCTCCTCGCTGGCCGGGGTCGCCGGCAACCCGGGGCAGGGCGCCTACGCGGCGGCGAACGCCTTTCTCGACGCGCTCGCCCTGCATCGCGCCGCCGCCGGCCGCCCCGCCGTCTCCCTGGCCTGGGGGCCCTGGGCGCCGGACGGGGCAGCCTCCGGCGGCGCCGGGATGACGGCCGCTCTGACCGCCGCCGACCAGCGCCGCCTGGCCCACTCCGGGGTCCGGCCGCTGTCCCTCGACGACGGTCTCGCGCTGTTCGACGCCGCCCTCGTCGATCAGACACCGCTGCTGGTGCCGGCCCGGTTCGACCCGGCCGCCCTCGCCGCCCGGGCGGCCGCCGGGACGTTGCCGGCCGTCCTGCGGGCACTGGCGGCGACCGGGACGGTCCGCCGGGCCGCGGCCGGCCCCGCCCCCACCGACGATCTGGCCGCCCGGCTGCGCGCGCTGCCCGCCGCCGAGGGGCGCCGGCTGCTGCTCGACCTCGTCCGGACCCAGGTCGCCGCCGTGCTCGGGCATGCCAACCCGGACACGATCGAGGCGGACCGGCCGTTCAGCGCGCTCGGACTCGACTCGCTGACCTCGGTGGAGCTGCGCAACCGGCTTAACACCGCCACCGGTCTGCGGCTGCCGGCCACGCTCCTGTTCGACCAGCCGACCGCCGCCGCGCTCACCGGCTTCCTGCGCGGCGAGCTGCTCGGCGCCGTCGGCGACGCGGCGGCGGACGGCGCGCCGCACGACGCCTCGCACGGCGCGGCGGCCCGTCGCGGCGTCCCGTCAGCGGACGACCCGATCGCCATCGTCGCCGCGAGCTGCCGTTTCCCGGGCGGTGTGACGTCCGCCGAGGCGCTGTGGGACCTCGTCGCGAGCGGCACGGACGCGGTGGGCCCGTTCCCCGACAACCGGGGCTGGGACCTCGATCACCTGTACGACCCCGACCCGGACCGCCCCGGTCACACGTACACCACGTCCGGTGGTTTCCTCTACGACGCCGACGAGTTCGACGCCGACTTCTTCGGGCTGAGCCCACGGGAGGCCTTGGCCGCCGACCCGCAGCAGCGGCTGCTGCTGGAGACCGCCTGGGAGGTCCTCGAGCACGCCGGCATCGACCCGACGACCCTGGCGGGCAGCCGCACCGGCGTGTTCGCCGGGGTCATCGCGCAGGACTACGCCTCCCTGCGCGGATCAGCCCCCTCCACCCTCGAGGGACACCTGTCCACCGGGAACACGACGAGCGTGGCGTCGGGCCGGGTCGCCTACACCTTCGGGTTCGAGGGCCCGGCCGTGACCGTCGACACCGCCTGTTCCTCGTCGCTGGTCGCACTGCACCTGGCCTGCCAGGCGCTGCGCGGCGACGAATGCTCGCTCGCCCTGGTCGGCGGGGCGACGGTGATGGCGACACCGGGCACGTTCGTGGAGTTCAGCCGCCAGCGCGGCCTCGCGGCGGACGGCCGCAGCAAGGCGTTCGCCGCCGCCGCGGACGGCACCGGCTGGGGTGAGGGCGCGGGCATGCTGCTGCTCGAACGGCTCAGCGACGCACGTCGCCACGGCCATCAGGTCCTCGCTCTGGTCCGCGGTTCGGCGATCAACTCCGACGGCGCGAGCAACGGGCTGACCGCGCCGAACGGCCCCTCCCAGCAGCGGGTCATCCGCGAGGCACTACGCGTGGCCGGCCTGCGCCCCGCCGACGTCGACGCGGTCGAGGCGCACGGCACCGGCACGCCGCTCGGCGACCCGATCGAGGCCCAGGCCCTGCTCGCCACCTACGGCCAGGACCGCCCGGCGGAGCAGCCCCTGCGGCTCGGCTCGATCAAGTCGAACATCGGTCACACCCTCGCGGCGGCAGGCGTCGCCGGCATCATCAAGATGGTCATGGCGCTGCGCCACGAGCGGCTGCCGGCGACCCTGCACGTCGACGCGCCCTCCCCGCACGTCGACTGGTCCTCCGGTGCCGTCAGCCTGCTGACCGAGGCACAGCCGTGGCCGCGCGGCGGCCGTCCCCGCCGGGCCGCCGTCTCCTCGTTCGGGATCAGCGGCACCAACGCGCACGTCGTGCTCGAGGAGGCACCACCCGACACGGTCCCGGCGCCCGGCCTGGACTCCTCGCCCACCGGCGACCCGGCTGCCGAGCCGGAGCCGGGCGAGCCGCGGCCGAGCGTCCCGGGACCGGATCTGTGGCTGGTCTCGGCGCGGGACGAGTCCGCGCTGCGCGCCCAGGCCGCGGCGCTGTCCCGGTGGGTCGAGGCGGCCGAGCCGGACCTCGACCCGCGCGACGTCGGGTTCTCGCTGGCCACCACCCGCGCCCAGCACGAGCTGCGGGCCGCCGTCACCGGCCACGGCCGCGGCGAGCTGCTGGCCGGCCTACGCGCGCTGGCCGCCGGGGAGCCGCACGCCGACGCCGTGACCGCCCGCACGACTGACGCCGAGGAGGTCGTCCTCGTCTTCCCCGGGCAGGGCTCGCAGTGGGTCGGGATGGCGACCGAGCTGCTGGCCGAGTCGCCGGTCTTCCGGTCCCACCTCACCGCCTGCGCCGACGCGCTCTCCCCGTACCTGGACTTCGCACCGCTCGACGTGCTGCGCGGCGAGCCCGGGACGCCCGCGCCGGCCCGGGTCGACCTGGACCGGGTCGACGTGGTGCAGCCCCTGCTGTTCGCGGTGATGGTCTCCCTGGCCCGGCTGTGGGAGGCGCACGGGGTGCGACCGGCAGCCGTCGTCGGGCACTCCCAGGGTGAGATCGCCGCGGCCGCCGTCGCCGGGGCGCTCTCTCTCGACGACGCGGCCCGGGTGGTGGCGCTGCGCAGCCAGGCCATCGCCGCACTCGGCGACGGTGGTGGGATGGCGTCGGTGGCCGCGCCGGCCGCCCACGTCCGGGAGCTGCTGTCGGCCTGGGGCGAGCGGCTCTCGGTCGCCGCGGTCAACGGCCCATCGTCGACCGCCGTCGCCGGCGACGGGGACGCCCTCGACGAGCTGATCGCCACGGCGGAGGCCAGCGGCATCCGGGTGCGCCGCATTCCCGTGGACTACGCCTCGCACTCGGCGCGGATGGAGCCGCTGCGCGAACGCCTGCTCGCCGACCTGGCGGGGATCAGCCCGCGAAGCACGGGCACGGCCTTCGCCTCGGCGGTCACCGGCGAGCTGCTCGACACCGCCGGCCTCGACGCCCAGTACTGGTTCACGAACCTGCGCCAGACCGTCGAGTACGAGGGGGCCGTCCGGACGCTGCTCGCCCGCGGGCACCGGGTGTTCGTCGAATGCAGCCCGCACCCGGTGCTCACGGTCGGCACCCAGGAGACGATCGAGGCCGCCAGCCTGCACGAGGGCAGGCGCCCCGCCGTCGTGCTCGGCTCGCTGCGCCGCGGCGAGGGCGGGTCGGACCGTTTCCGGCGTTCCCTCGCCCAGGCACACGTCCATGGCGTCGCCCTCGACCTGCCCGCCCTGTTCACCGGCCCGACCGGTGCGCCGGCGCCGCGCCGGGTGGCCCTGCCGAGCTACGCCTTCCAGCGCCGCCGGTTCTGGCTCGAGGCGGGCGAGGACGGCTCCGGTCCAGGCGCTCTCGGCGTGGGCCTGGACACCGCCGGGCACGGTCTGCTGGGCGCCGTCCTCGACGGCGTCGACGGCCCGGACGCGGGCGAGCTGATCCTCACCGGACGGCTGTCGCTGCGCACCCATCCCTGGCTACGCGACCACGCCGTCGCCGGCACGGTGCTGCTGCCCGGGACGGCGTTCGTCGATCTGGCGCTGCACGCCGCCCGGCTGGCCCACCAGGATCACGTCGCCGAACTCACCCTCGAGTCGCCCCTGGTCATCCCGCCCGACGCGGGAGTCCGGCTGCGGGTCACGGTGAGCGCCCCGGACGGCGCCGGCCGGCGCCGGATCAGCGTCCACTCCCGCCGGCAGGAGGCCTCCCAGGCGATGGACGGCACGCTGGCCGACGAGGGCGGGTCCCGCTGGAGCCGGCATGCCACCGGCGAGCTCGCCCTCGCCCCGACCGAGCGGCGCGACACCCCACCCGACGCGGACGGCGCCGCCTGGCCCGGCCCGGCGGCGACGCCGCTCCCCCTCGACGACGCCTACGCCCGCCTGCGCGACCGCTCGCTGGAGTACGGCCCGACCTTCCAGGGACTGCGCGGCGCCTGGCAGCTGGCCACCCCGGCCCAGGCCGAGATCCTCGCCGAGGTCGAGCTGCCGGCCGAGGCCGGCGACCAGGCCGACGCGTTCGGCGTGCACCCGGCCCTCCTGGACGCCGCGCTGCACGCGTTGGCACTCGCCGCGCCCGCCGTGGATCCGAACTCGGACCTGGATCCGAACTCGGACCCGGAGCTCGTGCCCCTGCCGTTCTCCTGGTCGGGAGTGCGGCTGGAGCACACCGGAGCCACCCGTCTGCGGGTGCGCCTGGCAGCACTGGGCCCCGACGCGTTCACCCTGCACGCCACCGATGCCACCGGCGCCGCGGTGATCAACGTCGAACGCCTCACCATCCGCCGCGTCCGGCCCGAGGGCCTGGCCGGTCCCAGCCCTCGCCGGGCCCACCTGTACGGCCTTGACTGGCCGGTCCTGGCGCCCGGCGGCCCGGCCGTGCCGGCGACGACCCGGTGGAGCATGCTGACGCCGTTCGCGGCCCCGGCCGCGGCTGGAGCGGGCGTGGGTGCGGGCACCCCGTCGTCGCACGCCGACCTGGCGGGGGAGCTTGCCGAGGCACTGGCGAGCGCGGGTGTCTCGGTCGGACGACTCCCGTGGCCTGGCCTCCCGTCGGCCGTCCCCGCCGGGGTGGTCCCGGCCCAGACGACCCGCGGCGACAGCGGCGACAGCGGCGACAGCGGCGACAGCGGCGACAGCGGCGACAGCGGCGACAGCGGCGACAGCGGC